>NZ_JABWQY010000005.1:0-278029 GCF_014268685.1 Pseudomonas sp. SWRI92
TTCAGCTCTTTCCAGGGCATGGTCAGATCCTCGCGAAATCGACCATGCCAGTTAATAACTGTTACCTATGTGCTTGAACTGATTTGTAACCCATGTGGGTGAGTCATACCCCCTACAAGGCTTCTGGATAATTTCAGGGCTTTTTAAACTGATCATAAAAACCTCTGGACATGCGGCCCCTGCTAACCAAATACTATTTTCGAAGTTACGGAAGAACCCAGTATTTATCCAGGCAAGGAGCATGGATCCTCTCTCCAGAGACCCGATCATCGATCCGTGCCTGGTCCGTTGGTGCAAACCCGTTTCGCCTTGAAGGCCCAGAAGCTGGCCTTGGCCCAGGCACCGTCGCCTGCCAAACTTTGTGAGCACTATGCGTGAATCCATTGAATGTACCGAATGGGGTCTGTACACCAAGCCGGCGTTCCGATTGCTCCGGGAAGACTCCGAGCACCCCGTGCTGCTGGTTTGCGAACACGCCAGCCGCTTCATCCCAGACGCGCTGAACGAGCTGGGCCTGGATGAAACGGCCGCCCAGGAGCATATTGCCTGGGACATTGGGGCCTTGGCCCTCGCCGAGCGGCTGTCCGAAACCCTCGGAGCGACCCTGCTGTCGGCTAATTACTCGCGATTGTTGATCGACCTGAACCGCCCACTTCACGTCGCCGACAGCATTCCGGCACAAAGCGAGATCTATCAGGTTCCCGGTAACCAATCCCTGGACGACGCAACGCGCGAATATCGCCAACAGTGCCTCTTCCATCCATTTCATGATCAATTGCGGGCTTTGATCGACCAACGCCTGGGCGAAAACCGCACCGTGCGAGTGGTGGGTATCCACAGTTTCACGCCGGTTTTCTATGGACAACCGCGCGCCCTCGAGGCCGGCGTGCTGTATGGCGAAGCCAGGGACTATGCCCAGCGCATCGTCGACGGCCTCGGGCGACATTCGTTGCGGGCGGCCGGTAACCAGCCCTACAAAGTCAGCCCCCTGAGCGACATGACAGTTCCGGTACACGGCGACGGCCGCGGCCTGGACTCGGTGCTGATCGAAGTTCGCAATGACCAGTTGCGCAGTCCCGAGTCAGTGCGGACCTGGAGTGCTTATCTCGCTCCGCTGCTATAACACGACGGTGATGAAATTCGGCTACAAGCTACAACGCGTGGACATCGACAGTGATCGTCAAGCCCGGCACCTGACAGCGGGCTCTTTTGAACAGGAGTGCTATCCATGCTGGCCTTACGTCCAGTTCAGTTAAGCGATTTGCCGCAGTTGCAACAACTGGCCCGCGACAGCCTGGTAGGTGTCACTTCGCTTCCTGACGACACCGATCGCCTGCGGGACCGAATCCTCACTTCGTGCGCCGCTTTCGACGCCGATGTGCAGGCCCCTGGGGCAGAGAACTACTTTTTTGTCTTGCAGGACCTGGCGTCAGGCCGCCTGGTGGGCTGCTCGGAGATTGTCGCCGCTACCGGTTGCGATGAACCGTTCTACAGCCTGCGCAACCGGCCGTTTTCCAGCGAGTCCCGGGAGCTGAACATCCAGCATGGCGTACCAGCGCTGTCGTTGTGCCAGGACCTCAACGGCCAGACGCTGCTACGCGGTTTCCACATCGACGCCGCACGCGTGCGCACGCCTGAATCGGAGCTGCTCTCCCGGGCCCGGCTGATGTTCATTGGTGCTCATCCCCGGCGCTTTGCCGAGGCGGTAATCACCGAAATCGTCGGTTTCAGCAGTGAAGACGGCCAGTCGCCCTTCTGGGACGCCGTCGGCCAGCATTTCTTCGATCTGCCCTACACCGAAGCCGAACGTCTGTGCGGCCTGCAAAGCCGTACCTTTCTCGCCGAACTGATGCCCCAATATCCGATCTATGTCCCCATGCTGCCGCCAGAGGCGCAGGCCTGCATCGGCCGGGTGCATCCCGATGGCCAGGAAGCCTTCGACATTTTAAAGCGCGAGGGTTTCGAAACGAATAGCTACGTGGACATCTTTGACGGCGGGCCGACGCTGCATGCCCGGATAACCAATATTCGCTCGATTACCCACAGCCGTTCAGCCATCGTGCGACAGAGCCGGCAGATCGATGCCCGCGGTCGTTACCTGGTCAGCAATGATGGCCTTGGAAACTACCGGGCCATCATTGCCGAGCTGGACGTCAACGCCGAAGAGCCGGTGTCCCTGCACCCTGACATGCTGGCAGCGCTGGGTATCGCAGAAGGCGATCGGGTCCGGGTGGTCAGCCTATGAAACGCGTTCGATTGCGTACCTCGTGCCAAGACCGTGCCCGGCATGATGAAGGAGCCACGTCATGATAGTTCGCCCGGTTGCCCTGACCGACCTCCCCGCCCTGCTGGAACTGGCCCGTTGCGCCGGCCCGGGGTTTACCAGCCTGCCGGCCAATGAGGAGCGCCTGGCACACCGCGTGCGCTGGGCCCAACGCACCTTTGCCGGGCAGGTCGAGCGGGCCGACGCTGACTACCTGTTCGTGCTCGAGGACGATGACCGTCGAGTAGTGGGCATCAGCGCACTGACCGGCGCGGTCGGGCTACGCGAGCCCTGGTACAACTATCGCGTCGGTGTAACGGTCAGCTCGGCGCCTGAGCTGGGCATCCAACGGCAAATCCCCACGTTGTTCCTCAACAATGAAATGACCGGGCAATCGGAAATCTGCTCGTTATTCCTCCATCCGGAGCTGCGTCGCGGCCACAACGGGCGCTTGTTGTCCCTTGCACGCCTGCTGTTCGTCGCCGAATTTTCCCGGTTGTTTGGAGAAAAGCTGATCGCCGAACTGCGAGGCCAAGCGGATGAACAAGGCTGCTCGCCATTTTGGGATAGTCTGGGGCGACACTTTTTCAAGAAGGACTTCAGCTGCGCCGATCAGTTGTCTGGGATGGGCAACAAATCGTTCATCGCCGAGTTGATGCCACGTCAACCGTTGTATACGTGTCTGCTCACCAAACAGGCCCAGGCTGTAATAGGCAAGGCGCATCCGGACACCGAACCCGCCCTCAGGATCCTCAACGCCGAAGGTTTCGTCCATAAGGGATACGTTGATATTTTTGATGCCGGCCCGGTGATCGAGGCGCCGGTATCGACGATCCGTAGCGTGCGTGACAGCCGGTCGCTGTCCTTGATGATCGGCACGCCCGACGAACAGGCCCCGATCTGGCTGATTCATAACCGCCGCCTGGAAAACTGCCGCGTCACCAGCGCCCGGGCGCACCAGCACGGCGAAAGCCTGCTCGTCGACCGCGTCACCGCCAAACGCTTGCAAGTGCAACCGGGCGACACGGTTCGCGCCGTAACTTTACTCAAGCAGGGGCGACATGCCGTGGCGGCCTAGCCTTGGCACAGCTGTTTCGCCCTCAAACAGCGCCTTGCCTCATAAAGCCAAATAGCCAGACAGTTGATAAGCAATACTTATCGACAATTCCTTAATTGCCCTCACCCGCGCAAAACTCATACTCTCCAACACTCTTTCCAACTGAACGAATAACGTGCTCATGATAAAAAATCTAATAAGCAGGAGAATGCCGCCAGAACGCATCAGGCAAACAATAGCCACATTAGACATGACGACTGAAGTCAAACAATTGATCAGCCACCTGAGCGTACAATCAGAATTTGCCACTGCGCAATCCCGCCGCGCGGCCATTATGAGTTTCACCAATCTGCACACGGCAACTTTAATATTGCACTGCACCAGTATTGGCAATATAAGCATCAAGACATTGACACTTGACGCTCCGCGCTCGCCATTGTATTCGGTGCCTGGGCAGAGCATTTTGTTCGCCCTTGACCGACCCTTTGAAATTCTACGGTACACCCTTGACGGACAGCATCTGCGAAAGGCCGACAAGGTAGTTATAGATAAAGCGAACCCAGTCATTATCGATGGCCGCGATACGTTATTCGACTATTGCCAAGGACACCGGGAGCACGGTGGTCTAGCGGGCAGAATCAATCTGCCGGACCGAAGTGCGGACATCAGCGTGTTCGATCGCGTCTCGCTGCGCAAGATAGCCTGGCTACCTCAAGACGAAAGTGCTGCCCGTTACCTGGTAAGCCTGGAGCTGCTCGAAACGATTCAGGACCCCAATGGGCCCAAGGTCGCCGAGGAATTGATTTACCACTATCACCCCGCCGTGGCGTGGAAAGCCTTCCAGATGCTTTATCGGACCGACCGGCAAAAAGCAATGAGCTACGTCCCGCTGCTGAAAAAGCATCGAAACACGCGGCTGGATAATCTGCTCCAGCCCTTGGAGGCGACGGCATGAATCTGAACACATTTGTCGAGCGCCTGAACACATATGATAGCCAGCGAGACCAAACCAGGATTGCAGAGGACCTGCGTCAGTTGGCAAAAAACCGTTCTTTATTGAGCGACCATCTATATTCCACCATCCAGCAGGACGGTTTCAGCACGCGCAGCAGCCTGTACAACGCTTATGCGTTTGTCTTGCACAGCAATAACGAATTTACCCTCCGCCTGGGGTTTTGGTCGCCGGTCGATACATACGACGAAAGCGAAACATTTATCTATGGCCTGAACCATAGTCATGACTTTGAAATGTACGCTGTCGGCTACAGCGGTGATGGTTATACAAGCATCGTTCGGGAAATATTGGATGATCTGCCATTGCAAGCTGGCCACGCCCCTCGACTGGGAAAAGAACGCACGGTCAAACTTGCACCGGGCGAAGTGCTGTACATGCCCGCATTACGAGAAATCCATAGACAACTTGCGCCGCAGTCCATGTCCGCATCGCTCAGTTTACTCATTCATCCTGAAGATTCAGTCAGGGCCGACGAGTCCTGGTGTTTCGATGAACATTACACGCCGCTTTACCCCGGCGTAGCTGCGCAAGAGATGATGCTGTTTGCAGAAACACTGTTATTACTAAACCCAGGCAGCCAGTCGCTGCCCGGCAACAACAAGAGGAAGAAACATGAACAACAATAACTTGATTAATGAGTGGGACGCAGCGCCTTTGCTGCGAGCGGGTACTAATGTGGTTGATACTGCGACAAAGCTACGGAGTGAGGCTCCGTGCCAGCTACCGGAATGGACACTTCGCTTCAACGTCGCAAACATCCATGAGATCAAGAAGATCTGGGGCGAACCGACTCAAGATTGATGACAGGTAAGTAAAAGGCATTTTTCCAGGCTGTAGGCCTCCCAGGGCTTGCGGCCTTTTTTTCGATGCGCCGGAAACATGGCCCATGCGCATTCGTCATCATCTTTTCGCCTGCTACGTGATAGCCTTTGGACATTCGGCGTTGACATCTTTGCTCAAGCCCTTCCATTCCCATTGGTGGAACTCACATGTCCAGGCTTTCCCATCAAGATTTGCGTCGTAACTTTCGCCACCTGCTGGCTTCCCAAACGTGCTACCACACCGCCTCGGTGTTTGATCCGATGTCGGCGCGCATTGCCGCCGACCTGGGTTTTGAAGTGGGTATCCTGGGCGGCTCAGTCGCGTCATTGCAGGTACTGGGCGCGCCGGACTTTGCCTTGATCACCCTCAGCGAGTTCGCCGAACAGGCCACCCGCATCGGTCGCGTGGCTCAACTGCCGGTGATTGCCGACGCCGACCATGGCTATGGCAACGCGCTCAACGTGATGCGCACCATCATCGAACTTGAACGTGCCGGCGTAGCTGCGTTGACGATTGAAGACACCTTGCTCCCGGCGCAATTTGGCCGCAAATCCACTGACCTGATCAGCGTGGCCGAAGGCGTCGGCAAGATCCGCGCGGCGCTGGAAGCGAGAGTCGATTCGGAAATGGCGATCATCGCCCGCACCAACGCCGGGATCCTGCCAGTCCAGGAAATCATCAGCCGCACCCAGCAATACGAACGCGCTGGCGCTGACGGGATTTGCATGGTGGGCGTGCAGGACTTCGAGCACCTGGAAAAGATCAGCGAGAACCTGAGCGTGCCATTGATGCTGGTCACTTACGGAAACCCGCTGTTGCGCGACGACAAACGTCTGGCCGAGCTGGGCGTACGCGTCACCATCGATGGCCACGGCGCCTATTTTGCCGCGATCAAGGCCACCTATGACAGCTTGCGGGAACAGCGGCAGATCTTCACGCAGGCTTCGGACCTCAGCGCCACCGAACTGACCCACACCTACACCCAGCCAGAGGAATACATCCGCTGGGCCGAGGAATACATGAGCGTCAAGGAGTAAGGTCGACCATTGGCCGGTAGGTCATGCAAGTACGCCATCGCGAGCAGGCTCGTGATGGCGTAGGCAGATTGAAGTGATCCTCACTGCCCGCTGCGGAGCATTTCCTTGGGCACGTACTTGCCGATCTCGAACTTGCCGATGGCGGCGCGGTGGACTTCATCCGGACCGTCGGCCAGGCGCAGGGTGCGTTGCATGGCGTACATATAGGCCAACGGGAAATCGTTGGAAACCCCAGCGCCGCCGTGGATCTGGATCGCCCGGTCGATTACCTTCAAGGCGACGTTCGGCGCAACGACTTTGATCTGGGCGATTTCGCTCTTCGCCACTTTATTACCTGCAGTGTCCATCATGTAAGCCGCTTTCAAGGTCAACAGGCGAGCCATGTCGATCTCCATCCGCGAATCGGCAATTTTGTCGATGTTGCCCCCCAGGCGCGCCAGTGGTTTGCCGAAGGCCGTACGACTGATGGCGCGCTGGCACATCAATTCCAACGCCCGTTCGGCCATGCCGATGGAACGCATGCAGTGATGAATCCGACCCGGGCCCAGGCGACCTTGGGCGATTTCAAAGCCGCGCCCCTCGCCCAGCAGGACGTTTTCATACGGAACCCGCACGTTATCAAACAGCACTTCGGCGTGACCGTGGGGCGCATCGTCATAACCAAACACCGGCAGCGGCCGGACGATTTTCACCCCTGGGGTATCAACGGGTACCAGGATCATCGAGTGCTGGGCGTGCCGCGGTGCGTCGGGATTGCTCAGGCCCATGAAGATGAGGATTTTACAGCGTGGATCGCAAGCACCTGATGTCCACCACTTCTTGCCATTGATCACCCACTGGTCGCCGTCGCGCTCCGCACGGGCGGCCATGTTGGTGGCGTCAGAAGAGGCGACGTCCGGTTCGGTCATGGCGAAAGCCGAACGAATCTCGCCCCGTAGCAGCGGCTCGAGCCAGCGCTGCTTTTGTTCTTCGTTGGCATAACGCACCAGCACTTCCATATTGCCGGTGTCCGGCGCCGAACAGTTGAACGGCTCCGGCCCCAGCAACGAACGTCCCATGATTTCTGCCAGCGGCGCGTATTCCAGATTGGTCAGGCCGGCCCCCAGCTCGGACTCCGGCAGGAAAAGATTCCACAGCCCCTCGGCCCGAGCCTTCGCCTTGAGTTCCTCCATGATCGCAGTGGGCTGCCAACGGTCGCCTTCAGCCACTTGCCGTTCGAACACGGCTTCAGCCGGGTAGACATAGGCATCCATGAACGCCGTGACGCGTTCACGCAGTTCCTGAACCTTGGGGGAATAGGCAAAATCCATGGGCAGCACCTTCTTGGCAGAGGTTGTTTTTAGGTCATGAAATCGATGCTAGTTCAGCTACGAAAATTTACCTAACCTATTCTCGGCGTGTATTAACATTCATCACCGATATATGTTTCACTGATTCGCATTGCCACCCGGCACCTCATAACAAGCCCAAGAATAAGAGTGCAGCGCCATGAATCTGAGCAAGGTCGACCTTAACCTTTTCATTGTTTTCGATGCGATCTACACCGAAGCCAACCTGACCCGCGCCGGGCAGATCGTTGGCATCACTCAGCCGGCGGTGTCCAATGCCCTGGCGCGTTTGCGCGAGACCTTCAACGACCCGCTGTTCGTGCGCACCGCCCAAGGCATGGTGCCTACGCCGATGGCGCAGAATATTATCGGGCCGGTGCGCAACGCCCTGTCGCTGCTGCGGGTGTCGGTGCAGGAAAGCCGGATCTTCAACCCTTTGCAGGCCGTCAAGACTTACCGCATCAGCATGACCGACCTCACCGAAGGCGTGATCCTGCCCCCGTTGTTCCAGCGCCTGCGCCGCCTGGCGCCGACCGTGGCCATCGAAAGTTTCCTCTCCAAGCGCCGTGAAACCACTAAGGAACTGGCCGCCGGCCGCCTGGACTTCGCGGTCGACGCGCCGCTTAATACCGACCCACAGGTGCGGCACGTCAAGCTGATGGAAGACCGCTATGTCTGCGCCATGCGCAAGGGCCACCCGTTGGCAGGCAAAGATAAAATCAGCCTCGACGATTACCTGGCCCAAACCCACGTGCACATTTCCAGCCGCCGCAACGGTTTGGGCTATGTCGACCTGGCCTTGGGCAAAATGGGCATCCAGCGCAAGATCGCCCTGCGCTCGCAGCATTATCTAATGGCGTCCCAAGTGCTCCAGCAGACCGACATGGTCATGACGGTTCCCGAGCGCTTTTCTCGCCGTCACGACTTGCATGCCTTCCTGCTTCCGGTCAACGACGTACCGCCAGTGGAAACCCACCTCTACTGGCACGAAAGTACTGACCAGGACCCGGCGAACCGTTGGATGCGCGAGCAGATGATCGAACTGTGCCAGCAAGTCACGGCCCATGAGAAGAAGCTCGACAAAGTGGTGTGAAGCGATAGACGGCGTAAACGTTCGCGAGCAAGCCCCGCAGCTTGACGTGAACGTCAAGCTGCCATTAGCTTAGCGCCAACCTCTTTCGTTTCGAGCGCTTCCATGAGCAGCCAGACCTACAGCATCTCCGACCTCGCCCGCGAATTGGACATCACCACCCGCGCCATCCGCTTCTATGAAGAACAAGGCCTGTTGAGCCCGGAACGGCGTGGCCAGGAGCGCATCTATTCGCCTCGGGATAAAGTCAGCCTGAAGCTGATTCTGCGGGGCAAGCGTATCGGGTTTTCCCTAGCCGAGTGCCGTGAGTTGATCGAACTCTACGACCCCAGCAGCGGCAATCAGAAACAGTTGCACAGCATGCTGGCGAAAATCGTCGAGCGCCGGGAACAACTCGAACAACAACTGCTGGACATCGAACAGATGAAGCTGGAACTCGACACCGCCGAAGAACGCTGCATCCAGGCGCTGGAGCAGACGATCAAGGGCGAGGAAAGCGTCCAATAACGTCGCCAAGCCCGCTGCCGCAGCGAAATATCGCCCTTCACTAACAGGTCAATCGCCATGTCCCTTCCCTCCTTTGTACGCCTGATCGAGGTCGGCCCTCGCGACGGGTTGCAAAATGAAGCACAGCCCATCAGCGTCGTCGACAAGGTGCGCCTGGTGGACGCACTGAGCGCTGCCGGCCTTGGTTACATCGAGGTCGGCAGTTTTGTTTCGCCCAAATGGGTACCGCAGATGGCCGGCTCCGCCGAAGTGTTTGCGCAAATCCAACGCAAGCCCGGTGTCACCTATGGCGCCCTCGCGCCAAACCTGCGCGGTTTCGAGGACGCGCTCGCGGCCGGGGTCAAGGAAGTGGCGGTATTCGCCGCGGCATCCGAAGCGTTCTCCCAGCGCAACATCAATTGCTCTATCAAGGAAAGCCTGGAGCGCTTCGCCCCGATCATGGAAGCGGCGAAACGCAACGGCATCAGCGTGCGCGGTTACGTGTCGTGCGTGCTGGGCTGCCCTTACGAGGGCGAGGTCAAGCCAGAGCAAGTGGCCTGGGTTGCCAGGGAGCTATACGCCATGGGCTGCTACGAAGTGTCCCTGGGCGACACCATCGGCACCGGTACCGCTGGCGCAACGCGCAGGATGTTCGAAGTGGTTTCAGCGCACGTGCCGCGGGAAAAACTGGCGGGACATTTCCACGACACCTACGGCCAGGCGATGGCCAACGTCTACGCCAGCCTCCTGGAGGGCATTGCAGTGTTCGACAGCTCCATTGCCGGCTTGGGCGGCTGCCCATATGCCAAGGGAGCCAGCGGTAACGTTGCGACGGAAGACGTGCTGTACCTGCTCAATGGCTTGGGCATCGAGACCGGTATCAACCTGGACGCCTTGATCGCCGCGGGCCGACAGATCTGTGAGGTGCTAGGTCGCCCGACCGGTTCGCGCGTCGCCAAGGCTCGGCTGGCACAGTGAGGTGTTACCGCCCCGCTTGTAACGGGCGCGAAACGAGTAACACGGAAACAATTTGTCAGGTTTGGCGTGCCAGCTTTTTCAGTGAAAATCCATATTCCATTGATTTATATAGGTTTTTAAAAGTTGGCACGGCACCTGCTATATCTCTTGCACAACAAAAATAAAAAAAAGCGACACACCCAATAAAAACAAGACGAAACGACTCTGACATAACAAGAACAACACGGCAGAGACGCAGCTAACAGATTTTTTTGGAGAAGATGTGCTTTTCAGGGTGCTTCCAGGAGCAACCCGCAACCGGGCAGAGAACAATAAAACTACCTTCAGGTAGCTCCCGAATCGGTTGGATCGCCAGGCGAAAAAGCAGGTCAGCGCTCAAAAAAATACGTTTGCTCTTGATCCCGGATGGGGATCGCCAAAACAGCGGTAAAGGGTCACGGCTACCAAAAACAACAACAGGCCGCCCCTCAATAATAAAAAAAGAGCACGCGACGACAAAATTAAAGGGGAGCTTCGGCTCCCCTTTGTGCTTTTCCGTATTTGGATTTGCAATGTGCCAGCCAGCCTATTCCAGAGCCGATCGTTTTCGGTCAGGCCCAAGTTTCTCCCCCTATAACTAAGCGTACCTAATCTGGCTCAAGTTGACGTTAACGTAAAGAGCATTGACAGCTCTTCATCCCACGCTTACGTTAACGTAAAGGTGAGAACGGTCCTACGACCTTCCACAGCCGATAAATAAGCCAAAAAGGTGCCCCATGAGCTACCCATCCCTGAATTTTGCCCTCGGCGAAACCATCGATATGTTGCGCGATCAAGTGCAATCCTTCGTCAAGGCAGAGCTGGCGCCTCGGGCGGCGCAGATCGATATCGACAATCTGTTTCCCGCCGATATGTGGCGCAAATTCGGTGACATGGGCTTGCTGGGCATCACCGTAGCTGAAGAATACGGTGGCGCCGGCCTGGGCTACCTGGCTCATGTGGTCGCCATGGAAGAAATCAGCCGCGGCTCGGCCTCGGTCGCCCTCTCCTATGGCGCTCACTCCAATCTTTGCGTCAACCAGATCAACCGCAACGGCAACCATGAGCAGAAGAGCAAATACCTGCCCAAGCTCATCAGCGGCGAACACGTCGGCGCATTGGCGATGAGCGAACCGAACGCCGGCTCCGACGTCGTCTCGATGAAACTGCGGGCCGACAAACGCGGCGATCGCTACGTGCTCAACGGCAGCAAGACCTGGATCACCAACGGCCCCGACGCCAACACCTACGTGATCTACGCCAAGACCGACCTGGAGAAAGGCGCCCATGGCATCACAGCCTTCATCGTCGAGCGCGATTGGAAAGGCTTCAGCCGAAGCAACAAGTTCGACAAGCTCGGCATGCGCGGCTCCAACACCTGCGAGCTGTTTTTCGATGACGTCGAGGTGCCGGAAGAGAACATCCTCGGCGTGCTCAACGGCGGTGTGAAAGTCCTCATGAGCGGTCTCGATTATGAACGCGTGGTCCTGTCCGGCGGCCCAACCGGCATCATGCAGGCCTGTATGGACCTGATCGTGCCCTACATCCATGACCGCAAGCAGTTCGGCCAGAGCATTGGCGAATTCCAGCTGATCCAGGGCAAAGTCGCCGACATGTACACCCAGCTCAACGCCAGCCGCGCGTATCTCTATGCGGTGGCCCAGGCCTGCGAACGCGGTGAAACCACCCGCAAGGACGCCGCCGGGGTGATCCTCTACAGCGCCGAACGCGCCACGCAAATGGCCCTCGACGCGATCCAGATCCTGGGCGGTAACGGCTATATCAATGAGTTCCCGGCCGGGCGATTGCTGCGTGACGCCAAGCTGTATGAAATCGGTGCCGGCACCAGTGAGATTCGTCGGATGCTGATCGGTCGCGAACTGTTCAACGAAACCCGCTAACGGAGCTGACCATGGCCACGCTGCACACTCAGCTCAATCCACGCTCGCCGGAGTTCATCGCCAACCGCGATGCCATGCTCGGACAGGTCGAGGCGCTGCGCACCTTGCTCGCGCACGTCCAGCAAGGCGGCGGCCCCAAGGCGCAGGAACGGCATACCTCCCGGGGCAAGCTACTGCCGCGCGAACGCATCAACCGCTTGCTGGACCCGGGTTCACCCTTTCTCGAAATCAGTCCGTTGGCGGCCTACGAGGTGTATGGCGAAGACGTCCCGGCTGCTGGCGTGATCGCCGGCATCGGCCGCGTGGAAGGCATCGAATGCATGATTGTCGCCAACGATGCGACGGTCAAAGGTGGCTCCTACTATCCGTTGACGGTGAAAAAACACCTGCGCGCCCAGACCATCGCCCAGCAAAATCGCCTGCCGTGCATTTATTTGGTTGATTCCGGCGGCGCCAACCTGCCACGCCAGGACGAAGTGTTCCCGGACCGCGAGCATTTTGGCCGGATCTTCTTCAACCAAGCCAACATGAGTGCCCAAGGCATCCCGCAGATTGCCGTGGTCATGGGCTCCTGCACCGCCGGTGGCGCCTACGTGCCAGCGATGGCCGACGAGGCGATCATGGTCCGCCAGCAGGCGACGATCTTTCTTGCCGGCCCACCGTTGGTAAAAGCGGCGACTGGCGAGGTGGTCAGCGCCGAGGACTTGGGCGGTGCCGATGTGCACTGCAAGATTTCCGGCGTCGCCGACCATTACGCCGACAGCGATGAACACGCCCTGGCGCTGGCCCGCCGCAGCGTGGCCAACCTCAACTGGCGCAAGCTTGGCGATGTGCAGCAACGCACGCCCATCGCCCCGCTGTATTCGAGCGACGAGCTGTACGGCGTGGTATCGGCCGACGCCAAGCAGCCGTTCGATGTCCGCGAGGTCATCGCGCGACTGGTGGACGGTTCGGTGTTCGATGAATTCAAGGCACTGTTCGGAACGACCCTGGTGTGCGGCTTCGCCCACTTGCACGGTTACCCCGTCGCGATCCTGGCCAATAACGGCATCCTGTTCGCCGAGGCTGCGCAGAAAGGCGCGCACTTCATCGAACTGGCTTGTCAGCGCGGGATACCGCTGCTGTTCCTGCAAAACATCACCGGTTTCATGGTCGGCCAGAAATACGAAGCCGGCGGCATCGCCAAGCACGGTGCGAAACTGGTCACCGCCGTGGCCTGTGCCCGGGTACCGAAATTCACCGTGATCATCGGTGGCAGTTTCGGCGCGGGTAACTACGGCATGTGCGGACGCGCCTATGATCCGCGCTTCTTGTGGATGTGGCCGAACGCACGAATCGGCGTAATGGGCGCCGAACAGGCGGCCGGCGTGCTGGTACAGGTCAAGCGTGAGCAGGCCGAACGCAGCGGCCAGTCATTCAGCGCCTCCCAGGAAACCGAGATCAAGCAACCGATTCTCGACCAGTACGAAGAACAAGGGCATCCCTACTATTCCAGCGCACGGCTGTGGGACGACGGCGTCATCGACCCAGCGCAAACCCGCGATGTGCTGGGCCTGGCCTTGTCCGCGTCGCTGAACGCACCCATCGAACCGAGCCGCTTCGGCGTGTTCCGGATGTAACCGGGGAAACACCCATGAACCAGTACAACACGCTCGAACTGCACACCGACCCGCGCGGATTCGCCACCTTGTGGCTCAGCCGCGAGTCGAAGAACAACGCGTTCAACGCCGAAATGATCCGTGAGTTGATCCTCGCCCTGGACCAGGTCGGCGGCGATTCGAACCTGCGTTTCCTGTTGATCCGTGGCCGGGGTAAACACTTCAGCGCCGGCGCTGACCTGGCCTGGATGCAACAGTCCGCCGAACTTGATTATCACACCAATCTCGACGACGCCCGGGAGCTGGCGGAGTTGATGTACAACCTCGCCAAGTTGAAGATTCCGACGCTCGCCGTGGTCCAGGGCGCAGCGTTTGGTGGCGCGTTGGGTCTGATCAGCGCCTGCGACATGGCCATCGGCACCGACGAAGCGCAGTTCTGCCTGTCCGAAGTGCGCATTGGCCTGGCGCCTGCGGTAATCAGCCCTTTCGTGGTGCAAGCCATCGGCGAACGGGCCGCACGACGTTATGCCCTGACGGCGGAACGCTTCGGCGGACAACGTGCGAAGGAGATCGGTTTATTGTCGGAAAGTTACCCGGCCGAGGCGCTGGACAGTCAGCTCGGGCAATGGATCGACAACCTGCTTCTCAACAGCCCGGCGGCGATGCGCGCCAGCAAGGAACTGTTGCGCGAAGTCGGCAACGGCGCACTCACCCCGGCGTTGCGACGCTACACCGAAAACGCCATCGCCCGGATACGTGTCAGCGCCGAAGGCCAGGAGGGTCTGCGAGCCTTCCTGCAAAAGCGCGCGCCGAACTGGCAACCCGAGCCAACCAACAAGGAGCCGCGTTGATGAGCGCCCCTGTCCTCACCACGCTACTGGTCGCCAACCGCGGTGAGATCGCTTGCCGCGTCATGCGCACCGCCAAGGCCATGGGCCTGACCACCGTCGCCGTGCACAGCGCCACCGACCGTGACGCACGGCATAGCCGCGAAGCTGACATCCGCGTCGACCTCGGTGGCAGCAAGGCCGCCGACAGCTACCTGCAAATCGACAAGCTGATCGCCGCGGCCCAGGCCAGTGGCGCCCAGGCGATTCATCCAGGCTACGGTTTTCTCTCGGAGAACGCCGCGTTTGCCAGGGCTATCGAAACAGCCGGGCTGATCTTCCTTGGCCCGCCCGCCTCGGCCATCGACGCCATGGGCAGCAAATCCGCGGCCAAGGCCTTGATGGAAACCGCTGGCGTGCCGCTGGTGCCCGGCTATCACGGTGAAGCCCAGGACCTGGACACATTCCGCGATGCCGCCCAGCGCATCGGCTACCCGGTACTGCTCAAGGCTACCGCAGGCGGCGGCGGTAAAGGCATGAAGGTCGTCGAGGACGTCAGCCAGCTGGCCGAAGCATTGGCCTCAGCCCAGCGTGAAGCGCAATCTTCGTTCGGCGATGCCCGGATGCTGGTGGAAAAATACCTGCTCAAGCCGCGTCACGTGGAGATCCAGGTGTTCGCCGACCAGCACGGCAACTGCCTGTACCTGAATGAACGCGATTGCTCGATCCAGCGTCGGCATCAAAAAGTCGTGGAGGAAGCACCGGCTCCCGGGCTGAGTGCGCAGACGCGCAGGGCGATGGGCGAAGCCGCCGTGCGTGCCGCCCAGGCAATCGGCTATGTCGGGGCGGGCACGGTGGAGTTCCTGCTGGATTCGCGGGGCGAATTTTTCTTCATGGAGATGAACACCCGGCTGCAGGTGGAGCATCCCGTCACCGAAGCCATCACCGGGCTGGACCTGGTGGCCTGGCAAATCCGCGTCGCCCAGGGTGAGCCGCTGCCCATTACTCAGGAACAAGTGCCGTTGCGCGGCCATGCCATTGAGGTACGGCTGTACGCCGAAGACCCTGCCAACGACTTCCTGCCAGCCACCGGGCGCTTGTCGCTGTATCGGGAGTCCGCCAAAGGAGAAGGCCGGCGGGTCGACAGCGGGATTGCAGAAGGCGACGAGATTTCGCCGTTCTACGACCCGATGCTCGGCAAGCTGATCGCCTGGGGCGAGAACCGCGAACAGGCGCGCTTGCGGCTGCTGGCGATGCTCGACGAGTTCGCTATTGGCGGGCTGAAAACCAATATCGGCTTTCTTCGTCGCATCATCGCTCACCCCGCTTTCGCGGCGGCGGAGCTGGACACGGGATTTATCCCACGCTACCAGGCGCAATTACTGCCAGAACCTGGCGAACTGGACGACGACTTCTGGCACGCAGCGGCCCAGGGCTTCGCCTTGAGCCTGACGCCACGTGTCCGAGCCGATGATGCCAATTCCCCCTGGGCCGATACCGCCGGGCTGCGTCTGGGGCTGCCTGGGGAAATCACTCTGCACTTGAGCTGCGACGGCCAGGATCGCGTTGTGACATTGGACGTTACCGCCCGTTGCGCCGAACTCGGGAATGAGCATCTGGTCATCGAGCACAACGGCCTGCGTCGCAGCCATCGCGCCATTCGCCAGGGCGACAGTCTGTACCTGCGGTGGAAAGGCGACTTGCATCGAGTCGATGCCTATGACCCATTGGCCGCGGCCGAAGCAAGCCACAGTCATCAGGGCGGCCTGGTCGCGCCGATGAATGGCAGCATCGTTCGGGTATTGGTGAGTGCCGGCCAGGCGGTGGAGGCTGGCGCGCAACTGGTGGTGCTGGAAGCGATGAAGATGGAACACAGCATCCGTGCGCCCAAGGCCGGCATCGTCAAGGCGCTGTATTGCCAGGAAGGCGAAATGGTCAGCGAAGGCAGCGCGCTGGTGGCGCTCGAGGAATAGGCATCGGCCCGTTCCCGGGCCGATCCAGTCAGAACCTGATGGTGGCTTGCACGACCACGCCGATGATGCGGCATTGCTCGGTGTAAAGGGTTTTCGGGTAAGTAGGATTGAGCGGGACCAGGTAACGCTGACCGCTCTCTTCGATCAATTTGCGAAAGGTCGCATCGCTGCTTCCGGGCAATTGAGCGACGACCAATTTACCGGGCGCCGCTTCAATGGCCGGGTCGACCAGGATCGACATGCCCTCGGGAATACTCAGCCCGCTCGGCGCGGTCATCGCGTCGCCCACCACCACCAGCCAGAATGCATCGCCTTTGGCATGGTAGTCCGTCAGTTCGTAGCGGGACTGTCCGTAGTCAGCCTGATCACCTTCGCGAACGACAGTGATGTCGCGCCAGTCGCTGACTGGGTAGCGGAAGTACGGGTTGTACTTCTGCGCCAGGGCCATGCCTTCGTCGGTGGAGGTATCCGGCTCGCGGATGACCATTGCCACCTCGAGGAACTCCAGTCCCAATTCCTGCAGCACCCTGTTCATGTCCTCAAGACTGGGTTGCCGGCGCTTGGTCAGCCAATGGCCGACACCGCCCTGGGACATTCCCAAACGTTCTGCAAGCACCACCTGCGTGATGTGCAGCTCCTTCATCTTGGCCTTGACCAACTCTATCCATTTATCCATGAGCGGCACGATACGTGGATGGCCACGCCCATCAAAACACGAATTGTAGTATTTAATTTATCGTCACAATTACGTCGCGTATTAAGCTGGGCTCAGGATTCCAAACCTTGCACGGAGAAACTCGACACCATGGAAACGCCCAACAAAAACGAGCCCACAATACCTTCCGACGGCACATTCCCCTCTTTTCAGGATTGCCCAGCGGCTCAACGCGCCTTGGATTACTACTTGAAACCGAGTATTACCGACGCCCAGGCCGAACATCGCTTCTTCGACGTCAACCGTAACATCAGCGGCGAAGAGGCCTTGGTGCATGCCTGCGACCTACTGCGCTGCGCCGCCGCCACCGCGAACGAATCCGCCCGCCAACTCACGGGTTCGAGCCGCGACCTGGCGTTTTCGGTGGTGCATATGATTGATCTGGTCAAGGTCATGCTTGACCGCTCGTTGGACGGTTACGCTGCTCGCTAGGTGCCGCCAGGACCGGGCGCCACGAACGTGGGCACGGAAAATAATTTTCAATCGATGCTATAAAACCATTTGACTTGCAAATGATAATGATTATTATTGCATCAGCTGGTCGCGAGATCAGTCGATAGGCCAGAAGACCTTAGGTCGGACTTCTGGAATATCTCCTCATCAGGCTAATCACGGTTTTTGACCCGGCTTTTTGCCGGGTCTTTTTTTGCCGATTTTTCGGCTTATGTCTTCAGGCTAATGAAGTCTTCAGCTGTCGCTAAATTCGATGGCGGCGATGATAGCAAACGAACATTCAATAACAAAAGTCCCTGCACCGCCTACGCGTTGATGATCGACAGGCAGCACTTGAGAATCAATCAAGGACGCTCTAATCTGGCTTCGCGTCCAGAGAGGACGCCCCCTCGTGCCAACGTGCAAATCGTCCCGGTTTTCCTTTCCCAGCGTGTAAAGTAACGGCCATGAACATCCTCTGCAGGAATCGTGACCGTGGCAAAATCCTCGTTTGATATCAGCGCCAATTTCGACAGTGGCAACATTGAGGTCGTGGACATCAGCAACCCGTTGCAATCGCTGCTGAAGATCAGGCCCGACACCCGCAGCACGCATTTCCAGTGGTTCCACTTCAAGGCCAGCGGCTTGCATGTCGGCCAGGAATATTCCTTTCGCCTGCTCAATGCCAGTCAATCGGCCTACAACCAGGCATGGACCGGCTACCAGGCCGTCGCTTCCTACGATCACGTCAACTGGTTCCGTATTCCTACCCAATTCGAGGGCGACGCCCTGCGCTTCCACTTGGAAGCCGAACAGCCGCACGCCTGGTTTGCCTACTTCGAACCCTACAGCCGCGGGCGTCACGACTGGCTGATCGAACAGGCCCTGCACAAGGCCGGCACCGAGCTGTTGGCAACGGGTAAAAGCGTCGAAGGGCGCGATATTCAATTACTGCGCAAAGGCAGCGGTACCGAAGGCCGGCGCAAAGTCTGGATCATCGCCCAACAGCATCCCGGCGAGCACATGGCCGAGTGGTTCATGGAGGGCGTCATCGAACGCCTCCAGCATCAGGACGATGCGCAACTGAACCGGTTGCTGGCCAAGGCCGATCTGTACCTGGTGCCGAACATGAACCCGGATGGCGCTTTCCACGGTCATCTGCGCACCAATGCCAAGGGCCAGGACCTCAACCGGGCGTGGCAGAACGCCAATCCGGAAACCAGCCCCGAGGTGTTTTTCGTACAGCAGCAGATGGAAAAGTACGGCGTCGACCTGTTCCTCGACGTTCATGGCGATGAAGAAATTCCCCACGTCTTCACCGCCGGTTGTGAAGGCAACCCAGGCTATACGCCACGCATCGCCGGGCTCGAAGAGCGCTTTCGCAGCCATCTCAAGCGCCAGACCAAAGACTTCCAGACCACCCACGGCTACACACGCGACGAACCGGGCCAGGCCAACATGACCCTGGCCTGCAATGCCGTCGGCCAAAAGTACGACTGCCTGTCCCTGACCTTGGAAATGCCGTTCAAGGACCACGACGATCACCCGAACCCACGCACCGGTTGGTCCGGCAAGCGATCGATGCAGCTGGGCAAGGATGTCTTGAG
Organism: Pseudomonas sp. SWRI92; assembly: GCF_014268685.1. Taxonomy (NCBI): domain Bacteria; kingdom Pseudomonadati; phylum Pseudomonadota; class Gammaproteobacteria; order Pseudomonadales; family Pseudomonadaceae; genus Pseudomonas; species Pseudomonas sp. SWRI92. The sequence continues at coordinate 19,148 of NZ_JABWQY010000005.1, forward strand.
CACAATCGAGGACATGGTCGACGAATTGCGCTGATTCGATCCCCGTGGCGCGGGAGCGGGCTCCCTCGCCACGGATCATGCGTCAGCTCTTGCCGCGCAACATGCTGTCCAACACCTCATCCCGGCGCACCCAGCCGTGAAAAAGTGCCGCCGCCAGGTGCACCAGCACCGTCAGGAACAGCAGATACGCCAGGTAACCATGGGCCTTGCGCAACAACGCAAAGGTCTGGGCATCCGCTGGCAGGATGGAGGGCAACCGAAGCGATTCGCTGAGCATCACCGGATCTCCCGCTGCCGAAATCATGCTCCAGCCCAACAGCGGCAGAATCAGCATCAACGCGTACAGCAAGACATGCGAAGCCTTGGCCGCCAACGCCTGCCAGCCCGGCAGATCAGCCGGAAGCGGCGGCGTGCGTGTGGTGAAGCGCACCACCAGGCGCACCATCACCAACAGCAGAATCGCGATGCCCAAGGGTTTGTGCAATTGCAGCAGCCATTCATGGCGCTCGGACACCGAGGCAACCATGCCTGCGCCGATGAACAACATCGCGATAATCATCAAGGCCATCAGCCAATGCAGCAGCCGGGCCAGCGCTGTGAAATGTCGGGGGGCGTTCATTGGCGGGACTCCTGGGCGGCGGGCAGTTGGCCGACTTCGCTGGTACGTCGCAGATAAGAACTGGCATAGGCAGCCGAGCGCGCGGCCAGCAACGGGTCGTCAGAGCCTTCGATGCCCTTGGGCAGAATCAACGGGTCGTAGTTGATGTCGCGGCATTCACCCTTGTCCTGCGCCTGGGCACGCTCCAGCACCAAGGTGCCGGCATTGATCACCTTGCGGTCATCAGGCCAGACCTTGCTGGCGTCGTCGACCGGATCGCCCGGGTTGGCCAAGGTGATGTTCAACTGCCAGCGCAGTGGTCCGGCCGCCAAGCGTTTCGTCAGGTCCTGTTCAAGGAAATCGGCGCCTTGGGGAGGCGCCGCATCTGCAGCATCCTGGCTCATCGGCTGCACACCCCAGCGCACGGCCTGGCGCTCACCTTTAGGGTTGACCAGATAGAATGCGTTGATGCCGTTATAGGTTTCGGTGGCGTAGCTGGCCGAGGGTTTCGCGGTCTTGACCCATTGCAGGAACGGCATCGCCTCAGGGTGCGCGGCAAAAAACGCGGGCACGGCTGCCGGGTTCGGTTTCCCCGTGGCCGGGTCTGGCGATTGAGCCTGTTGCAACTGGTAGAAAGCCTGGGGCGTTCCCACGGGGAACACCGGCATGCTGTTCATACCCGTGCGCCATTGCTGACCGTCGGCCTGGGTAAAACGCAGCGCCAGGCTGCGGATCGGCACGCTGCCGTCCGGTGCGTAAGGATTGCCGCTGGGCAATGCAAAACGGCCGACCACAGGCGTCCGCGCATCATTGAACACGCGTGCGCTGGAGTAAGTGCGCGCCTCGCCGCTGCTTTCAAAATAACCGGCAACACAGACGCCTTTGGAGTGATTGCGCCGAAAGCCCGGATGAACCCCATTGTTCGTTTCCAAGACGTTGACCAAAGCCTTGGGCGTCAGGCGTTGTGGGTCGAGGGTGCCATTGACGTAGGCAAACGCCCCGGCCAGCGCGGCAACGACCAGCGCAATGCCCGTCAGGCGCAGTGTCAGGCTGGCGCCGCTCAATGGCGGCCGACTCGGTTCGGAGGAAGGGTCAACCATTTGCAGACTCCATGGCACAAGGCCGTTTATGGACAAGACCCGTCAGACGAAAGCCCGACGGGTTTATTCCCACGCTCCGTATTTATTTTTCCTGCGCTGGAATAATCTCGCGGCTGGATCGTCTTTCCAGTCCCCACACAGTGACTGCCCAACGAAGCCGCACGCCCATGAATGAACTCGACGACCAGTTGCGCCTGCTCATCCCACGGCTGAGACGCTTTGCCGTGTCCCTGACGCGCAATCCCAGCAATGCCGATGACCTGGTGCAGGCGTGCCTGGAACGGGCCTTGTCAAAGTGGAACGACAAGCGCCCGGACGGCGACCTTCGAGCCTGGCTGTTTTCGATTCTTTATCGGCAATTCCTCGATGCCCACCGCCGCTCCCGACGTTACGCGCGCATGCTGGAATTCTTCACCGGCCGCGACGAGGCACATCCTTCGGCCGAACGCAGCGTTATCGCCCAATCGTCACTCCAGGCTTTCGATCAACTGCCCACCGAACAGCGCGCGCTGCTGTTGTGGGTGTCGGTGGAAGGCTTGAGCTACCAGCAAGTCGCCGACATCCTCGGCGTGCCGACCGGCACCGTGATGTCGCGCCTGTCCCGCGCCCGCCAGAAGTTGCGTCAACTCAGCGAAGGCGAAATTGCCCGCCCTGCCCTGCGGATACTCAAATGATCAGCATGCCTCCCAGTGACAACGACCTGCACGCCTACGTCGATCATCAATTGAACGAGGACGACCAGCGGCGAGTGGAAACCTACCTGGCCGCAAACCCCGCTGCCGCCAAGCGCGTGCAGGCCTGGCAACAGGACGCGCAACACTTGCGCGCGACCCTGAGCGCAGCCTTGCAACAGCCACCCAATCCAGACTTGGACCCGGCGATCATCCGTCAACGCCTGAAGCATCGCGCCCGTCGCCACCTCGCCAGCGCGGCAGTGCTGGTGCTGGCCGTCGGGGTGGGCGGATTCGGTGGCTGGCAGGCACGGCAAATGACTCTGCTGAGCGCCGCCGCGCCTATGGCTGACGCCTTGCAGGCATATCGGTTGATCGCCCAGCAGGGCATCCTCCCAGCCGATTACCAGACGGGCGACGAACAGAGCATGCAGGGCTGGCTCGACCGTTACTTCACCCAGGCTGATCGCCTGCCGGACCTCTCGGCAGCGGGCTTCAAGCCGGTCAGCGGGCGATTGCTCAGCACCGAACAAGGCGCGGCGGCGATGGTGATTTATCAGGACCCGAGCGGCCAGAAGATCAGCTTCTACGTGCGCCCACCAGGCCCGAAAAACTTCCTGCTGCCCCGTGGCAGTCGGCGCGACGGCGAATTGCAGGCGCAATACTGGTCCGGCCCGGGGTACAACTACGCGATAGTCATCCCCAGCGATACGCCCGCCGCGCAGAAGCTCAAGCAGACGCTGGACTTCTGAGTTCAGAACCGCGACTTACGCCTGCCTGAACACCTGCGAAGGCCTGCGCAGCAGTGGGTCGAAGGGGTTGATTCGCGGCCCGATCACGGCGGCTTCGCGCTTGAGCATCTCCACCACCGTCGGCAGGCGATCCGGCCCGAGCCGGTCGCTGATCGTCGCCACACTCAACGCTGCAACGGCCCGGCCTTCACGATCGAGGATGGGCACCGCCACCCCGGCCATGCCCTGCAGCACGCCGGTGTTGCGCCCGGCGTAACCCAGCGTGCGGACGTTCTCGACTTCCGTGCGCAGGAAGACTTCATCGTACAAATGAAAATCCTTGAGTCGCGGCAGGTTGTAATGGATCACCGTTTCGCGTTCCTCCTCCGGCAGGAACGCCAGGATCGCCAGGCTGCCTTGCCCCACGCCCAAGGCCACTCGACCGCCGATGTCGCCCGTGAAGGTGCGGATCGGAAACGGACCTTCACTGCGATCCAGGCAAATCGCATCGAAGCCGCAGCGCGCCAGCAGAAACAACGAATCCCCCAATGACGCCGACAGCCGCAACATGGCAGGCCTGGCCAGTTCGCGCAGGTTGCCGGTGTTGCCCGCACGGGCCGCCAGGGCGAAGAAGTCCAGGCTCAGGCGATACCGTTTGCTGCGCGCATCCTGCTCGACCATGCCTTCGTCCATCAGGCTGCGCAGCAAGCGGTGCGTGGTCGGTTGTGACAAGCCGATGCGCTGGGCCAGTTGCGTCACCCGCTCCCCGCCTTCAACGGTCTCCCCGAGGCTGCGCAGCACGGCAAACAACCGCGAGACCGAGCCGACACCGACTTCACCTTTTTCGTTATTCCGCTCAGTGGAATCAAGCATGTATTTTCTCGTTAGATAATTTACTCACCGAATGAAAATGAAAATAGTGATCGCTTCAGTGAAATAGTCCATTGAGCCCATCCTAGTCTTCGTCCTACTCTGCGTCCATACAGGGGCGATTCGAACAACAGCGGCAGCCGACTTGAGGTCGAGCGCCAACGCACCCCGCAGCACCCTTTCGTATCTGCCCATAAAAAAGCGCGCCTTGCGGCGACGCATAACAATCTCAGGTGGAGCGCAGTCATGGCTTTCGTGCAACTTGAAGACTTGAGCAAACGTTACGGCGACTTGGATGCCGTGGTGGCCACCAACCTCTCGGTGGAGAAAGGTGAATTCGTTTCGCTGTTGGGCCCCTCTGGTTGCGGCAAGACCACAACCTTGCAAATGATCGCCGGCTTCGTTGAAGCCAGCAGCGGTCGTATCCTGCTGGACGGACGCGATATCACCCACGCCAAACCCGCCAGCCGAGGCCTGGGCGTGGTGTTCCAAAGCTACGCTCTGTTTCCCCACATGACCGTCAAGGACAACGTCGCCTTCGGCTTGCGCATGCGCAAAGTACCCGGTGCCCAATTGCAGTCGCGGGTCGATCGGGTGCTCAAGCTGGTGCGCCTGGACCTGCATGCCGAGCGCTACCCACGGGAACTCTCCGGCGGCCAGCGCCAGCGCGTGGCACTGGCCCGGGCGTTGGTGATCGAACCGCCGGTACTGCTGCTCGATGAACCGCTGTCCAACCTTGACGCCAACCTGCGCGAAGAAATGCAGTTCGAGATCCGCCGCATCCAGCGCGAAGTCGGCATTACCACCTTGATGGTGACGCACGACCAGTCCGAGGCGCTGTCGATCAGCGACCGGGTCGTGGTGATGCAGGCTGGGCGCATCACCCAGATCGACGCGCCCTACACCCTTTATGAACACCCTCGCACCGAGTTCATCTCAGGGTTCGTCGGCAAAGCCAACCTGCTGCCCGGTACGCGTGACAGCGCCGCAATTGCGCAGGTCAGCAGCACCGGCCAAGGCGAGCTGACCCTGAGCCTGCGTCCGGAAAAAATCGACCTGTGCGCCCCCGGTTCGGGCCGACTGCAAGGCACCCTCACCAGCCGCTTTTTCCTCGGCAGCCAATGGCTGTACAGCGTTGCCACGCCACTGGGCGAGCTCAGCGTGGTGCGCCGCAACGACGGCTCAGCGCCGTTGAGCGAAGGCACCGTGGTTGGCCTTGACTGGGATCCTGCGCTGCTGCGGGTGCTGAGCGTGGACGAGGTGCCGGCATGAAACTGATCGACGCGATGCGCCGGGGCCGCCAAGGCTATTTGATGTCGGCCCCAGCCCTGGCCTTGTACCTGGGCCTGCTGGTGATTCCCCTCGGTTTGACACTGGTGCTGTCGTTCAATGTCTTTGACTACGGCTCGGGCATCAACAGCGAGGCCTACACCTTCGAGCATTACACCAGCCTGCTGGGCGACCCGTATTTCTATGAAATCTTCCTGCGCACGTTCTGGATCAGCGCGCTGACCACCGTCTTGTGCGTGGTGATCGGCGTACCCGAGGCCTACATCCTCAGCCGCATGGGCGCGCCTTGGCGTTCGATTTTCCTGATCCTGATCCTTACGCCGCTGCTGATATCGGTGGTGGTGCGGGCCTTCGGCTGGAGCCTGCTGCTCGGTGCCGATGGCCTGGTCAACCAGACTCTGCAGGCCCTGGGCGGCTCGCCGATGAAGCTTCTTTATACGCCGTTCGCCGTGGTCATCGCCCTGGTGCACGTGATGTTGCCGTTCATGATCATTCCGGTGTGGACCTCGCTGCAAAAGCTCGACCCGGCTGCCGAACAAGCCGCGCTCTCCCTCGGTGCGAGCCAGTTCACGGTGATCCGCAAAGTGGTGCTCCCGCAGATCATGCCCGGCGTGTTGTCCGGCACGCTGATCGTGTTCGGCCTCGCCGCCAGTTCCTTCGCCATCCCGGGCCTGCTCGGCGGGCGGCGCTTGAAGATGGTCGCCACGCTGATCTACGACCAGTACCTGTCGGAGCTCAACTGGCCCATGGGCGCAGCCATTGCCGTCGCGCTGTTGCTGCTCAACCTGCTGATCATGTTGTCGTGGAACCGCATGATCGAAGGCCGCTACAAGAAGTCATTGGGGTAATTCACCATGTCCAGGAACGGTCCTTTCGCCCTGTTGTTTCACACCCTGGTGGTGATGTTCATGCTGGCGCCTCTGGTGGTGGTCTGCCTGGTCGCCTTCACCCCGGAGAACACCCTGAGCCTGCCCACCACGGAATTTTCCCTGCGCTGGTTCCGCGCCGTATTCGAGCGCGCGGACTTCGTCGATGCCTTCTACAACAGCCTGATCCTGGCGTTCTGTGCAGCCTCGCTGGCGACCTTGATCGCGGTGCCGGCGGCGTTGGCGATCACCCGGCTGGAGTTTCCCGGACGGGATTTTTTCAACGGTTTGTTTCTTTCGCCGATCATCATTCCGCACCTGGTGCTGGGCGTGGCGCTGCTGCGGTTGTTCGCACTGATGGGCGTGAACGGCAGCTTCGCCTGGTTGATCTTCGCCCATGTGTTGGTGATCACGCCGTATGTGTTGCGCCTGGTGCTGGCCTCCGCCATCGGCTTGGATCGTAGCGCCGAACAGGCGGCGCAATCGCTGGGGGCCGGACGTTTCACGCTGTTCAGGGAAATCACTTTGCCGATGATCCTGCCGGGCGTGGCTGGCGGTTGGCTGCTGGCGTTCATCAACAGTTTCGATGAGGTCACGCTGTCGATCTTCGTCACCTCGCCGGCCACGCAAACCCTGCCGGTGCGCATGTACGTCTACGCCACCGAATCCATCGACCCGATGATGGCGGCGGTGTCGGCGCTGGTCATCGGGCTCACCGCGCTGACCATGATTCTGCTCGACCGGGTCTACGGCCTGGACCGGGTCCTGGTAGGCAAACAATGAGGGCACCATGGCGCTGCTGAAACGACTGGCCGAAGGCGACCGCCCGGCCCTGGACTTCACCCTTGACGGCGAACCGGCCAGCGGCCTGCTCGGCGATACCGTGTTGACCGCCGTGCTAACCAGCAGCGAACACCTGCGCGGCAGTGATTTCAGCGCCGAGCCCCGGGCCGGTTTCTGCCTGATGGGCGCCTGCCAGGATTGCTGGGTCCGATTGGGCGACGGCCGCCGCGTGCGCGCCTGTTCGACCCTGCTCGAAGCCGGCCAGCAGATCAGCCGCGAACCGGGACGCCAGCTATGAAATCCATCGCCATCATCGGCGCCGGCCCTGCCGGTATCCGTGCCGCGCAGACGCTGGTTGGCCACGGCATCTACCCGATCCTGCTCGACGAAGCCGCACGCGGCGGCGGGCAGATTTACCGGCGCCAGCCGGCCCACTTCAAGCGCTCGCCGGCCAAGCTCTACGGCTTCGAAGCGCGCAAGGCCAGCGCCATTCACCAAGCCGTGGATGAATTGCGCGAACGGATCGACTACCGCCCCGACACCTTGGTGTGGAATGCCGAGGCCGGACAGCTGGACACCTTGCACGCTGGCCGGGCCGCTCGCCTGGCGTACACCAGCGTGATCGTCGCAACGGGCGCCACCGACAGGATCCTGCCGGTCCCTGGCTGGACCCTGCCGGGAGTGTACAGCCTGGGCGCGGCGCAGATCGCCCTGAAATTCCAGGGCTGCGCCATCGGTGAGCGCATCGTGTTCGCGGGCAGTGGACCGTTGCTGTATCTGGTGGCTTACCAATATGCCAAGGCCGGCGCGAACGTGGTCGCGGTACTCGACAGCTCCCCGTTCAACGCCCAGGCCCGCGCCCTGCCCGGCCTGCTCGCTCAACCGACGACCCTGGCCAAGGGGATTTACTACCGCGCCTGGCTGACGGCCCATGGCGTCTCTGTGCACCAAGGCGCGAGCCTTTCGCGCATCGACGGCGAACGTCGAGTGCAGTCGTTGCAATGGCAAAACAAAAAAGGCCAGCACGTACTCGATTGCGATGCGGTCGCCTTCGCCCATGGCTTGCGCAGCGAAACCCAACTGGCCGATCTGCTGGGCTGCGAATTTTCCTGGAGCCCGCTCAATCGCGCCTGGCTGCCGCAACGCGACAGCGCGGGTCGCAGCAGCGCGGCGGGAGTTTACCTGGCCGGCGACGGCGCCGGCATCATGGGCGCCGACGCCGCAGAGATGGCGGGCGAACGAGCGGCCCTGGCGTTGCTCGAAGACCTCGGTTACCGGATCGACCCGCAACGTTGCGGGCAATTGGAACAATCCCTCGAACGCATCGGCCATTTCCGGCAAGGCCTGGAGCGCGCGTTTGCCTTTCCCGAGGACTGGGCAAGCGGTGCCGCCGACGATCTGATGATCTGCCGCTGCGAAGAAGTCAGCGTTGGCGACATTCGTCGGGTCGTCGGCGAAGGCCATTGGGAGATCAACCGGGTCAAGGCCCATTGCCGGGTCGGCATGGGCCGTTGCCAGGGACGGATGTGCGGTGCCGCAGCAGCGGAAATCATCGCTTGTGAAAGTGCGCGCACTGTCGATCAGATCGGTCGCCTGCGCGCGCAGGCACCGATCAAGCCCGTGCCGTTTGGCCTGGAGGTCGAGCCATGATCGAAGTGGACGTGATGATCGTCGGCGGTGGCATCGTCGGCGCCTCGGCGGCACTGTTCCTGAGCAAGGCCGGACGTCGCGTGGCGCTGCTGGAGCGGGATTTCTGTGGCGCGCATTCGAGTGGCGTCAACTACGGCGGCGTGCGACGTCAGGGCCGGCCATTGTCGCAGCTGCCGCTGTCGCAACGCGCCCATGAAATCTGGGGCCAATTGCCACAACTGATTGGCATCGACGGTGAGTATCAGCGCAGCGGCCATCTGAAGCTCGCCCGCAGCCTCGATGACCTGCGGGCATTGCACGACTATGCCGCCAGCAGCCAGGGCTTCGGCCTTGATTTGCAGTTGCTGGATCGCGACGAACTGCGCAGGCGTTTTCCCTGGGTCGGCAGCGTCGCGGTCGGCGCCTCCCTGTGCCCTGGCGACGGCCACGCCAATCCACGCCTGGTGTCGCCGGCGTTTGCCCAGGCCGCCCGCCGGCATGGCGCACAGGTTCACGAACAATGCCCGGTCAGCAGCGTTACGCACGACGGCCAGCGCTTTGCCGTGCGGACCGAAACCGGCCTTGAACTGCGCGCGCCGTGGCTGCTGAACTGCGCCGGGGCCTGGGCGAGCCGGTTCGCCGCGCAGTTTGGCGAAGCGGTACCGATGCACGCCGGTCATCCGGCGATGCTGGTCACCGAACCGCTGCCCTTGGTGATGGACGCCAGCACCGGCGTCGAGGGCGGCGGCATCTATGCGCGTCAGGTCGCCCGTGGCAATTGCGTACTGGGCGGGGGTCAGGGTTTCGCCTTGGACGATGCTCGTGCCCGCCCCGGCCAGAACGCCGTCGTCGAGATCCTGCGCCAAGCCGTCGAGCTCTATCCGTTCCTCAAAGGCGCCCAGGCGATCCGCACCTGGAGCGGCACCGAAGGTTATCTACCCGATCGCCAACCGGTGATCGGTCCCAGCAGCACCCAACCCGGTCTGTTGCACGCGTTCGGCTTTGCCGGCGCGGGTTTCCAGATCGGCCCGGCGGTGGGCCAGGCGCTCGCCGAGATCATCTGCAGCGGCGCCTCAACCACGCCGCTGGATGCGTTTTCCATCACCCGGTTTCACTCCATCTCCGTTGCTTGATAGAGGAAGGTCGCGCCAATGAATAACGTCAAACGCAGTGCACTGTTCGGTTTCTGCTCGCTGGGTTCCGCTTGCCTGGGCGCCCTGCTCCCGGTCACCCAGGCGTTGGCCGAGCCGACGCTCTACCTGGGCATGAACGGCGGCACCATGGAGCGGCTGTATGCCGACAAGGTCTTGCCGGCTTTCGAGAAGGCCAACAATGTCAAAGTGGTGATCGTGCCCGGCACCTCTGCGGACATCCTGGCAAAAGTCCAGGCGAGCAAAGGCAATCCGCAGATGCACGTGATGTTCCTCGACGACGGCATCATGTACCGCGCCATCGCCATGGGCCTGTGCGACAAGCTGGAAGACAGCCCGCCCCTGGCGCAGATTCCGGCCAAGGGGCGTATCAAGGATCAGGCCGTTGCGGTAAGCCTCGGGGTCACCGGGCTGGCCTACAACACGCGGCTGTTCAAGGAAAAAGGCTGGAGCGCGCCGACTTCATGGATGGATTTGGCCGACCCGCGCTTCAAGGACAAAGTGGTGTTCCAATCCATGGCTTCGTCCACCTTCGGCCTGCACGGGTTCCTGATGTTCAACCGGATCCAGGGCGGCAGCGAAACCGACGTCGAGCCAGGCTTCAAGGCTTGGCCGAACACGATCGGACGCAATGTGCTGGAGTACATCCCCAGCTCGGCGAAAATTTCCGAAATGCTGCAAACGGACGAAGCGGCGCTGTTCCCGCTGACGCCGACCCAAGTGACCGCGTTGAAACTCAAGGGCATGCCGGTGGAGTACGCGCAACCGAAGGAAGGCGCGGTGGTGCTGAACGTCGCCGAGTGCGCCGTTGCGAAAAACAGCGAACCTGAATTGGCGCAGAAGCTCGCCGCTTTCCTGCTGACGCCCGAAGCCCAGGCCATCGCCCTTGAAGAAGGTGACCAGATCCCCTCCAACCCCAACACCCCGACCACCGAAAAGACCGGTGGCCAGGTGCAAGCAATGAAGCAATACCTGGAAACCGCGATCGCGGTGGATTGGGATCAGGTCAACGAACAGCGTCCGGCCTGGAATGCCCGGTGGAACCGTAGCATCGAGCGCTAGGCCTGAACGGTATTCAGCGGAACTGTGGCGAGGGGATTTATCCCCTCGCCACAGGGTTTCATCCGGGGCTGATAGTTGGTTAACTGTCAAGCCACGGGCGCAGCGCCCGCCTTGATCAACAGCGACCCCACCCATGCACACCCTCACCCAACTGCGCACCGGCCAACTGTCGGGCATCACCCGGCTGAAGCTGTCCTGCGGACTGACCGACTTTCCCCAGGAAATTTTCGACCTGGCAGACTCGCTCGAGATCCTCGACCTGAGCGGCAACCAGCTCGATACGCTGCCCGACGATCTGCATCGACTCACGCGCCTGCGCATCCTGTTCTGTTCGGACAACCGCTTCACCGAACTGCCCGAATGCCTGGGGCGCTGTAGCGCATTGACCATGATCGGCTTCAAGGCCAATCGCATCGAACGCGCGGCCGGCGCCGCCTTGCCGCCCCTGCTGCGCTGGCTGATCTTGACCGACAACTGCATCAGCCGACTGCCGGATGAGCTGGGCCACCGTCCGCACTTGCAAAAGTTGATGCTGGCGGGCAATCGCCTTCGCCAATTGCCCGGGAGCCTGGCCCAGTGTCAGCGCCTCGAACTGCTGCGCATCGCCGCCAATCAACTGGACGAACTGCCGTCGTGGCTGCTGCGGATGCCCAGCCTCAGTTGGCTGGCCTACGCCGGCAATCCACTGGAAGCCCAAGCCGAGGCTGCCGCACTTCATGGCGCCACGCCTGTCGATTGGTCGCAACTGAGCTTGCAAGCTTTATTGGGCGAAGGGGCTTCAGGCGTGATTCATCAAGCGCTGTGGCAACCGCCCGGCCAAGTCGCGCGAAACGTCGCCGTCAAGTTGTACAAGGGTCAGATGACCAGCGACGGCTCCCCGTTGCATGAAATGCACGCCTGCATCACAGCCGGTCACCATCCTAACCTGATCGGGGTGCTGGGCCAGATCGACGGCCATCCCGAGCAACAGGCTGGGCTGGTGATGACGCTGGTCGGCCCCGATTACTACAACCTGGCCGGACTACCGAGCCTGACGTCCTGTACCCGCGACGTGTATGACGATGAGCTGCGGCTGCACGCCGGTGTGGCGTTGCGCATCGCCCGGGGCATTGCATCGGCGGCGGCGCACCTGCATCGCCAGGGCATTACCCACGGTGATCTGTACGGGCACAATATCCTTTGCAATGACCAGGGCGACTGCCTGCTCGGAGACTTCGGCGCGGCGTCTTTCCATGCCACCACGGACACCGTACAGACCCGTGCACTGCAGCGCATCGAGGTGCGGGCCTTCGGGATTTTGCTGGGGGAGTTGCTGGCGCGGATCGAACCGGCGCTCAGTGCTGAGGAGCTGGCGACGTTGCAGGATCTGCAGGCGCGCTGCTGTCAGCCGGAGGTGCTGGAACGGCCGGGGTTCGATGAGATTGAAGGCTTACTGCGCGAACGTGACGAGGGAGCAAACTCCCTCGCCAGAGGAAATCGCGGGTAATGCTTAGCCGGCCAAGCCGACAAACATGTCCTGCACATCGTCATGGTTATCGAGGCCTTCAAGGAAGGCTTCGACTTCGGCCATCTGCTCGTCGGTCAGGCCGCTGACCGGGTTCTTCGGCTGATAGCCCAGTTTGGCCGACAACACCGTGAAGCCCTGCTCCGGCAATGCCTTTTGCACAGCATCGAGGTCGGCAGGTTCAGTGATGAACAACGTTGCGCCATCTTCGCCCGGCTCGAAATCCTGGGCACCGGCCTCGATGGCGGCCATTTCCGGATCGGCGTCGGGGCTGTCCGGGGCGGCCTCGATCATGCCGACGTGGTTGAAGTCCCAGGCGACCGAACCCGACGCGCCGAGCTGTCCCTTACGGAACGCAACGCGAATCTCCGCGACGGTACGGTTGATGTTGTCGGTCACGCACTCGACGATCAGCGGCACCTGATGGGGCGCGAACCCCTCGTAGGTAACGCGATGGTACTGCACGGTTTCGCCGAGCTGGCCGGAGCCTTTCTTGATCGCACGCTCCAGGGTCTCGCGGGGCATCGAGGCTTTTTTCGCCTGTTCGACCACCAATCGCAGGTGCGCATTGGTCGCGACGTCAGCGCCGTTGCGCGCGGCAATGGTGATCTCCTTCACCAATTTGCCGAAGATCTTGCCCTTGGCGTTGGCAGCCGCTTCTTTGTGTTTAACCTTCCACTGTGCGCCCATTACTCACTCTCTTGTCTGACGCGCCGAGACATCTGCCGGCCGGCGCTGTGGCGCAAGTTTATACGGCCTATACCGGCTGATCGACCAAAAAATCGCTCCCGTCGCAGCCAGTCTTGAATCGACATTTTCCCGTTGTGCTGTAGGGCGTTTCTGAAACAGCGATTCGGGGACAGCGTTGCACGCTGGGGTTTCGTACCCTTTGCACCTCTCTCTCAGCAAGTATGGGCTGCAATGCGCAACGATACGGAATACCCCTTCAGCCTGACGATCATCGAAAGCGATATGCGCCTGCAAGTCCTCAGGCTCAACGGCCGGGAGGCCTTGAATCAGCCGTACCGCTTCGACCTCGACCTGATTGGCCTGGTGCCGCCGATCAGCCCCGACGCGTTGCTCGGACAAGTGGCCTTCCTGCGCCTGAGTGAAGCGTCAGGGGTCCACGGAATCGTGCACAGCGTCAGCCTGGCCGCTGACACGGCACACCAGGTCGACTACCGCTTGACACTGGTTCCCTACCTCCAGCAACTGGACCAGGGCCCGCGGCGTCGGGTTTTCCATCGGCTCAGTGTCGTACAGATTTTGCAGCGTCTGCTAGAGGAAAATGCGGTGCCTTCCCACAGCTATCGTTTTGAGCTGCCGCACGGGCGTTACCCGAGTCGCCCATTCTGTATTCAATATGAGGAAAGCGATCTGACGCTTTTACAGCGGTTGTGCGAGGAAGAAGGCATCCATTATCACTTCGAACACAACGCCCGGGGACATGTCGCGGTATTTGCCGAGGACGCCATAAGCTTCCCGGCGCAGGCGGTTGAGCTGGTCATGCGCCCGGATGCGGACCGGCGCGCGACGCTCAAGCAGCTATACCAACGGCATCGCTCGATAACCGCAGGCCCTCCCGCCGGATTCCGTGACCGAGCACCTGCCGAATCCGCCCCGCACACTGCCCTCGCCACAGGCGCGGCCGGCGAAGGGATACGTGAAGATCCGGCGCAGCTTCATCGTTTTCAGGCCGGTGGCCGCAGCCTTGAGCGGTTGCGCTATCGACACGGCGAGATACACGGCCATTCCATCGAGCCGGCGCTGCGCAGCGGTCATATCGCACAGATTTGCAATCACCCGATATCGGCCTTCAATGACCAATGGTTGATTGTCGAGGTCCAGCATCGCGGACGACAGTTTTCCATTCTTGAAACGAACCTGCCGGCCACGCCGCCCGAGCGGAACTACCGCAACCGGTTTTCCGCCATACCCTGGTCCGCTGTGTTCCGGCCACCCCTGAAGCACCCGAGGCCGCGCATACCCGGTTATCACGTCGCCTACGTGCTCGGCCCGGCCGGCCAGCCGGCCTGGCCCGATGAGCATGGCCAGGTCGAGGTGTGTCTCTGGAGTCCGGCCGAAGAAGCAATCACCTTGCCAGTGTCGTGGCAGGCGCCTGACGAGCGTTCCCGGTTGATCGCCGGCAGTGAAGTATTGGTCAGTTTTCTCGAGGGCGATCCCGACCGGCCAGTACTGTGCCCGGCAATGTCCAGTTCGGGACTGAACAGCGATGGCTCATCCCCGGCGCCCCCGTCGGAGCCAGGCGGCAAAGAGGTGGGCTTGCTGTTCGACTGGCTCATGAACCCACCGGACGCCTCGCCTTGAGGCGCTATCAGATCCCGGCAAGCGTGCTGTCGCCGCTTCGACCGCATTGCCGCAACTGGCCATGAACGGATTGTAAATTCATGGACGCGAGTTGACCTGGCTCATGCAAACCCAGCGAAACGGGCTTACAGTGAATGCATGACGCTGCCCAGACAGCGCTTTACCCTGATGGCTGGAGATACTCGCATGCCCTGGAAAAATTCCGAGAACCGCTACAGCACCGTCACGGTCACATTGCACTGGTTGATGCTGGTGCTGCTGGCCGTGGTTTATGCCTGCATCGAGTTCCGCGGTATTTTCCCCAAGGGCAGTGGCGGTCGAACCCTGATCAAGGAAGCGCACTTCATGCTCGGCCTGACTGTGTTTGCGCTGGTCTGGCTACGCCTTTTCGCTCGAAGCATGGGCAAGGCGCCGGCGATTTTTCCGGCTTCGCCTGGGTGGCAAACTTTCCTGGCGCGCCTGATGCACTGGGCGTTGTACCTGTTGATGATCGCCATGCCGCTGCTGGGCTGGCTGATCACCAGCGCCGAAGGGCACCAGGTGATGTTCTACGGCTTCGATCTGCCGCTGCTGATCGATCAGGACAAGGATTTCGCCAAGCAGCTGGAAGGCTGGCATGTGCTGGGCGGCACCATTGGTTATTGGCTGATTGGCCTGCACGCAGTGGCGGGGTTGTATCACCACTATGTGGTGCGCGATAACACGCTGCTGCGGATGATGCCCAAGCGCGGTTGACGACCGGTCACGCAAGTCCCCGGCGGCCTTGCAGGCCGCCGGTATGAACGAAGATCAAGCGGGTGCCGGGTGCAAACATCCCGGCCTCGACCCGAGCCTTGAGCAACATCAACGCCTTGCCGGTGTACAACGGCTCCAGCTCGATAACATGGGTGGTTTCGATGAAGGCTATGAGGTCGGCATCCACCCGGGCAAATCCGCCCCGGCTGCCATCGAGCAGTTCATACAGCGGATCGGCAAGCCCCGCTGCCTCGACGATTTTTTCGACCTGCGGCTTCACCCCATGGTCTTCGGGCACTGCCAGGACACCATAGACGGGACGCTTGCCAGCTTCAGCCAGCACCAGGCCCGCCAGCGACGTTCCGGTGCCGCAGGGCAACCACCAACCGTGGTAATCGTCCCAACCCAACCCTTTCAACTGAGCGCTGACGCTGGTCGCCCACGTCATGCAGCCTTTGGCGCCAGGCAACCCAGAGCCCCCTTCGGGTATCGGCCATAACCTCGGATATTGCGCCTGCCAGGGCGCCCAGAAATCCGGATCATGCCGTCTTCGGTATCCTTCGTATCCCAACCAATGCAGCGTCATGCCGAACGCTTTCAGGTCGAGCACCGTTGGCGTGTCCTGGGGATGGCCGCGCAGCAGTCCAACGGTCGCAAAACCGAAGCGCTCGCCCGCCGCGGCCAGTGCATGCAAGTGATTGGAGTAAGCGCCGCCCAGGCTCATGACGCCTTCGGCACCGGCCTCTTGGGCAGCGCGCAAATGATCAAGCAGCTTGAACCACTTGTTGCCGCTGACCAGCGAATCGATCTGGTCCAGGCGCAACACCGCCACCTCGACATTGGCACGGGCGAGCCAGTCCAAGTGAAGGGGTTCGAGGCGCGGTTCAGGTTGCCAATCAAGGGCGGGGAGAAACATCGCAGCAGGCCGAGGGGGAACAGGCCAGCATCTTAGCAGCTCGATTCAGACACCTGCGGGAGCGAAGCTGTTCGCTACCGCAGGAACCATCAGGTCCGAGCGCTACAGCTGCGCCGCCAACCGCGAACCCTGGTTGATCGCACGCTTGGCGTCCAGCTCCGCCGCCACGTCGGCACCGCCGATGAGATGGACGCTCTGCCCAGCTGCTTCCAGGCCTTCCTGCAATTCGCGCAGCGGATCCTGGCCGGCGCAGATCACGATGTTGTCCACCGCCAGTACTTGCGGCTCACCCGTTTCGCCAATGCGGATATGCAAGCCCTCGTCGTCAATCTTCAGGTACTCGACGCTGTTAAGCATTTGCACCTGCTTGTTTTTCAAGCCCGTGCGGTGAATCCAGCCGGTGGTCTTGCCCAGGCCGTCGCCGACCTTGGAGGTCTTGCGCTGCAGCAGGAATACCTGGCGCGCCGGTGCGTGGGGTTCGGCCTTGATCCCAGCGACACCGCCACGCGCCTCGAGCTGGGTATCGATCCCCCACTCCTTCCAGAACGCTTCACGGTCCTGGCTGGTGGCGACGCCCTGGTGAACGAGAAACTCCGACACGTCAAAACCGATCCCGCCGGCCCCGATCACCGCGACGCTGCGGCCTACCGGCTTGCGCTCCAGAATCACGTCCAGGTAGCTCAACACCTTGGCATGCTCCACACCCGCAATAGCCGGTGTACGCGGCGCGATACCGGTGGCCAGGATGATCTCGTCGAAACCGCCGGCCAACAGTTGCGCTACATCGACGCGGGTATCGAGGCACAGCTCAACATGGGTGGTCTGCAACTTGCGCTTGAAGTAGCGCAGGGTTTCAAAGAATTCTTCCTTGCCCGGCACGCGCTTGGCGATGTTGAACTGACCGCCGATTTCGCTGGCCGAATCGAACAGCGTCACTTGGTGCCCACGCTCGGCCGCCACGGTGGCCGCCGACAACCCCGCGGGACCAGCGCCGACCACGGCGATTTTCTTCACCTGGGTCACCGGCAGGTAATTGAGTTCGGTTTCATGGCACGCCCGCGGATTCACCAGGCAGCTGGTGAGCTTGCCGCCGAATGTATGGTCCAGGCAGGCCTGGTTGCAACCGATGCAGGTGTTGATTTCATCGCTGCGACCGGCAGCGGCCTTGTTGACGAACTCCGGGTCGGCAAGGAAGGGTCGTGCCATGGACACCATGTCGGCGTCGCCTTCGGCCAGGATCCGCTCGGCGACTTCGGGCGTATTGATACGGTTGGTGGTGATCAGTGGAATGCCTACTGAGCCACGCAGCTTGGCCGTGACCTTACTGAACGCCGCCCGCGGCACCTTGGTGGCGATGGTCGGGATACGCGCTTCATGCCAACCGATACCGGTGTTGATGATCGTCGCACCGGCCGCTTCGATGGCCTTGGCCAACTGGACAATTTCGTCCCAGGTGCTGCCCCCTTCCACCAGATCGAGCATCGACAGGCGGAAGATAATGATGAAGTTCGGGCCCACCGCCTCGCGCACCCGGCGGACGATCTCCACCGGCAGGCGCATGCGGTTCTCGTAGCTGCCGCCCCAACGGTCGGTTCGATGGTTGGTGTGAGCGGCGAGGAATTGGTTAATGAAATAGCCTTCCGAGCCCATGATCTCGACACCGTCGTATTCGGCCTTCTGGGCCAGGACCGAGCAGGTGACGAAATCGCGAATTTGTTTTTCGATGCCCTCCTCGTCCAGTTCCTTGGGCTTGAACGGATTGATCGGTGCCTGGATCGCGCTCGGAGCCACCTGCTTGGGGCTGTAGGCATAGCGACCCGCATGGAGAATCTGCATGCAGATCTTGCCGCCGGCCTCGTGCACGGCCCGGGTCACGATCTGGTGCTTGAGCGCCTCGTCTTCCGTGGTCAGCTTGGCCGCGCCGGAGTAGACACCGCCCTCGTCATTCGGCCCGATCCCACCCGTGACCATCAGGCCCACGCCGCCCCGGGCGCGCTCGGCAAAATACGCTGCCATGCGTTCGAAGCCGCCGGGCTTCTCTTCCAGGCCGGTGTGCATCGAACCCATCAGGGTACGGTTGCGCAGCGTGGTGAAACCCAGGTCCAGCGGGGCCAGCAGGTGCGGGTAATGAGAGGCGGTCATCGGTAGCTCCACAACGGGCGATCACGGGAATAAAGCGCAAGCTCTGCGGCTTGCGTCTGTCATGGCCCACAGCGTAAGAGTCCGGCTGCGGCGGCTCAATGACCGTAACTGACAACTTAATGATCCAAACGTGCAGGAGGCTGATCAGCTGTGCGTGACTCTCAGCCGGATGAGCCAGTCCTATCAACGCTGGACCAGGTGCTCAAACCAAAAATAACCCTAATAACATGGTCGCCCTCGCATGCATCCCCAACGAAAAATGCTGCACAACGAGTTGCACGCCCGCCCGTCGTTGTATTTTGACGAGCCGGCCCACGTCTTCCACCTGGCGTTTCTGGGCGACAACACCCAGTGCAACTCTCTGCTCGAGCGACTTTGCCCTGATACCGTCGCCGCGCAAGCCGCGCAAGGCATCACTCGCCTGGAAGGACACCCGCTCAAGTGGGAGCGCCACGCCGAGTTCTTCACCCTGACCCTGGTCGTTCCCGCCAGCAGCAACGAGCTGCAATGGACGACGCTGCCTGAAAGCCTTGCCCGGGGTATCGAGGGCCACGCCCAGCATCTCATCAATGCCGTTCAGGTGGTGGTGCGCGCAGAAGCCGGTCTCGACCTGCCCAGCTACGGCTTCAAGGACCCTTGCGGCTCGTGTGTGGGCGGCGGCGATGCGGTGGTCTGGAGCGATTTTCGCCTGACCGAGGACGGCACCAATCGCCTGTTGTTCATCAATCGACGGCTCAACGCTTATCGCCAGGGGCGCATGATCCGGCGCCTGCTGGAAATCGAGACCTATCGCATGATGGCGTCCTTGTCGCTCGATATCGCCAAGGCGCTGGACCCGCAACTGAACGAATTCGATCGCACCCTGGTGAGCCTTTCCGAGCGCAACGCCAATGCCAGTGGCGTACATGCCAAGGCCCTGCTGGAGGACATCGCCCTGCTGTCGCGCCAAGTCGTCGGCAGCACGGTCAGGAATCGCCACCGATTCAGCGCGACCCGAGCCTACGCACAACTGGTGTTCGAGCGCCTGGGGGAGTTGCGCGAAAGTCACCTGGGGGATTGCCAGCGGCTGGGTGTGTTCATCGAACGACGCTTCAAACCCACGGTGCGTTATTGCGCAGCCACCGAACAGCGCCTCGAACAACTGGCCATGAGCGTCGCGAACCTGGGCGACCTGCTGCAAGCCCGCGTGCAAGTCGAGATGGAAGACCAGAACGCCGAGATCCTGCGCAGCCTCAACGCCCGCGCCGATGCCCAGATCAAGATCCAGCGCGCGGTGGAAGGCCTGTCGATCATTGCCATCACCTACTACCTGATCAACCTGTTCAAGTTGATCTATAGCGGATTGCACACCTTGGGCGCCAACCTCTCGGCCCGTGAGGCGCTGCTGGGCATGACGCCACCGGTGCTGTTGATCCTGCTGTTCATTCTGATCCGGATCAGGAAGGCCAAAAACCACTAGGGTGCCCTGCCAGCGCAAAGGTGTCCGAGGTTTCCCCGGACACCCTTGCGTCTATTTGCGTTACTTACAAATCAGGGCCCGCCCTTCGCTAATCCCTTGTTTTACCGTACCCTGCCCCGTAGCTCCTGACGAAAATCACCAACCTGCACACGGCCGCTGACTGTTCCCCCATGCGCAAATTTCTGTACCTGCTGTTTTCACTGGCCTTGATTGCCGCCCTGGTCACCTACGCACTGTGGACGACCGATCGTCCGGCGGGTCATTACCTGTCTGACCTTCGGATAAACCTGGCGGTCGACCAGGGCACGCCGGCGGATCGAGGCAATCTGCTGGGCATCCAGCCTGAACTGTTTCCCACCGACTACCAAAGCCCGGAACGCCTGCATCGCAAGTTGGCGGCCTATCTGCAGACGGCTCGCGACCAAGGGTTTCTCAACGACAAGACCATCGTGGTCCTGCCAGAGCACATCGGCACCTGGCTAATGGTCAGCGGTGAGAAAGACGAGGTGTACCAAGCCACCACGTTCAAGCAAGCCATGCATTGGCTGGCCGTCAGCAATCCGCTGGCTTTCATCCAAGCATTGGCCGGCGCCAAAGGCGATAGCCGCCTGGACGACGCCTACCTGCGCATGAAAGCAGCCACCATGGCTCATGATTACCAGGCGCTGTTCGGCGGGCTGGCCAAGGAATTCGGCGTGACCCTGGTGGCCGGTTCCATCGTGCTGCCCGAACCCAGCGTCAGCGAAGGCGAACTGAAGATCGGTCGCGGCGCGCTCTACAACAGCAGCCTGGTGTTCGGTCGCGATGGTCGGCCGATCGGCCAACCGCAGCGCCAACGACACCCGGTGTTTGACCAGCAGGAGGTGCTTGAGGCCGAGCACTCGGACGCGAGCCGAGTGATCGAGACCCCCGCGGGTCGCCTGGGCATACTGATCGGCAGCGACAGTTGGTACCCGCTTCATTATCGGCAGCTCAACGAACAGGGCGCGCAATTGATCGCCGTGCCCGCTTTTGTCATGGGTCGCGACACGTGGGACAAGCCATGGAGCGGCTATAAAGGCCTGTCCACTCCGGACGAAGTGAGCCTCAAGCCCGGCGAATTGACTGAAGGCCAAGCCTGGCTTCGCCTGACATTGACCAGCCAGTTGCCTATCAGCCAGGCGCGGGGCGGCGTCAGCGTGTTCTTGCGCGGGCAATTCTGGGACAACGGCAGCGCCGGCCAGAGCTTCATCAGCCACAACGGCGAGCAATTCTCCGATGGCCAATCCCGTGGCGCCCGCCTGCTGAACCTCTGGTTGTGAACATGAAGCTGCAACCGATGCGCCTGGGTGACCTGTCCGTAGGCTTCGTCCACAGCCTCGCTGACGCAGTGGCCAGCCACGGACAGGATCCCCAGCCATTGCTCGAACAATACGGCCTCGATGCGGCACGCCTGGCCGAGCCCGGGGCTCGCCTGTCGATTCCGCGCTACATGCGCCTGGGCCACGCTGCGATCCAATTGACCGAAGATCCCGCCCTGGGATTGCGCATGGGTCAGTTCAGCCGCTTGAGCCAAGCCGGGCTGGCCGGCGTCACCGCGGCCCAGGCGCCGAATGTACGCGAAGCCGCGCGCTGCATGATCCGTTTCGAGCCGCTGTACGGGTCCAACTATCGTGGGCAGTCGAGTTTCCATGAGGACACCCGAGGCGCGTGGCTGCGGTTCTATTCCATCAGCCCGTATAACGCCTACAACCGCTTCGTCGTCGATTCCATTATCGCTGGCTGGCTCCAGCAATTGTCCAGCGTGAGCAATGTCGCGCTGCCCGCCGAACACATCGATATCGAGTTCCAGGAACCTGCCTATGCGCAGGCCTATCGGGTCTTGGGCGATTGCCACATCCAGTTCGGTGCCGAGCAGAACCAACTGCGCCTTGGCCTGGAAAGCCTCGCCCAGCGCAATCCACAACATTGCCCAAGCACCTGGCGGCACCTGATCCAATTATGTGAACGGGAGCTGGAGCAACTGACTCGCACCCGCACCCTGCGCGAGCGCATCATCCAGTTGCTTGGGCCGCTACTCAGCGGCGGACGGGAGCCGGGTCTTGAAGAAGTGGCGACACGCCTGAAGCTGCCGACCTGGACGTTGCGTCGCAAACTGGCTGAAGAAGGTACGCAATTCAGGGCGATCCTCAACGACACCCGCCGAGACCTCGCCATGACGTACATTCGCGACACGGAACTGGCATTCGGGGAAATCGCCTACTTGCTCGGGTTCGCCTCGGCCGAAGCGTTTCAACGCGCCTTCAAGCGCTGGAACCACCAGACGCCTGGAGAGTTTCGCCGCAGTCGCAAGGGAGCGTGAGCTGCGCAGCGTGCCGTACGGTCTGCAATTAACCTGCGCGCCTACAGCTCCGTCGCATCTTCGGCGGGCTCCAATGGGTCCAGCTCATACGCCTGATATTCCAGCAGCTCTTCCTGATAATCGTCCATTACATATCCTTCCCATAAATGTTGAAACCGAGGGTTTAATGGCCTCGAATCAGCATAAAGCTGCTTTATGAACAAAACATGAAGCCGAGGCTTCATGAATTAAACGTAGCACAGCGTTGGGAAATTAATGGATGAAGTGTGGCAAGGGATTACAACCCCGCCACCACAACTCAGGACGCCGGAAGTGGCTGGATTGGCTCGGAGGGAGGCGGCAAGGAACTGGCCGGTGGCGGAGTGACGGTTTCCGTCGACGAAGGCGCGTAGGACTCCGGCTCGCCAGGGGCGATCGGCGCAGGCTCGACTGGCGGCGTGACCGGCTCCGACACGGCAGGAGCGGGCTCCAGAGGCGCCGGCGCAACTTCTTGGACCGGTGCCAAAGGTACTGGCGCAAGCGCCGGTTGAGGGGCCTGTAGCGCGGCCGGCTCAGGAGCGGGCATCGCCGCGGCCGGTTCGGCCTTTGATTCCGGAACGCCCAGCTCGGTCTTGGGTTTTTCGAGGTTCTCGGTGGGCTTCTTCGTTTCCTTCGCTTCCGGAGGCAGGAACGCCTCCACCAGCGTAAAGAAACGCTCATAGAACTTGTCCGCCGACACCGTTTCGCTGGCGACCTTGACCATCGAATCGTCCGAGGAGCCAATCGGCATCGACACCGATCCCAGTACACCCACGCCCAAGCTGGCGGAGTTGTTGGTTTTCTTCAGGGCGTAGCGGTCCTGCAAGGCGTTGGCGAACAGGGTCGCCCGATGCCCTGGACCGCCGTCTTCGGCGCAGACCAGGTTGAAGCTGATCTCCATATGGGTATCGCCGGTTTGCTGGAAGCTCTTGTGGCCGCTGACCAGTTTAGGGTCGCTGCTGGTGATGATGTAGCCCTGGCTGAGCAGCGCACGACGTCCTGCTTCACAGGTCGCCACATCAGTCACTGAATAAGTACGCGAAAACGTGCCCGAATCATCGAAGTTTTCATGCTCGTAGATGGCGGCTTTCTTGGAGGAACAACCGGCGGCAACCGCCAGCAGCAAGGCCAGCCCAACGGTGCGCATGTGAAATGATCTGAACATTGAACATCCTGAGGAAAACAATCCGGGGCGTATTGTGCAATAGAACGCTGCCGGGCAGCGTAGGTATCTCGCCCCAAAGGGATTACAAGTCTACGGGGGGTTTGCTGCGGGAAAAAGACTCAATCTCGATGAATCGATGAACATCCCTGTGGTGGCAATACACAGATACAAAAAGACCCCGGCCTTTCGGTCGGGGTCTGGTGGGCAATGCATCAAGAACGTCAGAAACGCTTGATGTCCGCCTGGTTTTCCAACTGCTTGCGATAGGCCGCGAAGTCTTGCTGGCCGACGCGTGAAGCGAGGTAGCGGCGATATTCGGCCTTTTCTTCCTCGGTCGGTGCCGCAGCTTCGTTCACACCGTTCAAGCGCAGGACCGTCAGGCTGCCGTCAGGCAGCGTCACGCTGGCGAACGTCGGCTTGCCCTTCGCTTCGGGCTTGGGCATGCGGAACACCGCCTGCAGCACGGCAGGATCAATGCCTTCCTGGCTACGGGTGGCCGCTTCGACGGCTTTCCAGCTCTGGCCATTGATCGGTTTGTCCAGTGCAGTCTTGCCATCGCGCAGGCTGGCAATCAGCTCATCGGCCTGGGTCTTGGAAGCCGAGCTGGCATGTTCCTTGGTCAACTGGGCGCGAATAGGCCCGGCGACTTTGTCCAGCGGCAGTTGCTCAGGCTTGCGGTGCTCCTTGGCACGCAGCACCACGACGGTCTCCGGATCCAGCTCGATGGCGGTGCTGTTGGCACCCTCCTCCAGCACTTCCGGGCTGAACGCAGCGGTGACCACGGCACGGTTAGCCGCAATCCCTTCACCGCCCTCACGACCGAACGGCGCCGACGTGTGAACGGTCAGCTTCAAGTCCTGGGCCGGCTGTGCCAAGTCGGAAGCCTCGAACGAGGCATCTTCCAGCTGTTTGGTCGCCTCGACAAAACGCTGCTCCACTTGCTGGGTCTTCAGGTCGCGGGTCAGCTTGTCCTTCAGGCTCGCAAAGCTCGGGACCTCAGGTGCTTCGACTCCCAGCAGCTTGATCAGGTGCAGGCCGAAATCGGTGCGTACCGGTGCCGATACCTGATCCTTGTTCAAGGCATACAGCGCCTTTTCGAACTCCGGATCGTAAACGCCCGGACCGGCAAAGCCCAGGTCGCCACCGTTGTTGGCTGAGCCCGGATCCTGGGAGAACTCCTTCGCCAAGGCTTCAAACGACTCGCCCTTGGCCAGTCGAGCCTGGATTTCGTCGATCTTCGCCTTGGCCTGGGCCTCGGTGACCTTGTCGTTCACTTCGATCAGGATGTGCGCAGCCCGACGCTGTTCGGACAGGTTGGCGATTTCTTTCTGATAGGCCGCTTGCAGCTCCTCGTCCTTGACGGTGACTTGGTCGAAGAAAGAGGCTTTTTTCAGCTCTACGTAATCGATGACCACCTGATCAGGCGTCATGAACTCCTTGGCATGCTGGTCGTAGTAGGCCTTGACCTCATCATCGGTCACCTTCACAGCCGATGGGTCCGCCTTGATGGATAGCGTCGCAAAGTCGCGGGTCTGCTTCTCCAACCGGGCAAATGCCAACACCTGGGCATCAGTGACAAAGCCACTGCCAGCCAGGCCGGCGCGCAGTTGGCCGATCAGCATTTCCTGCGTCAGCATCTGACGGAACTGCAAACGACCGTAACCCAACTGACGGATCACCTGGTCGAAACGCTCAGGGCTGAATTTGCCGTCGACCTGGAACTCAGGCGTCTGCAGGATCACTTGGTCCAGCGCGGCTTCGGAGAAAGTGAATTTAGCGTCATGTGCGCCTTGCAACAGCAGCTTGCGATCGATCAGGCCCTTGAGGGCCGAGTCGCGCAGCATTTTCTCGTCCAGCAAGGAAGCGTCGAAATCCTTGCCCAGCTGTTGCATGAGCTGACGGCGTTGCATATCTACCGCTTGGGTCAGCTCGTTCTGGCTGATTTCTTCGCCATTGACCTTGGCCGCGTCATTGCTGCTGGTGGTGGCTTGAAAAATGGCTTCGAAACCGGTCAACGCCATCAATGCGACGATGATCCCGATGATGGTCTTGGCAATCCAGCCTTGTGAATTGTCCCTGATATTCTGCAGCATGCGTCCCCCAGAAACGGTTGAACTTCAAATTTAGGCAACCGTGGAGCGTGGGTAGAATCCGGATAGAAGAAAGGCGCATCCGAGGATGCGCCTTCTCGTAACTGGCGGAGCGGACCGGGCTCGAACCCGCGAGCCCTGGCGTGACAGCCCGGTAGTTACCGGACGCATTACCGCTCCGCTGCCAAGCCAGGCATGACCCCGACCCGGATAAACTCAGTGAAACCTTAGTTAACGGCTTCTTTCAGTGCTTTACCAGCTTTGAAGCCTGGCTTTTTGGCAGCAGCGATCTGCAGCGTCTTGCCGGTCTGCGGGTTGCGACCAACACGAGCTGGACGATCGGTAACGGAGAACGTACCGAAACCAACCAGAACAACAGAGTCGCCAGCCTTGAGAGCGCCAGTGACGGATTCGATTACAGCGTCCAGCGCACGGCCAGCAGCAGCTTTCGGGATATCAGCGGATGCAGCGATAGCATCAATCAGTTCCGACTTGTTCACTCTAAGTCCCCTTATATCTATTTTGAGATGATTCTAAGTTTTTTTGGTGAAAGCAAAAACGAGTGCTGAATGGCCTGCAGACACTTAAGAGCCGCTTTATAACAAGGGCTCTAAAAAACTGTCAAGGAAGCCCCCCAGGCAAATGCGTATTAATGCGTGCTAATTCTTTCCTTAGAGTCAGACTCTCGCTTTTCTTCCTTCGCGACAATCTCCGGAGCCACATCCGGCAAGGGCTCCGGCGCGTATTGCAGCGCAATTTGCAGGACCTCGTCAATCCATTTAACCGGTTTGATCTGAAGATCCTGCTTGATGTTGTCAGGAATTTCCTTCAGATCACGGACATTCTCTTCTGGAATGATCACGATCTTGATCCCGCCACGGTGAGCCGCCAGCAGTTTTTCCTTCAGACCGCCGATCGCCAACACCTGTCCGCGCAAGGTGATTTCGCCTGTCATGGCAACATCCGCACGCACCGGAATACCAGTCAACGCAGAAACCAGGGCGGTGCACATACCCACGCCAGCACTCGGTCCGTCCTTGGGTGTCGCCCCCTCTGGCATATGGATGTGGGTATCGCGTTTCTCGTGGAAATCCAAGGGGATGCCCAGGCTACGCGCGCGGCTGCGGACAACCGTCAACGCCGCGGTGATCGATTCCACCATCACATCACCGAGCGAACCGGTCTTGATCAATTGCCCTTTGCCCGGTACCACAGCGGCTTCGATGGTGAGCAATTCGCCGCCAACTTGCGTCCACGCCAGGCCTGTTACCTGACCGATCTGATCCTGCTGCTCGGCCAGGCCGTAGCGGAATTTACGCACGCCAAGGAAGTGCTCCAGCAAGTCCGCCGTCACCTTGACCGCGAAGCGTTTTTCCAGCGCATGTTCCTTCACCGCCTTGCGGCAGACCTTGGCGATTTGTCGCTCCAGGCCACGCACACCGGCTTCGCGGGTGTAGTAACGAATGATGTCGCGAATCGCTTCCTCGTCGAATTCCAACTCGCCCTTCTTCAAGCCGTTGGCCTGGATCTGCTTGGGCGAAAGGTATTTGACGGCAATGTTGATCTTCTCGTCTTCGGTATAGCCAGGAAGACGAATCACCTCCATCCGGTCCAGCAGCGCTGGCGGGATATTCATGGAGTTGGAGGTGCAGAGGAACATCACATCCGACAAGTCGTAGTCGACTTCCAGATAGTGGTCGTTGAAATTGTGATTCTGCTCAGGATCGAGCACTTCCAGCAACGCAGATGCGGGATCGCCGCGCATATCGCTGCCCATCTTGTCGATTTCATCCAAAAGGAACAATGGGTTGCGCACGCCAACCTTTGTCATCTTTTGAATCAATCTTCCCGGCATAGACCCGATGTAGGTGCGGCGATGACCACGGATTTCGGCTTCGTCGCGCACGCCACCGAGGGCCATGCGAACGAATTTACGGTTGGTTGCGTGGGCAATTGATTCCGCCAAGGAGGTTTTACCCACCCCCGGAGGACCGACCAGGCAAAGAACCGGACCACGAATTTTCTTCACGCGCTTCTGCACGGCGAGGTATTCAAGGATGCGTTCCTTGACCTCTTCCAGGCCGTAATGGTCGGCATCCAGGATGTCTTCGGCACGCGCCAGATCGAGGCGCACCTTGCTCTGGGCTTTCCACGGCACCTGGACCAGCCAGTCGATGTAGGAGCGCACCACGGTGGCCTCGGCTGACATCGGCGACATTTGCTTGAGCTTGTTCAGCTCGGCCTGGGCCTTGGCAAGGGCATCCTTCGGCAGGCCAGCGGCATCGATGCGCTTTTTCAGCTCTTCGATCTCGTTGTGACCTTCATCGCCATCGCCGAGCTCTTTCTGAATCGCCTTCATCTGCTCGTTCAGGTAGTACTCGCGCTGGCTGCGCTCCATCTGCTTCTTGACCCGACCGCGAATGCGCTTCTCGACCTGCAACAGGTCGATCTCACCGTCGAGTAGCGCCAGTACGTGCTCGACGCGCGCCGACAGGTCGATGATTTCGAGGATTTCCTGTTTCTGCTCGATCTTGAGGGCCATGTGGGCCGCCATCGTATCGACCAGGCGTCCGGGTTCATCGATGCTGTTAAGCGACGACAGCACCTCGGCAGGCACCTTCTTGCCCAACTGCACGTACTGTTCGAACTGCGACAGCAGGCTGCGGACAAACACCTCGGATTCACGCTCCGGCGCATCGACTTCATCGATCAACGAGACTTCGGCACGGCAATGACCGTCCACTTCGCTGAAACGCTCGACCGAACCACGCTGCTCGCCCTCAACCAGCACCTTGACGGTGCCGTCAGGGAGCTTGAGCAGTTGCAGGACCGTTGCAATCGTACCTACGCGATAAAGTGCCTCTTCACCGGGATCGTCGTCGGCAGGATTTCTCTGAGCGATCAGAAGAATCTGCTTATCACCCGTCATCGCGGCCTCAAGGGCTTCGATGGACTTCTCGCGCCCCACGAACAGCGGGATAACCATGTGCGGATACACCACGACATCGCGCAATGGCAGGAGAGGCAATTCGATGGTTGTCTTCATGATTTCGCCTCTACGGCGGCCATAAGGCCGTAAACAGATGGAAGTAAGCTTGAAACCAAGATGGGGGCAGCCTTTAAAAAAAACAAGCGCTAAGACACGTCTAAAACGCGCTAATAGCAAAGGGGCCCGAAGGCCCCTTCTTTATTTCGGCACCTGGACGCTTAGGCGTCCGGTGCAGCCTTGGCAGCCGGCTCACTGTTTTCGTAGATATACAGCGGCTTGGACTTGCCTTCTATGACGCTTTCGTCGATCACGACTTTACTCACCTCGGACTGCGAGGGGATTTCGTACATCGTGTCGAGCAGTACGCCTTCCAGAATCGAGCGCAACCCACGGGCACCGGTCTTACGCTCCAGGGCTCGCTTGGCGACGGATTTCAGCGCGTCGGAACGGAACTCCAGGTCTACACCTTCCATTTCGAACAGCTTGGCATACTGCTTGGTCAGGGCGTTTTTCGGCTCGGTCAGAATCTGCATCAATGCCGCTTCATCCAACTCATCCAGCGTCGCCAGGACCGGCAGACGACCGACGAATTCCGGGATCAGACCGAACTTGACCAAATCGTCAGGCTCGACTTCACGCAGGGATTCACCCACCTTCTTGCCCTCTTCCTTGCTGCGCACTTCGGCGTTGAAACCAATGCCGCCGCGCGTAGAACGATTCTGGATGACCTTTTCGAGGCCAGAGAACGCACCACCGCAGATGAACAGGATGTTACGGGTATCGACCTGCAGGAATTCCTGCTGCGGATGCTTGCGACCACCTTGGGGTGGAACGGAAGCGACCGTGCCTTCGATCAACTTGAGCAAGGCCTGTTGCACGCCCTCGCCGGAAACATCCCGGGTGATGGACGGGTTATCGGACTTGCGGGAAATCTTGTCGATTTCATCGATGTAGACAATGCCCATCTGGGCCTTTTCCACATCGTAGTCGCATTTCTGCAACAGCTTCTGAATGATGTTCTCGACGTCCTCACCCACGTAACCCGCCTCGGTGAGGGTGGTTGCGTCGGCGATGGTGAACGGAACGTTCAGCAAGCGCGCCAGGGTTTCGGCAAGCAGGGTCTTACCCGAGCCTGTCGGGCCGATCAGCAGGATGTTGCTCTTGCCGAGTTCGACGTCGTCGTTCTTTTTGTCACGCTGGTTAAGGCGCTTGTAGTGGTTGTACACCGCTACGGCCAGTACCTTTTTCGCGCGTTCCTGACCAATTACATACTGGTCGAGGATGCCGCTGATTTCTTTGGGCGAAGGCAACTTATGCGCGCTGCTTTCGGCCTGGGCTTCCTGCACCTCCTCGCGGATGATGTCATTGCACAGGTCGACGCACTCGTCGCAAATGAAGACCGAGGGGCCGGCAATCAATTTGCGTACTTCATGCTGGCTTTTGCCACAGAAGGAGCAATAAAGCAGTTTGCCGTTGTCCTCGCCGTTGCGGGTGTCAGTCATTCGATCGATCCAAATCCGATAGGCTTGCAACACAAGATGAAGGCAATTGCGGGCTTTTTCAAGCCCGCAGGTGATCGGACCTGCCGATCAACCTCATTTTGAGCTGCTTATTTTAAGCGGGGCGCTGGCTGATCACTTCATCGATCAGGCCATATTCACGTGCGGCTTCAGCGCTCATGAAATTGTCGCGATTGGTATCGCGCTCGATTTCTTCAAGCGTGCGCCCGCTGTGCTTGGCCATCAAGGTGTTGAGGCGCTCGCGAATGAAGAGGATTTCCTTGGCATGGATTTCGATATCCGATGCCTGGCCCTGGAAACCGCCCAACGGTTGGTGAATCATCACGCGGGAGTTCGGCAGGCAATAACGCTTGCCATGAGCGCCGGCGGTCAGCAAAAACGCGCCCATGCTGCACGCCTGACCGATACAGGTCGTCGAAACGTTAGGCTTGATGAACTGCATGGTGTCGTAGATCGACATACCCGCCGTCACCGAACCGCCTGGGGAGTTGATATAGAGATGGATGTCTTTGTCCGGGTTTTCGGCTTCAAGGAACAACAGCTGCGCGCAGATCAGGTTGGCCATGTAATCCTCTACCGGCCCCACCAAAAAGATCACTCGTTCCTTGAGCAGACGCGAATAGATGTCATAGGCACGTTCGCCACGGGCGGACTGCTCGATAACCATCGGGACCAGGCCGCCAGCGGCTTGGATGTCAGAGCTCTGCTGATAAAAAGAATTGCGGGACATGTCTCGCAGTCACTCCCAAATAGTTATGTCTTGAATACGCATAAGCCAGCGCGAAGGCTGGCTTATGGTGTGTGTTTCTTACTGCAGAACCATCAATCGGCTTGTGGAGCTTCCACCGGCTTGACCGCTTCTTCGTAAGAGACCGCTTTGTCGGTCACGCTAGCTTTCTGCAGAACAGTATCCACAACTTGTTCTTCCAGCACAACCGAACGGACTTCGTTCAGCTGCTGCTCGTTCTTGTAGTACCAGGACACCACTTGCTCAGGCTCTTGATAGGCCGAAGCCATTTCCTGGATCAGCTCGCGAACGCGCGCTTCGTCGGGCTTGAGTTCGAACTGCTTGACCACTTCGGCGACGATCAGGCCCAGCACGACGCGGCGCTTGGCTTGTTCTTCGAACAGCTCGGCCGGCAGTTGGTCAGGCTTGATGTTGCCACCGAACTGCTGAACGGCCTGTACGCGCAGACGGTTCACTTCGTTGTCCAGCAGAGCCTTTGGCACTTCGATCGGGTTGGAGGCCAGCAGACCATCCATGACCTGGTTCTTGATCTTCGACTTGATGGCCTGGCGCAGTTCACGCTCCATGTTCTTGCGAACTTCGGCGCGGAAACCTTCCAGACCGGTTTCCTTGATACCGAACTGGGCGAAGAATTCTTCGTTCAGCTCAGGCAGCTTCGGCTCGGAAACACTGTTGACGGTCACGGTGAACTCGGCGGCCTTGCCGGCCAGGTCCAGGTTCTGGTAGTCCTCTGGGAAGGTCAGGTTCAGCACGCGTTCTTCACCGGCCTTGGCGCCAACCAGGCCATCTTCGAAACCAGGAATCATGCGACCGGAGCCCAGCACCAGCTGGGTAGCCTTGGCGGAACCGCCAGCGAACACTTCACCGTCGACCTTGCCGACGAAATCGATGTTCAACTGGTCTTCGTTCTGGGCGGCACGATCGGTCGCCTCGAAACGGGTGTTCTGCTTGCGCAGGATGTCGAGCATCTTGTCCAGGTCGGCGTCCGAAACGTCAGCGCTCAGGCGCTCGACAGCAATGGACTCAAAACCGGCAACAGTGAACTCCGGGAACACTTCGAACGTGGCGACGAACTCGAGGTCCTTGCCTTTTTCCAGCACTTTAGGCTCGACGGAAGGAGCGCCAGCCGGATTCAGCTTTTGCTCGACGACAGCTTCGTAGAACGAAGACTGGATCACGTCGCCCACGGCTTCCTGGCGCGCATCAGCTTCGTAGCGCTGGCGGATTACGCTCATTGGCACTTTGCCTGGGCGGAAACCTGGGATTTTGGCCTTTTGGGCAGTCTGCTGCAGACGCTTGTTGACCTGAGTCTCGATGCGCTCAGCCGGCACGGTGATGCTCATGCGGCGCTCAAGAGCAGAAGTATTTTCAACAGAAACTTGCATGGATATTCCTCGTTGCACAGACGTTGGCCGGGCGTTTCCGACCCCAGAATCAAGGGCATGCATTCTAGTAGGTCAAACTCAAGAAGTCACCCTACTGAAAACGCGCAGGAAACAGGCGCCGAATTTAGAAGCGGGACAATGCGTCATGCCCCGCCCGGTTTGCAAATACAGTCGGTCATTGCCAGGGCTCTGGGTAGCACTTCTATATATAGAAGCACCGTTTCCCTTCTACCCCGGCATACGGCTCGCGCTGGAAGACCGACGGAAAGTCGAGCATCATCACGAAACACATTTGCGACGAATCGCATGCTTCACACTCGCGCCAGAACCAGGCCGAGGCGTATACACGATCCTTGAAAACAAAAACGGCGCAGCCCTTTTCAGGTTCTGCGCCGTTCTCTGCTAATTAAATAGCGACTTGTATGGTGCGGACGGAGAGACTCGAACTCTCACACCTTGCGGCGCTGGAACCTAAATCCAGTGTGTCTACCAATTCCACCACATCCGCGTATCAAGCTTTTAAAGCAAAGGCGCCAGACTATTAAATCTGGCGCCTCTCTAGAATATGGGGTGGACGATGGGGATCGAACCCACGACAACGGGAGTCACAATCCCGTGCTCTACCAACTGAGCTACGCCCACCATATTGCCTTGTAGCGTTACTTGTGCCAAAGCTGCCTAATTGGCGCACCCGGCAGGACTCGAACCTGCGACCATCCGCTTAGAAGGCGGATGCTCTATCCAGCTGAGCTACGGGCGCCTTTTTAATCTGTATTCTTGGACGATTACAAACTAAGTGCTTTCAGTTTCGCTGAATTGTAACAACCAACTCCGCTCGACCTTCTTAACCAGTGCTAGGCTGTGCCCGACAAGTGCGACGAATGTTATAGACGGCCCGATAGGTCGTCAACTCTTTTTTAAAAAAAATTCATTTAATTAAAGGAGTTAGGGGAATTTGCAGACCAAGCGCCTTTGCCCTCACGCCTCGGCATGCGAGAATGCGTTCTCTTTTTTTCCCCTCTCGATGGTTAACCACGCGCAATGACTGCACAACTTATCGACGGCAAATCGATCGCCGCCAGCCTGCGCCAGCAGATCGCCCAACGAGTCACCGAGCGCCGCCAACAGGGCCTGCGCACGCCCGGCCTTGCGGTGATCCTGGTCGGCAGCGATCCTGCCTCTCAGGTTTATGTCTCGCACAAGCGTAAAGACTGTGAGGAGGTCGGCTTCCTTTCCCAGGCCTACGACCTGCCTTGCGAAACCACCCAGCAAGCGCTGGCCGAGTTGATCGACCGCCTCAATGACGATCCGAACATCGACGGCGTGCTGCTCCAGTTGCCCCTGCCCGAGCACCTCGATGCCTCGAAACTGCTGGAGCGTATCCGCCCGGACAAAGACGTCGACGGTTTCCATCCTTATAACGTCGGTCGCCTCGCCCAACGCATTCCATTGCTGCGCCCCTGCACGCCCAAGGGCATCATGACCTTGCTGGAAAGCACCGGCGTGGACCTTTACGGACTCGATGCCGTGGTAGTGGGCGCCTCCAACATCGTCGGCCGCCCGATGGCCATGGAGTTGCTGCTGGCCGGTTGCACCGTCACCGTGACCCATCGTTTCACCAAAGACCTGGCGGGGCACGTCGGCCGCGCCGACCTGGTGGTCGTCGCCGCCGGTAAGCCTGGCCTGGTCCGGGGCGAGTGGATCAAGGAAGGCGCCATCGTCATCGACGTGGGCATCAATCGCCAGGACGATGGCAAGCTGGTGGGCGACGTGGTCTATGAGACCGCCCTGCCCCGCGCCGGCTGGATCACTCCGGTACCCGGCGGAGTGGGACCGATGACCCGCGCCTGCCTGTTGGAGAACACACTTTATGCAGCCGAGACGCTGCATAGCTGACAGACGGGACGATCAGCCCAATCCCGTGGAGCGAGCCTCTTCGCTCCGCGGTATCCCGATCGTCGGATCCTGCTCCGCCAAGCAGCAGATTCTCTATCTCCCCAAATTACAAATTTTTCAGATTCGATTCGCCAGAATCGCCCTTCATTAAACTTTATTTATTCATGGGCCCCGGTGGCACAGGCATATAGCGCTGTCCTCGCCCATACTCATAAAATGCGGCGCTTCTTAACAAGCCGCTGTTCAACGGCATCTTCAATTCTATCGAGTCTACTCGCGTGAAAATTCGTCTTTCGGTCATTAGCCTGCTTTTCGTTTTCACAGGCACTCTCATCACGCAAAACGTCAGCGCGCAGGAAACCATTGCGGCTCCCCGAGACACCTCAAAATTGCAAGTCGCCTCCGGCAGCGCAATCCTCCTGGATCTACAGACAGATAAAGTCGTCTACTCGAGCAATCCGGACGTCGTGGTGCCGATTGCTTCGGTGACCAAATTGATGACTGGCCTGATTGTCCTGGACGCCAAGCAGAACCTGGACGAATACATCTCGATGACCATCGCCAACACGCCAGAAATGAAGGGCGTGTTCTCCCGGGTCAAGCTCAACAGCGAACTGTCACGCCGAGACGTGCTGCTGATTGCGCTGATGTCCTCGGAAAACCGCGCCGCCGCCAGTCTCGCCCATCACTATCCCGGCGGTTACGCGGCGTTCATTGCGGCGATGAACGCCAAGGCCAAGGCGCTGGGCATGACCAGCACCCATTATGTCGAGCCCACCGGC
This sequence comes from Pseudomonas sp. SWRI92, assembly GCF_014268685.1. Classification (NCBI taxonomy): domain Bacteria; kingdom Pseudomonadati; phylum Pseudomonadota; class Gammaproteobacteria; order Pseudomonadales; family Pseudomonadaceae; genus Pseudomonas; species Pseudomonas sp. SWRI92. Next base: position 53,917 of record NZ_JABWQY010000005.1, read on the forward strand.
CTGTCTACCCAAAACGTATCGACCGCCCGTGACCTGACGAAACTGTTGATCGCTGCGCGCAAATACCCGTTGCTGAGCGAATTGAGCACCACCAAGGAAAAGACCGTGACGTTCCGCAAGCCGGTCTACAGCCTCGGCTTTCGCAACACTGACCACCTGGTCCACAAGGCCAACTGGGACATTCAACTGACCAAGACCGGCTTCACCAACCAGGCCGGTCATTGCCTGGTACTGGTCACGAAAATGGGTAATCGCCCGATGGCATTGGTCATTCTTGACGCCTTCGGCAAATACACCCATTTTGCCGATGCAAGCCGCATCCGCAGTTGGGTCGAGACAGGCAAAAGCGCCAGCGTCCCGGCCGTGGCCCTTCAATACAAAGCCGCGAAGAATCTCAAGAGCCGCCAAAGCGGTGTGGTTGAAGCATCCAAGTAGCGTGGCGTAACAATCCTTAAGCCTGAGAGAAATAGCCCCGAGCAAATAGCCCCGACGTGTCGGGGCTATTTTCATTCAGGGCTTGAGATCTCCCAAAGGATCGTAAGGCCTGGAAGAAGGTGCATCCTGCGAATCCTTCTCGTCGTCCCGGGGCGCCTTCGCCGGACCTATCGGATCGACCTGAGGATCGTCGAGATCCGGCGAGTCCGGATCGAAACCCAAATCATCATTACCAGACGAATGCTCGGACGAATGTGGCCCCGAAGGTGTTTTCGACTGTGCCATAGCTGCCTCCTTGAATCATGGCCCGGAGTTTCCAGGCCCTGACGATAAGAACCCGAGGCATGCCAGGTTGTGCCCGACAGGTGACGAACGGGGATCGCATTAGTGTGCAGCGTCCAGCGCCTTGGTCGCCCGCGCCGCTGCCTGCTCCTGCCCTGCCCCGGCCAATTGCTCGGCGGCTTTCAACCAGCGTTGCGAATCAACATTGGCAGGAAGTTGCGTAGGCTTCTGGATCAGTACTGCCCAGCCCCCAGCACCTTTAAAAGCCGACTCGAATGCATCGAAGCTCATCAATGAGCGTCGATTCATTCCAGAGCGCAGCAACACCGTGCGTTTCTGCCGGTTATAACCCGCGAGGATCGCGTAGCGCGGCTCGGACCAGAACGCCGAACCCTTGGTGTAGCGCAGCAATACCGGATAGCCCGCCGCCACCTGTTCGAGCAATGCGGCAAGTTGGCCATTGAGGGGGTACACCACCAGCCCGTATTCACGCGCCAGGGTTTGCAGGTTCTGCTGCAAACGAGCCTCGCCACCGGGCAGGTGCAGAGGTTTCTCCAGCAGCCCGGGCGTGATTACCGTTCCCTGCAAGGTCAACAGGGCCGCCATCGATTGCGGCGCGCCCTGGTGCGTTTCACCGCGAAAGAATGGCACGCTGTTGAGCTCCACCCGCTCGGGCAGGCGCTTGATCTGCGGCGACACGCTGCCGGCGCACCCCGCCAGGGCGGCGAGGCAGGACAACGCCAATACCAGTGATCGAAAAGATGAAATTACTGGCGACATGATGACTCTCTTGTTCAGGCAGACCCGGCATTCGAGCCGGGCGTGGGCCGACGATCATAAGGCGCGCATCGGCCCGGGTATAGCCATAAGCAACAGTTTCACAACCGCGATAGAACGAACCGATCCGTCGCCGCGCACCACGAATCGACTGCTCGTAACACTTGAGCGACTAGACTGTCCATTGTAGAGAGTGCATTGCCCGGTTCCGGGCAGAAGGAGGCGCAGATGAGCCTGATGATGACTGTTCTGATGCTGATATTCGGCTGGCTGAGCGTAGCGGCGGCCATGTTGTGGGGCGTGCTGCGGATCGCCCGGCGCCACCACCCCGCGCCGCAGCCACAAGCGCAACAGAACCCGAAAGCCGCCGGCCGCCACGCCACCGCGCACTGACCTTTACGTCGTCCATAAAAAAGCCGCCCGGGACCTTCGACCCGGGCGGCTTTTATCTATCTCGCTCAGGCTTGCTCGAGGGCCTTCTTTTCCCTGGCCCGACGAGACAGCATGTTCAACACCTCGATCGCTGCCGAGAAGGCCATGGCCGCGTAGATGTAGCCCTTGGGCACGTGGGCACCGAAGCCTTCGGCAATCAGCGTCATGCCGATCATGATCAAGAAGCCCAGGGCAAGCATGACCACGGTAGGGTTGTCGTTGATGAATTTCGCCAGTGGCTCGGCGGCCAGCAGCATCACCAGGACCGAAACCACCACGGCGATGATCATGATCGGCAAGTGTTCGGTCATGCCCACCGCCGTAATGATGCTGTCGATGGAGAACACCAGGTCGAGCATCAGGATCTGACCGATCGCGGCGGCAAACCCAAGGGTCACGCCGGACGTAGCGGACTTCGGATCATCCGGTGCCGGATCCATGCTGTGGTGGATCTCAGTGGTGGCCTTCCACAGCAGGAACAGGCCGCCCGCGATCAGGATCATGTCCTTCCAGGAAAATGCCTGGCCGAGGATCTCGATGACCGGTTCGGTCAACTGCACGATGAAGGCGATGGTGCTCAACAAGCCCAGGCGCAGGATCAACGCCATGCCGATACCGATCCGCCGAGCCCTGGCCCGATGTTGTTCGGGCAGCTTGTTGGTCAGAATCGAAATGAAGATCAGGTTATCGATGCCGAGCACGATTTCCATGACGACCAGGGTTGCCAAGGCAATCCAGGCGGTTGGGCTGGCGGCGAGCTGTAACAGATAATCCATGGGTCAGTCCTGACTCGATAAGACGGGTTAAAGGGTTTGGGTGGAAGGTTTGGCTGCTTCAGCATCGTCCTCGGGTTCTTCCTTGGGGCTGATCAACCCGCCGGAGAGCTCGCTGATGGCTTGTTCGGCAGCCTTGTGAGTATCGTCGATGGCCTGCTTGGCCGTTTCAACCGCTTGTTCCTTCAACTGCTCTGCCAACTGCTGGGCGCTTTTTTCGGCTTGTTCGCAGCCCACGAGCGCCAGCGACGACAACGATAGCAAGGCCGCTAGGCCCAAGGATTTATACGTCATGAAGACTGTGCCTCTCAGAGAATAGACGGAGCACAAGATGGCTCACCAATGGCCCGGCATTCTAGAGGGGCAAATACTTCAGGAAAATTCGTATTTTCAGCGGTTATACTTCGGTTTTTACGAACTGGCGCGCACATGCTCAATTACCGACAGCTCCATTATTTCTGGGTCGTGGCAAAAACCGGCAGCATCGTGCGTGCCTGCGAGCAATTGAACCTGACCCCACAAACCATCAGCGGGCAGATTTCCCTGTTCGAACAGACTTACAACATCAAGTTGTTCCAACGGGTCGGGCGCCAGCTGGAACTGACCGAAGCCGGCCGCCAGACGTTGCCCTACGCCGAACACATGTTCCAGCTGGGCGGCGAACTGGAATTGATGCTGCGGGCCCAGCCCAACGAGCAACAAACGTTGTTTCGGGTCGGAGTGGCGGATGTGGTGCCCAAGTCCATCGTCTACCGCCTGTTGGCGCCGACCATGGAGCTGAGCGACCCACTGCGCATCACCTGCCGCGAAGACAAGCTCGATCGGCTACTGGCAGACCTGGCGATTCAACGCCTGGACCTGGTGATTTCGGACAGCCCGATGCCGACGCACCTGGACATCAAGGGCTTCAGCCAAAAACTGGGGGAATGCGGGATCAGCTTTTTCGCCACTGCAGCGTTGGCCGAGCGCCATGGGCAGGATTTTCCCCACAGTTTGCATGACGCCCCGCTGCTGATTCCCGGGCCGGAGACGGTGGTGCGCAGCCGCTTGCAACGTTGGTTCGCCGAGCAACAGATCCAGCCGCGTATCGTCGGCGAGTTTGACGACAGCGCGCTGATGCAGGCGTTTGGTCAGTCAGGCAGCGGGATTTTCATCGGCCCTAGCGTGATTGCCGAAGAGGTGAAGCGGCAGTACGGCGTGCAGGTCATCGGCCAGACCGATGCGGTGAGCGAGTCGTTCTACGCAATTTCCGTGGAGCGCAAGGTCAGCCATCCGGGCATCGTCGCGATCGCCGAAGGGGCGCGCCGCGAGTTGTTCAGTGCCTAGCACTGCGCGCAGCTGACGCGGGGTCTGAATGTCATCAGCCATAACGTCAGCAGGATCGACACCAGGATGAAGCCGGCCGCGGCGAAACCGACGTTGCCCAACCCCAGGGTATCGATCACCCGTCCGCCGACCATCGCGCCCAGGCCAATTCCCAGGTTGGCGCCGGCGATGTTCAGCGACGCGGCGAACGCCGGCGCCTCAGGTGCAGCCTTCATCAACCGGACGTGACTGACCAGGAACAAAGCCGCCTGGGTCACGCCCCAAATGCCCAGCGCGGCGGCCAACCCGAGGGTCGAATGAATGCTCGGCACCAGCGCTACCATACCGCCGATCATGAACAGGCAGAACACCATCGATGCGATCAACGGATGCCGGTCCACCGCGCGGCCTCCCAGGGAATTGCCCAGCAGGCCCACGGCCCCAAAGCCCATCAGGCACCAGCCTACGAGCGTGCCGTCGAAGCCGGCCAGCCGTTCGAGAATATCCGCCAGGTAGGTATAGGCGGTGAACATGCCGCTGAACACCAGGACCGACAACAGCACATGCCCCTGCATCAAAGGGCTGCGCAGGATCTTGAGCTGCGAGCGAAAGCTCACTTGATGCTGATGCAGGTTGGTTTTTGGCAGATAGATAAACAGCAGCAGCGCCTTGGCAAACGCGATAACAGCCAGAATCGCAAATGCGCTGCGCCAGCCAAACGCATCGGCGATCAGCGTACCCACCGGAATGCCGAATACCGTGGCACAGACGATGCCGAATCCGATCCGGGCAATCGCGCGTCCGGCGAACTGCGGTCCGACAATGTCCACCGCCGTTTCGCTGGCCAACGCCCAGAATACCGGCAGGCCCAGCGCCGGGACCAGTCGGGCAACAGCCATGACCCAGATGTTGGGTGCCAGCGCCGCGAGGGTATTGGCCAGGCCGAACATCACCAGCACGCTGATAAACAATTTGCGCCGCTCGACACGGGCGAACCAGGCAGTCAGGAACGGCCCGAACGCCGCAACGGTAAACGCGAACAAGGTCACAAGCAGTCCCGCCTGGGGGATGCTGACGTGCAGATCACGGGCAATGGATGGCAGCAGGCCGACGATGATGAATTCCGTGGTCAACACCGTGAACCCGGCGGCGGACAACAGGAAGATTGGCAACAGCATGCAAGACTCCAACAAAACGACGACACCAGCGCTAGCCCAATGGCCCGCTGGAGAAATTGAAAATTGAGAAGCGCAAAGCCTAACAGAATGCCACCGTCAGAAAAATCCGCTCAAACAAGCAGGTGACGGATCGTCACAGGTCCGTCAGATTTTTCGTTGGGCTGTGATAAAGTCCGCGGCCTGCAAACGCTCTACTTTCTTTTCGGTCCCGCTCATGTGGCCTGCCCGCTTGTTGCCCTGTTCGGCTGACCGTTGCACATAAAAAATCAGAGATACCGTCATGACAGCTGTCTCCCCTTCTCTTCTGCACCGCCTCAAACACACCAGCCTGGTCACGCAAATTGTCATCGGCCTGATCGCCGGTATCTTGCTGGCGTGGCTGGCACCGGAGCTGGCAAAGTCCACCGCGTTCATCGGCAAGGTCTTCGTCTCCGCGCTCAAGGCTGTTGCGCCGATCCTGGTGTTCGTACTGGTCATGGCCTCGATCGCCAACCATAAGCACGGCCAGGAAACCCACATCCGGCCCATCCTGTTCCTGTATCTGCTGGGGACCTTCGCCGCCGCGGTGGTCGCGGTCGTTGCCAGCACGTTATTTCCGTCGAGCCTGGTGTTGAGCACTTCCGACGTCGCCGTCACCGCGCCCGGCGGCATCAGCGAAGTGCTGCAAAGCCTGCTGTTCAGCGTGGTGGACAACCCGGTCCGGGCGCTGATGGATGGCAACTTCATCGGCATCCTGGCCTGGGCCATCGGCATGGGCGTCGCCATCCGCCACGCCGGCCAAACCACGCGCACCGTGTTGGATGACCTGTCTAACGGCGTGACCGTCATCGTGCGCCTGGTCATCCGCTTCGCGCCGCTGGGGATCTTCGGGCTGGTGGCGTCGACCCTGGCCACTTCCGGCTTTGGCGCCCTGCTCGGTTACCTGCACCTGTTGACCGTGCTGATCGGCTGCATGCTGTTCGTGGCACTGGTGGTCAACCCGCTCATTGTGTTGTGGAAGCTGCGTCGCAACCCATACCCGCTGGTGTTCACCTGCTTGCGCGAGAGCGGCATCACTGCGTTCTTCACCCGCAGCTCGGCGGCGAACATTCCGGTGAACCTGGAACTGAGCAAACGCCTCGGCTTGCACGAAGACACCTATTCGGTCTCGATCCCGCTGGGCGCAACCATCAACATGGCTGGCGCCGCCATCACCATCACAGTGCTGACGCTGGCGGCCGTGCATACCCTGGGTATCGCGGTGGATTTGCCCACGGCGGTGCTGCTGAGTGTTGTCGCCGCCATCTGCGCCTGCGGTGCGTCCGGTGTCGCCGGCGGTTCGCTGCTGCTCATTCCGCTGGCATGCAGCTTGTTTGGCATCCCCAGCGAAATCGCCATGCAAGTGGTCGCCGTGGGGTTCATCATTGGTGTCTTGCAGGACTCGGCGGAAACCGCGCTGAACTCGTCGACGGATGTGTTGTTCACCGCGGCGGCTTGCCTGGGTGAGGAAGAACGGTCGCAGCGTACTGCCTGACAGACAGATATGAAAAAGCCCGGAACGGCTCACACCGTTCCGGGCTTTTTCATGCTTGCGGGTTTAGAACGCGCCCATGTAATCGCGCTTGCCCACTTCTACGCCGTTGTGGCGCAACAGGGCGTAGGTCGTGGTGACATGGAAGAAGAATTGCGGCAGACCGTAGGTCAACAGGTAGGTTTGACCGCTGAAGCGCTTCTCCTTCGGCGTGCCCGGACGGGTCACGATTTCAATGCCTTCCTTGCCGTCGATCTGCTCGGGTTTGATGCCATCGATGAACGCCAGCACCTTGGCGATCAACGCTTGCAGCTCAGCGAAAGTGGTCTCGCTGTCGTCATATTTCGGCACTTCAATCTCGGCCAGACGGGCGGACACGCCTTTGGCGAAATCCACGGCGATCTGCACTTGGCGCACCAACGGGAACATGTCCGGGAAGAGGCGCGCTTGCAGGAAAGCGTTCGGGTCGATGCTTTTTGAGGTGGCGTGGGCTTCGGCCTTGTTCAGGACATCGCTCAGGGCAGTGAGCATCTGCTTGAAAACCGGGACGGAGGCGGCGTACAGGGAAATAGTCATGGTGGTCTCATGCGGGTGATGAAAAAGAGATGAATCGAACGTGGGCGATTATAGCCACGGCTTGTTACGCACCTTGTCTTTTATTGCGCAAGGATTAGGCTAGCGTCCTCCACAGCATAGGGAACGCGCGATGAGCATCGAAGAACAAAGCCAGGCCGAAGAACCACGGCTCAATAGCACGGAAATCCGCATTCTCGGCGCATTGATCGAAAAGCAGGCGACCAATCCCGAAACATATCCCCTCACGCTCAACGCGCTGGTGCTCGCCTGTAACCAGAAAACCAGTCGTGAACCAGTGACCAACCTCAATCCGGGCCAGGTCGGCCAGAGCCTGCGGGCATTGGAAGGCCAGGGCTTCACCCGCCTGGTGATGGGCAGCCGCGCCGACCGCTGGGAACACCGGGTCGACAAAGCGCTGGAGCTGGTGCCGGCCCAGGTGATCCTGATGGGATTGCTATTTTTGCGCGGCCCGCAAACGGTCAATGAGCTGCTGACCCGCAGCGGCCGCATGCATGACTTCGAAGATGCCGAGCAGGTCGTGCATCAGCTTGAGCGGCTGATTGCCCGAGGCTTGGCGCTGCTGGTGCCACGCCAGGCCGGCCAGCGCGAAGACCGTTATGTGCATGCGATGGGCGACCCGGCGGACATCGAGGCCATCCTCGCCGCCCGCCACCAACCGACAGAACGCAGCATTGGCAGCGGCGTATCGCTGGAGCGCATCGAAGAACTCGAAGCGCGGATCGCCGCATTGGAAGAACGCCTGGCACGACTGGAATAACGAGGCCTACACCGACCGGGCGAAGGCCACGGCTTTTTCGAACTGTTCCAGATTGGGCCGCACGCCGGTGTACAGCACGAACTGCTCCAAGGCCTGGATTGCAATGACTTCCAGCCCGGTGATCACTCGCTTGCCCTCCGTCCGGGCCTGCACGATCAGCGGCGTTTCCGACGGGATCGCCACGACATCGAACACGGTGTCAGCCGCGGCGATCGCGGCGCGGTCGAACGCCAGGTGTTCCGCTTCCGGGCCGCCGGTCATGCCGATTGGCGTTACGTTGATGAGCATCTGCGGGCGTCGGTCAGCCAGTTCAGACTGCCAGTCGTAACCCAGCGAATCGGCAAGGGCTCGGCCAGTGGTTTGGTTGCGAGCGACGATCAGCCCGTTCTTGTAGCCTCCGTCGCGCAAGGCGCTGGCGACGGCCTTGGCCATGCCGCCGCTGCCGCGCAGCGCAAAGGTCGAATCCTTGGGCACGGCATGACTTTGCAGCAACTGAGCGATGGCGATGTAGTCGGTGTTGTAGGCCTTCAAGTGCCCGTTGGTATTGACAATGGTATTGATGGACTGGATCGCTGCGGCGGAAGGGTCCAATTCGTCGACCAAGGCAATGCACGCCTCCTTGAACGGCATCGATACGCCGCAGCCACGAATGCCCAAGGCACGTATCCCGCGCACCGCACCAGGCAGGTCCTGGCTGCTGAAGGCCTTGTAATAGAAATTCAGCCCCAGCTGTTCGTACAGATGATTGTGAAAGCGCAGGCCAAAATTGCCTGGGCGCCCCGATAGCGACATGCACAATTGGGTGTCTTTGTTGGGATTGATCTGCATGCTCGTCTCCTTGATGCCACTTTCGGACAGGCGGGATCACCGTCCCGACAGTTTATTTCGATGATCAGACACCGGGCGCAGCGTGGCGACTCGGCAATTTGTAGAAAAAACCGCCACAGACCTTACACAACATTTACCCAACGGCGTTGCAAATCCTGGGAAAATCGCGGTCATAGCAAGTATCCCCGCGCCCCTACTTGGGTCTGTTGCAGACCACAGGCGCCGGGGCCGGAACGAGGAATCGCCATGAAACGCAAACTCCCCATCATCGCCCTGCTTGTGGGGGCTCTCGCGGTCACCGGCCAGGCATCCGCCCATGGTCGCGGTGGTTGGGAGGGGCCCGCAGTGTTCGGCGCCATCGTCGGCTCGGCCATCGTTGGCTCGGCGCTGATCAGCCGTGACCGGCCGGTGTACGTCCAGCAACCGGTTTACGTGCAGCCGCAGCCGGTCTATGTGCAACAGCCGCCACCGGTCTATTACCAGCCGCAACCGGTGTACGTGGAACAGCCGATCTACTACCGTCCGGCACCGGTGTATTACGGTCCGCCACGCGGCTATTACTACGGTCCACCACGCGGCCATTACGGTCGCTGGTAATCACCGTTCAAGCGACACAAAAAAACAGCCGGCGATCAGTGATCGCCGGCTGCTTTTTTTGGGCTGGCATCAGCTACGAGGTCAGACGTGCTCGCTGCTTTTCAGCCGCACCGGGTCGTGCTCTGGCGCCAGGTGCTCAGCCACCGCTACCACCGGAATCTCGTTGCCGTCGCAGTCGTGCAGCTTGCCGTCACTGAAGTAATCCCCTTCGCGCAGCGCCGCCAGATCCTGGTAACGCAACACCCGCTCAGTACCGGCGGCGAAGACGGACTGCTGGTCGGAATTGCCCGTGGTGAAGTGGTTGAACGCCAGGTTCAGGATGATCGCCATGATCGCCGAGGAGCTGATGCCCGAATGGAAGATCGTCGCGAACCAACTGGGGAAATGATCGTAGAAGTTCGGGGCGGCGATAGGAATCATGCCAAAGCCGATGGATGTGGCGACGATGATCAGGTTGACGTTGTTACGGTAATCAACCTTCGACAGGGTCCGGATGCCGCTGGCGGCCACGGTGCCGAACAGCACGATACCGGCGCCACCGAGCACCGAGGTGGGCACTGCGGCGATCACCCGCCCCATGAACGGCAACAGGCCGAGCACGACCAGGAACACCCCGCCAGTTGCCACCACGAAACGGCTCTTGATCCCAGTCACCGCCACCAGGCCGACGTTCTGGGCAAACGCGCTTTGGGTGAAGGAACCGAAGATCGGCGCGATCATGCTCGACAGCATGTCCGCCCGCAGACCGTTGCCCAGGCGCCGGGAGTCGACCTTGGTGTCGATGATCTCACCCACTGCCAGGATATCGGCGGAGGTTTCCACCAGCGTCACCATGATCACAATGCACATCGACAGGATCGCGGCGATGTGAAAGGTCGGCATCCCGAAATGGAACGGCGTCGGGAAGCCGAACATCGGGCCTTCGCCGACGGAGGAAAAATCCGCCATGCCGAGGAACACGGCGATGACCGTACCGATGACCATCGCCAGCAGAATCGACAGCCGCGAGATGGTCGCGCTGCCCATTTTGCTCAGCAACAACACCAATACCAGGGTCACCGCAGCCAGGCCGATGTTTGCCATGCTGCCAAAATCGGGCGCATGGCTGTTGCCGCCCATTGCCCAGCGCGCCGCCACCGGCATCAGCGTCAGGCCGATGGTGGTGATAACGATGCCGGTGACCAATGGCGGGAAGAACCGGGTGATCCGCGAAAACACCGGCGTGATCAGCAGGCCGATCAGGGATGCGGCGATGACGGCGCCGAGGATGGCCTGGAAGCCCCCTTCTCCGCCGGTGCCGACAATCGCGACCATGGTGGCGACGCCCGAAAACGAGACGCCTTGGACCAGCGGTAGCTGACAGCCAAAAAACGGCACGCCGAGCGTCTGCAACAAAGTTGCCAGCCCCCCTGCGAACAACGACGCGGCGATCAGTAGACCGATGTCCGACGGTGACAACCCCGCCGCCTGGCCAATGATCAAGGGCACCGCGACGATGCCACCATACATGGTCAACACATGTTGCAGGCCGTAAGCCATATTCGCGCCGACGCCGAGGTTTTCGTCCTCGGGCCGTGGGAGTGAAACATGGGGCGTTTTCATGGTTCGGGGGTTCCCTGTTTTTTGTTATGAGCACACTGTATTCAAAACTCGGGACAAATGTCCATAGAGTTGTATACAACTTGTTGCCCGTACATCGTCTACAGGGTTGCAATTGCCGAACCAGAAGCTTCAGCTTTCTACACTAAAAGCCGCTGCACCGCGGGCCGCAGCTCCCCTCGGGGCGGCACCCTCAAACCAAACTCGTTTTCCAGCAGGTCGATCAGTTCATCGGCATCGTTAATGGTGCGTCGTTCGCTGTCGTGTCCAATCCGGTGCACGGCGTAGCTGTTGCCATTGAGGGTCTTGCGCAGCCCTTCCCCAGTACGAGCGACCATCAACCGGCCCATGAAGGGTGATTCCGGGTGGGAGCAGACGTACCAATTGCCGACGGCGTAGTCGATTTCCTCCTGGCGTTGCAGGTCGAACAGGTACATCGGCCGCCATTCATCGGCGACCTTGGCCCTTAGCAGATAGCCGTCTTCATTGGCCTCGATGCGGTACGGCTCGTGGGGCGTCGGTTGAACGTCGCGACTGTCCAGCAACAGCGGCGCGGTGGGCACCATGCCGCCGAAGCCGACATCGGTGATATAGCGCACGTCGTCAAGCGTCACCAGGCTCAAGCGATGAGTGCGCGCGGTCCAGGCGCCCTCGGGCGCGTTCATGACGACCCGTCCGGTGATGCCGCGGGCGCTGAAGCCGAGCACCTGCAAAAGCGCGAGGAACAACTGATTGAGCTCGTAGCAATACCCGCCGCGCCCTTGCTCGAACACCTTTCGTTCGACCGATTCGAGGTCGATGGGCACCGGCTGACGCAGCAGCGACGAGAGGGTCTCGAACGGAAACTCGGCCGTATGACGCTGTTGGAGCAGGCGCAACGTATCGAGGGTTGGCGGTGGGGCCGTGTCGAAGCCCAGTCGGCGCAAATAGCGGCCGGTATCGCTCAGTCGCGACTCGCTCATGGGGATGTCCTTTCCTGTCAGGTGCAGGGCCAGCGGTAAGCTGGCGGCAATCCGCAGGTATAAGGCATTTCCCTCTTGCGGACAATCTGCGGCGACCGCCCGTTCTACGTTTAACGCCGCTTTCGCGAAGACAACCGAATCCAAGTGGGCGCATGGTCGCTGGGATGAGGTTGGTTCCTGACCCAAGCGTCCACGCCCGCCTCGCTCAGGTAGGCGCTGGCCGCCGGGTTGAGCAGCAGGTGATCGATGCGCAGCCCGGAATTCTTCTGCCAGTGCTGGCGGAAATAATCCCAGAAAGTGTAGATGCGCTCGTCCGGGTAGAGGTGACGCAACGAGTCCGTCCAGCCTTGGTCCAGCAGCCGCTGATAACACTCGCGGCTTTCAGGCTGCAACAGCGCATCCTTGAGCCAGGAACGCGGGTTGTAGATGTCCATGTCGGTGGGCACCACGTTGTAGTCTCCGGCCAGCACCACCGGATGATCGCTTGCCTGTAGCGCCTGCGCATAATCGATCAGCCGTTCGAACCAGGCCAATTTATAGTCGAACTTGGGGCCTGGCTGCGGGTTGCCGTTGGGCAGGTAAAGGCAGCCCACCAGGACACCGTGCACCGCCGCTTCCAGGTAGCGACTGTGACTGTCGTCGTCGCCCCCCGGCAGGCCGCGCCGGCTCTCCAGCGGTTGCGCATCGCGGGCCAGGATCGCAACACCATTCCACGAAGCCTGGCCATGCCAGATCGATCCGTACCCTACCGACTCCAGTTCCGCTGCCGGGAAATCCTTATCCGCCGCCTTGAGTTCCTGCAAGCAAACGACCTCGGGTTTCTCCCGTTCCAGCCACTCCAGCAGGTTAGGCAACCGGGCCCGGATGCCGTTGATATTGAAGGTTGCGATTCGCAGGTTCTTCATGGGCCAAAAACTCTGAATGCCAACACACTGGTTGTGACCGTGAGGAAGCCGCCCAGGTTGCAACCACTGTTCAGGAACCGGTTCGCGGTAACGACTGGCCGCTCAAGAGCAAGTTCGCAAATGCCTGTTTGTCGATTGGCCGACTGAGGAAATACCCCTGGACTTCGTGGCATTCATCCGAGCCCAGCGACCCCAATTGGGCCAGCGTTTCAACACCTTCGGCAGTGACGGTCAAGCCCATCGCCTTGCCCAGGTTGATGATCGCCTGGACCACGGCCCGATCGTTGCTGCTGTTGCTCATGGAGGCGATGAAGCGCTTGTCGATCTTGATGCCATCGAATGGGTAGGTACGCAAATAACCGAGGGATGAATAACCGGTGCCAAAGTCGTCCATGTTCAAGCGCACGCCCAACTCCTTGAGCGCATTCATGACCTGGAGCGCGCCATTCACATCGTTCAGCATGACGTTTTCGGTGATTTCCAGCTCCAGGCGACTCGCCGGGAAATGGGTTTCGATCAGTACCTGGCGCACATCCTCCACGACATCGCTGCGTTCGAATTGTGCCGGGGAAAGATTGACCGAAACCATCAACGCTCCCGGCCAGGTCAGGGCGGTCTGACAGGCCTCACGCAATACCCAGCGTGAAAGCGGGACAATCAGGTCGGTTTGTTCGGCCAGCGGGATAAACGCGTCGGGGCCCAACAAGCCTTGGGTCGGATGTTGCCAGCGAACCAGCGCCTCGACTGCGACGATTTCGCTGCCATCGACTTTGTAGCGAGGCTGGAAATGCAGGATGAACTCGTTGTTCTTCACCGCCTGGCGCAGGTCACTTTCCAGCTGGCGTCGGTGCTGGATCTGGTCGTTCATGTGCGAGACGAAATAGCACCAGGTCTTCTTGCCCTCTGACTTGGCCTGGTACAGGGCGATGTCGGCGCAGCGGATCAATTCACTCGGCACATAGCCTTGGCGGCGGCTGACGGCAATGCCGATGCTGGCGCCGATGTGCAGCGAATGGGTCTCGTAGTGAATCGGCTGTTGCAGGCTGTCGATCAATCGCGCACAGAATCGATCAATTTCAGCGCTGTGCTCCACGCCACTGAGCACCACCACGAACTCATCACCTCCCAGGCGCGCCACCAGGTCCTGCTCACGCGTGCTGTCGCGCAGGCGCTGGGCGACTTCCAGCAACACCGCATCGCCGGCCGGGTGGCCAAGCGAATCGTTGATCGGCTTGAAGTTGTCCAGGTCCACCATCAGCAAGGCCAACGGCGCGGCATGCTCCTTGGCGACCAAGGCGTCATCCAGGTGCCTCGCCAACTTGTTGCGGTTCGGCAGGCCGGTCAACGCATCGTGCAGCGAAAGATGCTGGACCTGGGCATGAGCTGCGACCTCGTCGGTGATGTCGCTGGCGGTGCCGCGATACCCCGTAACGACGGCCTTGTCATAGATCGGCCGCGCCGAAACCCGACAGAACCGCAACTGCCCGGAATGATCGCGGTAGGAACAACGCAGGTTGCTGGCGTTCTGATCCTCCACCAGTTTGCCTAGCCACAGCGCGATCGGGGTCGTATCGCAATACAACAATTGTTCGATGTCCTGGCCCAGCCACTGCTGGTCGGAAAATCCCGTGACGGTATTAAAGCGACCCGACAGGTAGGTGATGTGCTGCTGGCTATCGATTTCCCAGATCCAGTCGGACGCGGCTTCGACCACGGCGCGAAAGCGCTCTTCGCTGGCTTCAAGTGCTTGTTTCGACTTTTCAAGGCTGTCGTAGCTGGCGTCTACCTGTCGAGCCGTGCGCATGGCATAGCGAAAAAAGTAAGCCGTGAGCAATGCCAGGATCAGCAACGCCCCACCCAATGGCGGCAGCAGCGACCAGAGCAACTGCTGGCCCGGCCGCTCCAGCCGCGACACCAGGCTATAACCCGTGCTGTCGAGCGGCACGGCGGCCTGGCCGGGCCCCAACGCGGTGTCTTTGACGAGGGTCAACTCGGTAAGGCCGTAGCTCTTGCCCAACTTGCGAAGTTTGACGGGCGTGAGTTGATCGACGAACAGCAAGACCGACGTTCCTTCAGGCGCCACCCGGGGGCGTTCGTCATTGGGAAGAATCACCGAAGCCGTAACAGCGGCCGGCCAGCCTTCGAACAAGGTGTAACGGATCGCGGGCGTCGTCAGGTCAGCTTGCGCCTGGAGCTGATCCATGAGGTCCGCCAGCGGCGTATCCATGTAGGCCGTTGCCTCTGCCTGGACATGCTGCCCGCGCACCACGGCGTATTTGGTGCGCTCACGGTCAATGACGAATACCCCCTCAAAGTCATCATTGGTGAATAGCGTCTTGCCCATGTTCTGTTCGGCATAGGCCCACTGCACGTCGACTTCACCGTTGAGGTGATCGTAGGCCGTGGTCCAGTAGGCGTAGCTGGCGATGTAGTTCTTCGAGGCGGTGATGCGGTTATCAAGGGCGCGTTCGATATAGAAATGGGTTTTGCGCACATCCTCCGTATCCAGCTTTTGCGCGATGTTGAACAGCGCGACAACGGCCACCAGAACCCCCAGGACAAACAATCCGCCGACGGCCACCACCAGGCGACGGGTAATCGGCGTGTGACGCTTGGCGTCAGAGGGGGTAGCGGCAGTGGTGTCCATTGACGTGCTCCTGTCCTTGCGGCGCTGGCTTCGCCGTACAGCTTTACTTCATGAGCGGCGCTCGGCCCTGGCGTTTTCTTAACCTTAGCAGCCACCGCTGTGACAGATGACGAGCCTACGGAATTTGACGAAAGGGCCTACGCATCGCTTGCGCCACGGGTCGAACAATGGACTGTCCTGCGCTACTGATGATTCCAACGAATCTCAACGATCGGAGCGCTCCAAAGCATCGAGCACGCCTTCCCTGGACAAGGCCTCGACACAGTTGCGACCGCTGTGCTTGGCTTGGTAGAGCGCCGCATCGGCGCGCTGGATGAACGCTTCGGTACTGTCCAGGCTGCTAGGCACGAAGGCATAACAGCCCAGGCTCACGGTCAGATAACCGGAGGGGGAAGCCGAATGGGTAATATGCTTGTCGATGACACTGCGACGGATCTGCTCGGCCAATGCCATCGCACCCTGCAGGTTGGTGTCGGGCAGCAGCACAGCGAACTCCTCACCGCCGTAACGCACCGCCAGGTCGGCTTTGCGATGACAGCAATTCCTGAGCACGGTCGCTACTTCCGCCAGGCAGTGGTCTCCGGCAACGTGCCCGTAGGTGTCGTTGTAGCGTTTGAAGAAATCGATATCGAGCATGATCAGGCTCAACGGGCTGCGCTGACGGGCGCCTCGGCCAAATTCGATGTCCAGGGCGCGCTCGAACAAACGGCGGTTTGCCAGTCCGGTCAGGCTGTCATGGGTGGCGATCAGCTCCAGCGCCTCCTGGGCCCTGCGCAGGTCGGCTTCAATTCGCTCGCTGTTACGCACCTGGCGCACGAATACCCAGCCGAACAGGCAGATGCCCAGCACGACCAGGCCCACGATGAGACTGGATTGGAACGCCCTGTCGTACCAGCCCGCGAGGATCGCTTCTTCAGACATCGCGGCGGTGACAACCAGGGGATACGCGCGCAAATGCTGATGATCATAAAGCCTGATGACCCCATCGGCGGCGGAGCGGATCACCGCGTTGCCGATGACGGTCCCTTGCGTCTCATGCTGGAAGATCGCGTCCTGGGCCAGGGAACGGCCGATCTTGGTTTCATCGAAAGGCCGGCGAGCCAGCAAGGTTCCGTCGGCCAGGGCGAGGACCATCTCGCCTTCGTCATCGAGGCTAAAGCTTTTGAAGAACTGATCGAAGTAGGCCATTTTGACCCCGGCCATCAGCACGCCCTGGAAATTGCCGTCCGAATCGTTCAATCGCCGTGAAACGGGGATGATCCACTCACCATTCTGGCGACTGCGAATCGCCGGCCCGATATGCGCAAGCAGGGAGGCATTCTGTTGATGAAAAGCAAAATACTCGCGATCCGCGACCCCCGCTCCCCTGTGCAGATTGGCGAAGGAGGTGATGACCCAATGTCCGTCCTTGTCAAACAGGAACAGCCCATGTAACTGCTCCAACGATTGCACGCGCCGGGCGAACGTCTGTTGCAGACGCGGTTGTAACGCGTGGCCGAAACCGTCGATCTGCATCCAGTCCGCCAGGCTGGCGAGGACCAGGTCAGTCTGTTGAAACGTGTCCTGGGCCTGCTGGGCCATGGCCCGCGTCAGGTTGGCCGAGGCGACGCGGGCCGACGCCAGGTCGTAGCGACGGGACTGTTCCAACTGCAGGTAGAGCAAGCCACACAGGCACAGGCAGACAGCGGCGATAAACGCAACCGCTGCCTTGAGCAACGGCAGGCGCTTGAGAGCACCACCGGGAGCGTGGAACGGATCAAAAGTGGGGATAGGCAAGCGAATTCCTGAGGGGGGCAGGACATGAGCGAATCGCTCAAAGCCCCCAATATTCGTGAGCTTAGCCTGCCGCTTGTAGGGCGGCAATTAGCCATTGGAACGAAGCCGATGGGTGGCTGAATGGATCCAAAAACCCATCGTCGCTTCTGACGCGTGGCCTCCTCTTGAAGATGTTGTATCGCTGGTTTCATCGCACCGGCGGAACCCGGATTTCCCCAGCGCGGCATTGTGTCTTGACGCCCTTGCCACACTCGGTGAACGCCAGGTCCTTACTCATGCACACTCGCACTTCCGACAGTTGCGGCCCGCTGCAAATCACCGCTATGCCGTTGGAATCGATATCGGGATTGCTTTGGCGGAACAGCCGGGCAATCTCCTCAGCTTCCAGATAAGTAGAAGAGCTGAGGGGTTGCAACTGCGCGGGAATCTTTACCGTGCCGATGGCCTTGTCCGAAGCTTCCAGATAGCCCATGGCACCGAGCCCGCTGCAAGTCCCGTGTTTGGACCATTCATGCTCCAACAGCTTGCGGGTCGGAAACAGCGTCAAGCCCTTCTCTCGCTCGGCCGCGGTCAAGGCCACCTTGGGCGAGCAGGATTTCGGCCAGCCGCCCTTGGCATATTGCGGCCAGAGGCCATGGAGCACAAAACCGTAGCCTTTGCCGGAACACTGCGTGTCGTTCTGGTGAGTAAGGCAAAAAGTCGGCGACCAGGACAGCGCCAGTACGTAATAGTCGAACACTCCCGCGATGGATGGCGCGCGAACTTGATGCGGCTCCCGGGCACTGGCCGCGCCGATGGAACCTAATAGCATCGCAACCAGCATGACGACCGTAAAACATTGCTTCATCGACCCATTCCTTGGTGAATATCTAGAAAGACGGCATGAGGACGGACCCGGATTAATTTGCGCCGGTTGTCCAACCCATCAAAGTGCGCTTTTTTACAAGCAAACCTAGCCGGGGGCTATCTAAATTGCGTAACGCGCCATAACGTTGGCAGCCCTTGACTACCAATTCCCGACGACCATGAGAAAACCGACCCCGGCCGCCGACATCCCCTTGACCCGCCCCGCGACCGTCAGTCTGCGGGAAGCTTTCTGGTTCTGGCTCAAGTTGGGCTTCATCAGCTTTGGCGGCCCGGCGGGACAGATCTCGATCATGCATCAGGAGCTCGTGGAGCGCCGTCGCTGGATCTCCGAACGACGCTTCCTGCATGCGCTCAATTACTGCATGTTGCTGCCAGGGCCGGAGGCGCAGCAGTTGGCCACTTACCTGGGCTGGCTGATGCATCGCAGTTGGGGCGGGGTGATTGCCGGGGCGTTGTTCGTCCTGCCGTCGCTGTTCATCCTGATTGCGTTGTCCTGGTTGTATGTCGCCTTTGGCGAAGTGCCGGCAGTGGCGGGAATTTTCTACGGCATCAAGCCCGCGGTAACGGCAATCGTGGTGCATGCTGCGCATCGGATAGGCTCGCGCGCGCTCAAGAACGGCTGGTTATGGGTTATCGCTGCGGCGTCATTCACGGCCATATTCGCGTTCGATATCCCCTTCCCCCTTATCGTATTGGGCGCCGCTGTCATCGGCTATTTCGGTGGCCGCTGGGCACCGGACAAATTCAGCCTGGGTGGCCATGGGGCCAATCATCGATCCTACGGCCCGGCGCTGATAGACGACGACACCCCGCCACCGGAACACGCCCGGTTCAGCACCGCTCGACTCGTTCGGTTGGCGATGATCGGCGCCCTGTTGTGGTCATTGCCGATGGGGCTGCTAACGATGTTTTTCGGCTGGGAAGGCACCCTCACGCAAATGGCCTGGTTCTTCACCAAGGCCGCGTTGCTGACTTTCGGTGGCGCCTATGCGGTTTTGCCCTATTTGTATCAGGGCGCCGTCGAGCACTTTGGCTGGCTGACGCCGACCCAGATGATCGACGGCCTCGCGCTGGGCGAAACCACGCCCGGGCCGCTGATCATGGTGGTGGCATTCGTCGGTTTCGTCGGCGGCTACGTGATGCAAGTGTTCGGTCCCGATCAGGCCTTCATGGCCGGCGCCGTGGCGGCCTCGCTGGTAACCTGGTTCACTTTCCTGCCGTCCTTCCTGTTCATCCTGGCTGGCGGGCCGCTAGTGGAATCGACTCATGATTCGTTGAAGTTCACCGCTCCCCTGACCGCCATCACCGCCGCCGTAGTCGGCGTGATCCTCAACCTGGCCTGCTTCTTTGGCTACCACGTACTCTGGCCCAACGGCTTCGCCGGTGCGCTGGACTGGCCCTCGGCAATCATCGCGACAGCAGCGGCCATTGCGCTATTTCGCTACAAGCGCGGGGTGATCCAGGTGCTGTTGGCATGCGGGCTTGCCGGGTTGGCAGTGCATTTGCTGCGCTAGACGAGGCATTTGCTCAGATAGATTGCGGAAGCCGGGCACAGGGTCTTGAATTGCGCGGTGGCGCCGATTGCAGCAGGCGCCAGCGAGCGGTCTCGCGCCTGATAGCCCTGTGCAACGAAAAACGCCGCGGCGCTGTCCGTCAACAAGTGAAGCCACTCTACCCCGTCGTTTTTTGCAAACGCCTCGAGGACGGCCAACACCGTTGCGCCAGTGCCTCGCCGTCGTTGCCCTTCCAGCACAACCAGTGAACGCAACAATCTGTCGGAGCCCTCGCCCTCGAGGCCGCCGAACGCCACGTCGACGCCCTGCTGGCTGAAGCTGAAAAAGCGTCGGCCAGGTTGATCAAGGTCTTCTACCGGAAGGCCAGCCAAGGCGAGCGCCTTGAGCAGCGGCCCCAGTGCGTCACTGTTTAATGCTGTCATCTGCACGGCGAATGTCCTGTCCTATGCTCTGCTCTGAAACTACGCCGCCGCTACCGGAACCTGCAACAACTCCGGTAAGAAAATTGAACGGCCCCTGGCTGAGGCGAACTAATCAGGTTCATGGCCCGGCCAAGGCCTTTGCGTCAAATCGGCCTGGGGCCCGACCTGAACAGCAATGGCACAGGTGACCCGTCAATGGATTCAACCTCCCTCGAAATCTTTACCGACACCCAACTGCTAGGCATCTCCATCGCCAACTGGTTACTGGCACTGACCGTGACGGCGGTGAGTTTTATCATCGCCAGGACAGGCGTCGGTTTCCTCCTGAAAAACGTGCGTGCCCGGGCTCAAAAGCCTGATGCCTACCTCAGCCACATCGCTGTCGAAGTGCTTTCCAGTACCAGCAATACCTTGTTGTTATTGGCCTCGATTCTGATTGGCATCGGCGTATTGGACCTACCGGAACGCTGGTTGGGCCGGGTCAGCAGCCTTTGGTTCGTGGTGGCCGCCTTGCAGGTGGGATTGTGGGCAAACCGGGCGATCGCCCTGGCATTGCTGCACTATTTCGCCCGTCACAGCCATACCGATATTCATCAGAAAAGTGCCTTGGCCACCCTGAGCCTATGGGGCGCGAAGGTGTTCCTGTGGGCGGTGGTGCTGCTGGCCATGCTTTCCAACCTGGGCGTGAACATTACGGCCTTTATCGCCAGCCTCGGGGTTGGCGGCATCGCCGTGGCGCTCGCCGTGCAGAACATCCTCGGGGATTTGTTCGCCTCGCTGTCAATCGCCGTGGACAAGCCCTTCGAAGTCGGTGACTTCATTGTGGTGGGCTCCCTGGCCGGCACCGTAGAACACGTCGGTTTGAAGACCACGCGGATCCGCAGCCTGGGCGGCGAGCAGATCGTCATGGCCAACGCCGGGATGATCAGCACCACGATCCAGAACTACAAGCGGCTCCAGGAGCGGCGTATCGTTTTCGAATTTGCTCTGCCCCAGCAATGCTCGACAGAACAACTGCGCCAAGTGCCGGTTATCGTCGAACGCATCATCAAGGCTCAGGAAAAGACCCGCTTCGACCGCGCGCACTTTCGCGGGTTTGGCGAAAGCGCGCTGGAATTCGAGACGGTGTATATCGTGCTGGATCCCAGCTACAACGTGTACATGGACATCCAGCAGGCCATCAACCTGGGCATGATGGATGAATTCGCCAAGATCGGCGTGCGCTTCGCCATGCCGTCCCGTGCCGTGCACATCGCTTCGCTGCCGGATACACCCGAGCGAATGTCCAGGGACAACGTGCCCGCGCAGGCTGCGGCGTCGTTTCGGGCGCAGCATTGATGCGCTTTATCCCGTGTGAGCTGCCCGAATCCGGCCCTTCGCCAATCGAAATGAAACGACTCATGACCCAGCGCAAATGAACACTCAGCCCCTTCAGCTAAGCTCAACCTATCACCACGACAGGGGATAGACATGAGCAAGGCAGACGAACTCGCGACCAAGCTGAGGCAGGCCCAACGAACCCCGGCCGATACCGACAACTGCGCCGACCTGGCCATTGAACATTGGCCCGGCCAAGTCTATGACTTGTACCGTCAGATCGAAACCTGGCTGGCACCGGTCTGTGAGGCCGGCCTGGACATCCGACATAACCCGACCCACGTATTTGAACGCCATTGCAGTGGTTCGACCTACAACTACGCCATCGACCAACTGGTGATCGAAGGCAATCATCGGCGCATCGTGCTCGACCCGATCGCGCGCTTCTCCTCCAGTTCGGACGGCTGCGTCGAAATTCACATGACGGGCCTGGAGCGCTGCATCCTGCGCACCGTGGGCGGGCACGGCGAATCGATCTGGCATTTGTGGTCAACCGGACAGCAGCGCTCAGAACCGCTGACGCTGGATGAAGATGCCTTCCTCTCGGTTGTCGAGGAAGGCCTGGGACTCTGAAAAAAATGGGCGACCTTGAGTCGCCCATTTTCGCGAAGACTGAAGCGTTTAGCCGGCCGCCGATTCAAGTTCTGCGTCAGGCCCTGATTCAAGTGCCCGAGCCCCGTGGATCGTTGTTTGTCTGCCAACCAGAATTGTCCAGGCGTTATCGATCTCGTCGGCGGCGCCTTGTGCATGTTGGGCATCCGCCCAGCTCCAGTAGCGCTCGGACACCAACCCACCCACTGCCTGAGCGCATAACTCATCGCAACTGATGCCCATCTTGCCCGCAGCCGCGATCACCGCGAGGAGCGCTTGCTCCAATTGGGAAACTCTTTCGGTAGACACAACACTAACCAACTCGGCAGGTAACGAGTCCTAAGCTTATCAAGATATCAATGTGCCACCAACCGCAGCCGCCCAACGGTTCACTCGAGCACTTCCTGGTTTTGCATTCGCCGCATCGTTTTTGATCAACCCAACGCACCGGACGTCGCCGCGCTCGAAACTGGCGGAGACTGGCGAGCCGCCGCGCGGGCCGCCAGGAAGGCCAGGACGGCAGCGATGCCCAGTACGCCGGCGCTGGTTTCGAACGTCGCACGATAGCCGCTTGCATCAAACAGGACGCCTCCAACGGTGGCGCCCATGGCGATGGCAAGCTGGACGATCGCCACCATCAATCCGCCGCCTGCTTCGGCATTCTCGGGCAAGGACCTGGCCAGCCAGGTCCACCAGCCAACTGGGGCCGCTGTCGCCACCAGGCCCCATAGACCCAGCAGCACGGCGGTGATGATCACCGACTCACCGAACGCAACCAAGGCGAGGGCGATTGCTGCCATCAATACTGGGATGATGACGAGCGTCCGATACAAGCCATTTTTCAGGAATGAGCCGATCAGGAAGGTGCCGAGCAGACCCGCCAAACCAACCACCAACAGCATCAACGACAGCAGCGACACGCTCACCTGCGTCACCGTTTCCAGGAACGGTCGCAGATAAGTGAACAACATGAATTGCCCCATGAACAACGTGCTGACCGCCAGCATGCCCAATGCCACCTGAGCCTGAGTCATCAACTTGAAAGGGTTGCCAGTGCCTCGTTTCGCGTTGGCGGGCATCGACGGCAGGCGCAACAGCAACCAGACGAGGGCAAGCGCGGCGACAGGCACGATGCAAAGGAACGCGCCCCGCCAACCAATGATCGCCCCGAGAAGACTGCCTAACGGCGCGGCCACCACCGTCGCCAAGGCATTGCCTCCATTGACGACAGCCAAGGCGCGGGGGATTTTGTCCTCCGGCACCAGGCGCATGGCCGTGGCCGCCGACAGCGACCAGAAGCCGCCAATCGCAACGCCGATCAACGCACGGCCGAGCATGAATATCGCGTAATTGGGCGCCATGGCAGCCACTGTTCCAGACACGATCATCAGCATTGTCAGCGCGCAGAGTAGCCATTTACGGTCGACCCGAGCGGCGATCGATGCGATGAACAGGCTGGTGACCAGCGCAAATGCGCCGGAGACGGCAATGCCTTGGCCGGCCTGCCCTTCGCTGACGTGAAGATCCGTTGCTACCGGCGTCAGCAGGCTGACCGGCATGAACTCCGAGGCCACGAGCGCGAAGGCGGCAAGCGACATGGCGAGCACCGCACCCCACGCAGGCTGGCGCTGCGGTTTGGGCAATGAGGTAGTGGTCATTGATGAAAGCCTTGAAATTATCGATGGGTTAAGCGTCGGGCCTATGCAACGCCCGAAGATGAAAACGGCGGCTCGCAGCCGCTGATTGGATTCTCTGCATTCTCAAGGGCCCGCGCCGTTGGCCGGTAGAACGTTTCACTGAAGTTCTTGCCCGATCCTGTGAACGTGTCTGTAGGCCATAGGCAACGCTTCGCTTGGCGGGTTAATGTTCTGCCCATAACTATCAACCCGGCAGAAGATCGACATGACCACTCAGGGCAGATCGCCACAAGAGCGCCTCGCGGGCCTCATCGGTACCCGGGCGACCGGAACGGGCGACTTCGAGACGTCGATTGCCGGCCTGTGTTTTTTCCGCCGCGACGCCCCTGCGCCGCCCGCGACCTGCATGATCGAACCGAGCGTCGTCCTCGTCGCCCAAGGCATGAAACAGGTCTGGATCGGCGGCCAGGCTTATGGCTATGACACCACGCGATTTCTCATGACATCGCTGGATATGCCCGCAAATTCCGAAGTGCTGATGGCAAGCCCGGAGCAGCCGTGCCTGGGCTTGGTCATGAGGTTGGACTTGCGCATGGTCGCCGATCTGGTTGCCCAGGGCAGCCTGGCGCCACGCGTTGAACGCCCGGTCGGGATTGGCGCCGGAATCGGCACGGCTACGCCTGATTTCCTGGCGCCGTTCGCACGTTTGCTGGCCTTGTTGGATGAGCCCGAAGCGATCCCGGTCCTGGCGCCATTGATCCAGCGTGAAATCCACTATCGACTGTTGATGAGCGACCAGGCGGCGCGACTAAGGCAGATTGCCTCCGTCGACAGCCAGGGGCATCGGATCGCCAAGGCGATAGACTGGCTGAAACTGAACTACACCGAGCCAATCCGCGTCGACGACCTCGCGGCCCGCGTGCAAATGAGCGCGCCGACGTTCCATCATCATTTCCGCCAGCTCACCGCGATGAGTCCGCTGCAATACCAGAAGTGGCTGCGGTTGAACGAGGCAAAGCGCTTGATGCTCAATGAGCACCTGGACGTGGCGAGCGCCGCCTACAGGGTCGGCTATGAAAGCCCCTCGCAGTTCAGCCGTGAATACAGCCGCCTGTTCGGCGAACCCCCCAAGCGCGACATTGCCGCCTTGCGCCGGCCGCCAAACGTTATCTAGACCGTCTGATCGTTTTGTCATGGACCATCGTGGCGAAGGCAACTTGCTTGCGGTCAACCCCTGCCCTGGTAGTACTGCGCCATATAATCGACGAACGCCCGCACCTTGGCCGGCAGATGCCGGGCGTTAGGATAAAGCGCGTAGTAGTGCCGTTCCCCAAGGGTGTGCTCAGGCAGAATCCGCACCAGCCTCCCCGTCAGCAGGTCATCCTTCACCGTCGCTAAAGTGAACGCGGCGATACCCCCGCCCGCCAGGGCGCAGGCATGCAAGGCGGTAATAGTGTCTGTATGAAATGTGCTGCGGCAATCCAGCGTGGCCGATTGGCCGCTCTCATTTCCAAGCGTCCATTGGGCGGACGCGCCATAGGTCAACAATCGATGTTCGTTGAGTTCGGCAACGCTGCGAGGCAGACCGCACTTGAACACATAGGCCGGCGCCGCCACGAGCACAAGCGGCGAGACGCTGAGCTGTCGGGCAACCAGGCTGCTGTCGGCCAACGGCCCGCAGATCCGCAACGCCACATCGAAGCCATCAGCCACCAGATCGACCAGCGGATCGGAGCAAGACAAATCAACCCAGATATCCGGATAACGCGCCTGGAACGCCGGCAACCAATGCGCCAGTTCCAACGTGCCCACCACCAGCGGCGCGCTGATTCGAAGCAGCCCGGACGGACGTTCCTGCTCCCGGGCGGCCGCTTGGGACGCAGCGTCCACGCGATCGAGAATATCCACGCAAGCTGAGTAATACCCTTCCCCCGCCGCCGTCAGGCTCATATGCCGGGTATTACGGTTGATCAGTCGCACGCCCAGCGCGGATTCCAGTTGCTGCAAATGCCGCGACACCGATGAGTGCGTGGTGTCCAGTCGCTCGGCGGCGGCTGAAAAACCCTTGGCTTCGGCGATGCTGCGGAACACGCGCATGGCGAGCATCTGATTCATAGGGCTTCAGCGCACCGGTAGCTTGATGATGTCGGCGGTACTCATCACGTCACCGAACGTATCCTCGATTTCAGCCAGGGCAGCCTTATGTAAAGCGTCCTTGTTTATCGAGTCACCGTTGACCCGAGTGATCGCGCGGGTAGCCGAGGCATCGGCCGCCACCAGCACGTTATAGCCCAGCGGGGCCGCATCACGGGCAGCTCCCGCCACGCACGCATGGGTCATGAGGCCGGAGACGATCAGATTCTCGATGCCTGCGGTTTTCAGGCGGTTGTCCAGATCGGTACTGCCGAACACGCTCACGGTGGTTTTCTGCAAGACCGAATCCTTGGCCCGGGGCTGCATGTCAGGGTGGAATTTCACGGTTTCACCGTCAACGGCAAACACTGGCGAACCGGCAGGTGCAATGTGCTGGACATGGTAGACCGGCATTTCATGTTCATCGGCGAACTCGATCAGTTTGCGAGCATTGGCCAGCGCTGCAGGGCCGTCGGGGATCGGCATCTTACCGGCGAAGTATTCGTTCTGAAAATCAATCACCAGTAACGCGGTTTTACCAGAAGGCAATTGGCTGACCGGCGCGGCGCCAGACATGGCGCGGATGGTCGGGTGACTTTCGGCCAAGGCGCCAGCACTGGCGAGAACGCCCGATAAAACACAGGCACTGAGGAAACGGCGGGGGAAACGTTGCATGGGAGATTCCTTCATTCGTGGAGTGGATGAGGGAATGCTAGGGGGATGGTCTGCACCGGAACACAGTGCGCGCGGTACAGGACTTGTTTGGGGTTTGCACAGATACGTCGTTTGAAGGGCGACTCGTGAGGTCGCCCTCCTTCCGTCAGGATGCCAAAAGCTGCGCCTGCAATCGCCGTCCAATGACATCCAATAAATCGCAACCGTCCCGTAACGAGATCGCCAGTACTTGGGCGAAGTCGTGCAACACCACTGCATCGGTGCTGATTTCGGAACGCATCGCGAGGTTCACACAAAGTAAGCCTGGCAGACGCTGAAGCCGTATTTTACGACGGTATGGCCCTTGAACGAGAGGACAACGACCATGAGGAAACACGCTGGGTTATCATGGGCCGAGACGCAACCGGTCGTGTTCTCGTCGTTGCCTACACCTACCGCGAGCCGGACTTCGTCCGCCTCATCAGCGCGCGAGTAGCCTCCAAAAACGAACTGCATCAGTACCTAGGGGGGTGACCTATGAAAGAAGAATACGATTTCAGCACCGCCAAGCGCGGTCCCGTTGCGAGCAGTAAAGGCAAGACCCGCATCACCATCATGCTCGATGATGAGGTGATCAAAGCTGCTCGCGAGTCCGCCGAAAATACCGGTATTGGCTATCAAACCGTCATCAACCATCTGCTGCGTCAGGCCCTGGTATCCGAAACCGCCCACAACCTGGCACCAGCGCCGCAAAAGCGGACCCGCACCGTCAAACCCTACGCAAACGGAATTACCCGATCCGATGTGAAGGATCTGGAGAAACGGCTAGCCGCCATGACTGAAGAATTGCACAAGATGATGAATGCGCCCAAGCCCGGCAGCGCCAAGGCATCGGCATGATCTGGGGAACTCTGTGACGCGCAGGCACTGTCTCAACGCAGTGCCTCTGCCATGCTGCCAACGATTATCCGCTTACCCTCCCTCTCCCCAACCTCCAATGCTTGCCCATCCCGCTGCTTCCCCTGCCGCGCCTGCCCCACCAATTGCGGAATCAAGTCCCCTTCAGGCAAATGCTTCCAGAATCGTCCCGGCATGTGCTGTCGTAACGCGGTGGGATTGAGCCTTGCCGGGTTGAAAATGTGACGATAATAGGTGCGCCACAACTCGGCGCCGGGGTCTTCGGCGTGGCGGGCCCATTGCTGCCACTGCTCGGGGCAGCGCCGCTGGTAATCCAGCGATTGGCCATCGAAACGGATTCCGTCGCGAGGCGTTGCGATCAGCCAGCGTTGCCGGCCCAGCCGCTCGGCGAAATGACCACTCGCGCTTTCAAGGATGTCGTGGGCCGGCTGGTGAAAAGCCACCAGATCCAATTCCAGTCGCTCGGCCACGGCTGGCGGCAAGGGGATGAAGCGCACAAAGGCGTGCAAATGATGGGCTTCGCGGCTGACCTGTTTGATGCGCCGTTGCAGTTCGCTACCCAGTCGATCCCCAGCGAGCATGGCCGTGCGGTCGCCATGGGCGACGCGCCAGAGCACTTCGTACAACAGACTCCAGCGCTGCTCACCCTGATAGCGGCTGGCCTGTTCGAGCTGATCCAACAAGGCCGCCGGAACACGCGTGCGGAACGGTCCCGGACCTTGCGGCAAGGGCGCCTGCACGGCCAACAAATCGGCCGTGGGGCCCTGGGACCATGTCACGTCGCAGGGGTCGACTCCATGCCCGAGCAGCGTTCGGGCCTGGTCACGCCACGTGGCGAAATCATCGTCACAATCCAGCGCGATCATGCCCATAATCCCATTTGCACAGGCCTTTGAGGATCGCGCAAACGAGCCCGCAGCAAGCCGCTGCGCATTTGAGCGTCGGCGGGTCGATAATCGCTGGTGACGATAAACGGCCGGGCCTTCTCCAGTACGCAGCGCATCTGCACCAGATCGTCGTAGCGAATCCGCCGCTCCCTGCGCAACGCTACCAGGCGTTGCACACTCCGCAGGCCAATGCCGGGGATACGCGCCAGCAACGCAGGTTCGGCGCGGTTGAGGTCAAGAGGGAAAACTTCGCGATTGGCCAATGCCCAGGCCAGCTTGGGATCGATGTCCAGGTCCAGGTTGGCGGTTTTTCCCAGCAGCTCGCCGGCCTTGTAGCCGTAGCCGCGCATGAGGAAGTCGGCCTGATACAGACGATGCTCGCGCAGCAATGGCGGCGCGGCCAGCGGAACGCTGGCGGGGCTGTCGGGGATCGGGCTAAAGGCGGAATAGTAGACCCGCCGCAACCCGTAGCCTTGGTAGAGCGACTCGGCATTGCTGAGGATGGCATGGTCATCGGTGGCATCAGCCCCCACGATCACCTGGGTGCTTTGCCCGGCCGGGGCAAAACGCGGCGCCCGGGGCTCGCCGGCCACCGCTTGTTGACCGTGATGGATGGTGCCCATGGCCTGGCGGATGGTCGTCAATCGCTTTTCCGGCGCCAAGCGCTTGAGGCTCACCTCACTGGACAGTTCGATGTTCACACTCAGGCGATCCGCCAACCGTCCCGCTTCTTCGATCAACAGCGGATCAGCATCGGGAATGGTCTTGAGATGGATGTAACCGCGGAACTGGTGCTCCTCTCGCAGCAGCCGTGCCACTCGGATCAATTGCTCCATCGTGTAATCCGCCGAGCGAATGATGCCGGAACTGAGGAACAGGCCGCTGATGCAGTTTCGCCGGTAGAAATCCAGCGTCAGGCGAACCACCTCCTCCGGCGTGAATCGCGCCCTCGGCACGTTGCTAGAGCGACGGTTGACGCAGTATTGGCAGTCATACAGGCAGAAATTGGTCAGCAACACCTTGAGTAGAGAAACACAGCGGCCGTCCGGAGTGTAACTATGGCAAATGCCCATGCCATCGGTTGCGCCAAGCCCGTCGCGCCCCCGAGAGCTGCGTTTGGGGGCGCCACTGCTGGCGCAAGATGCGTCATATTTGGCGGCGTCGGCAAGAATGCCGAGCTTGGCGATGAGTTGCATGGAGAATGCCCCAATACTGGATGCATACACAGTATTTTGAGACGCGCCGCGATGCAAGCTCCGTTGGTCAATCCAGGCTCCTGAAGGACCGAATCATCCCGGCCACGGCGTAGGCCCTGGTGGCGGGATGGGCTATAATCCGTCCACTCACGCGATTGAGGTTCAGCCCCATGGGCAATGTCAGCCTTGAAACAAAGAAGGCCTACGCGGCCAGGACACGCCGATCCAATTACGCCGCCAGCCTGCGCCTGGAAGGCTTCAAGGTGTCTCCCGAAGACGGCGAATGCAAGCTGCCCTCCCGTGAACAAGTCCTGAAGACCTTCACCCAGACCAGAACCTGATGCCCGACAAATATGGTGTCGGGGAAGACGCCTACTGCTACGCGGGCTCCACGGTCCTTCGCAATAAACTCGAGATCCGCGACGAGCCGACCCTGGACGAAGCCGAACAACAACTGTCGGCCATCGCAGCGGCAAGCGTCGAGTTCAACCCTCCCCCCTACGACCTGAGCTACCTGCAGAATATTCATCGAGCATTGTTCTGCGACCTGTTCGAGTGGGCTGGGGAACTGCGCACCGTTGGCATGGCCAAACAAGCCTTGCGCTTTTGCCAACCCGAATACATGGAAAAGGAAGCCGAGCAAATCTTCGCCAAACTGGCGACGGCGAACTGGTTCGAAGGCATGGACCGAGCGGACTTGATCGTGGCTGTGGCTGATGCCTATTCCGACATCAACGTCGTGCACCCCTTCCGCGAAGGCAATGGCCGCGCCCAGCGCATACTGTTTGAGCATCTGATCATGAATGCGGGATTTGAGATCAGTTGGTGGGGGATCGAAAAAGACGAATGGATCTGCGCCAATATCGCGGCCTACAACTGCGTGCTGGGGCCTATGGAAAAAGTGTTTGAGAAATGTATTGGGCAAGCGATTCAACCCTAGGCATAAGCCCTCTCTGCGCTCCCCCGTTTAAGTGCTACATTCCCCACCAGCCTAATCTTCCAAAAGACAAAACATGTACCGGACCGCCTCCTTCCCACCGAACAAGCAAGGTCGCGACTTCGTGGTGGGCGACATACACGGTCATTTCAACATGCTTGCCACGGCCTTGACCGCAGTGAATTTCAATACCGAGCTGGACCGTATTTTTTCCGTGGGCGATCTTATCGACCGGGGTCCCGACTCAGAAGACGTGTTGAACTGGCTGGAGAAGCCCTGGTTCCACGCGGTACGCGGCAATCACGAGCAAATGCTGATCGACGGTATCTCCGGCCATGGGGACAGACCCAGGCATATCCGCAACGGTGGCGCTTGGCTCTACAAGTTGAACCCTGCCATCCAGGACAAGCTGTTAAAGGCCTTTGAAAAACTTCCAGTCATTCTCGAAATCCATCTATCGCCAAACGAAACGGTTGGGGTCGTACATGCCCAGGCGCCGATGGTCGGCCTTAACGATGATTGGCAGGGTGCGAAAGACGCCATAACCGGGAAACTTGGAGAGCAGTGTCAACGCCAAGCCTTGGCGGAAGCCCTGTATGCCCGAGAAAAAATAGAACGACAGGACCAGACTTCAATCAAGGGCCTCCACGCACTCTACGTCGGGCATTCCACCGTCCCCAACGTCACGCGCCTCGGCAACGTGGTCTATATGGACACTGGCTGCTCCTTTTCCGACGGTGCGTTAAGCCTCGTGGAAATCAACAGCCAAGCCGTCATCAGCGTAGGCACGACACAATGAAGTAACGGCTAATCAAAAAGGGGATTTATTTATCCCATTTACCGAAACAAAGCCAATCAGCAGACAGCAAAAAGCCGCCTCATCGGCGGCTAATTATTTGGGGAATAATATCTGGCGGCTAAGCCTTCAGTTCTTCCGGTGTATGCGTCTTGAGCCAATCGGCCAAGGCGGCGTTCATTCGTGTTTGCCAGCCCGGACCAGAAGCTCTGAATTTCTCCAGCACGTCAGCATCGAAACGAACATTGACGTGTTCTTTAGTGGCTACCGCCTTTGGCCGACCACGCTTTGGCTTGAGCATTTCCTTTGCCTGAGCTTTGCCGAACAATCCCACAAGCACCTCACTGGCTGGTTTGGCCTTGGCAAAGTCTTCGGTCGACCATTCGGGGTTCGCCGTATCGACCCTCTCAGGACTGGGTTTTTTGGTCATGATTTTTGACCTCCCGTTTGTTGGCTTTACGAAAGCTGATGACGTGGACTGCGTCACCCCGTGGGGTAAACACTACTACATGCAGCCGATCCCCTATGTACCCCATCGCCCGATAACGACACTCGCCGTAGTCGAATCGATCATCTTCCAGGATCAATGCTGTAGACCATTCAAAATCCCGCACGAGGGCAAACGGAAGTCCACGTTCTTCGACGTTGCGAGCGTCTTTGGCTGGATCATAAGTAATCTGCATGCAATTATCGTAGCCACATTAAATCGTGAAGACAAGGTGTGCGTCGAAACGATGACCGAGCATGCGCTCTGCCTGGTTGTCATTAAAGATTGAGTCGCCAGGCTTGAGAGCCGCCAAGTACCCGACAAACATCCCTGATAAACTACGCCCATTCGCCCCGATGACTCAGATTCCCAATGCCCCTACAACCTGCTTCGCTGTCCCGCCGCTTCTCCGTCGCCCCCATGATGGATTGGACTGACGCCCATTGCCGCTACTTCCTGCGCATCCTCTCCAAACACGCCCTGCTCTACACCGAAATGGTCACCACCGGCGCGCTGCTCAACGGTGATCACGAGCGCTTTCTGCGCCACCATGAGACCGAACACCCGCTTGCCTTGCAGCTGGGCGGTAGCGTTCCGAGCGACTTGGCGGCCTGTTCCCGGATGGCCGAGGAACACGGTTACGATGAGGTCAATCTGAATGTCGGTTGCCCCAGCGACAGAGTGCAGAACAACATGATTGGCGCCTGCCTGATGGGACATCCAGACCTGGTGGCCGATTGCGTGAAAGCGATGCGTGATGCGGTGTCGATTCCGGTGACGGTCAAGCATCGGATCGGAATCAACGGACGCGACAGCTACGAGCAGTTATGTGAGTTCGTCGGCACGGTGCACGAAGCCGGATGCACCAGTTTCACCGTGCATGCGCGGATTGCGATCCTGGAAGGGCTTTCGCCGAAGGAGAACCGTGACATTCCACCGTTGCGGTATGACGTGGTGGCACGGTTGAAAGCTGATTTCCCTGGGCTGGAAATTGTCCTGAACGGCGGGATCAAGACGCTCGAGGCGTGCCACGAACACCTGCGGACGTTCGACGGTGTCATGCTCGGACGCGAGGCCTACCACAACCCGTACCTGCTGGCCGAGGTCGATCAACAGCTGTTCGGCAGCACGGCGCCGATCATCGGCCGCGCCGAAGCCCTGGCACAGTTGCGGCCTTATATCGCCAATCACTTGGCCACAGGCGGCGCCATGCATCACATCACTCGGCACGTATTGGGGCTGGGCACTGGCTTCCCGGGGGCCCGACGGTTCCGGCAGTTGTTGTCGGTAGACATCCACAAGACCAAGGATCCACTGGCGCTTCTGGATCAGGCGGGACATCTGCTCGAAGGTCGCTGACCGTCACTTGCTTTGAACCTGCAAGCTGTTTTGGCATCGTATCTAGCGGTAGTTGCCCCGGCCTTTCAAACAGCTGTTTTCAGGTTGTTGCCGCTGGGGCCATCGATACCTCTTCACACCCTTGAGTGGCTGCCGGCCCTCGGGTAATGTCAACGGACCCATAGGACAGAGCACGCCCATGACTTCCAAGCTGGAACAACTCAAGCAGTTCACTACCGTCGTGGCCGATACCGGCGACTTCGAAGCCATCGCCCGCATCAAGCCCGTAGACGCTACCACCAACCCTTCCCTGCTGCTCAAGGCCTCGGCCATTCACGGTTACGCCGAGCTGCTGAACGCCTGCGTGGCGGACTGCAAGGGCGACGTGGGCTTGGCGAGCGACCGTTTTGGCGTCGCGGTGGGCCAAGAGATCCTGAAAGTGATTCCGGGGCGCATTTCCACCGAAGTGGATGCGCGCCTGTCGTTCGACACCGAGGCCATGTTGAAGCGTGCCCATCGCCTGGTCGACCTGTACGAAAAGGCCGGTGTGGGTCGTGAGCGCGTACTGATCAAGATCGCGTCCACCTGGGAAGGCATCCGCGCCGCCGAGAAGCTGGAGCGCGAGGGTATCCAGTGCAACCTGACCCTGCTGTTCTCCTTCGCCCAGGCCGCCGCCTGCGCCGATGCCGGCGTGTTCCTGATTTCGCCGTTCGTGGGTCGTATCTATGACTGGTACAAGAAGGCCAATGGCAACGATTACACCGGTTCCGATGATCCGGGCGTGCAATCGGTGACGCGCATCTACAACTACTACAAGGCCAATGACTACAAGACCGTGGTCATGGGCGCAAGCTTCCGCAATCTGAACCAGATCGAGCAATTGGCCGGCTGCGACCGCTTGACGGTCAGCCCTGAACTGCTGGAAAAACTGGCCGCCGACGAGGGCAAGTTGGAACGCAAGCTGGCGCCTGGGCAAGCCGGAGAAGCACGCTTGAGCCTCAACGAGGCACAGTTCCGCTGGCTGTCCAACGAGGACGCCATGGCGACCGAGAAACTGGCCGAAGGCATCCGCCAGTTCGCTCGGGACCAGGAGAAGCTGGAAGCGTTGCTGCAAGCCAAGCTCTGAATTGAGTCAGCGACATGCAAAAGGGCGAACCTGAATGGGTTCGCCCTTTTTTGTGCGGCCGTTGTGATGTAGCTGCTGCGCTAAGGCCGCTCAGCCAATAGAGAGAATCAAGGACGCTCCAACGCGTTAACCAAGTCATGGAACGCTTCACGGTTGGAGTCGTTCAGGCCCATCAGGATCTTGTGGGCTTCCAACACCTTGATCCGCACTTCCTCTTCGGACTGGTCCTGATCAGGCAGATCGTCCAGGCACTCCGGGCATGGCACCGGGTCGCCGACGATATTGAACACCTGGTCGAAGCCCATCGATTGCAGAAGACGGGTGATGTCGTTGTGGGTGGTGACGACGGTAGGCAGCAGGCCGACCTTTTGCCGCGACAGGATCGACAGTTTGGCCAGCAAGCCCAAGGTGGTGCTGTCGATGCTGCGGGTTTCGGTCAAGTCGATCACGATGGCGCTGAAGTTCAGCGCGGTGAAGATCTTTTCGATTGTCGCATCCAGCGCTGAACACAAGGTCAGGCGCACTTCACCGACAAACTTCAGGACAAATGTGCCGTCCTGCTCGGCGAACTGGATTCTACCGGTACTCATCAAAGGTTCCTGCTCAACACTAACAGGGCGATATCATCCGGCATCTCCCCTAGCGTGGCTAATCCAAACACTTGCCGCAGGCCTTCCAGGCTGCCGCCCGCCGCACTTACCCGTTCAGGCAAGGCTGCTTCTTTCTCTTTGAGTGTAGGTTCTGACAAAAGGTCCAAAATGCCATCAGACATCAGCGTCAGGCTGAACGCCGGTGGCAGTTCCAGCACGTGGTCTTCATAGGTCGCCTCGTTGAACAGGCCCACCGGCAAACCACGCCCTTCCAGGTAACGAACACTGTCAGGTGTATACAACACAGGCAACGGCAGGTGACCGCCGATGCTATACGTCAACAAACCAGTCTCCTCGTCGATGACTCCACCGACCATCGTGACGTGTTTACCCAGCTTACAACTGATCAGGCCCCGGTTGATATGCCCAAGGACTTCCGAAGGCTTGAATTCCGGCAAAGTACCGTTGCGCTTGGATTCGAACAGCAGGCGCGTGGTCATGAATTTCAGCAGTACCGTCACGAACGCCGACGAAGCGCCATGGCCGGAAACGTCCGCCAGATAGAATGCCACTCGACGTTCATCGACCCGGAAATAATCGACAAAATCCCCCGACAGGTACAACGACGGGATGATCTGGTGCGCAAAGCGGAAGCCATCGACTGTCCAGGGGCTGACCGGCAGCATGTTCATCTGCACCTGGCGCCCGGCATTCTGGTCTTCCTGCAGCAGGTTCAGGCTGGCTTCCAGCTCACGATTGGCTGTCTCCAGCTTCTCGCGGTAACGTTGGTTTTCCACCAACAGGCGCGAGCGATCCAGCGCCCGGCGTACGGAGTGCTCAAGCACGGCGAGGTCTTCGAGGGGCTTGATCAGGTAGTCCGCCGCGCCCAGGCGCAAGGCTTCGACCGCGTCATTCATCACGCCCGCACCCGACACCACGATCACCGGCGTCTGCGACGACAGCTCGGTGACCTGGCGAATGAGTTCGAGTCCGCCCATCTGCGGCATGCGCAGGTCGCAGATGACCAGGTCGGGCTTGTCCTGCTCGAATACCTGGAGACCCTGTTGGCCATTGCTGGCCTGCAGGACGCTGAAACCACTGTCTTCCAAGTAGGCTGCGAGACTGGCTCGCACCACTTCGTCATCATCGATTATCAGCAGCGTGGCACTGGTTATTGGCATGTGGGCAAACGGCGCCAGAATTAGGTTGGCGTAGCGGGCTGGGCGATCGGGCCTGGCGCGCACTACTGGATTCGCTTTCTAGCCTCTCTGTCGTACAGGTTTCAGGCCTTTGCCCTACACGCAGTTACATCAGAGGTGCCCTTCTAAGGCGCAGACGGTACTCCCATCCGCGGGGCGTTTCAAGCTCATGCAGATAGCCGCTTGCCGTCTTTATTTGTCAAAGTCCGGAGAGTTATAAGAACCGAGCGAAGCGTAACTCAATGGAAGGATGGATCTGCGCCTTGACAGACGCCAAAGCGAAGAAGGCGGCCTTTCGGCCGCCTTCGTGTTTTACAAATCGAAATCAGAAATCGTCTTCGACCTGGCCATCCTTGACCTTGAATTCGCGGTTTTGCAGGTAGGCATTGCGGATGAACACGTATTTGTCGCCGCTGACCATCTTCTCGGCCGACAACAGGCTGGCGCGGGTGTCGACGATGTTCAGGCCCCAGATCGAATTGCGCACCGACACATTATCGATATACGGGTACGGCGTGGCATAGCTGTCGACCATCTTCGCCGGCGCATCACGCAAGGTGCTAGGCCCGAGCAAGG
This sequence comes from Pseudomonas sp. SWRI92, assembly GCF_014268685.1. Classification (NCBI taxonomy): domain Bacteria; kingdom Pseudomonadati; phylum Pseudomonadota; class Gammaproteobacteria; order Pseudomonadales; family Pseudomonadaceae; genus Pseudomonas; species Pseudomonas sp. SWRI92. The sequence continues at coordinate 90,522 of NZ_JABWQY010000005.1, forward strand.
GCAGCATCAAGTACGGCCCACTGCCCAGGCCCCAGTACCCCAAGGTCTGGCCAAAATCTTCGTCGTTGCGCTGCAACCCCATCTTGGTGCCTACGTCGAAGAAGCCCAGGAGGCCAAACGTGGTGTTGAAGATCAGTCGCGCAGTGTCGACACCGGCGGCGGCCGGCTTGGCTTGCAGCACGTCGTTGGCGAGGTTGCCCACGTCACCGATGTTGCGGAACATGTTGTGGATGCCGTCCTCAAGGAATTGCGGCGTTACGTATTGATAACCTTGGGCCAGCGGCTTCAGGGCATAGGTGTCGATGGTGTCATTGAACGTAAAGATCGGACGGTTGACGCTTTCCCATGGATCTTCTTCCGTGGCGGCCTGGGCGGCGAACGGCACCAGCAGGACACTGGCAGACAGACACAGCTGAGCTAGACGATGGCTCCAGCGCATAGGGAAAAACTCCTTGGATTAATCTGGCAAGGGCGCCGAGCCCAGGCGGTAAGGTGGCTAGTATAAGGCGGAACGCGTGGATAGGCAGCAATGAAAAGAGCAGCTGGCTGTAGGAACATTCCGCGATCCTCCGCCTTCATTTCATTGTCACCGGACTGTCACAGGAGCTCGTTAGGCTGCTTGGTTATTTCAAGGACGTTCTCATGCCCCGCGCCGAAGCCCTGCCCCTCCCCGCTCCCAGCCTCACCGCTGTACTGTTTGGCCTGAGTGGATGCCTGGTGGATTTCGGCGCGCGTGTTCGCCAGCCAGGGGCCACGCCGACCGATCTCGCACAACCGACACCCGGTGCATTGGAGAGTCTGCAACGTTTGCAGCATCTGGACATCCCCTGCGCCTGGCTCGACGAATTGCCGCCTGCTGTCAGCCATAGCCTCGCCGCGTCATTGCCGGCATTCATCAAGGCGCCGCAACTTCCTGCAACAAATCAGCCATGGCCAGCACCGCACGCTTGCTGGCAATCGCTGATGGCGCTGGACGTCCAGCAATTGGACGGCTGCGTGTTGGTCAGTAGCGAACCGAAGTTGTTGCAGTCGGGGCTCAACGCCGGTCTGTGGACCATCGGGCTGGCGTCCTGTGGCTCGTTGTGCGGCCTGGCGCCCGCCGAGTGGCAGGCCTTGAGCCAACAAGAACGGGAGGCCAAACGCGCCAAGGCCACCGTGCAGCTGTTCGGCCTGGGCGTGCATTCGGTGATCGATCATCTGGGCGAACTCGATACCTGCCTGGCCGATATCAGCCTGCGCCGACTTAAAGGCGAGAAGCCCTGACCAGGATCATGCAGGGCGCGTAAGTGTGGATTACTCTTAAGGCAAGCCACGGACTTTTGACGCCGCGTCACGGTCCATGGAAGTGCCTATCAATAAAGGGAGTACGCCAATGCCTGCCCGCCGCGAACTGCAAGAACAACTGAATGCCCTGCGCGAGCAATTGGACCAGAACCCGCCGTTGTCTGAGCCAGAGCGCGAACACCTGCATCAGTTAATGGCGCAGATTGACGCTAAGATCCAATTGGAAAACCAGCTTCAGGACAACAACCTGGTCGACGGCGTGAACTTGGCCGTGGAGCGCTTTGAGGTTGACCACCCGGGTATCGCGGGCACGTTGCGCAACATCATGCTGACGTTGGGTAACATGGGAATCTGAATGACCGGATGCAAAAGCCCCGCTGGCGATAGCGGGGCTTTTTACTGTTGACCTACATACCCTTGAAGGGAGGTTTATTGACGAACCAAGCGCTGGTTCGGCAACTGCACCGCTTCAGTACTGCGATACGGGTTGATATCCAACCCACCCCGCCGCACATACCGTGCATACACTGTCAGTTTCTCCGGCTTGAGCAAGCGCTGCAGATCGAGGAAGATCCGCTCCACGCATTGCTCATGGAAATCCGAATGCTGGCGAAAGCTGACGATGTAGGCCAGCAGGCTCGCGTGGTCCAGCGCCGCACCGCGATACTCCACCGCCACGCTGCCCCAATCCGGCTGGCTGGTCACCGGGCAATTGGATTTGAGCAGATGGCTGTGCACGCTCTCCTCAACGATGCGCGATGCATCGCAACGCAGCAACTCCGGACGCGGATGCTCGTAGGAGTCGACGCTGATGTCCAGGTCGTCGATGCACACACCCGGCAGCGCCACGACGCCTTCGCGCTCTACGTCCTTGAGGCTACGAATGCGCACACTCACTGGTTTACCCGCCGCCGCTGACAGATCCTTGTGCAAGGTCGCTTCCAGGCTCGCGGTATCGGCGAACGGGGTCTGGTTCAACGAGTTCAGGTACAGCTTGAAGGATTTCGATTCGATGATGTTCGGCGAATCCGCCGGGATCGCGAACTCACCGATAGCCACCACCGGCTTGCCGGACGGCAACAGCCAGGACAGCTCGAAACAGTTCCAGAAATCCACACCCTTGTACGGCAGGGTCTCGGCCGTCAGGCCCAGCTCCGCCCATTTCGCGGTGCGCGGGATCGGGAATAGCAATGAGGGCGTGTACGTGGCGATGTATTCGCTGGATTTGCCCAGCGGCGAATGTTCGGCTGCGGGATGCATGACGGAAACCTGACTGAAGAATCAGCGGATTCTACCAGTCTTTACGGTTCTCTTGAGCCCTTACTCCGCCAACTGACTTGCAGTCGCATTACAACTTTGTCAGCTTGACCCATGACACGATGCGCCACGGTATAACGCCCTCGTTCAAACACAGCCGCGAGCAACCCATGAAACTGCTGATCGTCGAAGACCAATTGAAAACCGGCCAATACCTGCGCCAAGGCTTGAGCGAAGCCGGTTTCAACGCCGACTTGGTGGCCGATGGCATCACCGGCCAGCAACTGGCCCTAAGCGGTGAATACAAGCTGCTGATCCTAGACGTGATGCTGCCCGGTCGTGATGGCTGGCAGATCCTGCAAGCGGTACGCGGGGCTGGGCTGGAGACGCCGGTGCTGTTCCTGACCGCGCGCGATGCGGTGCAGGATCGGGTACACGGGCTGGAACTGGGCGCCGACGATTACCTGGTCAAGCCCTTTGCCTTTTCCGAACTGCTGGCCCGGGTTCGGAGCCTGTTGCGCCGAGGCAGTTCGGCGACCCAGGAAACCAGCCTGCAACTGGCGGACCTGCGCCTGGACCTGATCCGCCGGCGAGTAGAGCGCAGTGGCCGACGCATCGATTTGACCGCCAAGGAGTTTGCCTTGTTGGAAATGCTGCTGCGGCGCCAGGGCGAAGTACTGCCAAAGTCGCTGATTGCCTCGCAGGTCTGGGACATGAATTTCGACAGCGATACCAACGTCATCGAGGTGGCAATCCGGCGTCTGCGGATCAAGGTCGACGATGAGTTTCCCAACAAGCTGATCCACACCGTGCGCGGCATGGGCTATGTCCTCGAAGAGCGCAGCCTGTGAATCATCGATGGACGCTGAGCAATCGCTTGGCACTGCTTTTCGCTGCGTGCACCGCCATTGTGTCGTTGTTTGCAGGCGTACTGTTCAGCCGAGGCAGCGAGGCGCACTTCATCGAGCTGGACCAGCAAGTGCTCGAAGCCAAGTTGATTGGCGTGCGGCGCGCCTTGCAGGACAGCCATGGCCACGATCCGCGCAAACTCCTGGACGATGAGTTGAGCCGTCAGGCAGACTTGGCCTTGCGCATCAAGGACAACGAAGGCGTCCGCTGGCATGGCGGCTCGATTCGAATTCCAGCGCAAGTGCCGGAGCGGCTTGGCTTGTCCACGCTCAGCGACGCCAACAATGATTATCGGGTGTTGAATGCGCCGCTGTATCTTGATCGCGCGGACTCGGCGCAGCTCACGCTGTTGCTCGACATCACTCATCACCAGCACTTCCTACAGCGCATGCAGCGCCTGATCTGGTTGACCGTCGGCCTCTCGGCCGTGGCCACCGCCCTGCTCGGCGCCTGGGCAGCGCGACGTGGTCTGCGCCCCTTGCGACGCATGGGCGCCATTGCCAGCAATGTCTCGGCCCGCTCACTCAACGCCCGACTGCCAGAAGAGCATATGCCCGCCGAACTGGCGGAATTGGCCCACAGCATCAACGACATGCTCGGACGCCTGGATGACGCCTTTCAACGTCTTTCTGCCTTCTCTGCCGATATCGCCCATGAATTGCGCACGCCATTGTCGAACCTGCTGACCCACACTCAGGTCACACTCACCCGCGAGCGCTCACTGGAGGATTACCGCGAAGCGCTGCACGGCAACCTCGAAGAACTGCAATGGATGGCGCAACTGGTCAACGACATGCTCTACCTCGCCAAAGCCGATCATGGCTTGCTGGCGCTCCACCGCGAACCGCTGGACCTTGCCCAGGAAGCGGATCTGCTGCTGGAGTTTTTCGCCCCCCTGGCCGAAGACACCCATGTGCACCTGAGCCGCGAGGGCAATAGCCACATAGAGGGAGACCGCAACATGGTGCGCCGGGCCCTCTCCAACCTGATGGACAACGCCCTGCGCTTCACTCCCGATGGCGGCGAAGTGCGTGTGCGGATTGTGGATGGAGCTCAAGAGGTGAGTGTCAGCGTGGAGAACAGTGGCGAAGGCATTACAGCGGACTTGCTGCCGCGCCTGTTCGACCGTTTCTATCGCGCCGATCCGTCCCGCCAGGAAGGCAGCAGCGAGCACGCTGGACTGGGGCTGGCCATCACCCGCTCGATCATCCGCGCCCATGGCGGGGAGATCCGCTGCGAATCGGCTGATGGCTGGACGCGGTTTGTGATCGAGTTGCCAAAGAGCAATTGAAGGCAACTCATACCTGTGGCGAGGGGATTTATCCCCGCTGGGTCGCGAAGCGGCCCCAAAATGAACAACTCAGTCTGTCTGGTGCACCGAGGCGTCTGGATTTAGGGCTGCTCCGCAGCCCAGCGGGGATAAATCCCCTCGCCACAAGGGCTTTGGAGCAAACTCTCGGCCTCAGGAATACCGCAACGCCTGCGCCGGTTCGATCTTCGCCGCGCGCCAGGCCGGGTATACGGTGGCGAGGAAGCTCAGGATGAACCCGGCGGAGCAGATCAATATCACGTCGCCACGCTGCAGCTCCGACGGCAAGTTACTGACGAAGTACACGTCTGAACTGAAGATATGCTGGCCGCTGACCCGCTCCAGCCACCCCACCAATTCGCTGACGTTCAACGCCGCAATCACCCCCAGCACGCCGCCGATCAACGTGCCGACGACGCCAATCACTGTGCCCTGGACCATGAAGATCGCCATGATCTGCCGCGGTGTGGCGCCAATCGTGCGCAAGATGGCGATGTCCGCGCCTTTATCGTTCACTACCATGATCAAGGTGGCGATGATGTTGAACGCCGCCACCGCGACGATCATCAACAACAGCAGGCCGATCATGGTCTTTTCCATTTTCATGGCGCTGAACAGGCTGCCCTGGGTGTGGGTCCAGTCGTCGGCCTTGTAGCCCGCGCCAAGGCCGGTGGCGATATCACCGGACACTTTCGGGGCCGCGTACAAATCCTTCACCGCCAGGCGCACACTCTGCACCTGGTTCGGCTGCCAGTGCTGCATCTGTGCGGCGTCGGCGAGGTGGATCAGCGCCATCGAGCCGTCCAACTCTGCACCGACCTTGAACACACCCACCACATTCAGCCGCTGCATCCGTGGCGTGATGCCACCCGGCGCGGTGCTGATTTCCGGCACGATCAAGGTCAGCTTGTCGCCGACGTTGAGGCGGAAACGCCGGGCAGTGATTTCGCCGATGACAACGCCAAACTCGCCCGGCTTCAGGGCATCGAGACGCCCCTGGACGATGTGCTGGGCGACGATCGAGACCTTGCCTTCCTGGGCCGGATCGATGCCGCTGATCTGGATCGGCTGCATTGAACCTTTATGGCTCAGCATCCCCTCCATCTCGGTAAACGGCACGGCGGCGGTCACTTCGGGATTCTTCAACGCCGCGGCGGCCACCGGCTGCCAGTCGTCGATAGGATTGACGCCGACGATGGTCGCGTGGGGCACCATGCCGAGGATGCGCGAGCTCATTTCGCGCTGGAAGCCGTTCATTACCGACAACACCACGATCATCGCCAGCACGCCCAAGGCGAGGCCGATCATCGAGGTCATGGAGATGAACGAAACAAAGCGATTGCGGCGCTTGGCGCGGGTATAGCGCGTGCCGATAAAGATCGATAACGGTCTGAACATTCGCGGGGCACCGTATGAAAATAAAAGACCCGGCGCTGTTCAACAGGCGCCGGGTTTCGGTCGGTCAGATGGGCGTCAGGCAACCTTCCTGCAAGTGCAGGACGCGGTCCATCTGGCGGGCCAGGTTCATGTCGTGAGTCACCACCAGGAACGCGGTGCGCATCGAGGTGCTGAGTTCCAGCATCAAGTCCTGGATGCCCTGGGCGGTGTGGGAGTCGAGGTTACCGGTGGGCTCGTCGAGCATCACCAGCCCCGGCTTGTTGACCAGGGCCCGGGCAATCGCCACGCGCTGGCGCTCACCGCCGGACAGCTCGGCCGGCTTGTGCTCCAGGCGATGGCCCAGCCCTACCCGCTCCAGCAACGCCGTGGCGCGCTGCCGGGCTTCGGGAATCGCCGTGCGGCCGATCAACAGCGGCATGCAGACGTTCTCCAGCGCCGTGAACTCGGGCAGCAAATGGTGGAACTGGTAGACGAAACCCAGGGACCGGTTGCGCAGCAGGCCCCGGGCCTTCTCGTTTAGCGCCGACAGTTCTTCACCGGCCAGCCAGACACTGCCGGCAGTCGGCGTATCCAGGCCACCGAGCAGGTTGAGCAAGGTACTTTTGCCCGATCCGGAGGTGCCGACAATCGCCACGCGCTCGCCAGGATGCAGCTCCAGCTGCAGGCCCGACAACACCACCACCGACTCCGGTCCTTCCTCGTAGGATTTGCCCAGGTTGCGGCAGCTCAAGATAGCTTTTTCACTCATGCCCGACTCACTCATAACGTAACGCCTCTGCCGGCTGGGTGCGCGCGGCACGCCAGGCTGGGTACAGGGTGGCGAGGAAACTCAGGATCAACGCGGCGCCGCAGACCATCAACACGTCATCGGACTGCAACTGCGATGGCAGGTAGTCGATGAAATACACGTCGGCGTTGAGAAACTTGTGCCCGAGCAGCCCTTCAAGGGCGGCAATCGCGGCGCTGACATTCAATGCGGCGAACATCCCGACCAAGGCCCCCACGAACGTACCGATCACACCGATGACCGTGCCCTGGACCATGAAGATGCGCATGATCTGCCCCGGCGTGGCGCCGAGGGTGCGCAGGATGGCGATGTCGCCTTTCTTGTCGTTCACCACCATCACCAGCGTCGAGATGATGTTGAAGGCCGCCACGGCCACGATCAGCAACAGCAGCAGGCCGATCATGGCCTTCTCCATGCGGATCGCCTGGTACAGGTTGCCGTGGGTGCGGGTCCAGTCGCGGGCGTAGTAACGGTCTTCGCCGAGCTGCTGGGCAATGCTCCAGGCGACGCGCGGCGCCTGGAACAAATCGTCGAACTTCAGCCGCAGGCCCTGCACCTGATCCGGCTTCCAGCGATGCAGGCGGGCCAGGTCCTGGAGATTGGTCACGCCCAGGTAGCCGTCCAGCTCGCCGGCGCCGACATGGAAAATGCCGACCACGGTAAAGCGCTTCATGCGCGGGAACATCCCGCCCGGCGTCACGGTGACCTCCGGAGCGACAAACGTCAGCTTGTCGCCGATGGCGACGCCGAGCTTGGCCGCAGCCTTGTCGCCGATCACGATACCGAAGCTGCCCGGCGTCAAGTCGTCGAGCTTCCCCTGTTTCATGAAGTTGTCGATGATCGACACCTGCCGTTCGAGCCCGGGGTCGATGCCGTTGAGCAAGACCTTGGACACCTTGCCGTCGTTGGTCAGCAGCCCCTGCATCTGGGTGAAAGGCGCAACGGCCAGCACCTGCGGGTTCTGCTTGACCTTGGCGGCCAGGCTTGGCCAGTCGCTGATGGCTTCCCCGGTTTCGAGGGTCGCGTGGGGCACCATGCCCAGCACGCGGGTGCGCATTTCATGATCGAAGCCGTTCATCACCGACAGCACGACGATCATCACGACCACGCCCAAGGCGAGTCCGATGATGGACGTCAGGGAAATGAACGATACAAAATGATTGCGACGCTTTGCACGGGTATAACGCGTGCCGATAAATACGAAGAGAGGTCTGAACATGTCGGGGCTTGTTCGGAGGGAAAAGGAACGTCCTTGTGGCGGGGGTCACAAACCAGCTTTACACTCAGACCACCGCCGCTACCATGGGTTCGCCATGTCGACATTAGATGAAGAAGATCGCCGCGAATACTACCGTATCGAGGACACGATCGCACTGGAAATTCGGCCCTTGTCCATTCCTGAAGCTGCCAGCCAGGAAGTGTTGCAGGATGAGTCCCCACTGTTCAATCTGCTCAGCGAACTGCACCTGAGCGAATTCGAGTCACAACACCTGTTGCGCCAGATCAGCGAGCGCGAACGCAGCATCGCGGCCTATCTCAAGGCCATGAACAAGCGCATCGATTTGCTCAGCCAGGTCATCGCCGTGACGGTGCTCGGCGAAATCGGCGAACCCCAGCCGGTGATCATCTCCGAAGGCGGCATCGACTTCCAATACCCCACCCCCATTGCCGTCGGCGCACACCTGTCGATCAAACTGGTGCTGATGCCCCAGGCCTTGGGGTTGTTGCTCCGGGCCCGCGTTACCCATTGCGACCCCAAGGGCGGTGGCTATGACGTAGGCACCGAGTTTGAGCACCCGACCGACGCCCAGCGTCAATTGCTGGCCCGCTATATCCTGCAAAAACAGGCTCAAGAACGACGCCTGGCCCGAGAACTGAACGAATCTGGCATCAATAAGGAAGAACCGTGACCCTCATTTATGGCCACCGCGGCGCCAAGGGCGAAGCACCGGAAAACACCCTCATCGGTTTCCAGGAATGCCTCAAGCACGGCGTGCGCCGTTGCGAGCTGGACCTGCACTTGTCAATGGACGGCGAGTTGATGGTGATCCACGATCCGACCCTCAAGCGCACCACGGACCGTCGGGGCAAGGTCGTTGAACACACCGCTGCCGAACTGGTGACCTACGACGCGCGCAAGGGTGGACCCGGCTGGATCAAGCCTTGCCCGATCCCGCGCCTGGAGGAACTGTTCGAACAATGTGATTTCGAGCACTGGCAGCTAGAGGTGAAAAGCGCATCACGCACCCGGGCTGCCGCCACGGTGCTGGGGATTCGCGAGATGGCCCAGCGTTTCGGGCTGCTGGACAAGATCACCATCACGTCCAGTTCCCGGGAAGTGCTCAAGGCCGCCCTGGACCTGACGCCAGACATTTCCCGTGGACTGGTGGCCGAATACGCCTGGCTCGACCCGTTGAAGGTTGCCCAAAGCTATGGCTGCGAGATTCTCGCGCTGAACTGGACCCTGTGCACGCCGGAGCGCCTGGTCAAGGCGCAGCGCCAGGGGCTGCATGTGTCGGTGTGGACCGTCAACGAGCCCGCGCTCATGCGCAGGCTCGCCGACTTTGGCGCTGACAGCCTGATTACAGACTTTCCCGGTTTGGCCACTGCCACCCTCGAGAATTGCTGAAATCGGTCTCCCCGGCCGGCTCAGGCCACCGGCCGGAGCCGCTCAAAAAAGCCGGTTGAGCCCGTCATAGGCCGCTACCCGGTAGGCTTCGGCCATGGTCGGGTAGTTGAACGTGGTGTTGACGAAGTACTTCAACGTGTTCAGTTCGCCCGGCTGGTTCATGATCGCCTGGCCAATGTGCACGATCTCCGATGCCTGGTAGCCGAAGCAGTGCACGCCCAGCACTTCCAGGGTCTCGCGGTGGAACAGGATCTTCAGCATGCCTTGCGGCTCGCCGGCGATCTGCGCCCGCGCCATGCTCTTGAAGAACGCCTTGCCCACTTCGTACGGCACCTTGGCCTGGGTCAGCTCCTGCTCGTTCTTGCCGATCGAGCTGATCTCCGGAATGGTGTAGATGCCGGTCGGCACGTCGTTGACGAAGCGCCAGCTGCCATTGTCGACAATGCTGCCAGCAGCCGAACGGCCCTGGTCGTGGGCGGCGCTGGCCAGGCTCGGCCAACCGATCACGTCGCCGGCACCATAGATGTTCGGCACGCAGGTGCGATAGTTCTCGTCGACTTCGATCTGGCCGCGGCTGTTGACCTTCACGCCGATATTTTCCAGGCCCAGGGTATCGGTGTTACCGGTACGGCCGTTGCACCAGAGCAAGGCGTCGGCCTTGATCTTCTTGCCCGACTTGAGGTGCAGGATCACGCCGTTGTCGCAGCCTTCGACGCGCTCGTAGTCTTCGTTGTGGCGCACGGTGATGTTGTTGTTGCTGAAGTGATAGCTCAGGGCCTGGGAGATTTCCGAGTCGAGGAAGCTCAGCAATTGGCCGCGGTTGTCCACCAGTTCCACCAGCACACCCAGGCCGCTGAAGATCGAGGCGTACTCGCAACCGATCACGCCGGCGCCGTAGACGATCAGCTTGCGCGGGGTGTGCCCCAGGCTCAGGATGGTGTCGCTATCGTAGATACGCGCGTGGTTGAAATCGATGTCGGCCGGGCGATACGGGCGCGATCCAGTGGCGATGATGATGTGCTTGGCCACCAGTTTCTCGACCACGCCATTACCGCAGACCACTTCGACCGTCTGCTCGTCGGCAAAGCTGCCGGTGCCGAAAAATACGTCAACACGGTTGCGGGCGTAGTAGCCGGTACGCGAGGCCACTTGCTTGGAGATCACCTTCTCGGCGCTCTTGAGCACGTCCGGGAAGGAGAACCAGCGCGGCTCGCCGATGGCCCGGAACATCGGGTTGGTGTTGAACTGCATGATCTGCCGGACCGAGTGACGCAAGGCCTTGGACGGGATGGTACCCAAGTGGGTGCAGTTGCCGCCGACCTGCCGACGGCTGTCGACCATCGCCACCTTGCGCCCTGCCTTGGCCGCGTTCATTGCCGCGCCTTCCCCCGCCGGGCCGGAGCCCAGTACCACCACGTCGTAGTTGTAGACAGCCATGCGTACTCCTCAGAACAGGCCGCGATGCCACATTTGGCATCGACGGCTAAATCATGCCGGCCGGCGGCATGAAGGAACAATTTTCAGGCCGGTTCACGAGCCCGGCCACAGTCTATAGAAGCGTCAACGCCGCGCACATTACCCCTTGGTCGCGTCGTAGGCTAGGGGGCGCTCCCCTTTACCTGCGCTATTTCGCCACAGGTAGGCTTTCAGGGCGCTGTCATCATTGATTTTTTCCGCCGGCCATCCGTTCAAACGCATCGTTTGTGCGAACGACGAAACGGTCATTGTCCCGCAAGACAAAAAATACCCCGATGCCATGCTCCTGGGCATAGTCCCAACCCTGTTCAGGGCCGAGAATCAGCAACAGCGTCGATAGTCCATCGGCCATTAGCGCCGAAGGATGAATCACCGTGACGGACGCCAGGTTGTGTAGGACCGGCGCACCGGTGCGTGCATCAAAGGTGTGGGAATATCGCCTGCCGCCCTGCTCGAAATATTTACGGTAGTCGCCCGAGGTCGAAACGCCATAACCATCGAGCTCAATGACACGCTCCGCCACTCGCTTGTCGTCCCGGGGTTCTTCCAAGGCGACACGCCACGCGGAATCATCCGGCTTGCGCCCAGCGGCCCTGAGTTCTCCAGTGACCTCGGCCAGATAACTGTCGATGCCCAATGCCTTGAGCCGGGCGGCGATGCGGTCGACGGCATAGCCTGCGGCGATGCTGTTGAAGTCGACCTCGACCGCGGCGTCTTTGCACAACCGCTCGCCGTCGATGTGCAAGTGCCGATAGCCGACACGTTGCCGTGCCTGGGCCAAAGCGTCGGCGCCGGGGACCTCTTCGGTACGTGACTGGGGGCCGAACCCCCATAGATTCAGCAAAGGTTCGACGGTCAGGTCGAAAGCGCCATCGCTTTGCGAAGACAGCTGCTCACCGACCCGGATCAATTCGAGAACCGGAACGGGCATGACCGCACAACTGTCGGCTGGCAGCGCGTTGAAACGCTCGATGTCCGAGTCACCGCGGTAAGTGGAAAATTGCCGATCGACCTCGGCAAGGATGTTTTCCACCTCGCCGCGCACCTCTTTCGGACCGGCTGTGGCGACATGCCTGACGTACTGGATCGAATAGCGACTACCCATGGTCGGGCCATCGAAGCGTTCAAGGGTGTCGCCGTTGCCGCAACCGGACAACACGCCGGCCAGCATCACAAGCCCAATCCATCGTCCAGTTAACAAATCTTCATCTCCCCTCAAAACCACGCCGGCCATTATGGGCTACAGCGCTCCCGCAGCGAGCAATGCTTCCCTACAAGATTGGCCAAAGTGAGTACCTACACATGTCTTCCCAAACGAGCAACGGCAAGGCGATTTTTCGTGTTGTCAGCGGCAACTTCCTGGAGATGTTCGATTTCATGGTGTACGGCTTCTACGCCACAGCCATCGCCAAGACATTCTTTCCCACCGACAGTGCCTTTGCCTCCCTGATGCTGTCCTTGGCGACGTTCGGCGCCGGGTTCCTCATGCGTCCGCTGGGGGCGATTTTTCTCGGCGCCTACATCGACCGCCACGGCCGCCGCAAAGGCCTGATCATCACCCTCGCGATGATGGCAGCCGGCACCGTGCTGATTGCCTGCGTGCCCGGTTACGCCACCCTCGGCGTGGCAGCGCCGTTGCTGGTGCTGCTGGGGCGGTTGTTGCAAGGCTTCTCCGCTGGCGTCGAATTGGGTGGTGTGTCGGTGTACCTGGCGGAGATTTCCACGCCGGGGCGCAAGGGCTTTTTTGTCAGTTGGCAATCCGCCAGCCAACAGGCCGCCGTGGTGTTTGCCGGCTTGCTGGGAGTCGCTCTGAATCATTGGCTGAGCCCCGTGGAAATGGGTGAATGGGGCTGGCGCGTGCCGTTCCTCGTCGGATGCCTGATCGTACCGGTCATCTTCGTGATTCGCCGCTCACTGGAAGAAACACCTGAATTCCAGGCAAGAAAACACCGCCCTACCCTGGCGGAAATCGTCCGCTCCATCGGCCAGAATTTTGGCATCGTCCTGGCGGGCATGGCGCTGGTGGTGATGACCACCGTGTCGTTTTACCTGATCACCGCCTACACACCGACATTTGGCAAGGCCGAGCTGAACCTGTCGGACCTGGATGCGCTGCTGGTCACGGTGTGTATCGGCTTATCGAATTTCTTCTGGCTGCCGGTCATGGGCGCGTTTTCCGACAAGATTGGACGTAAACCCCTGCTGCTGGCTGCGACCATTCTCGCAATCTTGACTGCGTACCCCGCGCTGTCCTGGCTGGTGGCGAACCCCAGCTTCAGCCATTTGCTGATCGTCGAGTTGTGGTTGTCGTTCCTGTATGGATCGTACAACGGAGCGATGGTGGTCGCCTTGACGGAAATCATGCCCGTCGAAGTGCGCACCACTGGTTTTTCCCTGGCCTACAGCCTGGCGACGGCGACGTTCGGTGGGTTTACCCCGGCGGCCTGTACCTACCTGATCCATGTGCTCGACAACAAGGCCGCACCAGGGATCTGGCTCAGTGGTGCGGCGGTGCTCGGGTTGATCGCGACCTTGGTGCTGTTCAAGGGCAATCGGCATGAATTGCGGACGGCGCAGGCTTCAATGGTCAGCGGCGCCTGACAAACCCCAGGCGAAAAAAAAACGCCCCGACAAGTCGGGGCGTTTTCACAAACGGCTAAGGCTTAGCGCGGGAACGCAGGCGGATTCACGTCAGCCATGTCTTCCATTACGCGAACCACCTGGCAGCTGTAGCCGAACTCGTTGTCGTACCAGACGTACAGAACAACGCGATTGTCCTGGACGATGGTTGCTTCGGCGTCGACAACACCGGCGTGGCGCGAGCCCACGAAGTCGGTGGACACGACTTCCTGCGAGTTGACGAAGTCGATTTGCTTGTGCAGATCGGAGTGCAGCGCCATGTAGCGCAGGTACTCGTTCATCTCCTCACGAGTGGCGGCTTTCTCAAGGTTCAGGTTGAGAATGGCCATCGACACGTTCGGCGTTGGTACACGGATCGCGTTACCGGTCAGCTTGCCGGCCAGCTCAGGCAGGGCCTTGGCGGCGGCGGTAGCGGCGCCGGTCTCGGTGATGACCATGTTCAGCGCGGCGCTGCGGCCACGGCGATCACCCTTGTGGAAGTTGTCGATCAGGTTCTGGTCGTTGGTGTACGAGTGAACGGTTTCGACGTGACCGTTGATGATGCCGAACTTGTCGTTCACAGCCTTGAGCACCGGCACGATGGCGTTGGTGGTGCAGGAAGCGGCGGACACGATCTTGTCGTCAGCGGTGATTTCGTTGTGGTTGATGCCGTGAACGATGTTCTTCAGCTTGCCCTTGCCAGGCGCAGTCAGAACAACACGGTCGATCCCCGGGCAGGCCAGATGCTGGCCGAGGCCGTCGGCGTCACGCCATACACCGGTGTTGTCCACCAGCAGGGCGTCCTTGATGCCGTACTGGGTGTAATCCACCTCGGCCGGGTTCTTCGCGTAGATCACCTGGATCAGGTTACCGTTGGCGGTGATGGTGTTGTTTTCTTCATCGATGGTGATGGTGCCGTTGAACGAACCATGGACCGAATCGCGACGCAGCAGGCTGGCGCGCTTGGTCAGGTCATTCTCGGCGCCCTTGCGCACCACGATGGCCCGCAGGCGCAGGCCGTCGCCACCGCCGGTTTTTTCGATCAGGATGCGCGCCAGCAGACGGCCGATACGACCGAAACCGTACAGCACGACGTCAGTGCCTTTGCGGGCCGAAGCGTTTTGCTGACCGACCACATCAGCCATTTCTTCACGCACGAATTGCTCGGCGCTACGGCCATTGCCTTCGTTGCGGAATTTGAAAGCCAACTTGCCCAGGTCTACCGAAGCCGCGCCGAGCTTGAGCTCGCTCATGGCCTTGAGCAGGGGGAAAGTTTCGTGGACGGAGAGTTCGCTGTCGTCGGAAGAACGGTGGCGAGCAAAGCGGTGGGCCTTGAGGATCGCGATGACAGACTGGTTGATCAGGCTGCGGCCATAGATCGAACTCACCACATTGTTATTGCGGTAGAGCTGACCGATGAGAGGGATCATCGCTTCGGCGAGAGCTTCACGATCAATCCATTCACCAAGACACTGGTCGGGCTTCTGAGTCACGGTAACCTTCCACATGTAGGGGCTGAAAAAAGGGGCTACATTATGACGCCGAGTCCTCTGCGGAGCAATGCGCGCCCGTCGCGCCGTGGTTTTAGGTGCTGCAAGAGTAGTCCGCGACTGACAGCCGGGCACTTCCCCCGCTACAATTGTCGACTTTGTCGCAACGCTTGGAGCTCAACCTTCCGTGCCCGTTCTGCGTCTTCCGCTTCTCCCTGCCGCGGCAGGTAAACAGCACTGGGGCAACCTGCCCGGTGCCGCCCTGAGCCTGGCCATTGCCGAGGCTGCCAGCGCTGCAAAGCGCTTCACCCTGTTATTGACCGCTGACAGCCAGAGCGCCGAGCGGCTCGAACAGGAGCTGGCTTTCTTCGCCCCGGATTTGCCCGTGCTGCATTTCCCGGACTGGGAAACCCTGCCCTACGATCTGTTTTCGCCCCACCAGGACATCATTTCCCAGCGTATCGCCAGCCTTTATCGGCTGCCGGAGCTCAGTCATGGCGTTTTGGTAGTGCCCATCACCACGGCCCTACATCGCCTGGCACCGACCCAATTCCTGCTCGGCAGCAGCCTGGTGCTGGACATCGGCCAGAAGCTCGACGTCGAGCAAATGCGCACCCGGCTCGAAGCCAGCGGCTACCGCTACGTCGATACGGTGTACGAGCACGGTGAGTTCACGGTGCGTGGCGCCTTGATCGACCTGTTCCCGATGGGCAGCAAATTGCCGTATCGCATCGACCTGTTCGACGACGAGATCGAGACGCTGCGTACCTTCGACCCGGAAAACCAGCGTTCCATCGACAAGGTCCAGTCGATCCGCCTGCTGCCGGCCAAGGAATTCCCCCTGCAAAAAGACGCGGTGACTCGCTTCAAGGCGCGGTTTCGCGAACGTTTCGACGTGGATTTCCGCCGTTGCCCGATTTTTCAGGACTTGAGCAGCGGGATCACCCCTGCGGGGATCGAGTATTACCTGCCGCTGTTTTTCGAAGAGACGTCGACCCTGTTCGATTACCTGCCCCAGGACACCCAAGTGTTTTCCCTGCCAGGCATCGAGCAGGCGGCGGAAAACTTCTGGAACGACGTGCGCAACCGTTACGAAGAACGCCGCGTCGATCCGTCCCGACCTTTATTGCCGCCGGCCGAGTTGTTCCTGCCGGTGGAAGACTGCTTCGCCCGGCTCAAGAGCTGGCCACGCGTGGTGGCGAGCCAGCAGGACGTGGAAGTGGGTGCCGGTCGCGAACGCTTTCCGGCCAAGCCCCTGCCGGACCTGGCGATCGAAGCCAAGGCCACGCAACCTTTGGCGGCCCTGGCCGGTTTCCTTGACGAGTTCCCCGGCCGCGTGCTGTTCACCGCTGAGTCCGCGGGACGGCGCGAAGTATTGCTGGAGCTGCTCGAGCGCCTCAAGCTGCGGCCGAAGACTGTCGACAGCTGGCCGGACTTTGTCGCCGGCAAGGATCGCCTGGCAATCACCATCGCCCCGCTGAACGACGGACTGGTTCTCGAGGATCCGGCCCTGGCGCTGGTCGCCGAAAGCCCGCTGTTCGGCCAGCGCGTGATGCAGCGCCGCCGCCGTGAAAAACGCGCCGATGCCGCCAATGACGCGGTCATCAAGAACCTCACGGAATTGCGCGAAGGCGCGCCGGTGGTGCACATCGACCATGGCGTAGGCCGCTACCTGGGCCTGGCGACGCTGGAAATCGATAACCAGGCCGCCGAATTCCTCACCCTCGAATATGCCGAAGCCGCCAAGCTCTACGTGCCGGTGGCGAACCTGCATTTGATTGCACGCTACACCGGCAGCGACGACGCCCTGGCCCCGCTGCACCGCCTGGGTTCGGAAACCTGGCAGAAAGCCAAGCGCAAGGCCGCTGAACAGGTGCGCGACGTCGCCGCCGAATTGCTCGACATCTACGCCCGTCGGGCCGCCCGCGAAGGTTACGCCTTCGCCGACCCGAAAGCCGATTACGAAACCTTCAGCGCCGGCTTTCCCTTCGAAGAGACCGTCGACCAGCAGACCACCATCGAAGCCGTGCGCGCCGACATGCTCGCGCCCAAGCCGATGGACCGGCTGGTGTGTGGCGATGTCGGTTTTGGCAAGACCGAAGTGGCGATGCGTGCCGCCTTCATTGCCGTGCACGGAGGCAAACAGGTCGCGATCCTGGTGCCGACCACGCTGCTCGCCCAGCAGCATTACAACAGTTTCCGCGACCGTTTCGCCGACTGGCCGGTGACCGTGGAGGTCATGAGCCGTTTCAAATCCACCAAGGAAGTGAACGCCGCCATTGCCGACTTGGCCGAGGGCAAGATCGACATCGTCATCGGTACGCACAAGCTGCTTCAGGATGACGTGAAGATCAAGAATCTCGGGCTGGTGATCATCGACGAGGAGCACCGCTTCGGTGTACGCCAGAAAGAACAGCTCAAGGCGTTGCGCAGCGAAGTCGACATCCTGACCCTCACCGCCACGCCGATCCCGCGCACGCTGAACATGGCGGTGTCGGGCATGCGCGATCTGTCGATCATCGCCACGCCGCCGGCCCGGCGCCTGTCGGTGCGAACGTTCGTCATGGAGCAGAACAAAAGCACGGTCAAGGAAGCCTTGCTGCGTGAGCTGCTGCGCGGCGGGCAGGTGTATTACCTGCACAACGACGTGAAGACCATCGAGAAATGCGCCGCCGACCTCGCGGAGCTGGTGCCCGAAGCGCGTATCGCCATCGGCCACGGGCAGATGCGCGAACGTGATCTCGAGCAGGTGATGAGCGATTTCTACCACAAGCGCTTCAACGTGCTGATCGCCTCGACCATCATCGAGACCGGCATCGACGTGCCAAGCGCCAACACCATCATCATCGAGCGCGCCGACAAGTTCGGCCTGGCCCAGCTGCACCAGTTGCGCGGCCGGGTCGGACGCAGTCACCACCAGGCTTATGCCTACCTGCTGACGCCGCCGCGCCAGCAAATCACCCCGGATGCGGAGAAGCGCCTGGAGGCGATCGCCAATACCCAGGACCTGGGCGCCGGTTTCGTGCTGGCCACCAACGACCTGGAAATTCGTGGCGCCGGCGAATTGCTCGGCGATGGCCAGAGCGGCCAGATCCAGGCCGTCGGCTTCACCTTGTATATGGAAATGCTCGAGCGGGCGGTCAAGTCGATTCGCAAGGGCGAGCAACCGAACCTCGACCAGCCCCTGGGCGGCGGACCGGAAATCAACCTGCGAGTGCCGGCGCTGATCCCGGAAGATTACCTGCCGGACGTCCATGCCCGATTGATCCTGTACAAGCGCATCGCCTCGGCCACCGACGAGGAAGGCCTCAAGGACCTGCAAGTGGAGATGATCGACCGCTTCGGCCTGCTTCCGGAGCCGACCAAGAACCTGGTCCGCACCACGCTGCTCAAGCTCAAGGCCGAGCAACTGGGCATCAAGAAAGTCGACGGCGGTCCCAATGGTGGCCGTATCGAATTCGAAGCCCAGACGCCGGTCGATCCGCTGGTACTGATCAAGCTGATCCAGGGCCAGCCCAAACGCTACAAGTTCGAAGGTGCCACGATGTTCAAGTTCATGGTGCCCATGGAACGCCCGGAAGAGCGTTTCAATACCGTTGAAGCGCTGTTCGAGCGCCTCACTCCGACCACTGCTTGAAGGACGCCCAATGCGCCTGTTTCGCTCCTTGACGTTGTTGATGACCCTGATCGCTCCCCTGGCGTTTGCCGACGACCTGTACCAGGTTGAAATGATCCTGGTCCGCCAGAATGCCGAACCGGCGATTATCAGCCGCGCCGCACCGGAAGACTGGGACGCTGGCGCGCACCGCCTTGGCGCGGACAGCCAGCGCACGCCGGCACTGGGCAACATCGTCGAGAAACTCAACGCAAGCGGCCAATACACCGTGCTGATGCACAAGGCCTGGCAGCAGAACCTGGGCGAACAAGGGCGTAAAATCGCCGTCAGCGAAGGCGCCGAACAGTTCGGCCAGTTTCCCATCGAGGGCACCCTCGAACTGAAGCTCGGTCGCTTCACCGACGTCGACGCGGACTTCTGGATCAATCAAATCGACGCCAATGGCTTGGTCACCGCCAGCGAGCGACTGAAGCAGCAAAGCCATACCAAGAATGGCCAACTGAACTTCCTCGATAACGGCCACCTGGGCTTGCTGATCAAGATCACCTCGCTGACCGCGCCTGCGCCACGGCAGGCTCCTGACGTGATTCCGGACTGATCGGCGCGCCTATGCCCTCGCCCCTGAGCAAACCCCTGGCTCCTTCCTGGGTCAATCGATTCAAGGAACAAAGCCTGGAGCGTGGGCGCCGTTACGCCCTGGAAAACCGCGTCAGGATCGTCGAGGCCGGTGACAGCACCGTCATTGCCAGTTGTGAAGGCTCTGGTGGCAGCGTCTACCGTCAGACCATTCGCCTGAAAGAGTCAGCCAAAGGCGCATTGATCCTCCTTGAAGCGGCGTGCTCCTGTCCGGTGCGCATCAACTGCAAGCATTGCGCGGCGGTGCTGCTGCAAGTCCAGGAAACCCTGGCCTACCCCGCCGCCGAAAAAGACGTGCAACTGCTGGAGAAACTCCAGGCAGTGCTGGACAACCGCAGCCCCAAGGCTGCGCCGCAGGTCTTGGTGGAAAACGTGCAGCCGGTGCCCCGGTTGTGGCTGGCGAGTGTCGAGTTCAGTGCCTTCGAGCCGCGCAACGGCAAGATGCAGCGCTACATCCAGCACCGCGCTGCGCTCTCGTTCAGCTATTTGGACGAGTACGTCAGCGGCCAGCGCAACACCGACGTGCTGATTCGCCAGGAAACCCAGACGCTGCGGATAAAACGCCAAACCGATGTAGAACAGTCCTACCGCGAGCAGCTACGAATCCTCGGCTTCAAGGTTGCGACACGGCAAAGCAAGGCGCTGCCGGAAAGCGCTGGCGAACTGTACGAAATGGTCAATGACAGTGCCTGGCTGACATTTACCCTCAACGATCTGCCGAAACTGCGTAGCCAGGGCTGGGAGTTGCAGATCGACGAAGATTTCGGCTTCGACCTGACGGCGGTGGACGAGTGGTACGCCACGGTCGAGGACACACCGGAGCGTGACTGGTTCGACCTGGAGCTGGGCATCATCGTCAATGGCGAGCGCCTGAGCCTGCTGCCGATCCTGTTGAACCTGATGCGCTCGCACATCGAACTGTTCAACCCGGAACGGCTGGCCCGGCGCCGCGATGATGAACTCATCCTGGTCAATTTGCCCAACCGTCCAAATTCGGAATTCGGTCCGCAGCAGGTGGCCCTACCCTACGGCCGGCTGAAACCAGTGCTGGCGACCCTCGGCGAGTTTTACCTGCAAGAGCCCGGCACCACCAAACTGCGACTCAACAGCGCGGACGCCCTACGCCTGAACCCACTGCAGGACATGCCCCTGCGCTGGGAGGGCGGTGAACACATCCGCGGCCTGGCCCAGCGCCTGCGCGACATCAAGGACTACACCGCCACCGCGCCGCAAGGCCTGAATGCAACGCTGCGACCCTACCAGCTCGAAGGCCTGAGCTGGATGCAATCGCTGCGGCAGCTGGAGGTCGGCGGTATCCTCGCGGATGACATGGGGCTGGGCAAAACCCTACAAACCCTGGCGCACATTCTCAGCGAAAAAATCGCCGGTCGCCTCGACCGGCCGTGCATGGTCGTGATGCCGACGAGCCTGATTCCCAACTGGCTCGACGAGGCTAGCCATTTCACCCCGCAGCTCAAGGTACTGGCGTTGTACGGTGCCGGGCGCAAGAAACATTTCGAGCGGTTGGCAGATTACGACCTGATCCTTACCACTTATGCCCTGCTCCCCAAGGATGTCGAGCAACTGAAGGCGCAGCCCCTTCACGTACTGATCCTCGATGAGGCCCAGTACATCAAGAATCCCACCAGCAAAGCCGCCCAGGCCGCCCGCGAACTCAACGCCCGGCAGCGGCTCTGCCTGTCCGGCACACCGCTGGAAAACCATCTCGGGGAACTGTGGTCGTTGTTTCACTTCCTGCTGCCGGGATGGCTTGGCGACGTCAAGAGTTTCAACCGCGACTACCGCGTGCCGATCGAAAAACGCCACAGCGACGTACGATTACAGCACCTTAACGGTCGGATAAAACCGTTCCTGCTGCGCAGGACCAAGGAACAAGTCGCAACCGAATTGCCGCCCAAGACCGAGATCATCCATTGGGTCGAACTCAGCGACGCCCAACGCGACGTCTACGAAACCATGCGCCTGGCCATGGATAAGAAAGTGCGCGACGAGATTACTCGCAAAGGCGTGGCGCGCAGCCAGATCATCATCCTCGAAGCGCTGCTCAAGCTGCGCCAGGTGTGCTGCGACCTGCGCCTGATCAACGACGCCACCCTACCCGTCCGCGGCAGTACTTCGGGCAAGCTCGACAGCCTGATGGAGATGCTCGAAGAGCTGTTCGAAGAAGGTCGGCGAGTGCTGCTGTTTTCGCAGTTCACCTCCATGTTGGCGTTGATTGAAGAGGAACTGAAAAAGCGCGGCGTCGACTATGCGATCCTGACCGGCCAAACGCGCGACCGGCGCACTCCCGTGAAGGAATTCCAGAGCGGCAAACGTCAGATTTTTCTCATCAGCCTGAAGGCCGGCGGCGTAGGCTTGAACCTGACCGAAGCCGACACCGTGATTCACTATGACCCGTGGTGGAACCCGGCCACCGAAAACCAAGCCACCGACCGCGCCTACCGTATCGGCCAGGAAAAACCGGTGTTTGTCTACAAGCTGATCGCCCGCGGCACCGTGGAGGAGAAGATTCAGCTGCTGCAAAAAGAAAAATCCGACCTGGCGGCGGGTGTACTGGATGGCCGCGTGGCCGGAGATTGGAAATTGCAGAATGAGGACATCGAAGCGCTGTTCGCACCGTTGCCGGAGAAGCTGGAGAAGCGCTAAGTCATCCCGCCCTGATAAAAGCCGCGTCCGGGGCTTTTTGTGGGAGCCGAAAAGGTTTGGCTCCCTCCGTCGTCCTGTACAAGCTCATCAACCGGCCATCAACACCCGCGCCAGCGTCGACTTCACTTTTCCCATCCCGTCATGCAACGCCTGTTCGATCTCGGCCATGGTAATCACTGCCGTGGACTTGCCCGCTGCGGGATTCACCACCAAGGCCAAGCAGGCGTAATCCAGCTCCAGCTCACGGGCCAAGGCTGCTTCCGGCATGCCGGTCATGCCGACGATGTCACAACCATCACGCTCCAGGCGGGCGATTTCAGCCACGGTTTCCAGGCGCGGGCCTTGCGTGCAGGCGTAGACACCGTGGCTGCTATAGCCACAGCCCTCGGCGGCCAGGGCCGCGATCAACTGCTGGCGCAGCGACTCCGTGTACGGATAACTGAAGTCGATGTGGGTCACCGCCTCCAGGTCGTCGGCAAAATACGTGTGCTGGCGACCGCTGGTGTAATCGATCAACTGGTGGGGAACGCAGAAATGACCGGTGCCCATTGCAGCGTGAATCCCGCCCACGGCATTGACGGCCAGGACAGCCTGGGCGCCAGCCTGCTTCAAGGCCCAGAGATTGGCGCGATAATTCACCTGATGAGGCGGCAGGCGATGGGGATGGCCGTGGCGCGCCAGGAACAAGACCTCGCGTCCGGCATAGTCGCCGATCTGCACGTCGGCCGATGGCGCGCCGTAGGGCGTCTCCACCGAGAGGGATTGGCGAATGGTCAAGCCTTCGAGCTGGGTCAGGCCGGTGCCGCCAATAATTGCGTAAACGGTCATGTAAAACGTCCTTTAATCGATCAGTTGGGCGGCTTTCAACGCGCCGATGGCTGTCAACCAGCGTGGGTCCTGACGATATTCAGTGGAGGCAAACGCCTGGCCACGCATGCGGGCGATCCGCGCCGAAGGCTTGACCTTCAGACGCTGGGCTGCACTCAATGCCAATTCCGCGGCAGCACGGTCATTGCACACCAGACCCATGTCGCAACCGGCCGTCAGTGCGGCCTCGATACGGCTGGCGGCATCACCGACCACATGGGCGCCGGCCATGGAAAGATCATCACTGAAGATCACGCCGTCGAACTGCAGCTCGCCTCGCAAGATGTCTTGCAGCCAACGGCGAGAGAAGCCTGCCGGACTGGCATCAACCTGCGGGTAAATGACATGGGCCGGCATCACGGCGGCAAGCTGCTTGCTCAACTTGGCAAACGGCACCAGGTCGTTGGCACGGATCTGTTCGAGACTGCGCTCGTCATTGGGAATGGCCACGTGGGAATCGGCCTCGGCCCAACCGTGACCTGGAAAGTGCTTGCCGGTGGCGGCCATTCCCGCGGCGCTCATGCCCCGAATGAAAGCACCAGCCAATAGTGCGACGCGCTCGGGATCGCCATCAAAGGAACGGCTGCCGACCACGGCGCTGCGCTGGTAATCAAGGTCCAGCACCGGGGCGAAGCTCAAATCCAGGCCGACTGCCAGCACTTCGGTCGCCATGATCCAGCCACATTGCTCGGCCAGGTATTCGGCATTAGGGTTATCGGCTATGGCTCGCATCGCCGGCAGCCGTACAAAGCCTTGGCGCAGGCGCTGGACACGCCCGCCTTCCTGATCGACCGCCAGCAGCAGGTCGGGACGGATGGCCCGGATCGACGCACTCAATTCGCGCACCTGGCGCGGATGCTCGATGTTGCGAGCAAAGATGATCAAGCCGCCCACTTCGGGCTGACGCAACAGATGGCGATCCTCAGCCGTCAGCCAGGTACCGGCGACGTCCACCATCAACGAGCCTTGCAGGCCAGCAGTCATAACAATTCCTTAAAAACGATGAACCCTCGCAGTGACGCATGCACGACCGCACCGCCGGGCTCCAGGCCTGGCAGGTCGCGATGATGCAACGAACTGTATAACGGGTTCGAAACGAGAGTCGGCATGGGCGGCTAGCTTAGCGGATGTAGGCTGCCGCGCCCACCCGCGCACTCAAGCCTTGGCGAGCGCCGGCGTGGATTTGCTGCGCGGACGCAGCTGCGCCGCGGCCATGGCCTCATCGGTGACACCACTTTCGGCACGCATGCCGGCCGCCAGGAAAGGCACCATCAGGCGCATCACCTGTTCGATGGAAGTGTTTACCCCGAAGTCGGTTTCAGCAATGGCCCGCAACGCCTTGATACCGGACATGCTGAACGCTGCGGCGCCAAGCATGAAGTGCACGCGCCAGAAGAGCTCGATCGGCGGGATTCGCGGCGCAGCCTCGTTGACTAGCAGCATGTAGCGGCGAAATACCTTGCCGTACATGTCCTCGAGATAACGCCGCAAGTGGCCTTGGCTCTGGCTGAACGCCAAGCCCAGCAGGCGCATGAAGATGGATAGATCATTGCCGCTGCGGGGTTGCACGACAAGGGCTTGCTCGACAAGGATTTCCAGCAGCTCTTCCAGCGTCGGCTTTACGTCGGGCTTGGCTTGGCGCCGCTCCAGCTCGCGATCGAGACTGAGGCAAAAAGGCCCGAGAAACCTTGAGAAAACCGCCTGGATCAGCGCTTTTTTTGAACCGAAGTGATAATTCACCGCCGCCAGGTTGACACCGGCTTTGCTGGTGATCAGACGCAACGAGGTTTCGGCGAAACCTTTTTCCGCGAACAACTGCTCGGCAGCATCCAGAATGCGTTCTACGGTTTCCGACTGGGCCATGGCTACTCCGCCTGACAAACACTTGTTTGAAACATACGTTTCAGCCCTGGGGTTGTCAAGCCTGACGGGACGTTTTGCGAACGCCCGGTCAGGTATTTAACCACACCTTCCAGACGGTTGTGACCCCGTCGTTTGCGGCTCCGGAGCGACCGTCCAGCGGCGCCTGAAAAAAGGAGGATTGCCAAGCGGCGCGCACTGTATATAATCCCAGTCACTGTATAAAAAGACAGAGCGATCATTATGCTAAAGCTGACGCCACGCCAAGCAGAGATTCTGGCCTTCATCAAACGCTGCCTAGAAGACAACGGCTACCCGCCGACCCGTGCGGAAATCGCCCAGGAACTGGGTTTCAAATCGCCCAACGCGGCGGAAGAACACCTTAAGGCACTGGCCCGCAAAGGCGCGATCGAAATGACGCCTGGCGCCTCGCGGGGCATTCGCATCCCCGGCTTCGAAGCCAAGGCTGACGAAACCACTCTCCCGATCATTGGTCGTGTTGCAGCTGGCGCACCGATTCTCGCTCAGCAGCACGTCGAGGAATCCTGCAACATCAACCCTTCGTTCTTCCATCCAAGGGCTGACTACCTGCTTCGTGTCCATGGCATGAGCATGAAGGACATTGGCATCTTCGACGGTGATCTGCTGGCTGTCCACACCACGCGCGAAGCCCGCAACGGCCAGATCGTGGTGGCGCGCATCGGTGATGAAGTCACGGTCAAGCGGTTCAAGCGCGACGGCAGCAAGGTCTGGCTGATTGCCGAAAATCCAGAGTTTGCCCCCATCGAAGTGGACCTGAAAGATCAGGACCTGGTTATCGAAGGCTTGAGTGTCGGCGTCATTCGCCGCTAAAGGAGGCTTTATGCAATTCCCTCACGCACCACAGCACACACAACTTCCGTTGTTCGAGGCATTCATGGCCCAACCGCTGGTTCCTGTCCTGCAAGAGGTCATCGAATCGCCCTGGGGCATCGAGCCCGAGGCGTTCAGCGAGCTGTCGTTGCGTGGTGCAGCAGGAAATTGCTTGAACCTGCTCGCCCCCATCCTGAGGGAGCTGAGCCAAGATCAGGATGCTCGCTGGCTGACGCTGATTGCGCCGCCTGCGAGCGTTACACAAGCCTGGTTGCGGGACGCTGGTCTCAATCGCGAACGGATCCTGCTACTGCAACCACGCGGCACCCAAAGTGCCCAGCAATTGACTTGCGAAGCGTTGCGCCTGGGCCGCAGCCATACGGTGGTCAGCTGGCTGAACCCCTTGACCGCGACCGCGCGTCAACAATTGATCAGCGCCGCCCGCATCGGGGATGCGCAAAGCTTGAATATCCGACTGGGCTAAGACTATCGCAGGGCTTCTTCAGGGCAGAGAAGCCAGCAATATTGACGTAAAAAAAACCGACAGCCGGGATCAATGAAGAACCCGCGGTCCTTCTTCCTTGTTGAATTCGCCTTCAACCAGGCGGCCTGCCATCTGGACACCCACGCTAAGCATCGCCTTGGCGACCTCGACGTGCTGGCCTTGAAGGAACACCTTGGCGTCCTCGGAGAAGTTCAGGGTAACCAGGGAACCTTCGTCTTCAGCCCTGCGCAACTCGATGCGGCCATCAGGAAGTTCGACAATTTCTAGAAAGGACGTTGGCATAAAAGTCTGTTCTCCACGAAAGGCGGGGATTATATAGTCATCAGCCGGGCTTCGCTCAGGATCTTGACCAAGCGTCGTTAGCGAACATTACGGAGCGAATGAAACTCAACATTCGTTCAGCCCTTCGCGAAAGCGGATAGCCAGACCTTTGAGATTCTGGCGCCAGCTTTCCAATTCTTCCCGAGTCAGCTCCTGCTCCGGCTCATGTTCGTCAAGATTGACCGCAACGATCAATGGCTGGGTCACGTCACCCTTGGGCTTACGGGGAGCCCGTGGCGGCTGGAACAAAGCCGTATGGGCTGCCAACAGCCTGGCCAGCCAGGTTTCCGGGTTTTGGGCCAGCTCGATCATTTCGGCCAGCTCTGGAATCGCGTGGGTTTCCAACACTTCTGGAGCCAACATCAATTCGGCCCGTGAAGCATTCGCCTGTGGCAAGCGATAGAAACCGGCAATTTCATGACAAAGCCCCAGCAACGCACCGTACAAATGAAACAGCACTGATTCACGCCCAGCCTGGACCAGCGCCGGGGAATTCATTGCGCGCCCTTCCTCAGCCCTGGCCAGCGCTTCAAGCGACAGACCGGCGAAATAGATCTTCTGATTGGTGCGGGTGTAGAGTTCGTGGGCCATGTCGGCATTCTCCCCAACGAAATAAAAGCGTCACGCAGGTGCGACAGTGTCGTGGATCAACCGAGGCCACTGCAAGGCAAAAACACAGAGGCCGCATGAAACCGTTGGGTTGTCATGCGGCCTTCTGTTTTCTGGGGACTTGCTGGAGGACGACTAGGCCCGAAACGTCGGACCGGTCCAGTGGGAGCAAGCCCCTCGCCACGAAAGCCCCCAGGCTATCCCATCAGCGCTTATCTTCAACGGTCCATTTTCCGCCGTCATAGAACGCTTTCCAGCCAGTAGGCTTGCCGTCGACCTCGGTCTGCACGTATTGCTCCTTGGTCTTGCGGCTGTAACGAATCACCGCCGGGCGACCGTCCGGGTCCTTCTGCGGCGCTTCGCAGAGGAAATGATACTTCGGATCGATTTCGTCCTTGTGCGGGACGATCTCCATCACCAGTGGCGCACGGGTTTCACGGTTTTTCGGGAACTGGCTGGCCGCCAGGAACAGCCCGGAAGCGCCGTCGCGCAGGATGTAGGTGTCGTTGACCTTTTCGCACTTGAGCTCGGGCATCTTCACCGGGTCCATCTTCGGCGGCGCGGCGTCACCACTCTTGAGCAGCTTGCGGGTGTTCTTGCAGGTCGGGTTGGTGCAACCGAAGAACTTGCCGAAGCGACCTGTCTTGAGCTGCATCTCACTGCCGCACTTGTCGCATTCCAGGCTCGGGCCTTCGTAGCCCTTGATGCGGTAGGTGCCCTCTTCAATCTCGTAGCCGGCGCAATCGGGATTGTTACCGCAGATGTGCAGCTTGCGCTTCTCATCCAACAGGTAGGCATCCATCGCCGTGCTGCAGATTGGGCAGCGGTGCTTGCCACGCAACACCAGGGATTCCGATTCGCCTTCGTCGTCTGCGGCGATTTCGTCGCCAGGCACCAGATTGACCGTCGCCTTGCATCGCTCTTTCGGCGGCAGGCTGTAGCCTGAGCAGCCCAGGAATACGCCAGTCGAGGCGGTACGGATTTGCATCGGGCGACCGCACGTCAGGCACGGGATATCCGTCATGACTGGCTGGTTGGCGCGCATGCCGCTCTCAGGACTCTCGGCTACTTCAAGTTTTTTCTTGAAGTCGCCGTAGAACTCGTCGAGCACGTTCTTCCAGTCCCGCTCGCCCTGGGCCACGTCATCGAGGTTCTCTTCCATGCCGGCGGTGAAGCCGTAGTCCATCAGGTTCGAGAAGCTCTCGGACAAACGTTCGGTAACGATGTCACCCATCTTTTCCGAATAGAAACGACGGTTGTGCAGCGCCACATAGCCACGGTCCTGGATGGTGGAAATGATCGCGGCGTAGGTCGAAGGGCGGCCGATGCCGCGTTTTTCCATTTCCTTGACCAGGCTGGCTTCGGAGTATCGGGCCGGCGGCTTGGTGAAGTGCTGGGTTGGATCGATCTTGACCAGTTTCATCACATCGCCCTGGGCCATGTCCGGCAAGACATCGTCGTCGCCAGGCTTGGTGATTTGCGGCATGACACGGGTGTAACCGTCGAACTTCAGGATGCGACCCTTGGCGCGCAGCTCGAAGTCGCCAGCACCGACGCTGACCGTGGTCGACAGGTATTGCGCCGGCAGCATCTGGCAGGCCAGGAACTGGCGCCAGATCAGCTCGTAGAGACGCTCGGCATCGCGCTCCATCCCCGACAGCTTGCTTGGCTCGGTATTGGCGTCGGACGGACGAATCGCTTCGTGAGCCTCTTGAGCGCCTGCCTTGCTGCTGTAGACATTTGGCGTCTCAGGCAGATATTTCTTGCCGAACTCGCTTTCTATATAAGTACGCGCCATCGCCACGGCATCCGCCGAGAGGTTGGTCGAGTCGGTACGCATGTACGTGATGTAGCCTGCTTCGTACAACCGCTGGGCCATCATCATGGTTTTCTTTACGCCGAAGCCCAGGCGGTTGCTCGCGGCCTGCTGCAGCGTGGACGTAATAAACGGCGCGGACGGCTTGCTGCTGGTCGGCTTGTCTTCACGCTTGACGATGCTGTAGCTCGACGACTTGAGCTTCTCCAACGCCGCCATGGCCTGGGCTTCGTTGAGTGGCTTGAAGGCCTCGCCTTTCTCACGGGCCACCTCAAAGCGCACGGTGGCGCCCTTGGCGGTTCCAAGATCAGCGTGGACCTCCCAATATTCTTCTGGAATGAAAGCCCGGATTTCCCGCTCGCGCTCCACCACCAGCTTCACCGCAACCGACTGCACGCGACCGGCCGACAGACCACGGGCGATCTTGGCCCACAGCAATGGCGAGACCATGTAGCCCACCACGCGGTCGAGGAAGCGACGCGCCTGCTGGGCGTTAACCCGATCGATATCCAGCTCGCCCGGCTGGGAGAAGGCTTCCTGGATGGCCTTCTTGGTGATCTCGTTGAACACCACGCGCTTGTAGCGGCTGTCATCCCCACCGATGGCTTCGCGCAGGTGCCAGGCAATGGCTTCCCCTTCGCGGTCCAAGTCCGTCGCGAGATAGATGGTGTCGGCGTCCTTGGCGAGCCGACGCAATTCTTCGATGACCTTTTCCTTGCCTGGGAGGATCTCGTACTTGGCTTTCCAGCCGTGTTCCGGATCGACCCCCATGCGTGAGACCAACTGCTTGCGCGCCTTTTCTTTCGGCGACAGCGCTGGCGCTTCACCGGCAGCTGCCTTGCCGCGCTTGGCGGCCGGCTCTTTGCTGGCGCTAGCCGAACCGCTGGTGGGCAGGTCTCGGATATGGCCGATACTCGACTTCACCACGTATTGGTTGCCCAGATACTTGTTGATGGTCTTGGCCTTAGCCGGGGATTCCACAATGACCAGCGATTTGCCCATGGATCAGAAAATTCCTGAATTCTAAAAAGTGAAAGGCGGTTGGCGCCTGACGCGGCACCGCTATATATAGTGGCTGCAAGGTGAGGTCAAGGGCACGCGCGCCCTCATGTCGGCCTCAAGGCTTGGAAAAAATGCTCTCCTCGGCCTGCACCAAAGCAAAGCGTGGCACCTGCTCGCCGTCAACCTCGACGGACTCCTGGAACATGCTCAACGGACGCACCCAAAAGCCGTAATCGCCATACAGGGCTTGATAGAAGACCACTTCTTCCTCGGTCTCGGAGTGCCGCGCAATACTGAATACGCGGTACTGCGGACCTTTGTAATGTTGGTAGAGCCCAGGTTGTATCGGCATGCTTTGGCACTCACTCAAATCTTTTCAAAATAAAAACAAAATCTTTTTTTACTAAACCCGAAAAAACAAAAACCGGGGCACTTGGCCCCGGCTTCCATCAACGTAACGCTTAGACGCGTTCGAAGACAGTGGCGATGCCCTGGCCGAGGCCAATGCACATGGTGGACACCCCAAAAGTGCCGCCGTTCTGCTTCATGACGTTGAGCAGCGTGCCGGAGATACGCGCACCGGAACAACCGAAAGGGTGACCCAGGGCGATTGCGCCGCCGTGCAGGTTAACCTTCTCGTTCATCTTGTCGAGCACTTTCAAATCTTTCAACACTGGCAAGGCCTGTGCGGCAAAAGCTTCGTTGAGCTCGAAGAAGTCGATATCGGCAATGCTCAGGCCCGCACGCTTCAAGGCTTTTTGCGTAGCCGGTACTGGACCATAGCCCATGATCGCCGGATCCACACCGGCAACGGCCATCGAACGAATCACGGCCATCGGCTGGATACCCAGGTCCTGAGCACGCTGCGCCGACATCACGATCATGCACGAAGCACCGTCGGTGATCTGCGACGACGTACCGGCTGTCACGGTGCCGCCCTTCGGATTGAAGGCCGGCTTGAGGGCCGCCAGGCTTTCCAGGGTAGTTTCCGGACGAATGGTTTCGTCGTAGTCAAACAGCTTCAGGAAGCCGTTCTCGTCATAGCCTTGCATCGGGATGATTTCATCCTTGAACTTGCCTTCGACGGTCGCCTTGTGGGCGAGCTGGTGGGAGCGCACGCCAAAAGCGTCCTGCTGTTCGCGGGTAATGCCGTGCATTTTGCCGAGCATTTCCGCGGTCAGGCCCATCATGCCCGAGGCTTTTGCCGCGTATAGCGACATGTGCGGGTTCGGATCGACGCCGTGCATCATGCTCACGTGGCCCATGTGCTCCACACCGCCGACGACGAACACGTCGCCATTGCCGGTCATGATCGCCTGGGCGGCGGTGTGCAGCGCGCTCATGGACGAACCGCACAGGCGGCTGACGGTCTGGCCGGCCGCGGTGTGAGGAATCTGGGTCATCAGCGACGCCATGCGGGCGATGTTCCAGCCCTGCTCCAGGGTCTGGTTCACGCAGCCCCAGATCACGTCTTCGACTTCGTTGGGGTCAACCTTGACGTTGCGTTCCAGCAGTTTGCTGATCAGGTGCGCCGACATGTCTTCGGCGCGGGTGTTGCGGTGCATGCCGCCCTTGGAGCGGCCCATCGGCGTACGACCGAAGTCGACAATCACGACGTCTCTAGGATTCAAGCTCATAAATGTTCTCTCGCTCTAGTCGTTGGGCGCTTAACCGAAGAAGCTCTGGCCGTTCTTGGCCATTTCACGCAACTTCGCGGTCGGGTGGTACAGCGCGCCCAGATCAGCGTACTGGTCAGCCAGGGCAACGAACTCGGCCACACCGATCGAGTCGATGTAACGCAGCGCACCGCCACGGAATGGAGGGAAACCGATACCGTAGACCAGACCCATGTCGGCTTCGGCGGCGGTTTCGACAATGCCATCTTCCAGGCAACGCACGGTTTCCAGGCACAGCGGGATCATCATCCAGTTGATGATGTCCTCGTCGGTGACGTCACGCTGCTCGTAGACGATCGGCTTGAGCACTTCCAGCACCGACGAATCGGCGACTTTCTTCTGCTTGCCGCGCTTGTCGGTCTCATAGGCGTAGAAGCCCTTGCCGTTCTTCTGGCCCAGGCGCTTGGCCTCGTAGAGCACGTCGACGGCCGAACGGCGGTCGTCTTTCATGCGATCCGGGAAGCCTTCAGCCATCACGTCGCGACCGTGGTGACCGGTGTCGATGCCGACCACGTCCATCAGGTACGCCGGGCCCATCGGCCAGCCGAATTTTTCCATGATCTTGTCGATACGCACGAAGTCGACGCCAGCGCTGACCAGCTTGGCGAAACCACCGAAGTACGGGAACAGCACGCGGTTGACCAAAAAGCCCGGGCAATCGTTGACGACGATCGGGTTCTTGCCCATTTTCTTCGCGTAGGCAACGGTGGTGGCGATGGCTTGTTCGCTGGACTTCTCGCCACGGATGACTTCCACCAGCGGCATCATGTGCACCGGGTTGAAGAAGTGCATGCCGACGAAGTTCTCCGGACGCTTGAGAGCCTTGGCCAGCAGCGAAATGGAGATGGTCGAGGTGTTCGAGGCGAGGATGGTGTCCTCTTTGACCTTGTCTTCGACTTCGGCCAGTACCGCCTGCTTGACCTTCGGATTCTCGACAACGGCTTCGACCACCAGGTCGACATGGCCGAAATCGCCGTAGGACAGGGTTGGACGAATGCCGTTGAGCACTTCGGCCATCTTCGCCGCGGTCATGCGACCTTTGTCGACGCGACCGACCAGCAGCTTGGCGGCTTCGGCCAGGCCCTGCTCGATCCCGTGTTCGTTGATGTCTTTCATCAGGATCGGCGTGCCCTTGGACGCCGACTGATAGGCGATACCGCCCCCCATGATACCGGCACCGAGCACGGCGGCCTGCTTCACGTCACGGGCGATTTCGTCGTAGGCCTTGGCCTTTTTCTTCAGTTCCTGGTCGTTGAGGAACAGACCGATCAGGCTTTGTGCAGCCGAGGTCTTGGCCAGCTTGACGAAACCGGCGGCTTCGACTTCCAAAGCCTTGTCGCGACCGAAATTCGCGGCTTTCTGGATGGTCTTGATCGCCTCGACCGGTGCCGGGTAGTTCGGGCCAGCCTGGCCAGCCACGAAACCCTTCGCCGTCTCGAAGGCCATCATCTGTTCGATGGCGTTGAGCTTGAGTTTCTCCAGCTTCGGCTGGCGCTTGGCCTTGTAATCGAACTCGCCGCTGATGGCGCGCTTGATCGTTTCAAGCGCCGCTTCCTGGAGTTTACCGGGTTCAACCACGGCATCCACGGCGCCAACTTTCAGTGCGTCTTCGGCACGGTTTTCCTTGCCGGCGGCAATCCACTCGATGGCATTGTCGGCGCCGATCAGGCGCGGCAGGCGCACGGTGCCGCCGAAACCCGGGTAGATGCCCAGCTTGACTTCCGGCAGGCCGATCTTGGCCGTGGTGGACATGACGCGGTAATCGGCCGCCAGGCACATTTCCAGGCCACCACCCAGGGCGATGCCGTTGATGGCCGCGACGGTTGGCACGCCAAGGTCTTCGAAATCGCTGAAGATACGGTTCGCTTCGAGGTTGCCAGCGATCAGTTCGGCATCGGGCAGCTTGAAGTTGTCGACGAATTCGGTGATGTCGGCGCCGACGATGAACACGTCCTTGCCGCTGCTGACGATCACACCTTTGATCGAAGCATCTGCCTTGATGGTGTCTACGGCCTGCCGCAATTCATTCAGGGTTAGACGGTTGAACTTGTTGACGGACTCACCCTTGAGGTCGAATTTCAGTTCGACGATGCCACTTTCAAGAGCCTTAACCGTGATGGCTTTACCTTCGTAAATCATCAACTGATCTCCACGATATGGAAGCTGAACAGTACACGTTGGACGCTGACTGCTGGCCTGGCATTGACATAACGTCGATGCTACGCCAATCCGCCAGGCACACCCGTCAACGCGATAGTCGGGGTCTGTAGGAACGTTCTGAAAATACAAACGCTCAATTCATACGCCCGTTTGATTTGGGTACGTCACCTTCACGGAATTTCCGACAATTGTCAATCGCCCTAAACAAGCGTTTGAACAGGACTCTACAGTCATTTCCGTACCGCACGGATCCGCAACACGACGCCGCATGGGCAACCATTCATAGAATCAATTATTAGAAAAGTCGCCCTAATTACAGGCGTGCGGATCTGAACCGGCTAAGCTGGTGACAACACAT
This sequence comes from Pseudomonas sp. SWRI92, assembly GCF_014268685.1. Classification (NCBI taxonomy): domain Bacteria; kingdom Pseudomonadati; phylum Pseudomonadota; class Gammaproteobacteria; order Pseudomonadales; family Pseudomonadaceae; genus Pseudomonas; species Pseudomonas sp. SWRI92. The sequence goes on from NZ_JABWQY010000005.1 coordinate 124,625, forward strand.
CTGAGTGCTTGGGAAGAAGGACGTTTCGAAGCACGCCCGGAGAGAAAGGTTTACCGGCCTGCCTGGCCAACCCGCCCGATGACGCTATCGGGCTTTTTATTACTCAGGCCAACGCCTTGAGCACAGCAGAAATGTCCTGCAAAACACTCGCCTCGCCTTTCTCGCCCCAATACAGGGCGATCATCTGACCGTCAGCCTCGACCTTGTAGACGTTGACAGGCAATGTTCTGAAATGACTGAGCAGCGATTCGTCCTGGCAGGTCTCCTGCCATTGGTTGACCCACACGCCCGGCGCCTTTTGCCAGTAACTCCAACTGGCCGGCTGACGCCCCCGCCGCGGCCGATGATACTGCGCGCAAGGGTTCGGCGGCTGCTGGCCGAGCCAGTGGGGCCACTCCTGCGGGGCCAGCTGCATGGCCAGCCCAAGGCGTCGCGCCTCCATGCGCAGGGCCATTCGACCGCTCTGGACGCGGGACGGCCGCAACCATGCCAGGGGGCTTAAAACCACCAACAGGATTGACACCACTATCCAGACCGTCATATCTGTACTCCCGAATTTTGATGAGCCATTGACCTGCGTTGCCTTCAATGCGCTTGAAACCAGCCATACTTAACGTATCGCCATTCTCTGGAGTGCTTTTTCATGTACTACGAACACGTCCTGGTCGCCGTCGACCTTACTGAAGAATGCGATCCCGTCGTCAAGCGCGCCCTCGCCCTTTGCGATGGCCGAGACACCAAACTGTCGCTGGTGCACATCGTCGAACCCATGGCCATGGCATTTGGCGGTGACGTTCCGATGGATCTTTCCCAACTGCAGCAGCAGCAATTCGACCAAGCCAAGGAGCGCCTTGACCGGCTGATCGTGAAATACCCGGCGCTGAAAAAAGAAAACAGCCACCTGACCTACGGCCAGCCTCGCCAGGAGATCCATCATCTGGCCAAGGAGCAAAGCTGCGACCTGATCGTCGTTGGCAGCCACGGCCGCCATGGCCTGGCGCTGTTGCTAGGCTCCACCGCCAACGATGTGTTGCATGGTGCACCATGCGACGTGCTTGCAGTGCACCTGATCAAACGCACCTGAACCTTCAGGGGCGGTATCCCAGATGAAAAAATCCCGGCGCTCAACGCCGGGATTTTTTAGAGCGGTAGATCAGGCGTCCAGTTCGGCCCAGCGCTCGACCAATGCGTCCAGCTCGGCCTGCAACTGCTCCAGATGCGCGATCACCTTGGCGGTTTCGGCCGATGGACGCTGATAAAAACCTGCGTCCGCCATCTCGGCCTCCACCGCGGCGATCTGCTTTTCCTTCGCATCGATATCACCCGGCAAGGCTTCCAGCTCACGCTGCAGCTTGTAGCTGAGTTTCTTCTTCGCTGGCGTCGGTGCGGCCGCGGCGGCAACCGGAGCCGGCTCGGCGTTGACGACCGCGGAATTCAGATCAGCCTTGCCGGACTTGCTCTCGGTCACACCCAGCAGACGCGGCGAGCCGCCCTGGCGCAGCCAGTCCTGATAACCACCGACATATTCACGAACCAGTCCCTCGCCTTCGAACACCAGCGTGCTGGTGACCACGTTGTCGAGGAATGCCCGGTCGTGACTGACCATCAGCACAGTGCCGTTGAAGGTCAGCAGCACTTCCTCCAGCAATTCCAAGGTTTCCACGTCCAGGTCGTTGGTTGGTTCGTCGAGCACCAGCAGGTTTGCTGGCTTGCTGAACAATTTGGCCAGCAACAGACGGGCCCGCTCACCACCCGACAGCGCCTTCACTGGCGTGCGGGCACGCTGGGGGCTGAACAGGAAATCACCGAGGTAGCTCAACACATGGCGGCTTTGGCCATCGATGTCGATGAAGTCGCGGCCTTCCGCCACGTTATCGATCACGGTCTTTTCCAGGTCCAACTGATGACGCAGCTGGTCGAAGTAGGCGACGTCGATCTTCGTGCCCTCTTCCACCTTGCCGTTGGTCGGTACCAGGCCGCCGAGCATCAGCTTGAGCAAGGTGGTCTTGCCGGTGCCGTTGGCGCCCAGCAGGCCGATGCGATCGCCGCGCTGCAGGACCATGGAGAAGTCCTTGATCAGGAACGGGCCGCCAGGGTGGGCGAAACTCACGTTCTCCAACACCATGACCTGCTTGCCGGACTTGTCAGCGGTATCCAGCTGGATATTGGCCTTGCCGGTGCGCTCGCGACGCTCGCTGCGCTCCGTGCGCAGGGCCTTCAGCGCCCGCACGCGGCCTTCGTTGCGGGTGCGCCGAGCCTTGATGCCTTGGCGAATCCAGACTTCTTCCTGGGCCAGCTTCTTGTCGAACAACGCGTTGGCGGTTTCCTCCGCTGCCAGCGCCGCTTCCTTGTGCACCAGGAAACTGGCGTAATCGCCGTTCCAATCGATCAGGCCACCGCGATCCAGTTCGAGGATGCGGGTCGCCAGGTTTTGCAGGAAGGAACGGTCGTGGGTGATGAACAGCACAGCGCCCTGGAAATCCTTCAAGGCTTCTTCAAGCCAGGCGATGGCGCCGATGTCCAGGTGGTTGGTCGGCTCGTCGAGCAACAGCAGGTCCGGCTCGGACACCAGGGCCTGGGCCAGGAGGACGCGGCGACGCCAGCCACCGGACAGCTCGGCCAGGGTCTTGTCGGCCGGTAGCTGCAGGCGACTCAAGGTGCTGTCGACCAGTTGCTGCAGGCGCCATCCGTCGCGAGCCTCGAGGTCGTGCTGCACGTGCATCAACTTGTCCAGATCGGCATCGGTGACGATGTTCTGACTCAGGTGGTGATATTCGGCCAACAGCGCGCCGACGCCGTCCAGGCCTTCGGCAACCACGTCGAACACGGTCCGCTCGTCGGCCACCGGCAGTTCCTGGGGCAATTCGCCGATTTTCAGGCCGGGCGCGCGCCAGACCGAGCCATCGTCAGGCTTCTGGTCGCCCTTGACGAGCTTCATCATGCTGGACTTGCCAGTGCCGTTGCGGCCGATGATGCACACCCGCTCTCCACGGGCGATCTGCCAGGACACCTTGTCCAACAACGGCATCGCGCCGAAAGCAAGGGACACATCGCTGAATTTGAGCAGGGTCATGAGCTTCTCCAAAAACCGGGGGCGCATTCTACCTGAGAAGAGCCCTCAAAGGTCCGCCAATTTCGTCGCCGATGCACTCTGCCCATTAAATGTTGCGAAGTTGTGCCGACGGCCCCGCAAAGCTTTCGCCGGTTGCTGGCAAAAGGCTAAGCTACGAGCAAGTTACCCTGGGTTTCTCCTTGGGCTTGTCATGTTTTTTTTTGCCCGGACGTATCATGCGCAGTCGCCTTTTGAATGTCTTATCTTGTTTTTTTGTATGTGCCACTGCCGTTCAAACCGCCCAGGCGGTGGATATCTCCACCCAACGCCAGTACTACGATGAAGCCAAGCGCGCCCTGGCCAAAGGTGATTCCGGCCCTTATTTTCGCTATAGCCAGGCCCTGCGCGATTATCCACTGGAACCGTACCTGGCCTACGACGAGCTGACCGCGCGCCTCAAGAGCGCAAGCAACGCCGAGATCGAGAAATTCCTCGCCGAACATGGCGACCTGCCCCAGGCCAACTGGATGAAGTTGCGCTGGTTGCGCTGGCTGGCCGAACGTGGCGACTGGGCGACGTTCGTCAAGTATTACGATCCCAAGCTCAACTTTACCGAGCTCGATTGCCTTAACGCCCAGTATCAGCTGGGTCACGGCCTGAAAGCCGAAGGCTACGCCAACACCGAGAAATTGTGGCTCACCGGCAAATCGCAGCCAGCGGCCTGCGACGCGCTGTTCGGCATGTGGGCGGCCCAGGGCCAGTTGACCGAGCAAAAACGCTGGGAGCGCGCCAAACTGGCTGCCCAGGCGCGCAACTATCCGTTGGCCAACAGCCTGATCAGCGGCCTGACCACCCTTGCCCCCCGAGGCAAGCTGCTGGTCGATGTTGCGCAAAAGCCCGAGATGCTCGACCAGCCTTCGCGCTTCTCGCCCGCCGACGAGCCGATGTCCGATGTGGTCAGCCTCGGTCTGCGCCGCCTGGCCCGCCAGGACCCGGAAAAAGCCATGGCCTTGCTGGACGGCTATGCAAGCACCATGCATTTTTCCCGGGATGAAAAAGTCGCCATTGCCCGTGAGATCGGGCTGACCCTGGCCAAACGCTTCGACAGCCGCGCCTTGGACGTCATGACCAAATATGACCCCGAGCTTCGCGACGACACCGTATCGGAATGGCGCTTGCGTCTGCTCCTGCGCCTGGCGCGCTGGGACGAGGCCTATCAACTGACCCGCCGCCTCCCGGAATCGCTGGCCAGCACCAACCGCTGGCGCTACTGGCAGGCTCGCAGCCTGGAACTGGCACAACCACAGAACCCCGAGGCGATCACGCTGTACAAGCATCTGGCTCGCGAACGGGACTTCTACGGATTCCTGGCCGCCGACCGCTCCCAATCGCCGTACACGCTGGTAAACAAGCCGCTGCCCATGAGCCAGGCGCTGATCAACAAAGTGCGCAACACCCCCGGCGTACGTCGCGCACTGGAATTTCACGCCCGCGGGCAAATTGTTGATGGGCGCCGCGAGTGGTATCACGTCAGCCGTCATTTCAACCGGGACGAAATGGTCGCCCAGGCGAAACTGGCGTACGACTTGAAATGGTATTTCCCGGCCATTCGCACCATCAGCCAAGCCAAATACTGGGACGACCTGGACATTCGCTTCCCGATGGCCCACCGCGAGACGTTGGTGCGCGAAGCCAAGGTCCGTGGCCTGCACCCGAGCTGGGCGTTTGCCATCACCCGCCAGGAAAGCGCGTTCATGGACGATGCCCGCTCCAGCGTCGGCGCCAGCGGCCTCATGCAGTTGATGCCGGGCACCGCCAAGGAAACCGCACGCAAGTTCAACATTCCCCTGGCCTCGCCACAGCAAGTGCTCAACCCGGACAAGAACATCCAGCTAGGCGCGGCTTACCTGAGCCAGGTCCACAGCCAGTTCAATGGCAACCGCGTCCTCGCCTCCGCCGCCTACAACGCCGGCCCCGGCCGCGTGCGCCAGTGGCTGCGCGGCGCCGATCACTTGAGCTTCGACGTCTGGGTCGAAAGCATCCCCTTCGACGAAACCCGCCAATACGTGCAGAACGTGTTGTCGTACTCGGTGATCTACGGCCAGAAACTCAACTCGCCGCAACCGCTGGTGGACTGGCACGAGCGGTATTTTGATGATCAGTGATCAGCACTCTGTCTTCGCAAGAGCCTGTGGGCGAGCCTGATCACACACACAGGCTCGGTGCGCGGACAGAACTCAACCCGAGCCCATCGTCGCCTGCCTACCCAATTGGGTGAGTCGGTACCGTTGCGCCGGACTCCTAGGGGATTCGGGGTCAGTCATTTCGATGAAACCGCAGGCTAGTGCCGGCTTAAGGTAGTTACCCCGAAAAGTAGCTTTGTGCGCCAGCCCCAACTGCTCCATCAACTCACTGACCTTGAAAACCCCTCCCCCGCGCAGCGCGTGGAGCAGTCTCGCTACTTGGTCGGTTACTTGGTCGGTTACTTGGTCGGTGACCGGCTCGTTACGAATGGCTTCTGCAAGCGCAACCTTCAGTGAATGCAGCATGAACTCAACGAAGGGCGTCGACTCAGCCAACCGATCCGAAGCCGACAACGCAGCATAATAAGCCTCCTGCTGATCGCGAATGACTGCCTCCACCGGCAGATAAGCCAGCACGGGTCGCCATCGGCTAAGAAGCAACGTCTGCCATAGCCGACCCATTCGTCCATTCCCATCTGCGAAAGGATGGATGAATTCAAATTCGTAATGAAAAACGCAGCTGACAATCAGCGGATGCCAATCAGACGATCCGACCCATGCCAGCAAATCGTCTATCAAGTGTGTGACACGGCTGGGCGGTGGCGCCATGTGCACCAGTTGATCCCCCCGATAAATGCCCACGCCTGCACTGCGAAGCTGTCCGGCATCATCGATCAGACCCTGCATCAGCGATTCATGAGCCCTGAGCAAGTCGATCCGGCTATCAGGCCGCCAACCAGACATAGCTTCGTAGGCGGCAAACGCATTGCGAACCTCCTGGATCTCACGAGGCAGCCCCAATACCCGCTGCCCGGCCAGGACCGCGGTCACCTGTTCGACGCTCAGGGTGTTGTTTTCGATCGCCAAGGAGGCATGGATTGTGCGGATCCGGTTTCCTCGGCGCAGCTGCGGTGTCTGCTGGTTCTCGCTGACAGCCGAAAGCTGACCGATTTGCTCGCTGATGTCAGCGATCAATCCCAGCATTCGGGTCGTCAGGGTCAGCGGTGGCGTATAACGGCTCATACCTCATCCAGCTCCAACAAACAGTTCAACATGATGCCCCAACGCACTGGCGTCAGCAGCATTAATGAATCCCTTCATCCTGTTGACTGAACTGCAACGCCGCCAACCGCGCATACAGCGCATTACCAGCAACCAATTCCTGATGCGTACCCACCGCAACCACCTTGCCCTGGTCCATCACTGCGATTCGGTCGGCGTTCTTCACCGTGGCCAGACGGTGGGCAATGACCAGCGTGGTGCGGTTCTTCATCAGGCTGGGCAGGGCTTGCTGGATCAGGTGTTCACTTTGCGCATCGAGGGCGCTGGTCGCTTCGTCCAGCAGCAGGATCGGCGCGTCCACCAACAACGCCCGGGCGATGGCCAGGCGCTGGCGCTGGCCTCCAGAAAGTCCGAGGCCGCCATCGCCCAGGTGGGTACCGTAGCCGTCGGGCATTTTTTCAATGAAATCGTGGGCGTGGGCAATGCGCGCGGCTTCGCGGACTTGCTCGGCGGTGGCGTCGGGGTTGCCGTAGCGGATGTTTTCTTCAACCGTGCCAAAAAACAAAGCCGGGCTTTGCGACACCAGGGCGAAGTGACGGCGCAGGTCCAGCGGATCGAGCTGGGTCAGCGGTACGCCATCGATCAGAATCGCTCCCTCGACCGGGTCGTAGAAACGCAGCAACAAGTCATAAACCGTTGATTTGCCGGCCCCGGACGGCCCGACCAGCGCCAGGGTTTCACCGGCCCTGACGGTCAAGTCCAGCCCATCGACCGCGAAACGCTCCGGTCGGGACGGATAGGAAAACCGTACGCCTTCAAGCCGCAGATCGCCGCGCACCCTCGGCGGCAATGTAACAAGGCCAGAAGCCGGCGGCTGGATGACATTTTCCGAACGCAGCAACTCGGCAATACGCTCGGCCGCGCCGGCCGCTCGCTGCAGCTCGCCGATCACCTCGCTCAGGGTACCGAAGGCACTCCCGACGATCATGCTGTAGAACACGAACGCCGCCAGCTCACCGCCGGAAATCCGCCCAGCGATCACGTCCATGCCGCCGACCCAGAGCATCACGCCCACGGCCCCCAGCACCAACACGATCACCAGCGTGATCAGCCAGGCCCGCTGGGTAATTCGTTTGCGGGCCGTGTCGAAGGCCTGCTCCACAGTGGTGGCGAAACGACGCTCATCCTGGACTTGATGATTGTAGGCCTGCACCGTCTTGATCTGGCCGAGGGTTTCGGAGACGTAGCTGCCCACATCGGCGATACGGTCCTGGCTCTCACGCGACAGGCTTCGCACACGGCGGCCGAAAATCAGGATCGGCGCCAGTACCAGCGGCAGGGCAATGACCACAATGCTGGTGAGCTTGGGGTTGGTGATGAACAGCAGCACAATGCCGCCGATCACCATCAGCAGGTTGCGCAGGAACAACGAGAGCGATGAGCCGATCACCGATTGCAACAGCGTTGTATCAGCCGTCAAGCGAGACTGGATCTCCGAACTGCGGTTGTTTTCATAAAAGCCAGGGTGCAAGTACACCAAATGGTTGAACACCTGCCGCCGGATATCGGCCACTACCCGCTCGCCGATCCACGACACCAGGTAGAAACGCGAAAACGTACCGATCGCCAGCCCGACCACCAAGACCATGAACAGGCCGATGGACTGATTGAGCAGCTGCGGTGAGCGGGTCATGAAGCCCTGGTCCACCAGCAACCGGATGCCCTGGCCCATGGACAAGGTAATGGCGGCCGTGGCAATCAGCGCCAGCAAAGCGCCGATGACCTGCTTGCGGTAAGGGGCGATGAAGCCGCTGGCCAAGCGTATGGCACGGCGATGTCGAGAAGAAAGCATTGAGAGCATCCGATAATGCAGCAGGAAAAGGACGGCCAGCGGCAACGAAACGCAGCGGAACCAAATTGAAGCGAAATGAGTCAGGTTAAATATGACCAGCGGCACCAATGACTAGATGTTATCGGTCTAACGCCTGACTGGAAACGCACCGCCTTTTCTGGTTCAGTGGGGTTGTCGTCATGAACCTTCAAGGAGTGTCATGGCTCGGTCACCTGACGACAGTACGATAGGCACGCAACCTGATGAGGAGACAGGCCATGTCCTTGCAACACAGCAGCGACGATAAGATTCAAGTGATTCGCACGCAACCGGACCAGTCCCTGGGCTGCTCGTTCATCGATGCCCAAGGGCGCGAAGTCCCGATCACCGAAGACATGATCCAGGAAGCTTGCAGCGAACTGGAAAAACGACTGGTCAAGCCAGCCGAACAAAAGTGATACAACCCGTCTTCAATTGAACCCGACCTTGACGTCGGGTTTTTTATGCCTGGCGCTTCGCAGCCCTTGGGGTGCACGGCGCTTACAAGGTGGTGGCGCCCAGCGCCGCTACGATCTGTTGCAAGGCTGGGGACTGCCCTTCGATACGCACCTTCAAGCTGTCGATCTCGCGCCGTGGCGGATAGAACTTGCGCAGTGCGTCGAAGGCGCTGCGCTGTTCGCTGGCCGTACCCACCAGGCTGCGGCGAAAATCCGCATCGTCGCGACGCGGGTCGTACACGCTGCGGCACAACGCCGCGAGGGCCCAGGCCGGGTCGGCTTCGGCGTCCAGCGTCACGCCACCCAGCCAAGGGCGGGGCAACAGATCGGCCAAGCTGACTTCGACCGGTCGTTGGAGAAAACCGCACAAGGCTTCGTAGATCTGCGCCGTGCCGCGCTGGCGACCGTCAAGGCTGTAGCCGGCAATGTGCGGGGTGGCGATGACGCACAGGTCGGCCAGGTCAACATCGACTGTCGGCTCCTGTTCCCAGACATCCAGCACCGCTTGCAAGTCCTCGCGTTCCAACAGCACTTCGCGCAGCGCCACGTTGTCGATGACCGGGCCGCGAGCTGCGTTGATCAGCCACGTGCCAGGCTTGAGGCTGTTCAACCGGTGCTCATCGAATAGATGCCAGGTAGGCTGCTCCCCACCACGGGTCAAGGGTGTGTGCAGGCTGATGACATCGCACTGCTCGACAATCTGCTCCAGGCTCAGGTAATCACCGTCCTCGAGCGCCTGGCGCGGCGGATCGCAGACTTTCACATTCCAACCCAGGCCTTTGAGCACCTCGACCAACCGCCCGCCCACTTGGCCCGCGCCGACCACGCCGAAAGTGCGTTGCGCAAGGCTTGCGCCTTCGATTTCCGCCAGGGTCATCAGGCTGCCCAGCACGTAGTCCACCACGCCACGAGCGTTACAGCCCGGCGCACTGGCCCAGCGAATGCCGGCCTCGGCAAAATACTCCAGGTCCAGGTGATCAGTACCGATGGTGCAGGTACCGACGAAGCGCACCTTGCTGCCAGTCAGCAATGCCCGATTGACTTGGCTGACCGAACGCACCAGCAACACATCAGCCTGCTCGACCAGCGCCCGGTCGATACTCCGTCCCGGCACCCGGCGGATTTCACCGAAGCCCTGGAAAAAAGCATCGAGCAGAGGAATGTTTTCGTCGGCAACAATCAGCATGGCGCAGCTCCTTTGGCGGGGTTGGCAGTGTAGGCGTTCCGCTGGGCCTGTGCATTCCCAATGATGTCGTGGCGAGGGGTAGCGGCGATTACAAATCCCCAACACAGGTTTTTTCCTGACCATTGCGTCAAGGCGTAGAATGCGCCGCCACGCGCTAATTTTTCGGACGCTCCGCCTGTGAATCCTGTCATCGAAAACCCCACGACTCTCACCCGCCCGGCCCGGGTTCGCCTGGAGCTCAAGACGTTGCTGGCCCTGGCACTGCCGATCATGGTGGCGCAACTGGCGACCACCGCCATGGGTTTTGTCGATGCGGTGATGGCCGGCCGGGTCGGGCCGCGGGATCTTGCGGCAGTGGCGCTGGGCAATTCGATCTGGGTCCCGGTGTTCCTGTTGATGACCGGTACGCTGCTGGCCACTACCCCGAAGGTGGCCCAGCGTTTCGGTGCGGGAACGTTCGACCAGATCGGCCCACTGGTTCGCCAGGCGCTGTGGCTGGCGCTGGTGGTGGGATTGATCGCGACGCTGGCGCTGTTCAGCGCCGAACCGATCTTGCACATCATGAAGGTCGATCCCGAGCTGATCGGCCCGTGCATGGAATACCTGCGGGGCATCGGCACCGGTCTGCCGGCGGTGGCGTTATATCATGTGCTGCGCTGCTTCAGCGACGGCTTGGGGCGTACGCGACCGGCGATGGTACTGGGCCTGTGCGGCCTGGCGCTGAACATTCCGCTCAACTACATCTTCATTTATGGACACCTGGGCGTTCCCGCCATGGGCGGCGTCGGTTGCGGTTGGGCCACGGCCATCGTGATGTGGTTCATGGCGGCAGGCATGGCGGCCTGGACACGCTGGGCACCGGCCTATCAGTCGAGTCGTTTGTTCGCTCGTTTCGATTGGCCGCAAGGATCGGTGATCAAGCGCCTGCTGGGCATCGGCCTGCCCATTGGTATTGCAGTGTTTGCTGAGTCGAGCATCTTCGCCGTCATCGCGCTGCTGATCGGCAGCCTCGGCGCCACGGTGGTGGCCGGGCATCAGATCGCCCTGAACTTCAGTTCACTGGTGTTCATGATCCCCTACTCCCTGGGCATGGCCGTGACGGTGCGGGTCGGCCAGGCGCTGGGCCGCGGCCAGCCACGGGAAGCGCGCTTCGCCGCCGGTGTCGGCATGGGCACGGCGCTGGCGTACGCCTGCCTGTCGGCGAGCCTGATGTTCGCGCTGCGCGCGCCCATCGCCGCGATCTACACCGCCGATCCCGTGGTGATCCAGGTGGCGTCGATGCTGATCGTCTACGCGGCGCTGTTCCAGTTTTCCGATGCGATACAGGTCACGGCGGCAGGTGCGTTGCGTGGCTATCAGGATACGCGCGTGACGATGATCCTGACGTTGTTCGCTTATTGGGGTATCGGCCTGCCGGTGGGTTACGCATTGGGACTGACCGACTGGCTCGGCGATGCAAGCGGTCCGAGCGGATTGTGGCAGGGCTTGATCGTAGGCTTGAGTTGCGCGGCGCTGATGCTTTCGATCCGCCTGGCACGCAGCGCACGCAAGCAAATCCGCATCAGCCGCTCGACGGATTAAGCGAGTTTCTTGCGGATCCAGTAGCGGTAGGTGCCATCCACTTCGTCCTGGTCCACCAACTCGTGGTCAAGAAACACGCAAAACTTGGGAATATCGCGGCGGGTCGAAGGGTCGGTGGCGATGACTTTCAACAGCCCTCCGGGAACCAGGTCGCGAATATGCTGGTGCAGCATCATCACCGGTTCCGGGCAATTGAGGCCGGTGGCGTCCAGTGTGCCGTCGACCGGCGCGTCGTTCATTTCACTCATGTTCTACTCCTGAAACTGGCCGGCATTGTCGCGTAATGCCGGCGCTCTTAACAGATGTCCATCATCCCTCGCCACAAAAGCCGCGACATCGCTTCAACGGGACTTCGGTTTCTTGCTGTCCAACCGTCGCAGATGGCACGTCACTTCCTCGCGGTCGTGATACAGCTGCTTGCAACCAATCTCGACCTTGATGCCCCGGGCCTTGAACCCCTCGGCGATACGCTCGAGCAGGCGCTTGACCTCGGCATAGCGCTGTTTCATCGGCAGCTTGAGGTTGACCACCGCTTCGCGGCAATGCCCCTCGCCAATCCACTCTTCCAGCATCGCCGCGTTGCGCGCGGGCTTCTCGACGATGTCGCAGACCATCCAGTCCACCGGCTGCTTGGGCTTGAACGTGAAGCCGTCCGCCATCAAGTGCTGCACCAGGCCGGTATCCATCAGGCTTTCAGCCATTGGGCCGTTGTCGATGGCCGTCACCAGCATGCCACGGTTGACCAGTTGCCAGGTCCAGCCGCCCGGCGCGGCGCCGAGGTCGACGCCGGTCATGTCGCTGTGCAGGCGTTCGTCCCACTGGTCGCGAGGAATGAAATGGTGCCAGGCCTCCTCCAGCTTGAGCGTCGAACGGCTCGGCGCTTCCCGGGGGAACTTCAGGCGCGGGATGCCCATCGGCCACATCGCTGAATTGTTGGACTCCGCCAGCCCGAGGAAAACCTCCCGGCCACTTTTGAACGTCAGCAGCAGGCGCGGCTTGAGCGGATCGTCCACCAGCTTGCCGGCTCCGCTCAATGCCTTGCGCAACGGACCTTCGAATTTTTTGCAGAAATTCGACAGCTCCTTGCCGTCATTGGTGTCGACCACTTCCAGCCACAGGCTGCCGCAGGTCGGGAAAGCCGTCATGTGGGCAAGGATGACGCTGATGCGGTCGGTTTCCGGCAAGTCAATGAACGTGCCTCGCGCCCACTGGCGCGGAAAGATCAGCTCGGCAAACCGCTGTCCACGCATCAACCGCTCGGCGCCGTCCTGTTCGGTGCAGACAAATTCGGCGCAGGCACTGGCCGTTTTTGCCTTGGCGTAGCCGGCCACGTTGAGCCGCGCGGCGTGTTCGGCGATCTCCGAACAGACCTCGCCCTCGAATCCCGGTCGGCAGTGCATGAAAAGCGTATTCATTGAAACTCCGTAGCAAAGCCTGTCACGAAAACCGCCGCATGATAGCGGAGTTCGGAACCGCGAACCTTGCTATAGAGTCCAGTGATTAGTCATACGCTCAAAACAGGGCTAGGTTAAAGGCTCTGTCCGTTCCGTCAGTCCGTAGCCGTGCGGACTCAAAGGAGTGATTTCAATGCCGTCCCTCGATAGCCTGAAAACCCTTAAAACGCTGCAAGTCGACGCCAAGACCTATCACTATTTCAGCCTGCCGGACGCCGCGCGCAGCCTGGGCGACCTCGACAAGCTGCCCATGTCCTTGAAAGTGCTGTTGGAAAACCTGCTGCGCTGGGAAGATGAAAAAACCGTCACCGGCGCCGACCTCAAGGCCTTGGCCGGATGGTTGAAGGAGCGCCGCTCCGACCGCGAGATTCAATACCGCCCGGCACGGGTGCTAATGCAGGACTTTACCGGCGTGCCAGCCGTGGTCGACCTGGCCGCCATGCGCGCCGCCGTGGAAAGGGCCGGCGGCGATCCCCAGCGGATCAACCCGTTGTCACCGGTGGATCTGGTGATCGACCACTCGGTGATGGTGGACAAGTTCGCCAGCAGCCAAGCGTTCGAGCAGAACGTCGACATCGAAATGCAGCGCAACGGCGAACGCTACGCTTTCCTGCGCTGGGGCCAGAGTGCTTTCGACAATTTCAGCGTGGTGCCGCCGGGCACCGGCATCTGCCATCAGGTCAACCTTGAATACCTGGGCCGCACCGTCTGGACCAAAGAGGCAGACGGACGCACCTATGCCTTCCCTGACACCTTGGTGGGTACCGATTCCCACACCACCATGATCAATGGCCTGGGCGTGCTCGGCTGGGGCGTCGGCGGGATCGAGGCGGAAGCGGCGATGCTCGGCCAACCGGTGTCGATGCTGATTCCCGAGGTCGTCGGCTTCAAACTCGTTGGCAAGCTGCGCGAAGGCATCACCGCTACCGACCTGGTGCTGACCGTCACGCAAATGCTGCGCAAGAAGGGCGTGGTGGGCAAATTCGTCGAATTCTATGGTGATGGACTTGCCGACCTGCCGCTGGCCGACCGCGCGACCATTGCCAATATGGCGCCGGAATACGGCGCCACGTGCGGTTTCTTCCCGGTGGACGACGTGACGCTGGATTATCTGCGCCTGTCCGGCCGCCCGGCCGAAACGGTGAAACTGGTGGAAGCCTATTGCAAAGCCCAGGGACTGTGGAGGCTGCCAGGCCAGGAACCGGTGTTCACCGACACGCTGGAATTGGACATGGGCAGCGTCGAAGCCAGCCTCGCCGGGCCCAAACGTCCCCAGGACCGGGTCTCGCTACCGAATGTCGGCCAAGCCTTCAGCGATTTCCTGGGGCTGCAGGTCAAACCCACCAGTAAAGAAGAAGGCCGCCTGGAAAGTGAAGGTGGCGGCGGCGTCGCGGTGGGCAATGCCGACCAAGTGGGCGAAGCCGAGTATGAGTTCGAAGGCCAGACCCATCGCTTGAAAAATGGTGCGGTGGTGATTGCCGCCATTACCTCCTGCACCAATACCTCCAACCCCAGCGTAATGATGGCGGCTGGATTGCTGGCAAAAAAAGCCGTGGAAAAAGGCCTGACCCGCAAGCCTTGGGTCAAGAGCTCCCTGGCGCCGGGTTCCAAGGTGGTGACCGATTACTACAACGCCGCGGGCCTGACCGAATACCTCGACAAGCTCGGCTTCGACCTGGTGGGCTACGGTTGCACGACCTGTATCGGCAATTCGGGGCCACTGCCCGATCCTATTGAAAAAGCCATCCAGAAGGCTGACCTGACCGTCGCCTCGGTGCTGTCGGGTAATCGCAACTTCGAAGGCCGGGTGCATCCGCTGGTGAAAACCAACTGGCTGGCCTCACCGCCGCTGGTGGTTGCCTATGCCTTGGCCGGCACCGTGCGCATCGACATCAGCAGCGAACCGTTGGGCAACGACCGGGACGGCAACCCGGTGTATCTGCGGGACATCTGGCCCAGCAGCCAGGAAGTGGCCGCCGCCGTGGCCCAGGTCAACACCAGCATGTTCCATAAGGAATATGCCGCCGTGTTCGCTGGTGACGAGCAATGGCAAGCCATCGAGGTGCCGCAAGCGGCGACTTATGTCTGGCAGGACGACTCCACTTACATCCAGCATCCGCCGTTCTTCGACGACATTGGCGGGCCACCACCGGTGGTCAGGAACGTCGAGGGCGCACGGATCCTGGCATTGTTAGGCGACTCGGTGACCACCGACCACATCTCCCCCGCGGGCAACATCAAGACGGACAGCCCAGCCGGCCACTACCTGCGCGAACAAGGCGTAGAGCCACGGGACTTCAACTCCTACGGCTCGCGGCGCGGCAATCATCAGGTGATGATGCGCGGCACCTTTGCCAATATCCGCATCCGCAACGAGATGCTCGGCGGCGAAGAAGGCGGCAATACGATCTACATCCCCAGTGGCGAACGCATGCCAATCTATGATGCCGCCATGCTGTACCAGGCCATGGGCACGCCACTGGTGGTGATCGCAGGACAGGAATACGGCACGGGTTCGAGCCGGGACTGGGCTGCCAAGGGTACGAACCTGCTGGGGGTCAAGGCGGTGATCGCCGAGAGCTTCGAGCGTATCCACCGTTCCAACCTGGTGGGCATGGGCGTGCTGCCCTTGCAGTTCAAGCTGGATCAGAACCGCAAGAGCCTGAACCTCACGGGCAAGGAAACCCTGGATATCCTCGGCTTGAGCGACATCGAGTTGACGCCGCGCATGAACCTGCCCGTGGTCATCACCCGCGAGGACGGCAGTCAGGAGCGGATTGAAGTGTTGTGTCGGATCGACACCTTGAACGAGGTGGAATATTTCAAGGCCGGCGGCATCTTGCACTACGTCCTACGGCAATTGATTGCGGCATAAAAAGAAGCGTCTTACAAAAACACCGCCCGTTATGAGCGGTGTTTTTGTATGGGTCTGCCTATAATTCCCGCCGACTCCGACAGCCCCGCCCGTTTCAGCCTCAAAGGATGTGACATGCCTGCCCTGCCTTGGCCGTACCTGGCCCTTCTATCGATCGGTTATGGCCTGGCCCTGGTCTATGGTCACTTGGCTTGGACTGCGATTATTTCGGTCGCGCTGTTGCTGTTCGCCGGGTACGCGGTTCGCCAGCGACAGACGCCGGTCGGGCAATTCCTGGGGCACTGCTTGTTCGTTGTATTGGCGGTCGCCCTGGCGCTGCACTGGATGCCGGGTTTTTTCAACGGGCGGGTGATTGCGGCGCAACGCTTTACCGACGATGCCGCGCGGTTCGCCATGTATTTGAACCAAGACAAACCGTTGATCGGCTTCTGGCTGTTACTGGCCTGTCCATGGATCGTCGGTCGGCGCTCGTTTCGCTTGTCTGTCTACGCCACAGCCCAAGGTCTTTGCTTGAGCGCGGTATTGGCCTTGGGCGGAGCCATGCTGCTGGGCATGATCCACTGGGCACCGAAATGGCCGGACCAGGCCTGGCTGTGGGTGCTCAATAATCTTTTGTTGGTGACCTTGGTGGAGGAAGCGCTGTTTCGTGGCTACATTCAGGGTGGCCTGAGCCGACGCTTCAAACATCTGCGCCAAGGTGACAACCTCGCATTGCTGCTCGCCTCGCTGCTGTTCGGCCTGGTGCATGCTGGCGCCGGTTGGCAATGGGTACTGCTGTCGGGCCTGGCCGGGATCGGTTACGGCCTGGCCTATCGGTTTGGCGGCCTGAGCGCGGCGATTGCCACGCATTTTGGCCTCAACCTGCTGCATTTCGCCCTATTTACCTACCCGATGCTGGCGTGATACCGCCGGGCAGAATTTCTTCAACAAAAAGCTGACGGTGCCGACAACCTTTCAAAGCCTTGCGGACTACACCACCATGCGTAACAACCAACCTATTACACAACGCGAAAGGACCTTCCCGGCCCAGCAACGATTGATTTCCACCACCAATACCAAGGGTGTGATCACCTACTGCAACGACGCGTTCGTTGAAGTCAGTGGTTTTTCCAAGGAAGAGCTGATCCATTCGCCGCACAACCTGGTACGCCATCCCGACGTTCCGTCGGCCGTGTTCGCCCACATGTGGGACACTCTGAAACAAGGCTTGCCATGGATGGGTATCGTCAAGAACCGCTGCCAGAACGGTGACCATTACTGGGTCAACGCCTACGTCACGCCGGTGTTCGAAGGCAACCAGGTGGTCGGCTATGAATCGGTACGGGTCAAGCCCAGCGCCGAGCAGATCAGCCGGGCCGAAGCACTTTACCAACGCATCAACCAGGGCAAGTCAGCGGTCCCGAGCAGCGACAAATGGTTGCCGATGTTGCAGGACTGGCTGCCGTTCATCCTGGTCAGCCAGTTGAGTTTCGTGGTCGGCGCGTTCCTCAATTCGTCCTACGGTTTCGCCCTGGCCGCCCTGTTGTCGGTGCCGTTGGGCCTGATGGGCCTGCAATGGCAGCAACGCGGGATCAAGCGCCTGCTGCGCCTGGCCGAGCAAACCACTTCCGACCCGTTGATCGCGCGGATGTACACCGACAGCCGCGGCGTCCAGGCGCGCCTGGAAATGTCGATCCTGAGCCAGGAGGCACGTTTGAAGACCTGCCTGACCCGTCTGCAGGATACCGCCGAGCATCTGAACGCCCAGGCGCGCCAGTCCAATGCCCTGGCCAACGACAGTTCCAGCGGCCTGGAGCGCCAGCGCGTGGAGACCGAACAGGTCGCTACCGCCGTCAACCAGATGGCCGCCACCACCCAGGAAGTCGCCAGCCACGTACAACGTACCGCCGATGCCACCCAGGAGGCCAATCGCCTGACCGGTCGAGGTCGTGATATTGCCGGGGAAACCCGCCAGGCCATCGAGCGCCTGTCGGTGGTCGTGGGCGAGACCGGACAGACCGTGACCCAACTGGCCAAGGACAGCGACGAAATCGGTGGCGTGGTCGACGTGATCAAAGGCATCGCCGACCAGACCAACCTGCTGGCCCTCAACGCCGCCATCGAAGCGGCCCGTGCCGGTGAGATGGGTCGCGGCTTTGCCGTGGTGGCCGACGAAGTGCGACAACTGGCACAACGTACCAGCGAATCCACCGGGCAGATCCACGCCCTGATCGCCAAGCTCCAGCAGACCGCCACCAACGCCGTGCAAACCATGGAGGCCGGCCATCGCCAGGCCGAAGAAGGCGTGGCGCGTGTGATGGAGGCAGACCAGGCGTTGGTGGGGATCAGCGAAGCGGTGGCGCATATCACCGACATGACCACCCAGATCGCCGCCGCTACCGAGGAGCAAAGCTCAGTGGCCGAGGAGATCAGCCGCAACATCAGCAACATCTCGCAACTGGCCGACCAGACCTCCGGCCAGGCCCACAGCTCGGCGCTGCTCAGCGAAGAACTGACTCGCACGGCCAATACGCAGTATTCGTTGGTGGAGCGGTTTAACCGCTGATAGATGTCTGCCTCATAAAAAACCCGGACAGCGCAGGCTTCCCGGGTTTTTTATTGTTTGACCGGCCGCATCAATCCTGGGAGAGAAACCCAGCCACCTTCCGCGACGCCGCCTCCAGATGCTGCTCATGACTGAATCCCGAAACCTTCAACGGCTTGAGGTCATGATCCCCCGTCGCCAGCCAGGACACCTCGACGCTCGGTGACAAGGTGTAGCGCTCCACCGCCGCCCGATTACCCAACGCATCACGCTCGCCTTGGACAATCAGCGCGCGGGTCTTCAACGTCGCCAGATGCTCGACCCGCGGTTTCTCCGGCTTGCCCACCGCATAGAACGGATAGCCCAGGCACACCAGCGCATCGGCGCCCAACTCATCGACCAGCAGGCTCGCCATGCGCCCGCCCATGGATTTGCCGCCAATGGCCAGCCGCCCAGCGACATAAGGCCGCACCGTGGCGTATACCTCGCGCCAGCACTCCAGCAATTTGGGCGCCGGGTTCGGTGGACGCTTGCCCCCCTCCAAGCGCCGTTGAGTCATGTAGGGAAACTCGAAGCGCAGCACGTTGACGCCTTGTGCAGCAAGGCGCGCGGCCATTTCGTTCATGAAACCGCTGTCCATCGGCGCACCGGCACCATGGGCGAGGATCAAGGTCGGCGACTCGGCGCCGGTACTTGGCTGCGCGGCTGTCCACAACCAACCGTGTTGCGCCACGCATCGCGCCCATTGATCCCCGTCAATACTGGCCTTGTGCTGTTTGTCCATGCTTGCCTCGCTTTTAGTCTGCCTATAACTCCAGGCGAAGAACGCCGCACTGCCTTGCGCAGGCGCTCACTTCGGCTGAACCGTGGATGGGGAACCATGAACACTTCTATCAGTACCGCCTACAACTACAAGGTGGTCCGCCAATTCGCCATTATGACGGTGGTGTGGGGCATCGTCGGCATGGGGCTCGGGGTTTTTCTCGCGGCCCAATTGGTCTGGCCACAGCTCAACTTCGATTTGCCCTGGACCAGCTTCGGCCGCCTGCGCCCATTGCACACCAACGCGGTAATCTTCGCCTTCGGTGGCTGCGCGTTGTTCGCCAGTTCGTTCTATTCGGTGCAACGCACCTGCCAGACCCAGCTGTTTGCGCCGAAACTCGCCGCGTTCTGCTTCTGGGGCTGGCAATTGGTGATCCTGCTGGCGGCCATCAGCCTGCCACTGGGCTACACCAGTTCCAAGGAATACGCCGAGCTTGAATGGCCGATCGACATCCTGATCACCATCGTCTGGGTCGCCTACGCCATTGTGTTCTTCGGCACCGTGGCCAAGCGCAACACCAAGCACATCTACGTCGGTAACTGGTTCTTCGGCGGGTTCATCCTGACCGTGGCGATCCTGCATATCGTCAACAACCTGGAATTGCCGGTGAGCTTCACCAAATCCTACTCGGTGTATGCCGGGGCCACGGATGCGATGGTGCAATGGTGGTACGGGCACAACGCCGTGGGCTTTTTCCTCACCGCAGGCTTCCTGGGGATGATGTACTACTTCGTGCCGAAGCAGGCCGAGCGCCCGGTGTATTCCTATCGCTTGTCCATCGTGCACTTCTGGGCACTGATCACCCTGTACATCTGGGCAGGTCCGCACCACCTGCACTACACCGCGCTGCCGGACTGGGCGCAGTCGCTGGGCATGGTGATGTCGCTGATCCTGCTGGCGCCCAGCTGGGGCGGCATGATCAACGGCATGATGACCCTCTCGGGCGCCTGGCATAAGTTGCGCAGCGACCCGATCCTGCGCTTTTTGGTGGTGTCCCTGGCGTTCTACGGCATGTCGACCTTCGAAGGTCCGATGATGGCGATCAAGACCGTCAACGCCCTCTCCCACTACACCGACTGGACCATCGGCCACGTTCACGCCGGCGCGCTCGGCTGGGTGGCGATGATTTCCATCGGCGCGCTGTACCACATGATCCCGAAAGTCTTCGGCCGGGCGCAGATGCACAGCATCGGTCTGATCAACGCACATTTTTGGCTGGCCACCATCGGCACCGTGCTCTACATCGCCTCGATGTGGGTCAACGGCATCGCCCAGGGCCTGATGTGGCGGGCGGTGAACGAGGACGGCACGCTCACCTATTCCTTCGTCGAAACCCTGGTGGCGAGCCATCCAGGCTTCGTCGTACGGCTGGCGGGCGGATCGATCTTCCTCCTCGGCATGCTGTTGATGGCCTACAACACCTGGCGCACCGTGCGGGCCTACGAGCCTGCCGAAGCCGCCGCTGCCGCGCAGATGGCCTGAGGAGTCCACCATGAAACACGATACAATCGAAAAAAACGTCGGCCTGCTGATGCTGCTGATGGTCCTTGCCGTGAGCATTGGTGGCCTTACCCAGATCGTGCCGCTGTTCTTCCAGGACGTGACCAACAAGCCGGTGGACGGTATGAAGCCCTACACCGCCCTGCAACTGGAAGGCCGCGACATCTACATCCGTGAAGGCTGCGTCGGCTGCCACTCGCAGATGATCCGTCCATTCCGCGCCGAGACCGAGCGCTACGGCCACTACTCCGTCGCCGGCGAAAGCGTCTGGGACCACCCGTTCCTGTGGGGCTCCAAGCGCACCGGGCCGGACCTGGCACGGGTCGGCGCGCGCTACTCCGATGATTGGCACCGCGCCCACTTGTACAACCCGCGCAACGTCGTGCCTGAGTCGAAAATGCCCGCCTACCCGTGGCTGGTGACCCAAGCAGTGGATAGCAGCCATACCGAAGGCAAGCTGCGCGCCATGCGCACCCTGGGTGTGCCGTACACCGACGACGACATCACCGGCAGCGTGGCCTCGCTCAAGGGCAAGACCGAAATGGACGCGCTGGTCGCCTACCTGCAAGTGCTCGGCACTGCCATCAAGAGCAAGAGGTGAGCCATGGTTCTTGAAATGAGTACTGGAATGATCCGCGGCCTGGGCACGGTCGTGGTGTTCATCGCCTTCATCGGCCTGACCCTGTGGGTATTCAGCAGCAAACGTCGTCCAGAGTTCGCCGAAGCGCGCCTGCTGCCGTTCGCCGACGAGCCGTCCGCCGACATCGCCACCCCCCAAGCCCCTGCACCAAGGAGTACCCGGCCATGACCACCTTCTGGAGTACGTGGATCTGCGTACTGACCATCGGCAGCCTCATCGGTCTGACCTGGCTGCTGATCGGCACCCGCAAGGGCGAGACCAAGGGCAGCGTCGACCAGACCATGGGCCACAGCTTCGACGGCATCGAGGAATACGACAACCCGTTGCCGCAATGGTGGTTCCTGTTGTTCGCCGGCACGTTGGTTTTTTCCGTGGGCTATCTGATTCTGTATCCAGGCCTGGGCAACTGGAAAGGCATCCTGCCCGGCTACGAGAATGGCTGGACCGGCGCTCATGAATGGGAAAAGGAAATGGCCAAGGCCGACGCCCGGTTCGGGCCGATCTTCGCCAAGTTCTCGGCCATGCCGGTGGAAGAAGTCGCCAAGGATCCGCAAGCCTTGAAGATGGGTGGCCGCCTGTTCGCCTCCAACTGCTCGGTCTGCCATGGGTCGGACGCCAAGGGCGCCTTCGGCTTCCCGAACCTGGCTGACAGCCACTGGCGCTGGGGTGGCAATGCCGAGACCATCAAGGCGACCATCCTGGGCGGTCGCATGGCGGCAATGCCGGCCTGGGGCGAAGTGCTGGGAGACGCCGGGGTCAAGAACGTCGCCGCGTATGTTCGCCACGACCTGGCTGGCCTGCCACTGCCGGCCGACAGCGGTGCCGACCTGCAAGCCGGCCAGCAGGCGTTCAACAGCACCTGCGTCGCCTGCCACGGCGCCAACGGCCAAGGGACCGAAGCGATGGGCGCGCCGAACCTGACACAACCGGCCGGTTTCATCTACGGCACCAGCCTGGCTCAACTGCAGCAGACCATCCGCCACGGCCGCCAAGGCCATATGCCGGCGCAGAATGAATTGCTCGGCAATGACAAGGTGCAACTGCTCGCGGCCTACGTCTACAGCCTGTCCCACGGCACTGGCGCCGAGCGCCTGCAAGCTGAACGCAAAAGCGAATAAATCCTGACCACACGAACAGTCGCATTCATCTGGATGCGGCTGTTCCGTGCCCCTGCGCGACGCATTGTCGCACCCCTCCCATCGTCTTCTTTCGGTTCCCCGCAATCGGGTCTAAGCTTGCCTCTGCGTGCACTGGCGACTGCCGGTTTCAGGTCGACCCGACCCGATGCGTTCGACATTCGTTCGTTGAAAAAAGCCGCAAAGGCAGGTGAATACCGGCTGTTGCGACAGTTGCCTGGCATCACCCGAACGTAGCGTTTGAACACACCCCGTTACAACCGACCCGACCCCCTCGCCTCTTTCCTTCGTTGCGACATTTTGCCGAGGGCCAATTTTGTCCCTACACCGAACATGGAAAGGCCGCAGAATCAGCTTTGGAAAGCATTGACCCAGGTCATGGCGCGTTGCAATGACCCCCCGCTTTCTCCATACTTGCGACCGATTTTTATCCTAATAAAACACCCAAACCGTGGAACCTTAGAATGAGCACAGCAATCAGTCCGACTGCTTATAACTATAAGGTAGTCCGCCAGTTCGCCATCATGACGGTGGTCTGGGGGATCCTTGGCATGGGGCTCGGTGTCTTCATTGCCTCGCAACTGGTCTGGCCGGAGTTGAACTTCGATCTGCCATGGACGACTTTTGGACGCCTGCGCCCACTGCACACCAACCTGGTGATCTTCGCCTTCGGTGGTTGTGCCTTGTTTGCCACTTCTTACTATGTCGTGCAGCGAACCTGCCAGACGCGACTGATCTCCGACAGCCTCGCCGCCTTCACCTTCTGGGGTTGGCAAGCGGTGATCGTCGGCGCGATCGTGACCTTGCCAATGGGTTTCACTACCACCAAGGAATACGCGGAACTGGAATGGCCCCTGGCTATTCTGCTGGCCATCGTCTGGGTGACCTACGGTTTGGTGTTCTTCGGCACCATCGTCAAGCGCAAGACCAAGCACATCTACGTCGGTAACTGGTTCTACGGTGCCTTCATCGTCGTGACCGCCATGCTGCACATCGTCAACCACGCGTCCTTGCCGGTCAGCTTCTTCAAGTCGTACTCGGCCTATTCGGGCGCGACCGACGCGATGATCCAGTGGTGGTACGGCCACAACGCCGTGGGCTTCTTCCTGACCACCGGCTTCCTGGGAATGATGTATTACTTCGTGCCAAAACAGGCCGAGCGTCCGATCTACTCCTATCGCCTGTCCATCGTGCACTTCTGGGCGCTGATCACCCTGTACATCTGGGCCGGCCCGCACCACCTGCACTACACCGCGCTGCCCGACTGGGCGCAGTCGCTGGGCATGGCAATGTCGATCATCCTGCTGGCGCCAAGCTGGGGCGGCATGATCAACGGCATGATGACCCTGTCGGGCGCCTGGCATAAGCTGCGCACCGACCCGATCCTGCGGTTCCTGGTGGTATCCCTGGCGTTCTACGGCATGTCGACCTTCGAAGGCCCGATGATGGCGATCAAGACCGTCAACTCGCTGAGCCACTACACCGACTGGACCATCGGCCACGTACACGCCGGTGCACTCGGCTGGGTCGCGATGATTTCCATCGGCGCCATCTACCACATGATCCCGAAACTGTTCGGTCGCGCGCAGATGCACAGCACCGGCCTGATCAACGCGCACTTCTGGCTCGCCACCATCGGCACCGTGCTCTATATCGCCTCGATGTGGGTCAACGGCATTACCCAAGGCCTGATGTGGCGTGCAATCAACGACGACGGCACCCTGACGTACTCGTTCGTCGAAGCCCTGCAAGCCAGTCACCCAGGCTTCATCGTGCGTGCCCTGGGCGGCGCGTTCTTCGCCAGCGGCATGCTGCTGATGGCCTACAACGTGTATCGCACCGTTCGTGCCTCTGACCCGGTTGAAGCAGAAGCCGCCGCCAAGATCGCCGTAGTTGGAGCTCACTGATGAAGCACGAAGCAGTAGAGAAGAATATCGGCCTGCTGGCCTTCTTCATGGTCATCGCCGTCAGCATTGGCGGCTTGACCCAGATCGTTCCGCTGTTTTTCCAGGACGTGACCAACAAGCCGGTCGAAGGCATGAAGCCGCGTACCGCCCTTGAACTGGAAGGCCGCGACGTCTACATCGCCAACGGCTGTGTCGGCTGCCACTCGCAGATGATCCGTCCGTTCCGCGCCGAAACCGAACGTTACGGCCACTATTCCGTTGCCGGTGAAAGCGTCTGGGACCACCCGTTCCTGTGGGGCTCCAAGCGTACCGGCCCGGACCTGGCCCGCGTTGGTGGCCGTTACTCCGATGACTGGCAGCGTGCGCATTTGTACAACCCGCGCAACGTGGTGCCGGAATCGAAGATGCCGGCCTACCCGTTCCTCGTAGAAAACAAGCTCGACGGCAAAGACACTGCCAAGAAAATGGAAGTCTTGCGCACCTTGGGCGTGCCTTACACCGACGAAGACATCGCCGGTGCCAGGGATGCCGTGAAGGGCAAGACCGAAATGGACGCGCTGGTGGCCTATCTGCAAGGCCTGGGCACCATCATCAAAAGCAAACGGTGATTTAGATGGATATCGGGATGATTCGTGGCCTGGGCACCGTCGTCGTGATGGTGGCTTTTATCGGCCTGGCCCTGTGGGTGTTCAGCCCCAAGCGCAAGTCGGAGTTTGAAGACGCGACCTTGCTGCCGTTCGCGGATGATCCCGAAGCCATCAAGCACGTCGAGCAAGCTTCTAGGAGTAACAAAGAATGACAACATTCTGGAGTCTGTACGTCACAGTCCTCAGCCTGGGAACGATCTTCGCCCTGACCTGGCTGTTGCTGTCGACCCGCAAGGGCCAGCGCAGCGAAGCCACCGAGGAGACGGTTGGCCATTCCTTCGACGGGATCGAGGAGTACGACAACCCGCTGCCGAAATGGTGGTTCATGCTGTTTGTGGGCACCATCATTTTCGCCCTCGGTTACCTGGTGCTCTACCCTGGCCTGGGCAACTGGAAAGGCCTGCTGCCAGGCTACAACTACCTGGACAATGAAAAGCAGACCGCTTTCGCCAACGGCCAGACCGGCTGGACTGGGGTGCACGAATGGGAAAAGGAAATGGCCCGCTCGGACGCCAAGTTCGGTCCGATCTTCGCCAAGTTCGCTTCCATGCCGATCGAAGAAGTCGCCAAGGACCCGCAAGCCCTGAAGATGGGTGGCCGCCTGTTCGCCTCCAACTGCTCGGTCTGCCATGGTTCCGACGCCAAGGGCGCCTACGGTTTCCCTAACCTGACCGACGCCGACTGGCGCTGGGGCGGCGAGCCGGAAACCATCAAGACCACCATCATGGGCGGTCGTCATGCCGTCATGCCAGGATGGGCTGCCGTGGTTGGCGAGCAAGGTGTTGCCGACGTAGCCGCTTACCTGGTGACCGGCTTGCATAGCCGTAAACTGCCGGAAGGCGCCAAGGCCGACCCGGCCAACGGCCAGAAACTGTTCGCAGCCAACTGCGTAGCCTGCCATGGCCCTGCCGGCAAGGGCACGCCCGCCATGGGCGCTCCTGACCTGACGCACCCGGCCGGCTTCATCTACGGTTCGAGCTTCGCTCAGTTGCAGCAGACCATCCGTTACGGTCGCCAGGGCCAGATGCCGGCCCAGGCCGATCTGCAAGGCAACGACAAGGTTCACCTGTTGGCCGCTTACGTCTACAGCCTGTCGCACGGCGAAAAGGCTCCGGCCGCTGACGCCCAATAAGGCAAACGCTTGAGACATCAAAGGCCCCGCCAATCAGATTGGCGGGGCCTTTTGTTTACCGGCTCGAAACAGGGGTAAAACTGTTCCACTTGCCGGCTCTTGATACTGGTAGTAACGTACCTACATTCAAGCGTTAAAGAGGGGCACTTCCATGTCCATCACCACCATCTCCAGCCGCGAATTCAACCACGACACAAGTGGTGCCAAAAAAGCCACCCGCGAGGGGCCGGTTATCATCACCGACCGTGGCAAGCCGGCCCATGTGCTGCTAAGCATTGAGGAGTACCAGAGACTGTCCGGCATTGGCGCGAGCATTGTCGAGTTGCTGGTCATGTCCGATACGCCGGATATCGACTTCGATACCGAGCGTGCCGTCATCACGCCCCGCTCGGTGGACTTGTCCTGAATGTTTCTTCTCGATACCAACGTCATATCGGAACTGCGCAAGCCCCAAGCAGACAAAAACGTCCAGGCCTGGGCCCGCAGCGTTCCGGCACCCAGCCTGTATGTCTCGGCCATTACCGTACTGGAACTGGAAACCGGTGTGCTGCGCTTCGAACGCAAGGACCCGACGCAAGGCAGTCGCCTGCGGGCGTGGCTGGATAATCATGTGCTGCCTGCCTTTGCCGGCAGGATCCTGGCTGTGGACCGCGCAGTCGCATTGCGCTGCGCTCGCCTGCACGTGCCCGACCGCAGCAATGAGTGCGACGCACTGATTGCCGCCACCGCCCTTGTCCATGGGCTGACTGTGGTCACGCGTAACGTGACTGATTTCCAGGCCAGCGGCGTGGCATTGCTCAATCCGTGGGCTGGCTGACGCCCATTCGACAGTCTTCAAGGCACCCCCTTCGTTTCGCCAACGCCATGCACTGTCTATAGTCAATTGATCTGGGTCATGACTTGTTACATCCGCTACACCATTCGGCCCTCACTCCCAACGCGACCAAAGGTCGCACCCTTGCACTAGAGCGACAGGCGTATCATTGCGCCACTGCAATGCCCTTTCTGACCGTGGTCGGCACGTACTGGCCTCGGCACTTTTCCACTGCCGTGGGATGCAATTGATGAGCAACCAAATTCCGGTACATGACGTTACCCCGCCTGCCAAGGACGCCAACAAAAGCGTCGACCTGTATGCCTCTCGGGAAAAAATCTACACCCGCGCCTTCACGGGCCTGTTCCGTAACCTGCGAATGGTTGGCGGGGCCTTATTGTTCCTGCTGTATTTCGGTACGGTCTGGTTGAGCTGGGGTGGCCACCAGGCCGTCTGGTGGAACCTGCCGGAACGCAAATTCTTTATTTTTGGCGCCACCTTCTGGCCCCAGGATTTCATCCTGCTGTCCGGGCTGCTGATCATCGCCGCCTTCGGCCTGTTTTTCATCACCGTGTATGCCGGACGAGTCTGGTGCGGCTATACCTGCCCGCAGAGCGTATGGACCTGGATCTTCATGTGGTGCGAAAAAGTCACCGAAGGCGACCGCAACCAGCGCATCAAGCTCGACAAGGCGCCCATGAGCGCCAACAAAATCGCACGCAAGTTCGCCAAGCACAGCCTGTGGCTGCTGATCGGTTTCGTCACCGGCATGACGTTCGTCGGTTACTTCACCCCCATCCGCGAACTGGTGTTCCAGTTCTTTACCGGCGAGGCCGATGGTTGGTCGTACTTCTGGGTCGGCTTCTTCACCCTCGCCACTTATGGCAATGCCGGCTGGCTGCGCGAACAAGTGTGCATCTACATGTGTCCCTACGCCCGCTTCCAAAGCGTGATGTTCGACAAGGACACCCTGATCGTTTCCTATGACCCGCGTCGCGGTGAAAGCCGCGGCCCGCGCAAAAAAGGCATCGACTACAAGGCGCTGGGCCTGGGGGATTGCATCGATTGCACGATGTGCGTCCAGGTCTGCCCCACCGGTATCGACATTCGCGACGGCCTGCAGGTCGAGTGCATCGGCTGCGCGGCCTGTATCGATGCCTGCGACAACATCATGGACAAGATGGATTATCCTCGCGGCCTGATCAGCTACACCACCGAACACAACCTTTCGGGCCAGAAAACCAATAAACTTCGCCCGCGCCTGATCGGTTATGCCTTGGTGCTGCTGGCCATGATCAGCCTGCTGGTGACGGCGTTCTTCATGCGCTCGCTGGTGGGTTTCGACGTCAGCAAGGACCGCGTGCTGTATCGCGAAAACGCCGAAGGCCGGATCGAGAACGTCTACAGCCTGAAAATCATGAACAAGGACCAACGCGACCATACGTACATTCTGGAAGCCGCCGGCCTGCCCGATCTCAAGCTGCAAGGGCGCCGGGAAATCAAGGTGGCCGCCGGCGAGATCCTCAGCCAGCCGGTTGAATTATCCAGCGCACCGGAACAGCTGCCATCGAGTACCAACGAGGTGACATTCATCCTCAAAGATGCCGATGACGACAGCGTCCATGTTGAAGCCAAGAGCCGGTTCATCGGCCCACAGACTCGTTGAGAGAAATGAACATGCCTGCAGCAACCGCCACCAGCCCTTGGTACAAGCACCTCTGGCCGTGGATCATCATTGCGATCCTGACCTGTTCAGTGACACTGAGCCTGACCATGGTGACCATCGCCGTGAAGAACCCGGACAACTTGGTCAACGACAACTATTACGAAGCCGGCAAGGGCATCAACCGCTCGCTGGAGCGAGAGTTGCTGGCCCAGACACTGCAACTGCACGCCAATGTGCAACTGGACGATGTGACCGGCGAAGTGGACCTGCGCCTGAACGGCAACAGTCGGCCCCAGACCCTGGAACTGAGCCTGATCTCGCCAACCCAGCCGGAGAAGGATCGCAAGGTCGTCCTGACCCGCAACGACAGCGAGCCGGGGCGCTACGTCGGCCAGTTGACGGACAAGATCGAAGGCCGGCGCTTTGTCGAATTGCTAGGCGTGGAGAGCGACCAGACCTGGCGCCTGTTCGAAGAAGAACAGATCAGCCACGACCAGGCCATCCTGCTTGGCGATGAGCCATTGCAAGGCGCTGAAGACCTGAAGAAGTAAGCCGATCCATTGTGGCGAGGGAGCTTGCTCCCGCTGGGTCGCGAAGCGGCCCCGTTTTTGGTCCAGCGATTCTTGCAGGCATATTGCGTTCTTAGATTACGACTGCTTCGCAGCCGAGCGGGAGCAAGCTCCCTCGCCACAAAAGGCTTCTTGCGACAACCATGACCACCCCACAGCACTGCTATCACTGCGCCCTGCCAGTTCCCCCTGGCAGTCGCTTCACCGCGACTGTCCTGGGCGAGACTCGCGAGCTGTGCTGCCCAGGCTGCCAGGCCGTGGTCGAGGCGATCGTCGCCGGCGGCCTGGAAGGTTATTACCAGCATCGCAGCGAAGCGTCGGCCAATCCTCAGACCCTGCCGGTGCAGCTGACTGAAGAACTGGCGCTGTACGATCGCGCGGACGTTCAGCAATCGTTCGTTCGCCATGACGGCGAGCTGGCCGAGACCACCCTGCTCATGGAAGGCATCAGCTGCGCCGCCTGCGGCTGGTTGATCGAAAAACAACTGCGCAGCCTGCCGGCCGTGGCCGAGGCGCGATTGAACCTGTCCAACCACCGCTTGCACGTCCGCTGGGCCGACGGGCAACTGCCGCTGAGCACGCTGCTCGCCGAGCTGCGCCAGATCGGCTACGCCGCCCATCCGTACCAGGCCGACCAAGCCTGCGAACAGCTCGCCGCGCAGAATCGCCTGGCCCTGCGCCAGTTGGGCGTGGCCGGATTGCTGTGGTTCCAAGCCATGATGGCGACCATGGCCACCTGGCCGGAATTCAACATCGACCTGAGCCCGGAGATGCACACCATCCTGCGCTGGGTTGCGCTGTTCCTCACCACCCCCATCGTCTTCTACAGCTGCGCGCCGTTTTTCAAAGGTGCCATGCGCGACCTGCGCACCCGGCACCTGACCATGGACGTTTCAGTGTCCCTGGCCATTGGCGGCGCCTATATAGCCGGCATCTGGACCGCCATCACCGGGACCGGCGAGCTGTATTTCGATGCCGTCGGCATGTTCGCCTTGTTCCTGCTCGCCGGCCGCTACCTGGAGCGCCGCGCCCGCGAACGCACCGCCGCCGCCACCGCACAGCTGGTCAATCTGCTGCCGGCTTCGTGCCTGCGTCTGGAGGACAGCGGCCAGAGTGAACGCATCCTGCTCAGTGAATTGCGCACCGGCGACCGGGTATTGGTGCATCCTGGCGCGGTGCTGCCGGCCGATGGCAGGATCCTCGACGGCCAGTCCAGCATCGACGAATCGCTGCTGACCGGCGAATACCTGCCTCAACCTCGCCGGGTGGGCGACACAGTCACCGCTGGCACGCTGAATGTCGAAGGTGCCTTGACGGTAGAGGTGCTGGCCCTTGGGCAGGACACCCGGTTATCGGCCATCGTGCGGTTGCTGGACCGGGCCCAGGCCGAGAAGCCACGACTGGCCCAAGTCGCCGACCGTGCCGCCCAGTGGTTCTTGCTGTTCTCTCTGGTCGCCGCTGCCGTCATCGGGTTGGTGTGGTGGCAACTGGATGCCGCTCGCGCATTCTGGATTGTCCTCGCGATGCTGGTCGCGACCTGCCCTTGCGCGCTGTCCCTGGCGACGCCGACCGCCCTGACCGCCGCTACCGGCACCCTGCACAAACTCGGCCTGCTACTGACGCGCGGTCATGTGTTGGAAGGCCTGAACCAGATCGACACGGTGATTTTCGACAAGACCGGCACCCTCACCGAAGGTCGCCTGGCGTTGCGCGCGATCCGAACACTCGGGGCACTCGACAGCGACCAATGCCTGGCCCTGGCCGCCGCCTTGGAAAACCGCTCCGAACACCCTATCGCCAGGGCTTTCGGCCGTGCGCCATTGGCCGCCGAGCATGTTCAAAGCACTCCCGGGTTGGGACTCGAAGGCGTGGTGGGCGAACAATCCCTGCGTATCGGCCATCCCAGCTTTGTCTGCGAACTGAGCGGCGCCGCAGTGCCGGTGATGCCAGACGAACCTGGGCAATGGCTGTTGCTGGGCGATGAGTTCGGGCCGCTGGCCTGGTTTGTCCTCGATGATCGCTTGCGTGCGGACGCGCCGGCCCTGCTGGCGGCGTGCAAGGCCCGGGGCTGGCGAACCTTGCTGTTGTCGGGCGACAGCTCGCCAATGGTTGCCAGCGTCGCCGCCGAACTGGGCATCGATGAAGCCCGCGGCGGCCTACGCCCGGACGACAAGCTGGCGGTGCTCCAGCAATTGCACCAGCAAGGCCATAAAGTGCTGATGCTTGGCGACGGCGTGAATGACGTCCCGGTGCTGGCGGCCGCGGACATCAGCGTCGCGATGGGCTCGGCCACCGACCTGGCCAAGACCAGCGCTGACGCGGTCCTGTTGTCCAACCGCCTCGGCGCCCTGATTCACGCCTTCAGCCTGGCCCGGCGCACCCGTCGGGTGATCATCGAGAACCTGCTCTGGGCCGGGTTGTACAATGGCCTCATGTTGCCGTTCGCCGCCCTCGGTTGGATTACGCCGGTGTGGGCCGCGGTCGGCATGTCCATCAGCTCGTTGACGGTGGTGTTGAATGCGCTGAGGCTGACCCGCCAACCCAAGGCGCAGGTGTTCGACGCCACGCCCGATACCCGTCCGCTGCCGGCCTGAGCCGCGCGGGCATGGAGTTCCGACATGCCAGCTCTCTACGTGATGATCCCGGCCGCGCTGCTGATCGTAGCCATCGCCGTCTACATCTTCTTCTGGGCCGTGGACAGCGGCCAATACGATGACCTCGACGGTCCGGCCCATAGCATTCTGTTCGACGACCAGGACCCGAACCACAAGGCCGCCGTGGACGAGGCCAGCGGCGACGAGCGCAAACCGGACGACAAGGTCCCGCCCCATGCTTGATCTGGCGCCCTTGCTGGTTTCGGCTGTTATCCTTGGTCTTTTGGGTGGTGGACATTGCCTGGGCATGTGCGGCGGGCTGATGGGCGCCCTGACCCTGGCGATTCCCAAGGAACAGCGCAGCCGGCGCTTTCGATTGTTGCTGGCCTACAACCTCGGACGAATCCTCAGTTACGCCACGGCCGGCTTGCTGATCGGCCTGGCCGGCTGGGCCGTGGCAAACAGCCCGGCGGCAATGGCCATGCGGGTGCTGGCCGGTCTGTTGCTGATCGCCATGGGCCTGTATCTGGCAGGTTGGTGGAGTGGCCTGACACGGATCGAAAGCGTTGGACGTGGCCTGTGGCGGCATATCCAACCCGTCGCCAATCGCCTGCTGCCGGTGTCGAGCCTGCCCCGGGCCCTGCTGCTCGGCGCGCTGTGGGGTTGGTTGCCGTGCGGGTTGGTCTACAGCACCCTGCTGTGGTCCGCCAGCCAAGGCAATGCGCTGGACAGCGCGTTACTGATGCTCGCCTTTGGCCTGGGCACTTGGCCGGTGCTGCTCGCCACCGGCCTCGCCGCCGAACGCGTCACGGCATTGCTACGCAAACGCAGCGTGCGCATGGCTGGCGGCTTGTTGGTGATTGTCTTCGGAATCTGGACGTTGCCAGGGCCGCATCAGCATTGGCTCATGGGGCATTGATCCGGTTACACATCGATACGTTGGAAGCGCGCTTGCCCTGTTGACGCAAATCAACACGCTCCGTCCGCCGCCCCCATAAACTTTCAAGCATGCCAGCCTACCCGGGGAACGCCCGCATGCTCGACGCCATT
The DNA here is from genome assembly GCF_014268685.1 of Pseudomonas sp. SWRI92. Lineage (NCBI taxonomy): Bacteria > Pseudomonadati > Pseudomonadota > Gammaproteobacteria > Pseudomonadales > Pseudomonadaceae > Pseudomonas > Pseudomonas sp. SWRI92. The sequence goes on from NZ_JABWQY010000005.1 coordinate 157,348, forward strand.
CGTTGGGACTCAGACCTGATCCGCCGCTATGACCTGGCGGGCCCGCGCTACACCTCGTACCCGACCGCGGCGCAGTTTGCCGGCCAAGTGGGCAGTTTCGATTTGCTCCACGCCCTGCGCGATAGCCGCAAAACGCTCAAGCCGCTGTCGCTGTACGTGCACGTGCCGTTCTGCGCCAATATTTGCTACTACTGCGCCTGCAACAAAGTCATCACCAAGGATCGCGGCCGGGCCCATGTCTATCTGCAACGCCTGGAGCAGGAAATCCAACTGATCGGTTGCCACCTGGACCCGGCCCAGCGCGTCGAACAGCTGCACTTGGGCGGCGGCACGCCGACTTTTCTCAGCCATGCCGAGTTGCGTCAGCTAATGGCCAAGCTGCGCAGACACTTGAACCTGATGGACGACGATTCCGGCGACTACGGCATTGAAATAGACCCTCGGGAAGCCGACTGGTCGACCATGGGACTGCTGCGAGAGCTGGGCTTCAACCGGGTCAGCATCGGCTTGCAAGACCTTGACCCAACCGTGCAGCGCGCCGTCAATCGCCTGCAAAGCCTGGAAGAAACCCGCGCCGTGGTCGAAGCCGCCCGGACCCTGCAGTTTCGTTCGATCAACATCGATTTGATTTACGGCTTGCCCAAGCAGACCCCGGACAACTTTGCTCGCACCGTCGAGGAAGTCATCAGCCTGCAACCCGACCGCCTGTCGGTGTTCAACTACGCCCACCTGCCGGAACGCTTCATGCCCCAGCGGCGCATCAACAGCCAGGACCTGCCGAACCCGCCCCAGAAACTGGCGATGCTGCAAGGCACCATCGAACAGCTGACCGCCGCCGGTTACCGTTACATCGGCATGGACCACTTCGCCCTGCCCGACGACGAGCTTGCAATTGCCCAGGAAGAAGCCACCTTGCAGCGAAACTTCCAGGGCTATACCACCCACGGTCATTGCGACCTGATCGGTCTCGGCGTGTCAGCCATCAGCCAGATCGGCGACCTCTACTGCCAGAACAGCAGCGATTTGAACCATTACCAAAATACCCTGGCCGACGGGCAACTGGCGACCAGCCGCGGGCTGGTGTGCAACGCTGACGACCGGCTGCGACGGGCGGTGATCCAACAGCTGATCTGCCATTTCACGCTGGCGTTCGCCGAAATCGAGCATGCCTTCGACATCGATTTTTGCGAGTATTTCGCCTCGATATGGCCGCAACTAGGAGCAATGGCCGACGACGGGCTGATCGAATTGACGGATACGCACATCAAGGTATTACCCGCCGGGCGCTTGCTGGTGCGCTCGGTCTGCATGGTATTCGACGTGTACCTGGAGCATCAGAATCGACAGCGTTTTTCCCGCGTCATCTGAGCGCGACAATTTGACGGTGATACCGCGCTGGCCGGAGTTTGTGTGCTGAGTTACCCTTACGGCTTATGTGTGTTTTCCCACAAGGATTTAAGAAATGTCCGAGCCAGTCAAATCGCGCGCTCATAACCAGGCACACTGCAAGGATTGCAGCCTGGCCCCCCTGTGCCTGCCACTTTCGTTGAACTTGGAGGACATGGACGCGCTGGACGACATCGTCAAACGCGGACGTCCATTGAAGAAAGGCGAGTTCCTGTTTCGCCAGGGTGATGTTTTCAGTTCGGTCTATGCCGTACGCTCGGGCGCCTTGAAGACCTTCAACCTGAGCGACGGTGGCGAAGAGCAGCTCACGGGTTTCCACTTGCCCAGCGAACTGGTGGGCCTGTCGGGCATGGACACCGAGACCCACCCGGTCTCGGCCCAGGCGCTGGAAACCACCTCGGTCTGCGAAATTCCTTTTGACCGTCTCGACGAATTGTCCGTGCAACTGCCGCAACTGCGCCGTCAACTGATGCGAGTGATGAGCAGGGAGATCCGCGACGACCAGCAGATGATGCTGTTGCTCTCGAAGAAAACCGCCGACGAGCGCATCGCCACGTTTCTGGTCAACCTCTCGGCCCGCTTTCGTGCCCGCGGGTTCTCAGCCAATCAATTTCGCCTGAGCATGTCGCGCAACGAAATCGGCAACTACCTGGGCCTGGCGGTGGAAACCGTGTCTCGGGTGTTCACCCGTTTCCAGCAGAATGAATTGATCGCCGCCGAAGGCAAGGAAATTCATATTCTCGATCCGATCCAGCTTTGCGCCCTGGCGGGCGGCTCGGTAGAAGGCTGATACACCTGGGCGGCTGAGGCTTTCGCCCCGCCGCGCTATACTGCGGCGTTTGCAGCCAGCCAGGACACTTCGACGATGGTCTTCGACTCCTTCGACATCAAATCCCTGATACGCCCCGTTATCGACTTCCCCAAGCCCGGCGTGATCTTTCGCGACATTACTCCGTTGTTCCAGTCGCCCACCGCGCTGCGGCTGGTGATGGACAGCTTCGCCCATCGCTATGTCGAGGCCGGGTTCACGCATATCGGCGCGATGGATGCACGAGGCTTCCTGATTGGCTCGATCCTGGCCTATCAGTTGAACAAGCCGCTGGTGCTGTTCCGCAAGCAAGGCAAGCTGCCGGCCGACGTATTGGCCGAGGGTTACCAGACCGAATACGGAGAGGCCTTCCTGGAAGTTCACGCCGACAGCCTGTGCGAGGGTGATTCGGTGGTGATGTTTGATGACCTGATCGCCACGGGCGGCACGCTGATCGCCGCCGCCAACCTGATCCACCGCATGGGCGCGAAGGTCCATGAAGCGGCGGCGATAATCGATTTGCCAGAACTGCTCGGTTCCCAGCGCCTGGAAGACATGGGGATACCGACGTTCTGCCTGACGCAGTTTTCGCTCAGCGAACGATAATCGACGCCCCACGGTAGAACGTGTGGAAGCGAGCCTGCTCGCTCCGCACGTTACAACGCGATCGGCTTGCGCCCGGCAAATGAATGCGCCAATGTCCCGCCATCCACCAACTCCAACTCACCGCCCAGGGGCACGCCGTGGGCGATGCGGGAGGCGACCAGGCCTTTGTTGCTCAGCAGTTGGGCGATGTAGTGGGCAGTGGCTTCGCCTTCGACCGTCGGGTTCGTGGCAAGGATGACTTCGGTAAACGTACCCGCCTCCTCGACCCGCGCCATCAGTTGCGGAATGCCAATGGCCTCCGGCCCTAGCCCATCGAGCGGCGATAAATGGCCCTTGAGCACGAAGTAGCGACCACGGAAACCGGTCTGCTCCACCGCGTACACGTCCATCGGCCCCTCCACCACGCAGAGCAGGCTGTCGTCCCGACGCGGGTCGGCGCATTGCGGACAAAGGTCGTCTTCCGTCAGGGTGCGGCACAAGCGGCAATGCCCTACCCCTTCCATCGCCTGGCTCAAGGCCTGGGCCAGGCGTGAGCCGCCACTGCGATCACGCTCGAGCAACTGCAACGCCATACGCTGGGCGGTTTTCTGACCGACACCCGGCAAAGTTCGCAGGGCATCGATCAGTTGACGGATCAAAGGGCTGAAGCTCATGGAGGAAACGTCCGACATAACAACGAGACGCGGTTTATACCCGCGCCTCCGATTAGCGTCAAATACTCAATCGCGCGCGACCCGCACGACCAACTTGCCGAAGTTGCGCCCTTCCAGCAGACCGATAAATGCCTGTGGCGCATTCTCGAGACCGTCGACAAGGTCTTCGCGGAACTTGACCCTGCCGTCCCGCACCCAGGGCGCCATGGCGCTGATGAATTCCGGCTGGCGGTCACCGTAGTCATCAAACACGATGAAGCCTTGGATACGCACGCGCTTGGTCAGCAGCGTGCGCTGCAACTGCGGCAGACGATCCGGGCCACCCGGCGGCTGATGATCGTTGTAGGACGCGATCAATCCGCAGAGCGGGATGCGGGCCTTGGCGTTGAGCAGCGGCACCACCGCGTCGAAGACTTTGCCACCGACGTTTTCGTAATAGATGTCGATGCCCTGGTCGCAGGCCCGGGCCAATTCTTGCGCGAAATTCTCGCTTCGATGGTCGACGCAGGCGTCGAACCCCAGCTCGTCGACCACGTATTTGCACTTCTCGCTTCCGCCGGCCACGCCCACCACGCGCAGGCCTTTGATCTTCGCCACCTGGCCGACCACTGAACCTACCGCGCCCGACGCCGCGGCAACCACCAGGGTTTCCCCCGGCTTGGGTTGGCCGATGTCCATCAGCCCCATGTAGGCGGTCATGCCCGGCATCCCCAAAACCCCCAGGGCCATTGAAGGGCTAGGCAATCCCGAGGGGATGGGAATGACATTGCGGCCATCACTGATGCAGTGGCTTTGCCAACCCGTTGCACCCACCACCAGATCGCCCTCCTGGAACTTCGGATGCATCGAGCGCTCCACGCGACTGACGGCGCCACCGGTCATCACCTCGTCGATTTGCACCGGCGCGGCGTAGGAAGGTGCGTCGCTCATGCGTCCACGCATGTAGGGATCCAGCGATAGGAACAGCGTCTTGAGCAGGATCTGTCCCTCCGCCAGGTCCGGCAGCGTGACGTGTTCAAGACGAAAGTTTTCAGGGATGGGCGCACCTTCCGGGCGGGAAGCCAGGACGATGCGCTGGTTGGAAATCGACATGCAAGCGTCTCCTTGTTCGTTACGGGCACGTATAGGGAGCAGACCATTGTCGAAGGGGCGGCGTTCGATCTTTGTTCAGCCGAACGGCCCAGTGATTCGGCTGCATGGCGCAAACAAAAATGCCAGGCGCGATGCCTGGCATTGTGTGTAGCCCATCCCGATTGGGATGGCGAATCAGAACGGCAGTTTCATGCCCGGCGGCAGCTGCATGCCAGCGGTCATGCCGGACATCTTGTCCTGGCTGTTGGCTTCGATCTTGCGAACCGCGTCGTTGACGGCGGCGGCGAACAGGGCTTCGAGCATTTCCTTGTCATCTTCGCTCAGGCCTTCAACGACGCTTGGGTCGATGCTGACGCGCTTGATGTCGTGGCGCCCGGTCATGACCACGGTCACCATGTCGCCGCCGGACTTGCCGGTGACTTCAGCGTTGGCCAGCTCTTCCTGCATCTTGGCCATTTTTTCCTGCATCTGCTGCGCCTGCTTCATCAGGCCGGCCATGCCACCTTTCATCATGGGAATCACCTCGAAAGTACGTGAATAAACACAGCGCCCGGCGTTCGGCCCGGCGCTTTCAGTTATGAGCCCTGGGTGACCGGGGCCTCGACAGGTTCGATAGTATCGTGACGGACCACGGCGCCGAACTGTTGCATCATCTGCTGGATGAACGGATCGCCGTGGATCGACTCTTCCGCCTCGCGCTGACGGTCGGCACGGCGGCGGGACGCAGCCTGTGCCGGGGTTTCCTGCTCGGGCTTGATCAGCTCGATGGTCAGCGTCAACGGGCGCTGGTGGTATTGGTTCAGCGCATCGTTGAGACGACGCTGTTGGGTCGCGTTGAACAGCGCGCTGTGGGCCGGGTCCAGGTGCAACAGCCAGTGGTCGCCTTCGACGGCAATCAACGTGCAGTTGGCGGCGATGCTGCCGGTCATGCCGCTGATCGGCAGTTTCGGGAACAGCTCCAGCCATTGCAAGGCCAGCCCTGTGGCTGGCATCGCCGCGGGTTCCGGCTCGGGCTCAGGGGCTGGCTCGGCGGCGTGCTCGCTGGCCAGGTCGTCCAGGTAGCTGTAGGCCGAGTCCATGTCCGGCTCGATGTAATCCTCGTCCAACGGCGGCTCGTCATCCAGGTCGCTGCCCGGCGTGGCGACATCGACGTCGGCCACCGTCGGCTCGGGCACCGGCGCGGCGACCCACTCAGGCGCGTCGGGCACCACACTGTCCGGCGTCGGCATGGGCATGGGCGGCAATTCGGGCTGCTCGGCGACCGTTTCCAGCACCGGCTCGACAGCAGGCTGCAGGACAACCTCCGGCTCGACCGGGTCGTTCCAGGGCAGATCGATGACTTCTTCGGCGACAGGCTCGGGCAACGCCTCAACGACCGGCTCCGGTTCGGGCTGCGGTTCAGGCGTGGTAACGACAGGCATCGGGGCCGGCTGGGCGGCAGGCGCCACGGCGGCCGGAGCAGAAGCCGCTGCCGACGCGACATTGGGCGTGGCAGCCACTGGCTTGGCGGAATCAGCTGTGGCCGGGCTGATCCCCACTGGCTTTAGCACCTGTCTCGGCGCATCCGGCGTATCGGCGGGCCGGAACGCGAGCATGCGCAGCAGCACCATTTCGAAGCCGCCTCGCGGGTCCGGCGCCAAAGGCAGGTCGCGGCGGCCGATCAAACCCATCTGGTAATAGAACTGCACGTCTTCGGCCGGCAACACCTGGGCCAGGGCCAATACGCGATCGCGGTCGCCATGACCGTTGTCGACGCCGTCCGGCAACGCCTGGGCGATGGCGACACGGTGCAACACATTGAGGATTTCCGAGAGCACGCCATTCCAGTCCGGCCCCTGCTCGGCCAGGTGACGCACCGCTTCGAGGAGCGCCTTCGCGTCGCCTTCGATCAGCGCATGCAACACATCGTAGACCTGGCCGTGATCGAGAGTACCGAGCATGGCGCGCACATCGGCGGACATGACCTTGCCTTCACCGAAGGCGATGGCCTGGTCGGTCAAGCTCATGGCGTCGCGCATCGAACCGTCGGCGGCGCGCCCCAGCAGCCACAGCGCATCGTCTTCGAACGGCACGTTCTCGACGCCCAGGACGTGGGTCAAATGCTCGACCACCCGTTCCGGCGTCATGTTCTTCAGCGAGAACTGCAGGCACCGCGACAGAATCGTTGCAGGAAGTTTCTGCGGGTCGGTGGTCGCCAGGATGAACTTGACGTAGGGCGGTGGTTCTTCGAGGGTCTTGAGCAGCGCATTGAAGGAATGGCTGGAGAGCATGTGCACTTCGTCGATCAGGTAGACCTTGAAGCGCCCACGGCTCGGCGCGTACTGGACGTTGTCGAGCAACTCACGGGTGTCTTCGACCTTGGTGCGGCTGGCGGCGTCGATCTCGATCAGGTCGACGAAACGACCTTCGTCGATTTCCCGGCAGACCGAGCATTCGCCGCAGGGCGTCGAAGTGATACCGGTTTCACAGTTCAGGCACTTGGCGATGATCCGCGCAATGGTGGTCTTGCCCACGCCCCGGGTGCCGGTGAACAGGTAGGCATGGTGCAGCCGCTGGCTGTCCAAGGCATTGATCAGAGCCTTGAGCACATGGGTCTGGCCGACCATTTCGCGGAACGAGCGCGGGCGCCATTTACGTGCAAGAACCTGATAACTCATCGAAAACCGTCGCAACGAAGGAACATAAGCGGCTAATGCTAGCGGAGCAGGGGCGAAATTGCATCCGGTGTGCTCGTCTAATGTGGCTAAGCTTGGACCTGAAAGCTCGGTTGTCGACACGGTTGGGCACTGTCAGGAGAGTTTATGCGTTCGGCCATGGGGGCTTTGCTGCTGTTGACTACGGGATGTTTCGCCGACGAGGTCCCCTTGCGTTTCGCCATTACCGACGGCTGGGCCATGCCCATGGTGCAGATCGAGCGAGGCCGCCCGACCCAAGGCATCCTGCCGGACATCATGACCAGCCTGGCAACCCAGGTGGGCATGCCCGCGCAATTTCATGTCCTGGCTCGCGCACGACTGGACAGCGCCATGGAACATGGCGAAATAGACATGCGCTGTTACGTCTCGCCTGATTGGGTGAAGAACAAAGGCCCCGATCACCTTTGGAGCGTTCCGCTGTTTTTTCAGCGCGACGTGCTCGTCAGCGCGACCGGCACCGGCGTAAAAATCGCCCCGGCGGCGCTGGCGCAACAATCGATCGGCACCGTGCTCAGCTACCGCTACCCGACCTTGCAACCTTTGTTCGACAGCGGCCATCTGCGGCGCGACGATGCGCGCAGCCAGGACCAGGTGCTGGCGAAACTGTTGGCCGGGCGCTACCGTTATGCGGTCAGCAATCAATGGGCACTTGATTGGTTCAACCAACGGCATGGCGCCGACCGACAGCTGCATGAGGTTGCGGTCCTCCAGGAACAGCAACTGAGCTGCTATGTGCGCAATGACCCGGAAATTCCAGCGCAACGCATTCTGCGCACCTTGCTGAAAATGAAAATGTCCGGGGAAATCGACGCGATCATCCAGCTCTACACCGGTCGCAGCGAGGGGTCTCAGAGCGGCGCCGTATCGCCCTGACCACCCGGCCGACTCTGCCACTGCGGCGGCGGGACGAAGCTTCTTACCCATCCCGGCACCCGTTTGGCGGGCATGGGCCGGGCGATAAAGTAACCTTGCGCCACTTCGCATCCCAAGCGCAGCAGGAGCTGTCCGTGCTCAAGACTGTCGAGGCCCTCCGCGACCACCTGCCGGCCAAACGCCCGAGCCAGACCGATCACGGCTTTGGTCAGCGCCAGATCGTCCCGGTCATCCAGCATATCGCGCACGAAGGTCTTGTCGATCTTGATGGTTTGCGTACGTAGGTGCTTGAGGTCATTGAGCGAACAATAGCCCGTTCCGAAACCGCCCAATGAAAACCCCACACCCAAGGCCTGGCACGCCTGTAGACAGGCGCTGACGTGCGCGAGGTTTTCCACGGCAACCGACTCCACGATCTGCAGGTCGAGCATGCGCGGCAACACCGCCGGGTGCAGCTCCAGCATCCGCCGCAGCCGCTCGACGAAATCCGCCCGCTGGAAGTGCCGCGCCGATATGTTGATACTCACCGGCCACCCCTGCCCCGCCTGTTGCCATTGCTGCAGCTGGGTCAGCACTTGTCCCATGACCCATTCGCCGATCTCGACAATCAGGTCCGTCTCTTCTACCAGCGGCAGGAATTCGCGCGGCGGCACCAGGCCACGCTGCGGATGCTTCCAGCGCAACAAAGCTTCCAGACCGACCACGGTGCCATCGCGCATATTGACCTTGGGCTGGAAATGCAATCGCAATTCATTGCTGGCCAAGGCCTGTCGGACCCGCTCGACGGTCTGGTAAGTTGCACGCACCTCTTTATCCCGGGACACGTCGAACAGGTGAAAACGATTGCGGCCGCTCTGCTTGGCCACGTACATCGCCTGGTCGGCGTGGCGCAGCAACGTGTCGGCGTCTTCGTTATCCCAGGGAGACAGCGTCACACCGATGCTGGCAAAAACCTTGATGCTCTTGCCATCAATGGCGTAGGGCATGGACACGGCGATCAACACCCGATTCAACGCGGCATGCAATTCGTCCATGCCACACACATGTCGCAGCACCAGCACGAACTCATCCCCAGCCAGGCGCGCCACGACGTCGTCGCCGCGCACAATGCTGCGCAACCGCCTGGCGACCTCCACGAGCAAGCGATCACCGCTGGCGTGGCCATAGCCGTCGTTGACTGCCTTGAAGCCATCCAGATCGAGCATGCAAACCGCCAGGGGTAGATTCTCTCCCCGGGAAAACTCCAAGGCCTGGTCCAGCAGTTCGGACAAGTAGGTACGATTGGGCAGTCCAGTCAGCACATCGTGCCCGACCCGCCATTGCAGGGAATGCAGCAGCCGGCGCTTTTCGCTGACATCGAAGCGGATCGCCAGGTATCGCTCGACGAGCCCTGTCGCTTCGTCAGTTACCGGTACCAGGGTGGTGTCGACCCAGTGCAGCGTACCGTCCTTGGATCGATTGCAGATTTCGCCCTTCCATATCTCCCCCAACGCGATAGTGCGCCACATCGCGCTGAAGAATTCGCTGGGGTGCTGGCCGGAATTGAGCAACCTGTGGTTCGCCCCCAGCAGCTCATCGCGCCGGAAGCCAAACAGATCGCAGAACTGATCGTTGACGTAAGTGATGCGCCCGCTCAAATCGGTTTCGGAAAAGATCGCGGCGGCGTCAACGGCCCTGCGGTACTTCTTATCCATCGAAGCAGTCATCCATGAGTCAGGCTCGTTTGGCGCGCGCGGTTGCACCGCCCCCGGACGGGCGAAAATCAACTAGGCTCAAATACCTTGATAAAGCTGGAGCACGGACGCTGGCGGTGCGACCTGAATGCTCCAGGCCCCGCCTTGTGTCGCTGCAAAGAAGCGCGAGCCCCGGTCTTTTTATTCGCCCGGCTTCAGAAGCAGATCACCAAATCCCCCATGCCAAAGGCCGATTCTACGAAACGCATCACATTTTGCAAAGCAAGGTGATGGAACAAGCGGTTGCCTAATGCGAAAATCTATCGTTAAGTTCTTGATTCTGAATGGGAATTAAGCGATGCAAATTTCAAGTCTGGGTTCAGCCATCAGACGCTACCGCAAAGTAGCGGGGCTTACTCAGGCTGAACTTGGCGAAAAAACCGGTTTTGACCCGAAAACCATCAGCCGCTTCGAAACCGGCACCTACACCCCCAGCGTCGAAGCGTTGCTCCTGCTTGCCAACGTATTGGACGTCCAGCCTAAAGCGTTTTTTGCCGACATGGCCGATGAAGACGAGCAGCGGGCCTACTTGTTCAACGTCATTCACAAAGCTACTTCGAAGGACCTTGGGAAGTTGATTGCGGCGGTTGACCAGGCGATGTCCAAGTCTTGAGGCAGGGAAAGGGAAGCCGAGTCTGTCACATGCTGGAGCTATCCGGCTGTAGCGTCAGCTCATGAAACGCCGTAGAGATGATATCGATGTATCGATTGGCCTGCCCTACGCCCCAATGCTGGGCGGTGTAAGTCCAGATTTTTTCAAGATCACGCTCGGCGGCAGGTGCAAGACGATATTCAGCCATGCGTCAGCATTCGTTTTTTGAATGCATCGGGATCGAATGGTTGCGGCTCTCCGCTGGACTCACCCTCTTTCAAGGCAGACCGGATTATCTCAAGCTCGGCGCTACGTTCCTGCTCGCGCCGAATCAGATCGCGGATGTATTCGCTGTCATTCGTGTAGTGACCCGCCTCGATCTGGGCCTTGATCCAGCCGTCCTGTTGGTCGGTGACGGTGATGGTTTTTCGAACGGTACCCATAATCAGCCCCTGGAAGAATGAACGATTAAGGCAGAATTATCATACTGTTGGTGCGATATCGAGAATGACCACTACATTTGGACAACGGAAAACCGCCGCCTCGATCAACATCGAACCAAGCAGTGAATCAAAGGGAATAAGAGATTTGGCAAACCCTACGAACGAGGGCCTGGGCGTTATGGAGGCAACCCCACCAGCCACACCCCGGCACACAATGTTCCCGCTGTGGCTGCTTCCTTCCGGATCTGACCAGGTTCACGGGTAATCGTTGCGGGGGGACCGATGGGGTCACCATAACGACGCCCGCCTGACGGCGAGCCGCGCCATTGTACCTATCTGGCGGGAAGTTACAACCGTTGGCACGGGATTAAAAACTCATGGCCTTCAAGCACTTGTAGGTGCGCACTGCTACAACAGCACCGCATCCGCCCGACCACCCTCCTCCTGGATCACCAGATGGATGAAATGCAGCTTGGTGATGACCGCCGCTGGTACGACGAACGGGTAGAAATCCGGCTGGCCCATGCTGCGCGAGAGCTCGTTGAGCATCCCAGCCAACTCGATCCAGGCGTTGACGAATGAGAGAAACGCCGCGCCGCCCGCGTGTTCCGGGTCGAACAGGGTTTCGGGTGGGAATGGTTGGTAGTCGAAATCCATTTCCCGTGCGCTCATGCCGAAGCCCAGCGCCGTGTCGACCGCGTCCATCATGTGCAGGTAATGAGCCCAGGTTTCTGCCCAGTCTTCCCAAGGGTGCATGGTGGCGTAGGCGCTGACGTACCGGGTTTGCCAATCCAGCGGCGCGCCTTGCTGGTAGTGGCGCTCCAGGGCTTCGGAATAGCTGGCGCGCTCATCGCCGAACAATGCGCGAAATGGCTCCAGCCAATGACTGTCGGCGACCAATCGATCCCAATAATAGTGCCCCACCTCATGGCGAAAATGTCCGAGCAAGGTGCGATACGGCTCGCGCATTTGCTGGCGCACGTGCTCGCGATGGGCATCGTCGGCCTCTTTGATATCGAGAGTGATCAGCCCGCTGGCATGTCCAGTGGTCGGCGGCTTGCCGTCGAGGTCGACACCGATGAAGTCGAAGGCCAGGCCGATGTTTTCATCGGCAGTCTTGGGAATCACCGGCAAGCCGAGGGTAATCAGCTGGGCCACCAGGCGCCGCTTGGCGGTTTCAACCTTGCGCCAGCGCTCAGGATTTTCCGCAACCGACAAGTCTGGAATGGTGCGATTCAAGCTGCAGGCGATGCACAAGGTGTCATGCCCGTTCGCCGGCAACAGCCAGTTGCAGGCCGCTGGTGTATCAAGATTGGCGCAACGCCTGAACAGCCCGGCCTGTGGATCGACATCCAGGGTCCAGGTGCCTGGTTGCTCGCCGGGTTGCAGAGACGACAGGCGGCTCTGCTCCGGCTGATAGCCCAGCGCCGCCAGGCACGCCAGGCATTGGCTGTTGCGAAAGAACAAGGACTGGCCGCAGCGACACGGCCAGATCTTGCTGTTACGTGAGCGATCGCCCAGGAACGGCGCGGCAATGCGTGAGCTCAGTTGTTCGAAGAAGCGGTACATGGCGATCTCTCCCTTGAGCCTGCAAGACTAGATTACCCTTCGCCCATGATCGTTCCCACGTTCTGCACCATGGACCACAACCCGTGGCGAGGGAGCTTGCTCCCGCTCGGCGGAGCAGCCGTCGTAAACCGGCTGATGTGGTCCATCTGGAGGGTTGCGTCGTTCCGGTTGGGGCGGCTGCGCCACCCAGCGGGAGCAAGCTCCCTCGCCACAAGAGCGACTGCCTCTCAGACCGTGATGCCGTGCCCCTTCAGGAAATCGACAAACGCTTGTTCATCGAGCACCTTGAGCCCCAGCTCATTGGCCTTGGTCAACTTCGAGCCCGCCCCAGGCCCTGCCACGACGCAGTGGGTTTTCGCCGAGACGGAACCGGCCACCTTGGCCCCCAGGCTTTCCAATTTGTCCTTGGCAATGTCGCGACTCATCAACTCCAGCGAACCGGTCAGTACCCAGGTATGGCCCGCCTCGGGCAGACCTTCGACGACCTTTTTCTCACTCTGCCAGTGCATGCCGAAGTCGCGCAGCTGCCGCTCAGCGGCCATGGCCTGCTCGCGGTTGGCGGCGATGGAGAAGAATTCGCGCACGGCGTTGGCCTGCTTTTCCGGCAGCGCCTGGCGCATGTCCAGCCAGTCGGCATCCATGACAGCTTCGATTGAGCCGAACTTGTCCGCGAGTTTTTGTGCTCCGCCCGGCCCTACCGAAGGAATGTGCAACTTGTCCAGGAAGCCGCCAAGGGTGGTGCTGGCGGAAAACTCGGCGCCCAGCTCGCCCTGGTCCTGGATCTCAAGGCCATGGCGCAGCAGATCCTTGATGACCTGGCGATTGTGTGGGTCTTCAAAGAAGCTGTGAATCTCGTGGGCGACTTCCAGGCCAACGTCCGGCAAGTACGTGAGCACTTGGGGCAACGCGGCTTGCACGCGCTCCAGCGAACCGAGGGAGCGGGCCAGGACCTTGGCGGTTTCCTCGCCCACGTCCGGTATACCTAGCGCATAGATGAATCGCGCCAGGCTCGGCTTCTTGCTGTCGACGATGGCCGCCAGCAGGTTCTTGCTCGACAGCTCGGCAAAACCTTCCAGGTCGACCACTTGCTCGAACGTCAGCGCGTACAGGTCGGCGGGTGAGCCCACCAAGCCTTCATCCACCAATTGTTCGACACTTTTTTCGCCCAGGCCCTCGATGTCCATGGCCCGGCGCGAGACAAAGTGGATGATCGCCTGCTTGAGCTGCGCGCCACACGCCAGGCGACCGACGCAGCGATACACCGCGCCTTCGCTGACGGTCTCGCGGCCCTTGCTGCGCTTGATCAGTTGCGTGCGCTCGACGTGAGAGCCGCAGACCGGACATTGCCGGGGCACCTCCACCGCACGGGCGTTGTCCGGACGGCGCTCGGTGACGACTTGCACCACTTGCGGGATCACGTCGCCGGCGCGGCGGATGATCACCGTGTCACCGATCATCAGGCCCAGGCGCGCCACTTCGTCCATGTTATGCAGCGTGGCATTGGCCACGGTCACGCCGGCGACCTTGACCGGCTTGAGCCGGGCCACAGGCGTGACGGCGCCAGTGCGACCGACTTGGAATTCCACGTCCAGCAACTCGGTGAGTTCTTCGCTGGCGGGGAATTTATGGGCGATGGCCCAGCGCGGCTCCCGGGCGCGGAAGCCCAGTTCGCGCTGCGAGGCGATGCTGTTGACCTTGAACACGACGCCGTCGATTTCGTAGGGCAGCGCATTACGCCGCGCGCCGATATCATGGTAGTAGTCCAGGCATTCGTCGATGCCGTGGGCCAACTTCAATTCGCGACTGATGGGCATGCCCCAGGCTTTCAGTTGCTTGAGATTGCCAATGTGGGTGTCGGCGATGTCCGAGGACACCTGGCCGATGCCATAGCAACAGAACTCCAGCGGACGGTTGGCGGTGATCTTGGAATCCAACTGGCGCAAGCTGCCCGCCGCCGCGTTGCGCGGATTGGCGAAGGTCTTGCCGCCCACCTCCAGTTGCGTGGCATTGAGCCGCTCGAAACCGGCCTTGGACATGTAGACCTCGCCACGCACTTCCAACACCGGCGGCCAGCCAGTGCCCTGCAGCTTGAGTGGAATATTTCGTACGGTACGGACGTTGACGCTAATGTCCTCGCCCGTGGCCCCGTCACCACGCGTCGCCCCGCGTACCAGCATGCCGTCCTGATACAACAGGCTGACCGCCAGGCCATCGAGTTTCGGCTCGCAGCTATATTCCACCGCCGCGCCACCGCCCAGCAGATCGCCCATGGGCAGGTCGAGGCCTTCGGTTACCCGGCGGTCGAATTCGCGCATGGTGGTTTCGTCGAAGGCGTTGCCCAGGCTGAGCATCGGGATTTCATGGCGCACCTGACTGAACGCCGACAGCGCCACACTGCCGACCCGCTGGGTTGGAGAGTCGCTGGTCACAAGCTCCGGGTGCTGCTCTTCAAGGGCCTTGAGCTCGTGGAACAGGCGGTCGTACTCGGCGTCCGGGATGCTTGGTTCATCGAGGACGTGGTAGCGATAATTATGCTGGTCCAGCTCGGTACGCAGCTGTTGGATACGGGATTCGACGGCGTTCATGGTGTTCTCTCATAAAGCAAAAGAGCAGCCGAGGCTGCTCATTTTTTCAAGACTTTTTTGGGAGGGCTTCGCCTGGAGCGCCAGCCCGGCCCAGCGGGAGCAAGCTCCCTCGCCACAAAAAGCCTTAGCCACAACGACTCTGGCGACTTCAGCGCTTTTGGGTCAGCGCCCGGCGCTCGAATTCAACGATGCGCTGGCGGTAATGCTCGATGGTCTGGGCGGTCAGCACGCTGCGCTGGTCATCCTTCAGTTCGCCGTTGAGCTCCTGGGACAGCTTGCGAGCCGCGGCCACCATTACGTCAAAAGCCTGCTTGGGATGGCGCGGACCTGGCAGCCCCAGGAAGAAGCTCACCGCAGGGGTGCTGAAATGGTCGATGTCGTCCAGGTCGAAGACGCCAGGCTTGACGGCGTTGGCCATGGAGAACAGCACCTCGCCATTGCCGGCCATGCTTTCGTGACGGTGGAAAATATCCATCTCGCCGAAACGCAGGCCACTTTCCAGAATGTTCTGCAGCAGTGCCGGGCCCTTGAAGCCGGCCGGATCGCGGCAGATCACGCTGATCACCAGCACTTCTTCGGCCTGGGCCTGTTCCTTGTCGCTGCTCGATGGCTTGCTCTCGTCCGGGAAGTCGCCGTCGCGGCTGCTGAAGCTCGGGCCGCCATCGAGGTCGAGATTGAGGTTCAAATCGCCCTGGGACGGCTCGCTGTTGCGCTTGCCACGCTTGGAACCCGACTCCTTCGGCTCACGCGCAGGCGCGCTCATCGACGGCAGGTCGTGCTCATCCAGCTGCGGCTCCTTGTGTGTGTCCAGCACCCGAGGCGGGCCCAGTAGTTCGGCGCTATCATCCTCATCGGGCAGGTTCGACAGGCTGCGGTCCAGGCGAAACTTGAGTTTCCCCTTGCCGCCGCGCATGCGACGCCAGCCGTCGAAAAGAATACCGGCAATGACTATGATGCCGATGACGATCAGCCACTCGCGCAGACCGATTTCCATGTAATCCCGTGCCTCTATAAAAATGCTGAAAAATAAGGGGCTTAGCTATTTGCAAACCGCTTTAAAACGTGGCGCCAACTCTATGTTCTGAATGGCGTTTTGCCCACGCATACGAAAAATTGACATTAAACTAGCACGACCAAAGATAACTTTACACCGTCTGTCGCGTAGGCTTGCGCCAATCTGTGAATTGAACGACACGCCTCCCAGTAAAAACACCTGGCTCCGCCGACAAATCTCTTGCAACCATGGTCATGCATCCACCATCGCCATGGCTTCTTCCACGTCCACCGCCACCAGCCGCGAACAACCCGGCTCGTGCATCGTCACGCCCATCAACTGGTCGGCCATTTCCATGGCGATTTTGTTGTGAGTGATGTAGATGAACTGCACGGTCTCGGACATTTCCTTCACCAGTCGTGCGTAACGGCCGACGTTGGCGTCGTCCAGCGGTGCATCGACCTCGTCGAGCATGCAGAACGGCGCTGGGTTCAATTTGAAGATGGCAAATACCAAGGCCAATGCCGTCAGGGCTTTTTCACCGCCAGAGAGCAAATGAATGGTGCTGTTCTTCTTGCCGGGGGGACGCGCCATGATTGTCACCCCAGTATCGAGTAGATCTTCGCCCGTCAGTTCCAAATAGGCGCTGCCGCCACCGAAAACTTTTGGAAAAAGCGCCTGTAGACCGCCATTGATCTGATCAAAGGTATCCTTGAAACGATTGCGGGTTTCCTTGTCGATCTTGCGGATGACGTTCTCCAGGGTCTCCAGCGCTTCCACCAAGTCGTCATTCTGGGCATCCAGGTAACGCTTGCGCTCGGACTGCTGCTGGTACTCGTCGATGGCGGCCAGGTTGATCGCGCCCAGGCGCTGGATGCGCTGGGCAATGCGCTCGAGCTCTTCCTCGGCGTCTTTCTCGTTGGCGCCCGCGACCAAGGTGGCGAGCACGCCGTTGAGGTCGTAGCCGTCCTCCAGCAACTGATCCTGCAAAGCCTTGCGGCGCACGGTCAGGGCTTGCCATTCCATGCGCTGCTGTTCCATCTGGCCGCGGATAAGCTGGGATTGCTGCTCGGCCTGGCTGCGGCGCTTCTCGGCATCGCGCAGTTCGCGGTCGGCATCCTCCAGGGCGATCTGCGCTGTCTTGAGCTCTTCGTCGACGCTCATGCGCTTGTCGAGCAGTTCTTCGAGCTTGAGGCGCAGTTCCTCCAGCGGCGCCTCGCCCTCCTCCAGATTGAGACTCAACTGCTCGCGTTTTTCCGTCAGGCGCTCGGACTGCATTTCCAGGCGTTCCAAGGCCTGGCGCGTGGAATCGTATTGCGCCCTCAGCGAGCCAAGACGGACCGCCAATTGATGGGCATGGTCCTTGTGCTGACGCGCTTCCTGGCGCACCCGATCAAGGCGCTCGCGCAGGCTGTCGCGCTGGGCCAACAGCAATTCGCGCTGCTCGGTGTCCAGCGCCATCGCATCGAGGGCATCTTGCAGTTGCAAGCGCGCTTCGCCGATCTGCTCGTGTTCCAACGCCCGTTGCTCGCCCAGCTCGGCGATTTCTTCGTCGAGGCGGGTGCGACGCAGGGCCAATTGCTCGACCTTGGCCTTGCCGGCGGACAACTGCGCCTTGAGCTCGCCTTGCTGGCGCGCTTCGTCCTGCAACAACCGACGCAAGTGTTCACGGCCATTCTCCTGCTGACGCTGTTGTGCGCGCAGGTTTTGCAATTCGGTTTCCAGGGCTTCGACGCTGGCTTCGCGCTCTTCACGCTCGGCGCCCAGTCGCTGGATTTCCTGGCCGCGGGCGAGCATGCCGCTCTCGGCTTCGCCGGCCCGGCGCACCCGGAGGAAATGCCGGCCCACCCAATATCCGTCACGGCTGATCAGGCTTTCGCCGGGAGCCAGTTGCCCGCGCAGGACCAGCGCCTGATCAAGGCTGTCCACCGGCTTGACCTGCCCCAGCCAGGGCGACAGGTCGACGTCGGCCTCGACCTTGTCCAGCAGACTGCCGGGCATCCGCACGCCGTCGCCGGCCGGGCTGAGCAGGCGCAGATCGCCCTGGGTGAAGCCCGACAGATCAAAGCCGCCAAAGTCTTCCACCAGCACCGCTTGCAGGTCGGCGCCCAACACGGTTTCCACCGCCAGCTCCCAGCCAGCGTCGACTTTCAGTCCTTCGGCCAAGCGCGGGCGTTCGGCCAAGTGCTGGTCGCGCAGCCATTCCGCCGTCCCGGTGCCAGGATCGAGCGCGGCTTGCTGCAAGGCTTCAAGCGAGGCGAGGCGCCCGTTGAGCCGCTGCAATTCGCCCTGGGCTTGCTGCTGATTCTGCAAGGCCAGTTGCAAGGCCTGGCGCAGTTGCTCAAGGCGTTCGACCTGGGCGTCTTCGCTCGCTTGCAAATCTTCGAGAGTAGCTTCGCTGGTGGCCAGTTGTTCGCCCAGGTCCAGAATCGCTGCGTCTTCCGGGTCAGCAGCGAGCAATGTCCGCTCTTCAGTCAGGCGGCGCTGCCGTTCGGCCAGGCGCTCCATGCTGGTTTCCAACTGCTGGATGCGCGACTGCTGCACCTCGGCCTGGCGCCGTGGTTCGGCGGAGGTGAGGTTGAAAGTGTCCCACTGCTCTTGCCAGCCGTGCATGGTCAGCTCGGCTTCCTCCAGGGCAGCGGCGGCTTCTTCGGCGGCGGCGCTGGTGATTTCCTGCTCCGGGGTGAGCCGGTCCAGTTCCTCGCCGAGGGTCAGCAACAGGGTGCGGTCATGCCCGAGGTGGGATTCGGTTTCCAGGCGCGCGCGCTCGGCCTCCTTCAAATCGTCCTGCAACTGACGCAGGCGTTGCTGGCCATGCTGGATGCTCTGTTCGACCCGGGCGATGTCGCCACCCACCGAATAGAAGCGTCCTTGCACCAGATTGAAGCGCTCGGAGAGTTCGTGGTGCCCGTCGCGCAGGCGTTCGATGGCGGCGTCGGCGTTGCGCTGTTCGGCCACCAACGCTTCGAAGCTGACTTCCTGGTTGCCGATGGTCGCCTCGCGCTGGCCGACCTGTTCGTTCAACGCCTGCCAGCGCAGGGCTGACAGCTGGGCCTTGAGCTGGCGCTCTTCGCCCTTGTATTCCTGGTACTTCTTCGCGGCTTCGGCCTGACGGTGCAGCCGTTCCAGCTGGCGCTCGAGTTCTTCACGCAAATCGGTCAGGCGCGCCAGGTTTTCGTGGGTCCGTCGGATACGGTTTTCGGTCTCGCGACGGCGTTCCTTGTACTTGGAAATGCCGGCGGCTTCTTCGATGAAATTACGCAAATCTTCCGGCTTGGCCTCGATCAGCTTGGAGATCATGCCCTGCTCGATGATCGAATAGCTGCGTGGCCCGAGACCGGTGCCGAGGAAGATGTCGGTGATGTCGCGGCGACGGCATTTAGTGCCGTTGAGGAAATAACTGTTCTGGCTGTCGCGGGTCACTTTGCGGCGGATGGAGATCTCTGCGTAGGCAGCGTATTCGCCAATCAGGGTACCGTCCGAGTTATCGAACACCAGTTCGATACTGGCCTGGCTCACCGGTTTACGGCTGGTGGAGCCGTTGAAGATGACGTCGGTCATCGACTCGCCGCGCAAATTCTTGGCCGAGCTCTCGCCCATCACCCAGCGCACGGCGTCGATGATGTTCGATTTGCCGCAACCATTGGGTCCGACCACCGCCGCCATGTTGCTGGGGAAGTTCACCGTGGTCGGGTCGACGAAAGACTTGAACCCGGCCAGCTTGATGCACTTGAGCCGCACGTCAGGCCGCCGTCAGGGCAGAAACCACCAGATCGCAACTGCGCTGGGCGTAGGCCGTCAGCACGATGCGGATCTGCGGCAAATCACGGGCCAGCACGGCGGCGAGCAGGCGCTGGAACAGGTCGAGGAATTCACTCATCTCCGCCTTGCGCTGTTCAAGGGCGAGGAAATAGGCGCGGCTCATCGCCGGCTGCAGGTTTTCGACGGTTTCCTGCAAATACGGGTTGTTGGCGAACGGATAAGCGGCGCGCATCACGCTGAAGCTTTCGTCGACAAAGGTGCGAATGTCCTGGCGCTCGAAAGCCTCCTGGAGGCGCTGTTGGATCGCGACGAACGGCGCCATGTCGGCCTGTACCTTCCAGCCATGGGCCACGGCGTTGCCGAGCAGGATATACAGCTCGCTCATCAACGCACAAAGGCTGCGTACCTTGTGCTCGGTGAGTTCGGTCACGTGGGCGCCACGGCGCGGCAGGATGGCGATCAGATGACGCCTCTCCAGAATCAGCAAGGCCTCGCGGACCGAGCCGCGGCTGACATTGAGCGCCAGCGTGACCTTCTGTTCCTGGATGCGCTCCCCCGGCTTCATTTCGCCGCGAATGATCCGCTCGGCGAGGTGATGGGCGATTTGCTCGGCGAGGCTGTCCGGGGCCTTGAACGTCATGGTTGTCCTTCAAACTCTTCGATTTGCACAAGCGGCGCAGTGTAGCGCACTCGATACGTCATGGCGCAGGGCCTGCACCGGGTTTTTGGCACGATATAAGCAAAAAAGCAGAGGAGGAACCCAGGGTCAATACTGAACTCATCCGTTGCTTATCGACAAAACGGATTTTCTTGACCTTTAAGTCAGAAAATCATTGACCGAAAAGTCAGACCTGCTAAATTCGGCCCACGTCGATACAACAATAATGAATCTGCGAGGCCTTCCGTGATCCAGTTTTTACTCAACCAGGAACTCCGTAGCGAGCATGCCCTGGACCCGAACCTGACCGTGCTCAACTATCTGCGTGAGCACGTCGGCAAATCCGGCACCAAGGAAGGCTGCGCCAGCGGCGACTGCGGTGCCTGCACGGTGGTAGTGGGCGAATTGGACACGGACCAAAGCGGTCGCGAACGCATTCGCTACCGCAGCCTCAATTCATGCCTGACCTTTGTCTCGTCGCTGCACGGCAAGCAACTGATCAGCGTCGAGGATCTCAAGCACAAGGGCCAACTGCACAGCGTCCAACAGGCGATGGTCGATTGCCACGGATCGCAGTGCGGTTTCTGCACGCCGGGCTTCGTCATGTCGTTGTTCGCCCTGCAGAAAAACAGCGAGCAACCCGACGCCCACAAAGCCCATGAAGCCCTCGCCGGCAACCTGTGCCGCTGCACGGGCTATCGGCCGATCCTGGCCGCCGCCGACCAAGCCTGCTGCGCTAAACAGCCAGACCAGTTCGACGCCGGCGAGGCCGAGACCATTTCGCGCCTCAAAGCCATCGCGCCCACCGAAACCGGCGAGCTCAATAGTGGCGACAAGCGCTGCCTGGTGCCGCTGACCGTGGCCGACCTCGCCGATCTCTACGACGCCTATCCACAGGCACGCCTGCTGGCCGGCGGCACTGACCTGGCGCTGGAAGTCACCCAGTTCCACCGCACCCTGCCGGTGATGATCTATGTCGGCAACGTCGCCGAGCTCAAGCGCATCGAGCATTTCGATGATCGCCTGGAGATCGGCGCCGCGACCGCGCTCTCCGATTGCTACGAGGCGCTGAACGCCGAATACCCGGACTTCGGCGAATTGCTGCAACGCTTCGCCTCGTTGCAGATCCGCAACCAGGGCACCCTGGGTGGCAACATCGGCAACGCCTCGCCCATCGGCGACTCGCCGCCCCTGCTGATCGCCCTCGGTGCGCAGATCGTGCTGTGCAAGGGCCAGGTCCGCCGCACCCTGGCCCTGGAGGATTACTTCATCGATTACCGGGTCACTGCGCGCCAGGAAAGTGAATTCATCGAGAAGATCATCGTGCCGCGGGCCAGCGCCGAACAGGCATTTCGCGCCTACAAGGTTTCCAAGCGCCTGGACGATGATATTTCAGCCGTGTGCGCGGCATTCAACCTGCGCATCGACAACGGCGTGGTCCGTGACGCCCGCGTCGCCTTTGGTGGCATGGCCGCAACGCCCAAGCGCGCCAAGCATTGCGAAGCCGCCTTGGTTGGCGCGCCGTGGAACGAGAGCACCGTCGAACGCGCCTGCGTCGCCCTGGCCGAAGATTTCACGCCGCTGTCGGATTTCCGTGCCAGCAAGGAATACCGCCTGCTCAGCGCGCAAAACCTGTTGCGCAAATACTTCATCGAACTGCAAACGCCGCACATCGAGACTCGGGTGACCGCTTATGTCTAACCATCACGCCGTAGAGAAGACCCAAGCCGAACTGGCCGAACTGTTCGCCCGTGACCTCACCACCGGCGTGGGTCGCAGCGTCAAGCACGACAGCGCCGCCAAGCACGTTTCCGGCGAAGCCCAGTACATCGATGATCGCCTGGAATTTCCCAACCAGCTGCACGTGTATGCCCGGCTGTCGGACCGCGCCCACGCCCGGATCATCCGCATCGACACCGCGCCTTGCTACGCCTTCGAGGGCGTGCGCATCGCCATCACCCATGCAGACATTCCAGGCCTGAAGGACATCGGCCCGCTGCTGCCCGGTGACCCGCTGCTGGCGATCGATGATGTGCAGTTCGTCGGTCAACCGGTACTGGCCGTGGCCGCCAAGGATCTTGAGACGGCACGCAAGGCCGCCATGGCCGCGATCATCGAATACGAAGACTTGGAGCCAGTGCTCGATGTCGTCGAAGCCCTGCGCAAACGGCATTTTGTACTCGACAGTCACACCCACCAGCGCGGCGATTCGGCCACCGCGCTGGCGAGCGCCGAGCACCGCATCCAGGGCTCGCTGCACATCGGCGGCCAGGAGCACTTTTACCTGGAAACCCAGATCTCCTCGGTAATGCCCACTGAAGACGGCGGGATGATCGTCTACTGCTCGACCCAGAACCCCACCGAAGTACAGAAACTGGTGGCCGAGGTGCTCGGTGTATCGATGAACAAAGTCGTGGTGGACATGCGTCGCATGGGCGGTGGCTTCGGCGGCAAGGAAACCCAGGCCGCCAGCCCGGCGTGCCTGTGCGCCGTCGTCGCGCACCTCACTGGCCAGCCGGCCAAGATGCGCCTGCCCCGGGTGGAAGACATGCTGATGACCGGCAAGCGTCACCCCTTCTATATCGAATATGACGTGGGTTTCGACAGCACCGGCCGCCTGCACGGCATCGCCTTGGAACTGGCCGGCAACTGCGGTTGCTCGCCGGACCTGTCGGCGTCGATTGTCGACCGGGCGATGTTCCATGCCGACAACGCCTACTACCTGGGCGATGCGACCATCAACGGCCATCGCTGCAAGACCAACACCGCGTCGAACACCGCCTACCGGGGTTTCGGCGGACCGCAAGGCATGGTCGCCATCGAAGAGGTAATGGATGCGATTGCGCGGCACCTGGGGCTCGATCCGCTGGACGTGCGCAAGGCCAACTACTACGGCAAGACCGAGCGCAACGTCACGCATTACTACCAGACCGTCGAGCACAACATGCTCGAGGAAATGACCGCCGAGCTTGAGCAGAGCAGCCAGTACGCCGAGCGCCGCGAAGCGATCCGCCGCTACAACGCAGGCAGCCCGATCCTGAAAAAAGGCCTGGCGCTGACCCCGGTGAAATTCGGCATATCCTTCACCGCCAGCTTCCTCAACCAGGCCGGCGCGTTGATCCACGTCTACACCGACGGCAGCATCCACCTGAACCATGGCGGCACGGAGATGGGCCAAGGCTTGAACACCAAGGTCGCCCAAGTGGTGGCCGAAGTGTTCCAGGTGGAAATGGACCGCGTGCAAATCACTGCGACCAATACCGACAAAGTGCCGAACACCTCGCCCACCGCCGCCTCCAGCGGGGCCGACCTGAACGGCAAGGCCGCGCAAAACGCTGCTGAAACCATCAAGCAACGCCTGGTGGAATTCGCCGCGCGGCAGTACAAGGTCAGCGAAGAAGATGTCGAATTCCACAACGGCCATGTGCGGGTTCGCGATCACATCCTGAGCTTCGAGGCGCTGGTGCAGCAGGCGTATTTCGCCCAGGTCTCGCTGTCGAGCACCGGTTTCTACAAGACCCCGAAAATCTACTACGACCGCAGCCAGGCCCGTGGCCGGCCGTTCTACTACTACGCCTATGGCGCGGCGTGTGCCGAGGTCATCGTCGACACGCTCACGGGTGAGTACAAGATGCTGCGCACCGACATCCTCCACGACGTCGGCGCCTCGCTGAACCCGGCCATCGACATCGGCCAGGTCGAAGGCGGCTTCATCCAAGGCATGGGCTGGCTGACCATGGAAGAGCTGGTGTGGAACGACAAGGGCAAGCTGATGACCAATGGCCCGGCCAGCTACAAGATCCCGGCAGTGGCCGACATGCCGCTGGACCTGCGGGTCAAGTTGGTGGAAAACCGCAAGAACCCTGAAGACACAGTGTTCCACTCCAAAGCCGTGGGCGAGCCGCCGTTCATGCTCGGCATCGCCGCGTGGTGCGCCATCAAGGACGCCGTGGCGAGCCTGGGCGACTATAGGCATCAGCCGAAAATCGACGCCCCGGCGACACCGGAGCGGGTGTTGTGGGGGTGTGAGCAGATGCGCGGGTTGAAGGTTGTCAGTGCTGAGAAAGTTGAAGTCGAAGTGGCTTCGCTTTGAAGAGCGGACGCAGAGCGTCCAAAGATGCATTCCCGCGCAGGGCGTGGGAACGAGCAGTCGAGGTGAACATGTACAACTGGATCAGCGCCCTCGCCGACCTGCAAGATCGCGGCGAACCCTGCGTGCTGGTGACGATCATCGAAGAGCTCGGCTCCACGCCGCGCAACGCTGGCTCGAAGATGGTCATCAGCGCCAACCAGGCATTCGACACCATTGGCGGTGGGCACTTGGAATACAAGGCCATGGAACTCGCCAGGCAGATGCTTGCCAGTGGGCAACAAAACACCCATCTGGAGCGCTTCAGCCTCGGTGCCAGCCTGGGCCAATGCTGCGGCGGCGTCACCGTGCTGCTGTTTGAACCAATGGGCCAGGTACAGGCGCAGATCGCCGTGTTCGGCGCCGGCCACGTCGGTCGTGCGCTGGTACCGTTGCTGGCGAGCCTGCCATGCCGAGTGCGCTGGATCGACTCACGGGAAGCGGAGTTCCCCGAGCACCTGCCCCACGGCGTGCGCAAGATCGTCACCGACGAGCCGCTGGATGAAGTCGACGAGTTGCCCGCCGGCAGCTACTGCATCGTCATGACCCACAATCATCAGCTCGACCTGGAACTGAGCGCCGCGATCCTCAAGCGCAACGACTTCGCCTACTTCGGCCTGATCGGTTCGAAGACCAAGCGGGTCAAGTTCGAGCATCGCCTGCGCGACCGCGGCTTCGACAGCAGCACCCTGCAACGCATGCGTTGCCCGATGGGGATCGGCGAAGTCAAAGGCAAGTTGCCTGTGGAAATTGCCATCTCCATCGCCGGCGAAATCATCGCCACCTATAACGCGGATTTCGGTCAGCACACTTCGCGCGCCGAACCCATTGCCAAGTTGCTGCCGGTTTCACGCCGCAGCCAGCGTTGATTCATTATCGAGAAACTTCCATGCCCCTGACACGCAAAGCCTACCGTGCCGCCCTGCTCCACAGCCTCGCCGACCCGGCCGAAGTGGGAATCGAGGCGTCTTATGAATATTTCGAAGACGGTCTGTTGGTGGTAGAAAACGGCCAAATCAGCGCCATCGGTCACGCCAACGACCTGCTGCCGACCCTGGCGGCGGATATCGAGATCACGCATTACCAAGACGCACTGATTACACCCGGTTTCATCGACACCCATATTCATCTTCCGCAGACCGGCATGGTGGGCGCCTATGGCGAGCAACTGCTGGACTGGCTCAACACTTACACCTTCCCGTGTGAAAGCCAGTTCGCCGACCAGGCCCACGCCGACGCCGTGGCGGATATTTTCGTCAAGGAACTGCTGCGCAACGGCACCACCACCGCCCTGGTATTCGGCAGTGTGCACCCGCAATCGGTGAACGCTTTTTTCGAGGTCGCCGAGAAGCTCGACCTGCGGATGATCGCCGGCAAGGTCATGATGGACCGCAACGCCCCGGACTATCTCGTCGATACCGCCGAGTCCAGCTACAACGAGAGCAAGGCGCTGATCGAACGCTGGCACGGCAAGGGCCGCCTGCATTACGCCGTGACCCCGCGTTTCGCGCCGACCAGCACGCCCGAGCAGTTGACCCTCGCCGGCCAATTGCTCGGCGAGTACCCCGATTTGTATATGCAGACTCACATCAGTGAAAACCTGCAGGAAGTGCAATGGGTCAAGGAGCTGTTTCCCGAGCGCAAGGGCTACCTGGACGTCTACGACCACTACCAATTGCTCGGCGAGCGTTCGGTGTTCGCCCACGGCGTGCACCTGTGCGATGACGAATGCGCGCGACTGGCGCAGACCGGTTCGGCCATCGCGTTCTGCCCGACCTCGAACCTGTTCCTGGGCAGCGGCCTGTTCAACCTGCCAATGGCCGAGAAGTACAAGGTGAATGTCGGCTTGGGCACAGACGTGGGCGGCGGCACCAGTTTTTCACTGCTGCAAACCCTGAACGAAGCCTACAAAATGATGCAGCTGCAAGGCGCGCGACTGAGCCCATTCAAGTCGTTGTACCTGGCCACGCTCGGCGGCGCCCGGGCCTTGCGCCTGGAAAACAATATAGGCACCTTGCAACCGGGCACCGATGCGGATTTCCTGGTGTTGGACTACAACGCCACGCCGTTGTCGAGCTATCGCCTGAAGCAGGCCAAGGACATTGCCGAGCGGTTGTTTGTCTTGATGACGCTGGGGGATGACCGGACGGTGGCGCAGACTTATGCGGCCGGCAAATTGGTGCATCAGCGCTAGTTTTGATGATCGTTCCCATGCTCTGCGTGGGAACGCAGCCCGGGACGCTCCGCGTCCCAAGAGCCGAACGCGGAGCGTCCGTTGAGGCATTCCCACGCAGAGCGTGGGAACGATCCGAGTCGGGGTTACAGCTTGGCCGTCGAACGCCCGGGCTTCTTGCTCTGCAACAGGTGCGAGAACACCGCATGCAAGTCATCCGAAGCGCTTTCTTCGTCGAGGTTGAGCTTGCTGTCGATGTGGTCCATGTGATGCATCATCAAGTTCACCGCCAGGGCGGCGTCGCGGGCTTCGATGGCGTCTATCAACTGGGTATGTTCGTCATAGGAACAGTGGGAACGGTTGCCGCTCTCGTACTGGGCAATGATCAATGAAGTCTGGGAAACCAGGCTGCGCTGGAAGCTGATCAACGGCGCATTTTTTGCCGCCTCGGCCAGCTTGAGGTGGAATTCGCCCGACAAGCGGATGCCGGCGCCGCGGTCACCGCGGGAAAAGCTGTCGCGCTCGTCGCTGACCATCTGCCGCAGCTCGGCAAGCTGCTCGGCAGTGGCGTGCTGCACCGCCAGTTCAGTGATCGCCTTCTCCACCATGCGCCGGGCAAAGAACACCTGGCGCGCCTCTTCGACACTCGGGCTGGCCACCACCGCGCCGCGGTTGGGTCGCAACAACACCACGCCTTCGTGGGCCAGGCGTGACAGTGCACGGCGAATGATGGTGCGGCTGACTCCGAAAATTTCCCCCAGCGCCTCTTCGCTCAATTTTGTACCGGGCGCCAGGCGCTGTTCGAGGATGGCCTCGAAAATATGCGCATAGACAATATCGTCCTGGGTTCCGCTGCGGCCGGCTTTGCCTGCTCGCGGTTGTTTCTTGAGGGGCTGCAACTGTTCGTTCATGGGCACTCGAGTCGGGAGAACTGCGGCGATTTAACCGTGACTGTAATACGGCACAGCGGGTCGCTGGCAAGTATTGCGTAAAAAACACGGCGATTGTACACAACCTCTGATGGCAACACGACTGTACGGCTGTTTGCGGGCATGGCTGTATCGCAATCGGCAACTGTCTTGAGTTTAGGCTTAAACCCGAAACCCGGGGCCCTCAAGGCCAGTCAATCTACAACAAGGACCACCGCCCACCATGACCGAAGTCACGACCACGCCACTTCGTCCATTGGCCGATACGTCGCCCTCGGCCATCGTTGCCGGGTTCATCGCCATGATGACCGGCTATACCAGTTCCCTGGTGCTGATGTTCCAGGCCGGCCAGGCGGCAGGGCTGACCAACGGGCAGATTTCCTCGTGGATCTGGGCAATTTCCATCGGCATGGCGGTGTGTTCCATCGGACTGTCGCTGCGCTATCGCACGCCGATTACCATCGCCTGGTCGACGCCCGGCGCGGCACTACTGATTACCAGTCTGGGCGGGGTGAGTTATGGCGAGGCCATCGGTGCCTATATCACCTGCGCGATCCTGGTGACGATCTGTGGCCTGACCGGCAGCTTCGAACGCCTGGTCAAGCGCATTCCGGCCTCGCTGGCGGCGGCGTTACTGGCCGGCATCCTGTTCAAGATCGGCAGCGAAATCTTCGTCGCCGCCCAGCATCGCACCGGCCTGGTGCTGGGCATGTTTTTCACCTACCTGATCGTCAAGCGCCTATCTCCACGCTATGCGGTGCTCGCGGCGTTGCTGGTCGGCACTGCGCTGTCGGGTTTCCTGGGACTGTTGGATTTCAGCAGCTTCGCCCTTGAAGTCGCCACGCCTGTCTGGACCACGCCGCAGTTTTCCCTGGCAGCGACCATCAGCATCGGCATTCCGCTGTTTGTGGTGGCGATGACCTCGCAGAACATGCCCGGCATCGCCGTGCTGCGCGCCGACGGCTACAACGTGCCAGCATCGCCATTGATCACCAGCACCGGCATCGCCTCGCTGCTGCTGGCACCGTTCGGTTCCCACGGGATCAACCTGGCGGCCATCAGCGCAGCGATCTGCACCGGGCCACACGCCCACGAAGATCGCGACAAGCGCTACACGGCGGCGGTCTGGTGCGGGATTTTCTACGGGATCGCCGGGGTGTTCGGCGCGACACTGGCGGCGCTGTTCGCTGCGCTACCCAAGGAACTGGTGCTTTCGATCGCGGCCTTGGCACTGTTCGGATCGATCATCAATGGCCTGAGCATCGCCATGAGCGAAGCGAAAGAGCGGGAGGCGGCGTTAATTACCTTCATGGTCACGGCGTCGGGGCTGACGCTGTTTTCCATCGGTTCGGCGTTCTGGGGGATTGTGGCGGGGGTGTTGACCTTGCTGATCCTGAACTGGCGTAGCGCCTAAAAAAGATGGGTATGCAGCCGTGACGCTCCGCGTCACTGGACGCGGAGCGTCCCTAGAGGCATTCCCACGCGGAGCGTGGGAACGATCACCCAACAGACAGGCACAAAAAAACCGGCGCCCAGACGGGCTGCCGGTTTCGGAACATCATCGGAAAATCAAGCGACCGGATTGATCGGCTTTTCCGGGTACCAGACGTCCAGCAACGGGCTGACTTCAACGCTGGTCAGCTCAGGACGTGCCTTGAGCCAGGCTTCAACAGCAGCGCGCTGCTCTTCGGAAACCGAGCCACGCTTCTGCAGGCAAACCAGACCATAGTCGTCACCGCCGACATAGCCCAGGCCGTTGGCTTCCATGGCCTCTTTCAGGAAAGCGTCGAGGAAAGCGTCAATAGCCTCATCGGCCAGATCTTCTTTGAAATCCAGGTTCAGTTCGAAACCCAGCTCTTGAAATTCATCCACGCACAGTTTTTTGCGCAGACGCTGGGAACGGTTAGTCGCCATTGGAACAATCCTCATAAGTAATAACGGCCGGCACTTTACCAGTTTGATGCGTCGTTTGCCCGACTCATCGGGCATGTCCGTCTACCGTCGGTAAAAAAATACCGCTTCGATGGGCTTGGGCACGGCACAAGCCGTTGCGCCTTGGGGCATAATGCCGACACTTTCATGACCGTTGAGGGCGTTCATTTCCATGTCCTCGTCTTTTTCCCCTCGCCTGTAGGGTTTTATTTCAATGATCAAATCTTTGCGCCCACTGCTTCTGGCCAGTCTTCTTTTTCCTTTGGCCCTTCCCGTCAATACCCACGCTGCCACCATCAACACCGCCCTTTCGCCCAATGTGCAAAAGGCCCTCAAGAACAGCAAACTGCAAGACAACGCCCTATCACTGGTGCTGGTGCCGCTCAACGGCCCGGGCACCCCGACGTTGTACAACGCCGATGTCTCGGTGAATCCGGCGTCCACCATGAAACTGGTGACGACTTACGCAGCCCTGGAGATGCTCGGCCCCAATCATCAATGGAAGACCGAGTTCTATACCGACGGCACCCTCAGCGGCGGGATCCTCAACGGCAACCTGTACCTCAAGGGCGGCGGCGATCCCAAGCTGAACATGGAAAAGCTCTGGCTGCTGATGCGCGACCTGCGGGCCAACGGCGTGCAGCAAATTACCGGCGACCTGGTGCTGGACCGCAGCTTTTTCATCCAACCGCAGTTGCCCGAGTTCAACGACGACGGCAATGACGAAAACAAACCCTTCCTGGTCAAGCCCGATTCGCTGCTGGTCAACCTCAAGGCGCTGCGCTTCGTCGCCCGCAACGACGGTGGCCGGGTGCTGGTCTCGGTCGAGCCGCCAATCGCCAGTATTCGTATCGAAAACGTGGTCAAGGCCGCCAATTCCAAACAATGCACCGGCGGCGTGCGCTACAACCCGGTGCCCCAGGCGGACGGCAGCATGACGGTGACCGTCAGCGGTCAACTCGGCGAGGGCTGCAGCTCCCAGACCTACCTCTCGTTGCTCGACCATGCCACCTACACCGCTGGCGCCGTGCGGGCGATCTGGAAAGAGTTGGGCGGCAGCATCCAAGGCAAGGACCGCCTGGCCGCGACCCCGAATAGCGCCAAGCTGCTGGCCCGGGCATTTTCGCCGGACCTGGCGGAGATCATCCGCGACATCAACAAATACAGTAACAACACCATGGCCCAGCAACTGTTCCTGAGCCTGGGCGCGCAGTATCGCAACGAGGCCGACGGTGACGACGCCAAGGCCGCGCAACGGGTGGTGCGCCAGTGGCTGGCGAAGAAAGGCATCACCGCGCCGCACCTGGTGATGGAAAACGGCTCGGGCCTGTCCCGTGCCGAACGGGTCAGCGCCCGGGAAATGGCGGCGATGCTGCAAGCCGCCTGGCGCAGTCCGTATTCGGCGGAGTTCATCAGTTCGATGCCGATTGCCGGCACCGACGGCACCATGCGCAAACGCCTGAAGACCACCGCCATGGCCGGCGAAGCCCACGTCAAGACCGGCACGCTGAACACCGTCCGCGCCATCGCCGGCTACAGCCGCGACATCAACGGCAATACCTGGGCAGTGGTTGCGATCCTCAACGATCCGAAACCCTGGGGCGCTTCATCGGTTTTGGACCAGGTGCTGCTGGACCTGTACCGCCAGCCGAAACTGCCGCAGACGGCTTCGGTGCTCTGATCGCATAAAATCAAGCCGGGAGTGGGCTTGCTCACTCCCACCGTAATCGACTTTATCCAGGCTAATGGCTACCCCAGCTGCGCCTCGACTCGATCCCGTCCAGCCTGCTTCGCCGCGTACACTCCGGAGTCGGCCCGCAACAGCAGCGCATCGGCGCCTTCGCCGGCGCGCCAGCTGGCAATGCCGAAACTGGCGGTGATCACCCCCACGCCGTCGATCGGCGCCCCGCGAAGGCCGTCCCATAATCCCAGCGCCAGGGTGTAGGCGTCTTCGGCGTCCGTGTCGGGGCACAGCACCACGAACTCTTCCCCACCCAAGCGACAGAACACATCGGTGCGGCGCAGTCGCTGGATGATTCGCTGGCAGACCGCTTGCAGCACCCGATCGCCCACCGCATGGCCATACTGATCATTGACGCGCTTGAAGTGATCGATGTCGAGCATGATGACCGTGAGTTCTCCGGAACCGCGTTCAACCCGGACCATCTCCGAGGTCAGGCGCTCCTGGAAATAACGCCGGTTGCGAATACCGGTCAAGGCATCGGTCACGGACAGCGCCCGCAGCTCCTCCTCCACGCGCTTGAGGTCGGAAATATCCGAAACATAGCCGTGCCACAACACCCCGCCGCCGGGCAACTGTTCGGGTGTTGCCTCGCCGCGCACCCAGCGCAAGCCGCGCTGTGGCAGTTGCACCCGGTACTCTTCACGCCAAGGGCTCAGGGTGTCAGCCGAGATGCGGATGGAAGCGCGCACCCGTGCGCTGTCCAACGAATGGATTCGCGAGAAAATCGCTTCGGCGTTTCGCACCAGCACGTCAGGTTCCAGTTCATAGATGTCGCGAATGCCATCGCTGGCGTAGATCACGCTGAATCCGCCGTTGAAATCCATTTTGAATTGGTAGATGCCGCCGGGAACGTGGGCGCTGAGCTTCTTCAGCAAGATATCCCGCGCGGCCAATGCCTCATGGACACGCTTGCGTTCGGTGACGTCGATGCAGATCGCCAGGTGCCCGACCCAAAGCCCTTGGTCGTCGAGCACTGGCGTGGCCAGCATGTTGACCGTCAAGTGGCTGCCGTCGCGGCGCACCAGAGTCCATTCCCGCGCCTGTTGGCCGCCCTGCTCGCCGCCCTCGAGCAGCATCGCATGGCACGTGGGGATCGGTTTGCCGAAGCGGGCCGCCAACTGTGCGGACCGCTCCTGCAATTCGCGGGGAACGTGGAGGCTTTCCAGGGTCATGCTTTGCAAAACGTCGCAGCCCTGGTAACCGAGCATCTGCTCGGCGCCGGCGTTGAACGTGGTGATGATGCCCCGCAGGTCGGTGGCGATGATCGCGACTTGGGTCGCGGCATCGAGCACGCCCTTCAATTGGCCGTGAGTGCCACGTAATTCCGATTCCCGGGCATGCAGTTCCCGGGTGCGTTGGTCCACCAACGCCAGGGCCCGCTGCCGCTGGCTGACCAACGTGTAGAGCAAGGCGCTGAGCATCAGGCTGAGCAGTCCGCCCAGCACCGTCAGGCTCACCACGCTGGAGTGATTGCTTGACAGGAACAGACGACTGGGCCGCAGCTCTACGCGAAAGTCATGGTCGCCGAGGTGCAACCGCCGTGCTGCCGACAAATCGCTTTTGCCCGGACGGTTCGAGGTTTCGAACAGGACTTCTGGAAGTTCGCCGTGGGCGGCGTCAAGCACACGCATCGACAGGTTGTCATCGTCAGCCTCCGGCAGGCCATCGGCGACCAACTGGCGCATGCTGATGGCCGCCACCACATAACCGAACGGTTCGCTGGCCGATGGGCCGAGGACGGGCGCTGCCAGCATGACACCCCGGGAAAAGGCCGGATCGACGCCTATCAGGTCGATAGGCTCGGAAACCACCAAGGCGTTACGCTGGCGGGCCCGCTCGAGCGTGACACGGCGCAGTGGATGCGACAGCAAATCCAAGCCCAGCGGCGCGCCATAGGATGGCTGGCTCTGGACGTACAGCACCGGCACGTATTCGTCCCGTTCGGCGGACTCGCGCAGGATCCCGGCCTCGTCCCGCTCACGAACGGTAAAGGTGCTCGACACTTCGGCCCGCGCTCGTTGTTCAAACGCTTGGCGCTCCTCCCGCGCCACCCGAGGCGCCCAGGCGAAGGCCCGGGTGCGCCGCAGCAACGCTTCGGTGTAGCCGTGGAACTCCGTGCTGGAAACCCCGGCGGAGTTGGCGAAGAAGCGCCTCAGACTGTCGAGGCGTTGTTCCTGATCCTGGAAACGTTCTTCGAGGCGGCTATAGCGCTCCTCGACCAACAGTTCAAAGCGCTGGCGCAACTGGCGATTGAACTGGCTCAGCGTGCCCCAGGCCAGCAGTCCGGTCAGCAGCGAGCCCACCATCAGGACCACTGCAGCCACGAGCCATGCTGAAACATCTTCGCTGATAAAGCCCAGGATCCTGGGACGCACCTGATGTAATGCCATACACATAACTCAGAAAGGACCGGCCTTGTGTACAGCCCCGGTCACGCTCTCAGTTATAGCTATTTGCCACCACTTTAGCCAGCCCCCAGACGATCCAAGAGCCTTGAGTTTCAAGGCCTGCCTGGATCCAATCAGCCGAACATCAGCGCGCCATGATCTTCCATGCGCGGTGAATCTTGCTGTTGCGGGCAAAATCCGGATCGATGGTCTTGGCGGTGATTTCCTCAACCGCGTAACGCTCACCCAGGTTGTCCTCGAGCTGGAACTTGCGGAAGTTGTTGGAGAAATACAGCACGCCGCCCGGCGCCAGGCGCGCCATGGCGAGGTCAAGCAGCTGGACGTGGTCGCGCTGCACGTCGAACACGCCTTCCATGCGCTTGGAGTTGGAGAAGGTCGGCGGGTCGATGAAGATCAGGTCGTACTCGTCGCGACTGGCTTCCAGCCACGCCATGACATCACCCTGTTCCAGGCGGTTCTTGTCGGAAAAACCATTGAGCGACAGGTTGCGTCGAGCCCAGTCCAGGTAGGTTTTCGACAGGTCGACACTGGTGGTGCTCCGGGCACCGCCCTTGGCGGCGTGGACGCTGGCGGTCGCGGTGTAGCAGAACAAGTTCAGGAAGCGCTTGCCGGCCGCCTCTTTCTGGATCCGCAGGCGCATCGGCCGATGGTCGAGAAACAGCCCGGTGTCCAGGTAGTCGGTGAGGTTGACCAACAGCTTTACGCCGCCCTCGTTGACCTCGGTGAACTTGCCCTGGGCGCTCTGGCGCTCGTACTGCTTGGTGCCGCTCTGACGCTCGCGGCGCTTGATGACGACACGGCTCTTGTCGATGTTCAAGGCTTGGGGAATGGCCGCCAGGGCATCGAACAATCGGGCCGAGGCCTTTTCCGGATCGATGGACTTCGGCGCGACGTACTCCTGGACGTGCACCCAATCGTGGTACAGGTCGATCGCCATGGAGTATTCCGGCATATCCGCATCGTAGACCCGGTAGCAGTCGACGCCTTCACGCTTGGCCCACTTGCTCAGCAGCTTGAGATTTTTCTGCAGGCGATTGGCGAACATCTGCCCGCCTTCGCTCAACCGCGCCAACTCGACCACAGGGGCCGGCGCCGGAGCGGGTTTGATCGGGTTGCCGTTCTTGTTGTACTGGCGCTCTTGCGGTACTTCCGGGGTTTGATCGTAGGCGGCCTGCTCACGCTCGGCCTGACGCTGTTCCGGCGTGCGCCGCTCGCCGGTGACGAACTGGTCCGGCAGGACCTTGATCAGCAGCAGTTTGCACGGCAAGGCGCCGTTCCAGAACGAATACTGCTTGTGGCTGCGAATGCCCATGCGCTTGCCCAGGTCGGGGGCGCCGGTGAACACCGCCGCCTCCCAGTTCAGACAGGCTTGGCGCAGGCGCTCGCCAAGGTTCTGGTAGAGGTAAAGCAGGCTGGCTTCGTCGCCCAGGCGCTCGCCGTAGGGTGGGTTGCAGATCACCAGGCCTTTCTGGTTCTGGTCCGGACGCGGCTCGAAGGTGGCGACTTCGCCCTGATAGATCTTGATCCACTCGCTCAGGCCTGCACGCTCGACGTTGTTGCGGCCCGGCTGGATCAGCCGTGGGTCGGCTTCGTAGCCGCGAATCCACAGCGGTGGCTTGGCCAGCCCGGCGGCAGCGCGTTCGGTGGCCTCTTCATGAAGCTTCTTCCACAGCGCCGGCACGTGGCCGAGCCAGGCGGTAAAGCCCCACTGCTGGCGACGCAGGTTCGGCGCCATGTCGGCGGCGATCATGCCAGCTTCCACCAGGAAGGTGCCGACACCGCACATCGGGTCGGCCAGCGCCCCGCCTTCGGCAGCAATGCGCGGCCAACCGGAGCGAATCAGAATCGCGGCGGCGAGGTTTTCCTTCAGCGGCGCGGCACCTTGCTGCAAGCGATAACCACGCTGGTGCAGGCTGTGGCCGGAAAGGTCGAGGGAGAGGATCGCTTCGCCACGGTCCAGGCGCAGGTGGATGCGCAGGTCCGGGTTGAGCTTGTCGATGGACGGCCGCTCGCCCGATGGCGTACGCAGCTTGTCGACGATGGCGTCCTTGACCTTCAAGGCGCCGAAATGGGTGTTGTCGATGCCCGAGCCGTGTCCGCTGAACTCTACCGCCAGGGTGCCATCGGCCAGCATATGATCTTGCCAATCGACGTCCAGCACGCCGTGGTACAGGTCTTCGGCGTCCTTCATCGGGAAGCGCTTGAGGACCAGCAACACGCGGTTGGCCAGGCGCGACCACAGGCACAGGCGATAGGCCGTTTCCATGTCGGCCATGCCGCGCACGGCCGAGGTGTGCTCGCGCGCCTCTTCAAGGCCAAGCCCGACGGCTTCCTCGATCAGCAGGCCTTCGAGGCCCTTGGGGCAGGTGAGGAAGAGTTCGAAACGATCGGACATGGGGATTTCCAGAGCCTTTGGCTAAGTGGACCGGGCAACGCATTGCCGGGCCGGGTTCAATCAGGTGCTTTTCTCAAGAGCACCCGCGTGGCACGAACGTGTGCCGTTCCGCCCCCGCCGCTCAGGTTTAAAAAGCTTAGATGCGAAGGCAGATAAAAAATTCTGTGCAACAAATTGTGAAAACGCGTCCCTTTCGTCGAATAGTACCCGAGTGCAACAGGGGGACATTCTCATTCGAACGCGGGGACCGCCCTTCGGCGCAGGGCTGATCATACAGGGGTCTTGCGCAAAAGCGGGTGCTGAACATCATGTTACTTATCGCACTAGCATCTTTATTGTTACGTGCTTATGACAAAACGATCATTCCATCCGTGTGACGCTTTGGTTAGAACTCACCACAGGTTGGCGTCGCAACGGCGCCGACACCTTGGCTCGTCACGCCGGCAACGAGCCACCAACGGCAGAATGATTCTGCCCCGACCTCGATTGAGGTCGACGCTAAGCAACAGTCAACAAGTGAGGGCAACACCCTATGAGAAGACTTAAGCGTGATCCGTTGGAAAGAGCATTTTTACGCGGTTACCAATATGGCGTTGGTGGTAAATCCCGTGAGCTTTGCCCCTTTACTCTACCGTCAGTACGTCAAGCCTGGATCAATGGCTGGCGAGAAGGACGCGGCGACAACTGGGACGGTATGACCGGCACTGCGGGTATCCACAGACTCAACGAACTTCACGCCGTCGGCTGACACAGGGCTCAATACTCAAGAACTCGACAATTTGAAACCCATATCGATTTAACCACGCACGTCCCATCCGGGCGGCGGGCTACGGCCCAGGGGGCTCCTTCGAGGAGCCCTTTTTATTACCTGGGTTTCATGGGCACTGTGAATGCCTGAGCTGTGAACACTCTTGTGGCGAGGGAGCTTGCTCCCGCTGGGCTGCGCAGCAGCCCCAAAACCATGACACGCGGTTAACCAGGAAAATAGTGCCAGCCGGGTTCAGGACTGCTTCGCACTCCAGCGGGAGCAAGCTCCCTCGCCACAGTGGTTCTGCTTGACCTTCAAGAAAAGCTTAATCACCTCAACGCCGCAATCGCATCCACCGACTCACGAATCAACGCCGGCCCTTTGTAGATAAAGCCCGAATAGATCTGCACCAGGCTCGCCCCGGCGGTGATCTTCTCGGCGGCATGCTTGCCTTCGGTAATCCCCCCCGCCGCGATAATCGGCAAGCGTCCCGCCAACTCACCAGCCAGCACCTTCACGGTGTGTGTGCTCTTGTCACGCACGGGCGCGCCAGATAAGCCGCCCGCCTCGTCACCGTGGTCCAGCCCTTCGACGCCTTCGCGTCCCAGGGTCGTGTTGGTGGCGATCACCGCGTCCATGCCCGTCTCGATCAGGGCCTGGGCCACCTGGGTGGTCTCCTCGTCGGTCATGTCCGGGGCGATCTTGATCGCCAGTGGCACATGCCGGCCGTGGGTCAAGGCCAGTTCCGCACGACGCCGGGCCAAGTCGGCCAGCAGCTGCTTGAGGGAATCACCGAATTGCAGGCTGCGCAGCCCCGGTGTGTTGGGCGAACTGACGTTGACGGTCACGTAGCTGGCGTGGGCGTAGACCTTGTCCAGGCAGATCAGGTAGTCGTCGACGGCGCGCTCCACCGGCGTGTCGAAGTTCTTGCCGATGTTGATGCCCAGCACGCCCTTGTATTTGGCCGCGGCCACACGGGCCAGCAGATGATCGACGCCGAGGTTGTTGAAGCCCATGCGGTTGATGATCGCCTCGGCTTGCGGCAGACGGAAGATCCGTGGCTTGGGGTTGCCCGGCTGTGGTCGCGGCGTGACGGTGCCGATTTCCACAAAACCGAACCCCAACTGGGCGAAGCCGTCGATGGCCGCGCCGTTCTTGTCCAGGCCCGCCGCCAATCCGACCGGGTTGGGGAATTCCAGGCCCATGACCGTCACCGGCAATTTTGCCGGGGCTTTGCACAGCAGCCCATTGAGGCCCAGGCGTCCGCCCGCGCCGATCAAGTCCAGGGACAGGTCATGGGAAGTTTCCGGGGAGAGTTTGAACAGCAGTTCACGGGCCAGGGTGTACATGGGCGGCTTTGACTCGGGCGACGAAATGAGGCGGCGATTATAGCCGGGCAACGGCGGCGCAAGCGAGGCGTGCGCACAATCCGACGGCACTGGCATATGCCTTGCACCCTTTTGGTCATCAGCGCCCCATGCCAACGACGGAATGAGTGTCGCACTGTTTCAAAGGACAGCAGCGTCGTCGTTCGGCCTTCTTGGCCAGGACACGGCGCTTTTTTGATGTGGAAGGTGATACCGATGAATGAAATTCCAGCCACGCCCCTGGCTTGGGTCAACGGCAGCGATGCCCCGGAAAAGAGCGCGGTCAATCTCGGGTTCATGGCCTTGAGCGACTGTGCCCCGCTGGTCGTCGCCGCGACCCAGGGTTTCGCCCAGCCCTACGGCCTGACCCTGAACCTCAAGCGCCAGGCGTCATGGGCGAACCTGCGGGACAAGCTGGTCAGTGGCGAAATCGATGCCGCCCACAGCCTTTACGGCCTGATCTACGCCGTGCACCTGGGCATCGGCGGCGTCGCACCAACGGACATGGCCGTGCTGATGGGACTCAACCAGAATGGCCAGAGCATCAACCTCTCCCATGGCCTCCAGGCCCAAGGCGTGACCAGTCCTGAGGCACTGGAACAGCACGTGCACCAAACTCGCCCGAAACTGACCTTCGCCCAGACCTTTCCCACCGGCACCCATGCCATGTGGCTCTACTATTGGCTCGCCGCCCAAGGCATTCATCCACTGTCGGATGTCGACAGCGTGGTCGTACCGCCTCCGCAGATGATCGCGCACCTGCAAGCCGGGCGTATCGACGGATTTTGTGTCGGCGAGCCCTGGTGCGCCAGCGCAGTGAAGCAGAACCTCGGGTTTACCCTGGCGACCACCCAGACCATCTGGCCCGACCATCCGGAAAAAGTCCTCGGCTGCACCCGTGCGTTCGTCGAGCAATACCCCAATACCGCCCGGGCGCTGGTGATGGCGATCCTCGAAGCCAGCCGTTTCATCGAACAAAGCACTGAAAACCGCCGCAGCACCGCGCAATTGTTGAGCGCCCCCGAATACCTCGACGCGCCACTGGACTGCATCGAGCCGCGCCTGCTGGGCATCTACGCCGACGGCCTGGGCAATAGTTGGCAAGATCCTCACGCCATGCGTTTTCATGGCGGCGGCGAGGTCAACCTGCCGTACCTGTCCGATGGCATGTGGTTCATTACCCAGTTCCGCCGCTGGGGCCTGTTGCGCGAAGACCCGGACTACCTGGCCGTGGCCCGGCAAGTCCAGCAGCTCGGGTTGTATCGGGAGGCCGCCGAGGCGCTGGGCGTTTCATCGCCGCGCCAGGACATGCGCAGCAGTCAACTGATCGACGGCACCACCTGGGACGGTTCCGACCCGGCCGGGTATGCCCGCGGCTTCAAACTGCACGCCCTGAGCGATGCGGCTCCCCTTCTCGCCAGCCGCTGACAGGAGCCACGACCATGCTGCGTATCCTGCTGATCAACGACACTGCGAAAAAAGTCGGCCGCCTAAAGGCTGCCTTGATTGAAGCCGGGTTCGAAGTGATCGACGAATCCGGATTGACCATCGACCTGCCCGCGCGCGTCGAAACAGTGCGTCCGGACGTCATCCTGATCGATACCGAGTCACCCGGCCGCGATGTGATGGAACAAGTGGTGCTGGTCAGTCGCGACCAGCCACGACCGATCGTCATGTTTACCGACGAGCACGACCCGGATGTGATGCGTCAGGCGATCAAGTCGGGTGTTAGCGCCTACATTGTCGAAGGCATCCATGCCGCGCGGCTGCAACCGATTCTCGACGTCGCCATGGCCCGCTTCGAAAGCGACCAGGCCCTGCGCGCCCAGCTCCTGGCCCGGGACCAGCAACTGGCCGAA
This sequence comes from Pseudomonas sp. SWRI92, assembly GCF_014268685.1. Lineage (NCBI taxonomy): Bacteria > Pseudomonadati > Pseudomonadota > Gammaproteobacteria > Pseudomonadales > Pseudomonadaceae > Pseudomonas > Pseudomonas sp. SWRI92. The sequence goes on from NZ_JABWQY010000005.1 coordinate 197,503, forward strand.
CGCAAACGCATCGAACTGGCCAAGGGCATGCTGATGAAGATGAAGGACTGCAACGAGGAACAGGCCTACACCCTGATGCGCCGCCAAGCCATGAGCCGCCAGCAAAAACTCATCCAGGTGGCGGAGCAGATCATCGCAATGAATGAGTTGCTGGGCTGAAAGCCCCTTCCATGGATGATCGTCCCCACGCTCCGTGGGAACGATCATGACTAGGTTGGCACAGATCTCGCTTAAGCAACTCCACAGGTAACCAACGGCGGTTGCCCCACCTACGACAAAGACGTCGCACATCCTCTTCGCCTCCGGGTGCTCAGGGTTGCGGCGTTTTTTTGTTTTGGTCCTCCGGGACCGGTGGTGCGACCACAGGCGGCGCACTGCTCAAAGCACTGACTCATTTCTCGAGACTTTTACAGCTGAGGTGCGCGATGAATTCAAGCTTCTGGAAATCCGGCCACACCCCGACATTGTTCGCGGCCTTCCTCTATTTCGACCTGAGCTTCATGGTCTGGTACCTGCTCGGTCCACTGGCGGTACAGATCTCCGCCGACCTGCACTTGACCACCCAACAGCGCGGCCTGATGGTGGCGACACCGATCCTGGCCGGCGCCGTGCTGCGACTGTTCATGGGCCTGCTGGCCGACCGGATTTCACCCAAGACCGCCGGCATGGTCGGCCAGGTGATTGTGATCGGTGCGCTGTTCTGCGCCTGGAAACTGGGCATCCACAGCTACGAACAAGCACTGCTGCTGGGCCTGTTCCTGGGTGTCGCCGGCGCTTCGTTCGCCGTCGCCCTGCCGTTGGCGTCCCAGTGGTATCCGCCGCAGCATCAGGGCAAGGCCATGGGCATCGCCGGTGCGGGTAACTCAGGCACCGTGCTCGCCGCGTTGATCGCACCGGTCATGGCCGTGGCCTTCGGCTGGACCAACGTGTTCGGTTTCGCGGTGATCCCACTGGTGATCACCCTGGTGCTCTTTGCCTGGCTGGCCAAGAACGCTCCGGAGCGGCCGAAAGCCAAATCCATGGCCGACTACCTCAAGGCCTTGGGCGACCGTGACAGCTGGTGGTTCATGTTCTTCTACAGTGTGACCTTTGGCGGGTTCATCGGCCTGGCCAGCGCCCTGCCCGGCTACTTCAACGACCAATATGGCCTGAGCCCGGTCACCGCCGGCTACTACACCGCGGCCTGCGTGTTCGGTGGCAGCCTGATGCGTCCATTGGGCGGCGCGCTGGCGGACCGTTTCGGCGGCATCCGCACCTTGCTGGGCATGTACACCGTGGCGGCTGTCTGCATCGCCGCGGTCGGCTTCAACCTGCCGAGCTCCTATGCGGCGCTGGCCCTGTTCGTCTGCACCATGCTCGGCTTGGGTGCGGGCAACGGCGCAGTGTTCCAACTGGTGCCACAACGCTTCCGCCGCGAGATCGGCGTGATGACCGGCTTGATCGGCATGGCCGGCGGCATCGGCGGCTTCGCCCTCGCGGCGGGCATGGGCGCGATCAAGCAGAGCACCGGCAGCTATCAACTGGCGCTGTGGTTGTTCGCCAGCCTCGGTGTGCTGGCCTGGTTCGGCCTGTATGGCGTGAAACGTCGCTGGAGAACCACTTGGGGTTCGGCAGCGGTCACCGCGGCTCGGGTATAACCGGTCACCATGAGCCTGCAACTGAGTTTCGCCGAAGCCAGCGCTATCGGCCCACGGGAGGAAAACCAGGACGCCCTGCGCCTGGTCACCCCGGCCCCGGCGCTGGCCGCCAGCAAAGGTTACCTGTTCGCCATCGCCGACGGCGTGAGCCAATGCGCCGACGGCGGATTGGCCGCCCGTTCGACCTTGCAGGCCCTGGCCCTGGATTACTATTCCACCCCGCAGACCTGGGGCGTGGCCCAAGCGCTCGACCGGCTGCTGCTGGCGCAAAATCGCTGGTTGCAGGCCAACGGTGGCGGGCAACCGCTGCTCACCACCGTCAGCGCGCTGGTCCTGCGGGGTCGACGCTTCACCCTCGCCCATGTCGGCGATTGCCGGGTCTATCGCTGGCACGCCGATCATCTGCAACGGGTCAGCGAAGACCATGTCTGGGAACAACAGGGCATGCAACATGTGCTCAAGCGTGCCCTGGGCTTGGATCAGCATCTGATCCTGGACTTCCTCGACGGTGAATTGCGCACCGATGAAACCTTCGTGCTGCTCAGCGACGGCGTCTGGGCGGTTTTGGGGGATACGGCCATTGCCGGCATCCTTCGTGACCAGCCGGACCTGAATCTCGCGGCGCAGACCTTGGTCAACGCCGCGCATCTGGCCGGGAGCCAGGACAACGCCAGTGCCCTGCTGGTGCGCGTCGATGCCTTGGGCGAAGCCAGCATCGGCGATGCGCTGATCCAATTGCAGCAATGGCCCCTGCCGCCTGCGTTGAAACCGGGCCAAGTGTTCGAGGGCTGGCAGATCGAGAGCCTGCTCGGCCAGAGCCAGCAGTCGTTGCTTTACCGGGTCCACGACGGTCAGGGCCAACCCTGGCTGCTGAAAACCTTGCCCGTGCACCTGCGGGACGATAGCCGGGCCGGGCAAGCGTTGCTGTCGGAAGAATGGTTTCTCAAGCGCGTCGCGGGCAGGCAGTTTCCGGAAGTGCACGGCGTGCCCCAGCGCCAGCATTTGTACTACGTGATGCGCGAATACCAGGGCGAGACCTTGGCCGAGCTGTTCAGCCAGGGCGGGCCGTTGCCCCTCGCCCAGTGGCTGGACCTGGCGCAACGGCTGGTACGGGCGGTCGGCCTGCTGCATCGCCGGCAGATTTATCACCGCGACATCAAGCCGGAAAACCTGCACCTGGGCGACGACGGGGAATTGCGCTTGCTGGATTTCGGCTTGGCGTACTGCCCGGGCCTGTCCGAAGACCAGGCCAACGTCTTGCCCGGCACGCCCAGCTACATCGCTCCGGAGGCATTCGGCGGCACATTGCCTACGGCGCAGCAGGATTTGTACGCCGTCGGCGTGACGCTGTATTACCTGCTGACCGGGCATTATCCCTACGGCGAAATCGAAGCCTTCCAACGTCCGCGCTTTGGCGTGTCGGTGAGTGCCCATCGTTATCGGCCCGACCTGCCTGAATGGCTTGGGCTAAGCCTGGATCGCGCGGTGGCGGCGGACCCAGCTCAGCGCTTTGAAACCGCCGAAGAATGGTTATTGCTACTGGAACAAGGCGAGCGCCGCAGCTTGAGCGTAAGGCCTCGGCCGCTGCTGGAACGAGAGCCGCTGAAGGTCTGGCGGACGTTGGCGCTGGGGTCGTTGGTGGTGAATGTTGTGCTGTTGTTTCTGGTTTTTCATTCATGACACCAACCCCACCGCGCTCCATTACCGGGCAACACGCTTTGATTCGGTGCAATAACTCCCCCTCCAACGCGCCCGCCCCTCGCTTGCCCCAATAAATCCGGGTCCCCGAGCCACTTGGCACAACCACTGCATAACCTCTCTCACCATACATAAAGCAACGCCTCCAACGATGAAGGCGGTGCTTCCCGAGAGAACGGGACCAGGACAAAGGCGTCCTCGCTAGGCCACTAGCGAGACGCCTTTTTTTGTTTTCGTAAAAATGTCGAGCCAGTCCGATCGCCGTGATGAAACCGGACCTGAGCTTGCGGAGAACCCTGATGAAAAAACTCAAACTGGTAATGATCGGCAACGGCATGGCCGGGGTTCGCACCCTCGAGGAACTGCTCAAGCTGAGCAACGAGCTCTACGACATCACGGTATTCGGCGCCGAGCCTCACACCAATTACAACCGCATCCTGCTGTCGCCGGTGCTGGCCGGGGAGCAAACGTTCGAAGACATCGTGCTCAACGACCTGAGCTGGTACTTGGAAAACAACATCAAGTTGCTGCTCAACCGCAAAGTCGTGGAGATCGATCGCATCAAGCGCCGGGTCATCGCCGAAGACGGTAGCGAAGCCGAGTACGACCGCCTGCTGATCGCCACCGGCTCTACGCCGTTCATCTTGCCGATCCCCGGCAACACCCTGGACGGCGTGATTGGCTACCGCGACATCGCCGACACCCAAGCGATGATCGACACCGCCAAGACTCACAAGCACGCCGTGGTGATCGGCGGCGGCTTGCTGGGCCTGGAAGCCGCCAACGGCCTGAAGTTGCGCGGCATGGACGTGACCGTCGTGCACATCGGTGAATGGCTGTTGGAACGGCAACTTGACAAGACCAGCGGCCAACTGCTGCAAACCGCCCTGGAAAACCGTGGCCTCAAGTTCCGCCTGTGTGAACAGACCCAGGCCCTGCACGACGCCGGCAATGGCCGGGTCGGCTCGGTACAGTTCAAGAACGGCGACATCATCCCCGCCGACCTGGTGGTGATGGCCGCCGGCATCCGCCCCAACACCGAACTTGCGGAAAAATCCGGCATCCCGTGCAACCGCGGGATCCTGGTCAACGACACGATGCAAACCTACGATCCGCGCGTCTATGCCATCGGCGAATGCGCCAGCCACCGTGGCACGGCTTATGGCTTGGTGGCCCCGTTGTTCGAACAAGCCAAGGTCTGCGCCAATCACCTCGCGCAACTGGGCTTCGCCACTTACAAGGGCTCGGTCACGTCGACCAAGTTGAAAGTCACCGGCATCGACCTGTTTTCCGCCGGGGATTTCATGGGTGGCGAAGGCACCGAGACCATCACCCTTTCCGACCCGATCGGTGGCGTCTACAAAAAACTGGTGATCAAGGATGACGTGCTGGTCGGCGCCTGCCTGTACGGCGACACGGCGGATGGCGGCTGGTATTTCCGCCAGATCCGTGAGAACCACGCCATCAGCGAGATCCGCGATCACCTGATGTTTGGGGAAAACGCTTTAGGCGACGTAGGCCACCAAGGCCAGGACAAAGCCATGAGCATGGCCGACACGGCCGAAGTCTGCGGCTGCAACGGCGTGTGCAAGGGCACCATCGTCAAGGCCATCCAGGAACACGGGCTATTCAGCGTCGATGACGTGAAAAAACACACCAAGGCCGCCAGTTCCTGCGGCTCCTGCGCCGGCCTGGTGGAACAGATCCTGATCAACACCGTGGGCGGTGCGGCGGACGTCAAGCCGAAAAGCGAAAAAGCCATCTGCGGCTGCAGCGACCTCAACCACGGCCAGATCCGTCAGGCGATCCGCGACCAGCACCTGCTGACCATCGCCGGGACCATGAGCTATTTGAACTGGCGCACTCCCAACGGCTGCGCGACGTGCCGCCCGGCCCTGAACTATTACCTGATCTCCACCTGGCCAGGCGAAGCCCAGGACGACCCGCAGTCGCGCCTGATCAACGAGCGGGCCCACGCCAACATCCAGAAAGACGGCACCTATTCGGTGGTTCCGCGGATGTGGGGCGGCGTGACCAACCCTTCCGAACTGCGGCGCATCGCCGACGTGGCCGACAAGTACAACGTGCCGATGGTCAAGGTCACCGGCGGGCAGCGCATCGATCTGCTGGGCATCAAGAAGCAGGATTTGCCCGGCGTGTGGAAAGACCTCGACATGCCGTCCGGCCACGCCTACGGCAAGTCCATCCGCACCGTGAAGACCTGCGTGGGCAGCGAGTTCTGCCGCTTCGGCACGCAGAACTCCACCCAGCTTGGCATCGAGCTCGAGCACGATCTGTTCAACATGTGGTCGCCGCACAAGGTGAAGTTGGCTGTCTCCGGTTGCCCACGCAACTGCTCGGAAGCCGGCATCAAGGACGTCGGCATTATCGGCGTCGATTCTGGCTGGGAGATGTACATCGGTGGCAACGGCGGGATCAAGACCGAGGTCGCCGAGTTCTTCGTCAAGCTCAAGACCGCCGAAGAAGTCCGCGAATACAACGGTGCTTTCCTGCAGCTGTACCGCGAGGAAGCCTTTTACCTGGAACGCACCGTGCACTACATGCAACGGGTCGGCATGGAACACATCAAGAAAGCCGTGTTGGAAGACCCGGAGCGGCGCAAGGCCCTTCATGAACGCCTGAAGTTTTCCTTGTCGCTGGAACAAGACCCGTGGAAGCAACGCCTGGAACAGCCTCAGTTGAAAAAAGAGTTCGAAGTCATCCCTGTGAAGACCTTGGAGGTGCCGGCATGAACTGGCTGGATATCTGCGCGCTGGAAGAGATCAATATCCTCGGTTCGCGCATCATCAATGGCCCGAAAGGCGACATCGCGATTTTCCGCACCAGCGACGACGAGGTGTTCGCCCTCGATGACCGTTGCCCGCACAAGGGTGGCCCGCTGTCCCAAGGGTTGGTCTACGGCAAGCGCGTCGCCTGCCCGTTGCACAACTGGCAGATCGACCTGGAGAGCGGCCAGGCCCAGGCCCCCGACGTGGGCTGCGCCCATCATCATTCGGCGCGGGTCGAGAACGGCCGGGTCATGCTCGCCCTGCGGGACGCAAGCTGATGAACCGCCAGATCACTGCCTCGACCTGCTGTTATTGCGGGGTCGGTTGCGGCGTCCTGATCGAGCATGACGGCGAGCGCATCCTTGGCGTCAGCGGCGATCCCGCCCATCCGGCCAACTTCGGCAAACTGTGCAGCAAGGGCTCGACCCTGCACCTGACCGGCGACCTCGCCGCGCGCGCCCTGTATCCCGAGCTACGCCTGGGTAAAAGCCTGGCCAGGGGCCGCACCGACTGGGACAGCGCCCTGGATCACGCCGCCAGCGTCTTCGCCGACACGATCGCCGAGCACGGCCCCGACAGCGTGGCGTTCTACATCTCCGGCCAATTGCTGACCGAGGATTACTACGCCTTCAACAAACTTGCCCGGGCATTGGTGGGCACCAACAACATCGACAGTAATTCGCGGCTGTGCATGTCCTCCGCCGTGGTGGGCTACAAGCGCAGCCTCGGTGCCGACGCCCCACCCTGCAGCTACGAAGACCTGGAGCTGAGCGACTGCGTGATGATTGTCGGCAGCAACATGGCCTACGCCCATCCGATCCTGTTTCGCCGCCTCGAAGAGGCCAAATCCCGCCGGCCGCAGATGAAAATCATCGTCATCGATCCCCGGCGCACCGACACCTGCGACCTGGCCGACCTGCACCTGGCGATTCTGCCGGGCACCGACGTGGCCTTGTTCCATGGGATTTTGCACTTGCTGCTGTGGGAAGACTGGGTCGACCGCAGCTTCATCAAGGCCCATACCGAAGGCCTGGCGGACCTGAAGAATCTGGTGCGCGACTACACGCCGACGATGGTTGCTCAACTGTGCGGCATCAGCGTCGAGCAACTGCACCAATGCGCCGAATGGGTCGGCACCTCCCCGAGTTTCCTGTCGTTGTGGTGCATGGGCTTGAACCAGTCCACCGCCGGCAGCGCAAAAAACAGCGCGCTGATCAATTTGCACCTGGCCACCGGCCAAATTGGCCGGCCGGGTGCGGGACCGTTCTCGTTGACTGGCCAGCCTAACGCAATGGGCGGCAGGGAAACCGGCAGTCTGTCCAACCTGCTGCCGGGCCATCGCGAAGCGGGCAATCCTGAGCATCGCGCCGAAGTCGCCAGCTATTGGGGCGTGGAACAACTGCCCAGCACTCCGGGGCTGAGCGCCATTGAGCTCTTCGAACAGGTGCGCAGCGGCAAGATCAAGGCCCTGTGGATCGCCTGCACCAACCCGGCCCAATCGATGCCGGACCAGACCGCCGTGCGCGAAGCCCTGCAAACCTGCCCGTTCGTGGTGTTGCAGGAAGCCTTCCGAACTACCGAGACCGCCGCGTTTGCCGACCTGTTGCTGCCGGCGGCCAGTTGGGGCGAAAAGGAAGGCTCGGTGACCAATTCCGAACGGCGTATTTCCCACGTTCGCCGGGCAATAAACGCACCGGGCGAAGCACGTCCGGACTGGGCCATCACCGTGGATTTCGCACAGCGCCTGGAAAAACGCCTGCGCCCGAACCTACCCAGCCTGTTCGCCTTCGACGCCCCGGCCCAACTGTTCGATGAATACAAACAACTGACCCGCGGCCGCGACCTGGACCTGTCCGGCATCAGCCATGCGTTGATCGATCAACTTGGCCCACAACAATGGCCTTTCCCGGAAGGCGCCACGGTTGGAACGGCGCGTTTGTATGTGGACGGGATTTTTCCTACCGACAGTGGCCGTGCCCGGTTTATGGCCGAACCCTATCGCGCCGCCAAGGAGCTACGTGACGCACGCTACCCGCTGACCCTGAACACCGGTCGTCTGCGGGACCAATGGCACGGCATGAGCCGCACCGGCACCGCTGCGCAATTGTTTGGGCATGTGAACGAAGCCGTGCTGAGCCTGCATCCGGACGAACTGAATCGCCATCGTCTGCGAGCCGGCGATCTGGTCAGCCTGAAAAGCCGTCGCGGCAGCGTGATCGTGGCAGTGGACAGTGACGAGAGCGTTCGCCCTGGCCAAGCCTTCCTGCCCATGCATTGGGGCGACCGGTTTCTCAAGGGCGGCGTAAATACCCTGACTCAACCGGCTTTCGACCCGTTGTCGAAACAGCCGGAACTCAAGCACAGCGGCGTGCGCCTGGAACCGGTGAACCTGCCTTGGCAACTTTTCGCCTTGGTCGAGGGCGATGTTCAGCAGCATCTGGAGACGCTGCGTCCGCTGTGTGAGGCGTTTGCCTACGTCAGCCTGAGCCTGACTGGACGCGAACGCCCCGCGCTGCTGATCCGCGCTGCCAGCGCCGTTGCGCCAGAACCGCAACTGCTACAGGCGATCGACGAACAACTGGGGCTGATCGACGGGCCGGTGCTGGCCTATGACGATCCGCGTCGCTCCATCGGCAAACGGGTACGGATCGAAAATGGTCGTATCACTGCCATTCGCCTGGCCGGCGAAACCCTGGCCCGGCACTGGCTGCAGAACCTGTGGCTGGAAGGCCGTGCCGATGAGCAACTGCGCCGTTGGTTACTGGCACCGCTGAGCGCGCCGCCGGGCAACGTCGGCGCTACCGTGGGCGGTGGCAAGACGCTCTGCAATTGCATGAACGTCAGCCAACGCGCCATCTGCGCCGGCATCGAGCGTGGCTTGGACTTGCAGGGATTGAAAAAAGAACTGGGTTGCGGCACGCAATGCGGTTCCTGCGTACCTGAAATCAAGCGCCTGCTGGTTGCCACCGCGCAACCGGTGGCCGCGATCTCGTGAGGAAAACACTATGAACGCAAAAGTCTGGCTGGTGGGTGCAGGTCCTGGCGACCCTGAATTGCTGACCCTCAAAGCCGTGCGCGCCTTGGGCGAGGCGGATGTGGTGTTGATCGACGATCTGGTCAACGTCGCGGTGCTGGAGCATTGCCCCGCTGCACGCGTCATCGCCGTGGGCAAGCGCGGCGGCTGCCGGTCCACGCCACAGGCATTCATTCACCGGCTGATGTTGCGTTATGCCCGCCAAGGCAAATGCGTGGTGCGCCTCAAGGGCGGCGATCCGTGCATCTTCGGTCGCGGCGGTGAAGAGGCGCAGTGGTTGCGCGAGCATGGGGTCGAAGTGGAATTGGTCAACGGCATCACCGCCGGCCTCGCGGGCGCCACCCAATGCGATATTTCACTGACCCTGCGCGGAATCGCCCGGGGCGTGACCCTGGTCACGGCCCACACTCAGGACGGCAGCAGCCTGAACTGGCAAGCCCTGGCGCAAAGCGGGACCACCCTGGTGGTGTACATGGGCGTGGCGAAACTGAGCGAGATCCGCGAGCAGTTGTTGGCCGGTGGCCTGGCGGCGGACACGCCCGTGGCCATGATCGAAAACGCCTCCCTGCCCCACCAGCGCGACTGCCGCAGCGACCTGGCCTCGATGGAAGCCGATGCCAGCGCGTTTCAACTCAAGAGCCCGGCGATCCTGGTGATTGGCGCGGTGGCCGGCGCTGCTGAACTGCCCGCTTCGCAGCGTGCCTGGGCGCGGGCTTCAGCCCTGTAGTGGCGAGGGGGCTTGTTCCCTCGCCACGGATTCGGCGCCACCCTTGAATGGCGTCTCAGCCCTGATTCATAAATCGCACGCAAAGAAAAACCCGGCCTAGGCCGGGTTTTTCCGAAGCTGTGGGCTAATTACTTAGCTTGGGCTTCAACCTGCGCTTCTACGCGACGGTTAACTGCACGACCAGCTTCAGTGGCGTTGTCAGCAACTGGGCGGGATTCGCCGTAGCCAACAGACTGAACGCGGGACGATTCAACACCGTACTGGTTGGTCAGAACTTGCTTAACGGCGTTTGCACGACGCTCAGACAGCTTCTGGTTGTAAGCGTCAGGACCGACGGAGTCAGTGTGACCTTCAACAGTGGTGCTGGTGGATGGGTACTGCTTCATGAAATCAGCCAGGTTCTTGATGTCGCCGTAGCTGTTTTCTTTAACGACCGACTTGTCGAAGTCGAACTTGACGTCCAGCTCAACACGTACGACTTCAGCAACAGCTGGGCAGCCATCAGCGTCAACGGTTACGTTGGCTGGGGTGTCAGGGCACTTGTCGACGTTGTCGCACACGCCATCGTTGTCGCTGTCGGAGCAGACTTCAGCTGGCGCTGGAACTGGAGCAGCAGCAGGCTTGGAGCCGCCACCGAAGTTCACACCGATACCGACGCTTGGCGCCCACTCGGTGTCGCCCTGGTCGATGTTGTACTGAGCTTCAACGCCGGCACGGGCGTAGAAGTTGTCAGTGAAATACAGCTTGGCGCCGCCACCAACGTTGGCGAAGGTAGAACGGTTACGACCGTTGCTGCCATTCTGGTCGATGCTCTGGTCCGAGAAACCGGCAGAGACGTATGGACGCAGCATGTCGCCTGGGTTGTTGAAGTGGTACAGAGCGTCCAGAGCGGTGTTGGCGCCCTTGACGTTAGTGCCATCGTCGGTACGTGCGTTGTGCACTTCGTCGTAGGCCAGACGCAGTTCAACGTCGTCGGTCAGGAAGTAACCGACCGAACCGCCGAACAGGTTGCCGTTGTTCTTGAAGTCACGAGCGCTGTCGAACATTTCTTTCTTGGCGAAGCCTTCGATTTCAACTGCGCCTTGGCCTTGTGCCAGAGCGCCGAACGAAGTGGCAGCAATTAAAGAACCAATGGCAAAGCCCAAGGTGTTTTTCAGTTTCATCCGTTAAATCCCCATCTGGTGATTGTGAAGCAGTCCCGCAAACCGGGGGACAACTCGGCGGCAAGTCTATCAGAACTTGCCTACACGTAAGAGATATTTGCGCCGAACTAAGTTTCAGCAATGCCCGCAAATTTCTCACGTAGCTTATCGAGAGCGCGCTTGTAACGCATTTTTGTCGCACTCAAACCCATATGCATTATGTCTGCGATCTCCTGGAATTCCAGTTCTGCGACAAATCGTAGCACCAGAATTTCCCGATCGATCGGGTTCACATAAACCAGCCAGCGATCGAGTCCACCTTTTTCCTCGGGCTTGGGCGCCTTTTCTTCGGACGCTTCCTCGAGAGGGTCAAGGCTCAATGCATCCATCAAGCGACGCTTTCGCCGTTCCTTGCGATACTGCGTGATGCATTCGTTGTAAGTGATGCTGTATAGCCAAGTCTTGAACTTCGATTTCCCCTCGAAGTTCTTCAGGCCGTACAGCACCTTCAACATCACCTCCTGACAGACATCGTCAGCGTCGCGATCGTTCCCAAGATATCGTGCACAAACGTTAAATAATGTCCGCTGGTAGCGGCGCATCAACTCTTCGTAGGCCCGCGTAACGTGAAACAGCTCCGTATGCGCGCGCGCGACCAACTCCTCATCAGAGAGATCACGGGGGTCGTAGCGCGTGGATAGCGATTGGGGTTTGTTCAAAACAAGTCGGGCCGACAGTCTAGGTCAATGTGCGCCGCACCCTGCGGTGGCAGGCATTTCGCGGCGGCATACATTAGCAGGGTTTGCCGGGTTAGCGGCTACTCACATGCTGTTCCAGCAGGATCCGATTGGAAAGCGACACCAGCTCGCCCTCTTCGGTCAGCAATGTGGTTTTCACCGTGCCGATCTCTTCGATCTGGCCTTCGACCTCGCCAACACGCACTTGTTGTCCAACCTCATACAGCTCACGCACATAGATTCCCGCAAGAATCTGACCGGCGATTTCCCGGCTTCCCAACCCCATTGCCAGCGCAACCGCCAGACCAACGGTAATCAAGACAATCACGATCACATGGTTGAGCAGGTCAGTCTTGACCTCCAACTGGCTGATCGCGACCGAAATACTGATGATGATGACAAGCCCTTGGGCTATTCGCCCAAGTCCCGAAGCGTAGTCCAGTCCAACGCCCTCGGCGGCGCCGCGTACCAGCCCGTTGGCCAGTTGCGCCAACAGGACGCCCACCAGCAACACCAACGCCGCGCCAAACACCTTCGGCAAATACAGCGCAAGCATGTCGAGCGTAGCTGAAACGCGCTCCAGGCCCAGGGATTCAGCCGCCGACACAAGAAATATAAGCAGCACGAACCAATAGACGATCTTGCCCACCAGCGTCGAGATCGGCACCTGGATGCCGCCGCGAGACAACAGTTTGGTCAGGCCGGTGCCGCCCATCAGGCGGTCGAGGCCCAATTTGGCGAGCAGCTTGGAAAGCAGCGTGTCCAGCAGCTTGGCCACGACGAACCCCAGCAACAGCACCACCAGGGCGCCAAAAAGGTTGGGGATAAAATTAGCTATCTTGGTCCACAACGCAGTCATTGCCGTGACGAGGCTCTGGGTCCAGAGATCAAGTTCCATATTCAATCAGCCTTATCAGCGGTGCGAGTAACAGGTTTGCGACGGGAAACCGGCGAGACATGGGCCGACCCGTTGTTCAACGCGATCATCAGCGCGGGCAACCAACGGCCCAGCAGGCTGAACAGATCGCCGGCGCCGACCTGGCGGTTGGCGGTTTTCAGTACACGCCCCAGGCATGCATCGTCGTCCCGGCTGGACGGCGAGGCCTTGAGCATGTCGCGCAGAGACTGTTCGAACGGATCGTGCATACGCACCTCTCGTGATGTCTGTGGAAGACGCGACCAGATTTCGTCGGGTCACATGAAAGCCCATCACACCCAACGCAAACGGCGGAATAACCACCATTGCCCCAAGGCCACGCACGCCATCAGCAGGCAGGCGACCAGGAATCCGTAAGGGCTGTCGGACAAGGGAATGCCGCCGACATTGATACCCAGCAGGCCGGTGAGAAAACTCATCGGCAGGAAGATCCCGGTAATGATGCCGAAGCGGTACATGGTGCGGTTCATGCGCACCGAAAGACGCCGGTCCTCGGCCTCCAGCACAAGCCCCACGCGCTCTCGGGTCAATTCCAGCTCTTCGAGGTAGCGCGTCAGGCTGTTGTTCAATTCATTCCAATAGTCGCCATCGTCCTCGACGAACCAAGGCAACTTGATCCGCGACATCTGGCCGAAGATGTCCCGCTGTGGCGCCAGGAATCGCTTCAGCCCGGCGGCCCTGCGACGGATGTGCAAAATGGCGTCGTGCTCGGGTGTATACCGTTCGTCGGTATCGAGTTTTTCTTCCTCGCTGTCGACGATTTCAGACAGGCACGTCACCAGGTCCTGCACTTTATTGGTCAGGTATTGCGCCATATAAAGGATGAGTTCCGACGCGGTCTTCGGACCCTTGCCTTCAACCAGCTCCGCCAGCAGCTCATCGGTGGCGCGCAGTGGACGCAACCGCAGGGAGATCACACGCTGGGCCGAGGCAAAGATGCGCACCGACACCATGTCTTCAGGCTCGGCACCCGGATTGAGGTTGATCCCGCGAAGAAACAGCAGCAATTCGGCATTGGGCAGGGGCAACAAGCGTGGCCGGGTGTTCTCTTCCAGCAACAGATCGCAGTTGAATTCACTCAAGCCACTGGATTTGCGCAACCACGTATGGGTTTGTGGATGGCTGCGATCCCAGTGCAGCCACAGGCTTTCATGGGCCTGCAACTGCAAATCGTCAAGTTCGGTCCGGGCTATCGAACGCGCGCCGCCTTTACCATCCAGCACCAGGGCATGAACCAGCCCCCATTGCGCGTTTTCTTCCTCGAACATCCTCATCCCTTATGGCTATTTCGTTTCATTCAGGCATTTTCAGCGGGCTTGGCGAGACGATCACGCCGTTGTTGTCCGCATAGACATACTCGCCCGGACGAAAGGTCACGCCGGCGAAGGTCACGGCAACATTGAGATCGCCGATGCCGCGCTTGTCGGTTTTCATCGGATGACTGGCCAGGGCCTGGACGCCCAGGTCGGTCTGGGCAATGACGTCGACGTCGCGGATGCAACCGTAGATCACCAAGCCTTCCCAGCCGTTCTTCGCGGCTTTTTCCGCGAGCATGTCGCCCAGCAGGGCCCGACGCAGGGAACCGCCGCCATCCACGACCAGCACTTTCCCATTGCCCTTGAGTTCAACCTGCTCCTTGACCAGCGAGTTGTCTTCGAAGCACTTGATGGTCACGATTTCGCCGCCGAACGAATCGCGGCCACCGAAATTGCTGAACATCGGCTCCAATACTTGCACCAGGTCCGGATAGGCATCGCACAGGTCGGGCGTGAGGTAATGGTTCATCGAACAACTCCTGCAGGGCTTGAACGTCTGGCTGAATGAACAACCGTTTGTGACCGGAACAACGTAGCGCGTCATATCTTAGCCGCTAGCCGACCAGAGCGAAATGCCCCTGTCCAGGGCCTTCGCGTTAAACAGCTTCGGCCAATCCGGACGGTTCCGCCAACAGCGGCGCGCATTGATTTTCCAGCCAGCGCGCCACCAGCGGCCAGACCTCGGCGTGCGCGGCTTTGCTGACGAGCATTTGAACATGGCCAAAATCGTCGCTGAAGCCCTGCTCCCGGCCGAGACAGACGAACTGTTTGTACCCGGAACCGATCTGCTCGAACAACTTACGACAGGCCCAGGTCGGGTCCTGACGATCGCCGGCGGCACTCACCGCCAGCACCGGCACTTGCACATCGGCCAGGCCTGCCCACCAGTTTTTTTCGGCATCGCCGAAACGCCCGAACAGCCCATACCAGCGCATGCTCTCCAGGGCCAGCCCGATGGGCTCGTCCTCCGGGCCGCGCTTGAGCCTTGAGCCAGACAGTTGCGCAAACCGCTTGAGGATGAATCTTCCGCTCCACTCCACCGGCGGAATTTTCAGCGGCCAATAGGTGCGGCTGACCTGAGTACCGAAAAACGCCGCCGACGCCACGGCGGGCTCGCCCAGATAATGCCCGCCCAAGGCTGCCGCCAAGGTAATGCCACCCAGGGAATGACCGATCCAATGGGGCACCTGGCCGCTTTGCTCACGCACAAAGGCGCCGATGGCCGGCAAGTCGTAACGGGCATAGTCGGCGACGCGGTTGTTGCGGTAGCCCCGGTTGCGTTGGGACAGCCCATGACCGCGCATCTCGGGAATCCAGACATCGAACCCACGCCGCACCAGATACGCCCCAAGCCCAAGGCCCTTGGGCGAATACCAGAAGCGCCGGTTGGAAAAGCTGCCGTGCAGCAGGATCACCGGGACGCCACGGCGTTCGCCGGCATCCGCCATGCCCAGGCGGGTGACGGCCAGTTCGACGCTGTAGTCCGGGCTGTTGCCGGGTTTCAAACGATAGACATCTTCGCTCAGATCACCACGCCGCTCGGCGCTGATCAGGGCGACAGGAAATAAGTTGCTGCTGCTTTGCATGATGCTCTTGCACAAAAAAGGCGGATTCCGTGCGGAGCCCGCCCTGCTTCAATCAAAAGGGGCCAACGGGGCCCCTTCACTCAATCAGACCGCAGCCTGACCCTCAGCCAGGAAGAACCAGGTTTCCAGTACGGAGTCCGGGTTCAGCGAAACGCTTTCG
This sequence comes from Pseudomonas sp. SWRI92, assembly GCF_014268685.1. NCBI lineage: Bacteria > Pseudomonadati > Pseudomonadota > Gammaproteobacteria > Pseudomonadales > Pseudomonadaceae > Pseudomonas > Pseudomonas sp. SWRI92. The sequence continues at coordinate 213,266 of NZ_JABWQY010000005.1, forward strand.
ATGCCCTGCTCCATCAGCCACTTGGCCAGGTCAGGGTGGTCCGAAGGGCCTTGGCCGCAGATACCAATGTACTTGCCGGCCTTGTTACAGGCGGCGATGGCATTGGCCAGCAACTTCTTCACCGCCGGGTTCCGCTCGTCGAACAGGTGGGCGATGATCCCGGAGTCGCGATCCAGGCCCAGGGTCAACTGGGTCAGGTCGTTGGAGCCGATGGAGAAACCGTCGAAGAATTCGAGGAATTCTTCAGCCAGGATCGCGTTGGACGGCAGTTCGCACATCATGATCACGCGAAGGCCGTTTTCGCCACGGGCCAGGCCGTTTTCCGCCAGCAGGTCGACCACTTGGCTCGCTTCGCCGAGGGTGCGCACGAACGGCACCATGATCTCGACGTTGGTCAGGCCCATCTCGTTGCGCACGCGCTTGAGGGCGCGGCACTCAAGCTCGAAGCAGTCACGGAAAGATTCGCTGATATACCGCGAAGCGCCACGAAAGCCCAGCATCGGGTTTTCTTCTTCCGGCTCGTAGAGCTTGCCGCCGATCAGGTTGGCGTATTCGTTGGACTTGAAGTCCGACAGGCGCACGATGACCTTTTTCGGGTAGAACGCCGCTGCCAGGGTACTGATGCCTTCCACCAGCTTCTCGACATAGAAACCGACCGGGTCGTTGTAGCCGGCGATACGCTTGTCGACGCTGTCCTTGATTTCCTGAGGCAAGCCGTCGTAGTTCAGCAGTGCCTTGGGGTGCACGCCGATCATGCGGTTGATGATGAATTCGAGGCGGGCCAGGCCCACGCCGGCATTCGGCAACTGCGCGAAGTCGAAAGCGCGGTCCGGGTTGCCGACGTTCATCATGATCTTGAACGGCAGCTCCGGCATCGCGTCCACGGAGTTTTTCTTGATGTCGAAGCCCAGCTCGCCTTCGAAGATGTAGCCGGTATCGCCTTCGGCGCAGGAAACGGTCACGCCCTGGCCGTCCTTGAGCAATTGGGTGGCGTTGCCGCAACCCACCACTGCCGGGATCCCCAGTTCACGGGCAATGATTGCCGCGTGGCAAGTACGCCCGCCACGGTTGGTGACGATGGCGCTGGCGCGCTTCATGACGGGTTCCCAGTCCGGGTCGGTCATGTCGGAAACCAGTACGTCGCCGGCCTGGACCTTGTCCATCTCCGAGACGTCCTTGATGATCCGCACCTTGCCGGCACCGATGCGCTGGCCGATGGCACGACCTTCCACCAGTACGGTGCCGGTTTCCTTGAGCAGGTAGCGCTCCATGACATTGGCCTGGGTGCGGCTCTTCACGGTTTCCGGACGGGCCTGCACGATGTACAGCTTGCCGTCGTCACCGTCCTTGGCCCACTCGATGTCCATCGGGCACTTGTAGTGCTTCTCGATGGTCATGGCCTGCTTGGCCAGTTCGCTGACTTCGGCATCGCTCAGGCAGAAACGCGCGCGATCGGCCTTGTCGACGTCGACAGTTTTCACTGAGCGACCCGCCTTGGCTTCGGCGCCGTAGATCATCTTGATGGCCTTGCTGCCCAGGTTGCGACGCAGGATCGCCGGGCGACCGGCTTCCAGCGTGCCCTTGTGGACATAGAATTCGTCCGGGTTCACCGCGCCTTGTACGACGGTCTCACCCAGGCCGTAGGCACCGGTGATGAACACCACGTCACGGAAACCCGACTCGGTGTCGAGGGTGAACATCACGCCGGCGGTGCCGGTTTCGGAGCGGACCATGCGCTGCACACCGGCGGACAGGGCGACCAGCTTGTGGTCAAAGCCCTGGTGCACGCGGTAGGAAATGGCACGGTCGTTGAAAAGGGAGGCGAAGACTTCCTTGGCGGCCCGGATGACGTTTTCCACGCCACGGATGTTCAGGAAGGTTTCCTGCTGACCGGCAAAGGACGCGTCCGGTAGGTCTTCGGCAGTGGCCGATGAGCGTACGGCGACGGCAATATCGGGGTTGCCTTCGGAGAGCTTGGCAAAGGCGGTGCGGATTTCGGCGTTCAGCTTCTCGGGGAATTCGGCTTCCATGATCCATTGGCGGATCTGGGCGCCGGTCTTGGCCAGGGCATTGACGTCATCGACGTCGAGGGCGTCGAGCGCATCGTGGATCTGCTGGTTCAGGCCGCTCAGTTCCAGGAAATCACGATAAGCCTGGGCGGTCGTGGCGAAGCCACCTGGCACCGATACACCGGCGCCGGCGAGGTTACTGATCATCTCGCCCAGGGATGCGTTCTTGCCCCCCACATGCTCTACATCATGGACGCCGAGCTTATCGAGGGAAACTACGTACTCTACCAAGGTGATCTCTCCACTAACTGTGTTGGAAAAGCTCAAGAACCGGTAGCTCCAGGGGAGCGAGTCACCGGCGATATGGCCTGGACCTGGAAAATAAGTGAGAATGCGGGCCACGGGCGGCCGGCAAATCGCGCCTATCATATCCAAGAATCGTTACGAGCTCACTAGCTTAAGGCCCAAGGCGCAAATGAAACGATCTGCTTTCTTTATTTCCGACGGCACCGGCATCACGGCCGAAACGCTGGGCCAGAGCCTGTTGGCGCAGTTCGAGAACATTACCTTCACCAAGCTGACACGTCCCTACATAGACAGCGTCGACAAGGCGCGGGCCATGGTACAGCAAATCAATAAAGCCGCCGAAACCGACGGTTTTCGTCCGATCATCTTCGATACCATCGTCAATCAGGACATCCGTGAGATTCTCGCAACGTCCAATGGTTTCATGATCGACATTTTTTCCACGTTCCTCGCGCCGCTCGAGCAGGAATTGAGCGAGCATTCCTCCTACTCGGTCGGCAAGTCACATTCCATTGGCCACAACTCCAACTACATGGAGCGGATCGAAGCGGTCAACTTCGCACTGGACAACGACGACGGCGCCCGCACGCATTATTACGACAAGGCCGACCTGATCCTAGTGGGCGTGTCGCGATGTGGTAAGACGCCGACGTGCCTGTACATGGCGATGCAATTTGGTATCCGCGCGGCCAACTATCCGCTGACCGAAGACGACATGGAGCGCCTGCAACTGCCGAGCGCCCTGCGCGCCCACCAGCACAAGCTGTTTGGCCTGACCATCGACCCGGACCGCCTTACCGCGATACGCAACGAACGCAAGCCCAACAGCCGCTATTCGAGCTACGCGCAATGCGAGTTCGAGGTGCGCGAGGTGGAAAACCTGTTCCGGCGGGAGAACATTCCCCACATCAACTCCACGCATTTTTCCGTGGAGGAGATTTCGGCGAAGATCCTGGTGGAGAAAGGGGTGGAGCGGCGGTTCAAGTAAACCGGGACAACCTGTCGAGAGCGAGCCCGCTCGCTCTCGACAGAAGCTGGACCGCTGTTCAATGAGCCGCAGTCGCCTGCTCTTCCATCTTCTTGCGCAGGCTCAACGGTCGCATATCGGTCCAGACCTCTTCGATATAAGCCAGGCATTCCTTTTTGAAACCGCTTTTGCCAACGGTGCGCCAGCCTTCCGGAACGGCCTTGTAGTCCGGCCAGATCGAATACTGCTCTTCGTGGTTGACCACGACCTGGAAGAGGATGTCCTCGCGGTCGAATACTGAAGTCATGGGTGGTTCTCCATCGTTGCTCAAGGTTCGCCGCGCGCAGGCGCAGCCAAGGTATGAAAAGGAACGTACCGGACCGGATGAAAATTAGGTGTCGGCCACGGCGGCTTCCAAGGCACGCCGAAAAATCTCCGCGACCCGGTCGATCTCCGCTGCGGTAATGATCAGCGGCGGCAGGAAACGCACCACGCCGCCCTGTCGACCACCCAACTCCAGGATCAGCCCACGCTTGAGGCATTCACGCTGCAGCCGTGGCGCCAGCCGTGCATCCACCGGTGGATGGCCCAAGGCGTCCGAGGTGCCGGCCGGGTCTACCAGCTCGACGCCGAGCATCAGCCCGCTACCACGAATGTCGCCCAATTGCGGGAAGTCCCTCTGCAGGATATGCAGGTGTTCGCTCAGGCGCTCGCCCATGGCGGCGGCATGGGCCGGCACGTTGTGTTCGACCAGGTAGCGCATGACCGCGCTACCCGCCGCCATGGCCATCTGGTTGCCCCGGAAAGTCCCGGCGTGGGCGCCCGGCAGCCAGGTGTCGAGCCAGTCGCGATACACCACCACCGCTAGCGGCAGGCTGCCGCCGATGGCTTTGGACAGCACGACCACGTCCGGAATGATCCCGGCGTGCTCGAACGCAAACATCTTGCCGGTTCGGCCAAAGCCGCTCTGGATCTCATCGACGATCAGCGCCACGCCGGCCCGCTCGGTGATCCGTCGCAACCCGCGCAGCCAATCAAGATCGGCGGGTATCACACCCCCTTCGCCCTGCACCACCTCGACAATTACCGCTGCGGGCAACTGCACGCCAGCCTCGGGGTCGGTCAGCAGGTTTTCCAGGTAATGCAGATTGGCCTTGACGCCTTCAGCCCCCCCGAGCCCGAACGGACACCGATAATCGTAGGGAAACGGCATGAACTGCACGCCACTGCTGAGCAAGGCCCCCAACGGCTTTTTAGGGCCCAGGCTGCCCATCAGGCTCAACGCGCCTTGGCTCATGCCGTGATAACCGCCCTGGAACGACAGCACGGTGCTTCGTCCCGTGGCGGTGCGCACCAACTTGAGGGCCGCTTCCACCGCGTCTGTGCCCGTGGGGCCGCAAAACTGGATTTTCGCTTCGGCGGCGAGGGCCGCTGGCAACAGGCCGAACAGGTCCTGGACAAAGCGATCCTTGACCGGCGTGGTCAGGTCCAGGGTATGCAGCGGCAGCTCATCGGCAAGCACCTGCTGGATCGCCTCGATCACTACCGGGTGATTGTGCCCAAGGGCCAGCGTGCCCGCGCCGGCCAGGCAGTCGATGAAGGTGCGGCCCTCGACATCTTCGACGTACAGGCCCTTGGCACGCTTGAGGGCCAGGGGGATCCGTCGTGGGTAACTGCGGGCATTGGATTCCTGCCGGTTCTGGCGGGCCAGCAACGGCGATTCGTTGAATTGATAGAGCGTCTCGACCGGTGTGGGACTGACCCGGACAGGCAATGCTTGGATAGGACTGTGAGCGACTGACATTTTTCGACCCCGCGATGAGTGACCAAACGGCGCACCGGGCAGGTGCGCATTCGGGGCGCACGTGCAGGCTTCTGTTGGAAACGCATCAGCGAGGCAAGGATTTACCCACAGGAACCCGTCACTGGGCAGGCGACACTTGCACCGGCACGGTGAATTCAACTCGCAGCCCATCCGGGCGGCTGTCGAAGTGCAAGCCACAGCCGCAACGCTGGACGATGGCCTGGACAATCGCCAGCCCCAACCCGCAGCCATTGCTCTGGCCGTTGCGCCAGAAGCGCTGGGTCAGGTGCTGGATATCGTCGGCGGCAATGCCGGGACCTTGGTCGCGCACCTGGAAACGCACACGTTGGCCGATCATCTCCAGGTTCAGCTCGACCTCGGTATCGCCCGGCGTATGGCGCAGGGCGTTTTCCAGCAGATTGCGCAACGCGGCGATGGCCAGTACCGCTGGCATCTGCACTGGCGCGTCGGACAGTTGCGGCGATCGATGCAGCCTGATCCGCTGGGGCGCGCCACCGGTCGCATCCTGGATGGCCAGCCGTGCGACCTGCTCGGCATTGCATTGCACGCCGTCATCGAACGACAGGCTGCCCTCGACCCGGGCCAGCAGCAACAGTTGTTCGAGCGTGCGATGCAACCGGTCGGCGCCCTCCTCCGCTCGCGCCAGGGACTGGTCGCGCGCGGCGCCCTCGGTCATGCGCGCCACTTGCAGGTGGGTCTTGATGGCCGTCAGCGGGCTGCGCAGTTCATGAGCGGCGTCGCCGGTCAGGCGGCGCTCGCGTTCGATGGTCTTGCCGATGCGCTGGAGCAACTGGTTCTGGGTTTCGAGCAAGGGACGCAGCTCGCTGGGCAGCGGATGAATCTGCAGCGGCTCCAGGGAATCGGCGTTGCGCCGCATCAACGCATCGCGCATGCGGTTGAGCGGCGCCAGACCCTGGCCAATGCCGAGCCACAACAGGCACAGGCAACCGAGCAGCGCCACGCCGACCGGCACCGACGCCGCCAGCAACACCGACATGTTCAACGCTTCGCGCTCGATCTGGCGGTCGGCGGTGGTAATGCGCAAATCGCCTCGGGCCAAGGTAAAACTTCGCCAAGGCGCGCCGTCGATCATCTGGTCATGAAAACCCATTTTCTCGGCTTCAAGAGGTTGCTCCGGGGTGCCGTGGCTGCGCGCCAGGATCTCCCCGCGCAAGGAGCTGACCTGGCAAGCCATGCCGCCCGGAATACTCAGCTGTTCGGCGCTGAAATGCGTGCCGTCACCCTTGGTCGGCAAGGGCGGCAGTTGCTCCAGCAACCCGGCGACCATCCGCGCCGAAGCCACCAGGCGCTGGTCGAGGGAGAACATCATCTGGTTGCGCAGGTCGCTGAGCATCCAGGCGGCGGCCAGGGCCCAGATCAGCGCGAAGGCCGCGCCAAGGGTCAGGCTCAGCCGCAGTCGCAAGCTCATCACTTGGAGGATTCCCCACCATCGGCCGGCCCCAGCCGATAACCCAGGCCGCGCACCGTCTCGACAATCCCGTTGCCCAGCTTGCGCCGCAGATGATGGATATGCACGTTGAGGGCATTGCTTTCCAGTTCGTCGTTGAACCCGTAGACGCTGTCCTTGAGCTGCTCGGTGGACAACACCCGCCCGCGGCTGTGGAGCAGGGCCTGCAACAACGACTGCTCGCGGCGGGACAGGTCCACCGAATGACCGTCCAAAGTGGTTTCGCGGCTGCTGGGGTCATACGTCAGGCGGCCGTGCTCGATCAGGTTGACACTGCGCCCGGCCACGCGCCGCAACAAGGTGTGCAGGCGCGCCGCCAGCTCGCGCAAGTCGAACGGCTTGAGCAAGTAATCATCGGCTCCAGCCTGCAGGCCTTCGACCCGGTCGGTCACCGAATCACGAGCGGTGAGGATCAGCACCGGAATCTCCAGGCCTTGCTGGCGCAACTGCCGGAGCAGCTTGAGGCCGTCCTCATCGGGCAGGCCAAGGTCGAGCACCATGACATCGAACTCAGCCACGCCGATCATCGCCCGCGCCGCCGCTGCCGTGGCGACGTGTTCGACCGTCAGCCCTTGGGCCGCAAGCCCAGCGACTATGCCGCTGGCGATCAACTCATCGTCTTCGCAGACCAGTACGCGCATGGGGAGCCCCGTTGAAAAAGGTACATTAGGCCGCCGGCCGATTAAGCCGACATTATGCGACGAGTACGCCCGATATGGGCGATCATTGCTGCAAACCGGTTGTCGACCAGGTTAATCGACGGTTAATCGCCGGCCGCCATTGTGCCTTCCACCTGCTTCGTTCTAAGGCTTTACCCATGCGTCGATTGCTTTTGCTATGGCTGTTCCTGCTCTCAGGCCTGGCCCAGGCTGCCAATCCCTTCGAGACCAAACCCGACTTCCTGCCGGTGGAAAAGGCCTTCGTCTTTTCCTCGCAACGCCTGGATTCCGGTGAGACCCAGTTGTTCTGGCAGATCGCGGACGGATACTACCTGTATCAGCAGCGGCTCAAATTCGACGGTTTGACCGAAGCGCAGAAGCCGAAGTTGCCGGAAGGCGAAGCTCACAGCGACGAGTTTTTCGGCGATCAGCAAGTGTATCGCCAGGCACTGGAGCTGAAGATTCCCGCCGGGGCCACCGGCAAGATCAAGGTCGGCTTCCAAGGCTGTGCCGACGCGGGCCTGTGCTATCCGCCCCAAACCCAAGTGGTCGACCTGGGTGGCGGCGCAGCAGTAGCGGCCAACGGCGAGGCGCAGGACCAGGCCTTGGCCAGCGGTCTGCAACAGCGCGCGTTGGGCTGGAGTCTGCTGGTGTTCTTCGGCCTGGGCCTGCTGCTGGCGTTCACCCCCTGCTCGCTGCCGATGCTGCCGATTCTGGCCGGGCTGGTGGTGGGCAGTGGCGCCGGGCCCCGGCGCGGTCTGGCCTTGGCCGGCAGCTACGTGATCAGCATGGCCTTGGTGTATGCCGCCATGGGCGTGCTCGCCGCGCTGTTGGGGGCCAACCTCCAGGCGCTGCTGCAGCAACCGTGGCTGCTGGGCAGTTTCGCGGCCATCTTCGTGTTGCTGGCGCTGCCCATGTTCGGTTTCTTCGAACTTCAACTGCCGGCCGCCCTGCGTGATCGCCTGGAGAACGCCGGCCGCCAGCGGCGCGGGGGTAGCCTGGTGGGTGCCGGCGTGCTCGGCGCACTGTCCGGCCTGTTGGTGGGCCCGTGCATGACCGCGCCGCTGGCCGGTGCGCTGCTGTACATCGCCCAGAGCGGCAACGCGCTGCACGGAGGCCTGATCCTGTTCACCATGGGCGTCGGCATGGGCCTGCCGCTGTTGCTGCTGGTAACCGTGGGCAATCGCTTCCTGCCTAAGCCCGGCGCCTGGATGAACCTGCTCAAGGGTGTATTCGGCTTTTTGTTCCTCGGCACCGCGTTGCTGATGATTCGCCCGATCATCGATGGCTCGCTGTGGATCGGGCTGTGGGGCGCGCTGCTGGTGATCGCCGCCTATTGCGCCTGGCGCCAAACTCAAGGATTCGGTCGCGCCGCTTATCTGTGGGGCAGCGTGTCGCTGTTGTTCGGCCTGTGGGGCAGCCTGCTGGTGATCGGTGCAGCGGGCGGCAGCGACGACCTGTTCAGGCCCCTGCAGATCTACGGCGGGGGACAAGGCAACGCGACCCTCAGCGCCGACGATGCCTTTGTTACAGTCAGCGAGCCTGCCGCCCTGCAAAGGGAACTGGACGCTGCCAAGGCGCAGGGCCAGTGGGTGTTGCTGGATTACTACGCCGACTGGTGCGTGTCCTGCAAGATCATGGAAAAACAGGTGTTCGGCCGCGCCGAAGTGCTCGACGCCCTCAAGGACGTGCGGCTGCTGCGCCTGGATGTCACCGCCGACAGCGCCGCCAGTCGTGAACTGCTAAGCCGCTACCAGGTGCCTGGGCCACCGAGCCTGCTGTGGATCGGCGCGGACGGCACGGAACGCCGCAGCCAACGGATCACTGGCGAAATCGACGCCAGGGGTTTCCTGGAACGCTGGAACATGACCCGGAACGCGCCCTGATGCTGACGTTAACCTTGGGCACCTTCGCCATCGCCCTTAACCATTTGCTGCTGATCAGCGCACTGGCCCTGGCGACCTTCGTCGGTTGGCGCGTGGCCAAGCGCGGTGGCGAGAACCCCGAGTCAGTGCTGTTCGGGCTGTTCCTGCTGGGGCTGCTTGCCGCAAGAATCGGCTTTGTCGCCGCCTACTGGAACCATTACCAGGACGATCCGTGGCAGATTGTCGATTTACGCGACGGCGGTTTCCTGGCCTGGCCAGGCATCGTCGCTCTGCTGATCGCTGCGTTGCTATGGGCACGTCGCCGACCGGGCCTGCGCCGCCCGCTGGGTTTCAGCGTCGGCAGCGGGCTGCTGTTCTGGCTGGTGGCAACAATGTCGTTGACGATTTATGAGCAAGGGACCCGCTTGCCAGGGATAGACCTGCGCAACGCCCAAGGCGAAACCGTGAACCTCGCCGACTACCAGGGCGGCCCCTTGGTGATCAATCTCTGGGCCACGTGGTGCCCACCCTGCCGGCGTGAAATGCCGGTACTGGAAGAAGCACAAAAGCAGCGCCCGGACCTGACCTTCCTGTTCGTCAATCAAGCCGAAAGCATGCAAAGCGTCAGCACCTACCTCGCCACCCAGGGCCTTAGCCTGACAAACGTGCTGTTCGATGGCAGCGGTCGTCTTGGTCAGGCCGTCGGCTCGATGGCCTTACCGACAACCTTGTTCTACAGCGCCGACGGCCGCCTGCTGGCCAGTCATCTGGGCGAGTTGTCGGAAGCGAGCCTGGCCCGCGCACTGGAAAATTTCGAAACGCCTGGCTCGACCACGGCGGCCCACCCCGCGACAAGGACACTGCCATGCCCCGCCTCCACCACCTGCTGACCCTGGCCTTTGCCGGCGCACTCTTGCAAACCCCGGTGCTTAACGCCGAAGAGTTGCCGGCGGCGATCAAGAAGATCGAAGCCAAGGGCGCGAAAATCGTCGGCACCTTCGACGCACCGGATGGGCTGCGAGGTTACGCGGCGCAATACCAGAACCGTGGCATGGCCCTGTACCTGACGCCGGATGGCAAACACGTTCTGCTGGGCAACCTGTACGACGCCGAGGGCAAGGACCTGAGCGCCGAACCGCTGCAAAAACTGGTCTATGCACCGATGGCCAAGGAAATCTGGGCAAAAATGGAAGCGAGCAATTGGATCGCCGACGGCAACAAGGACGCACCGCGCACTGTGTACCTGTTCAGCGACCCCAATTGCCCATACTGCAATATGTTCTGGGAACAGGCCCGACCGTGGGTCAAGGCCGGCAAGGTGCAGTTGCGCCACATCATGGTGGGCATCATCCGCGAAGACAGCCCAGGTAAATCCGCCGCGTTGCTGGCCGCCAAGGAACCGGAGAAAGCCCTGGCCGAGCATGAAACGGCCGGCAAGGGCAGCTCGCTCAAACCGCTCAAGGACATACCGCCGGCCATCCAGGCCAAGCTCGACGCCAACCTGCAACTGATGGAAGAACTGGAGCTGTCGGCCACCCCGGCGATTTTCTACCTCGATGAGAAAGGCGAACTGCAACAACAGCAAGGCGCGCCATCGCCGGACAAGCTGGTGAAAATTCTCGGGCCGAAGTAAAGCCCAAAAAACCTGACGCGCCGCCGACTGCTTTCGTGGCGAGGGAGCTTGCTCCCGCTGGGGTGCGAAGCAGCCCCTGGCTGTCTTGCTGCGGTTCGTCAGGTTAAACGCATGCGCTTTTTTGGGGCTGCTGCGCAGCCCAGCGGGAGCAAGCTCCCTCGCCACGGTTGGGCAACAATCAGTGCTTGCGCGTCAGCAACGCCAGCAACGCCTCGGTCACAAACTCCGGGTTCTCCAGATTCGAGATATGCCCCGCCTCCGGGACCAGCATATGCCGACAGCCAATCAGCTCGGCCATTTCCAACGCCTCGGCCGGTGGCCGTGGCTTGTCCTGGTCGCCGCACATCACCAGCGTGCGCTCGGCGTCCAGTCCGGGCAGGCGCGGCAGGATATCGTCCCGCCCGAAAATGATCCGCCCCAGCGGTACGACACTGTTGCGCAGGCGATCGGCGGGTAGCGCAGCGAGCGAGGCGCGGAACTGTTGATAAAGCGCCGACTGCGGATCGATGCCTGGCCGGAAGAAGATCGGCACGATGATATCCAGCAACGGTTCAGGAATGCCGCCGCTGGCCTCGATCTTGTCGAATAGCGAGAAGTAATACAGGCGCGTCGGTTCCGGCTCAACGCCGACGTAGGTGTCCATCAACACCAGCGATTGCACGCGTTCAGGCGCCGCCAACGCCAATCGCGCGCCCCACATCCCGCCCACCGACAGCCCCACCAGGCTGAAACAACCGACGTCCAGATGATCCATCAACGCCAGCGCCTGGCGCGCCAGGTCGTCCAGGGAAGTCGTGCCCTCCGGCAAGCGCCCGGACTGGCCGTGCCCCCACAGCTCAGGAACGATCACCCGACAGTGCTTCGACAGGGCGTCAATCTGCGGCGCCCACATGCTGCTGTCCCACAAATAGCTACTGCCCAGCAGCACCACCGGCCCCCGGCCTTGGTCGAGGTAATGGAGCGGTTGTCCGTCAATCGTTGCAAAGGGCATCGGTGACCTCCTTTTGTTGAGTCAGGGAAAACCTTCGGGAGACTGAGCTGCGACAAGCGAGGCGTCAACCACGGGGTTGCCCTGCTTGTGCAGCCAGCTCGCGATGGGGTCCTTATAGACGCCGCAAAACTACAATCCTTCCAACTCTGCCATCAAATCATTCAACCGATCCGCTTTCTCCTCGGTGATTTCGCTGGCCGCCAGCCCTTCGATGTATTCGGCCAGTTCCTGCACCGTGCTGCACTCGAACATGGCACGGAGCGGCACGTTGCGTTGCAGGGCTTTTTGCACACGCGAGGCAATTTGCGTCGCCAGCAACGAATGCCCGCCCAGCTCGAAGAAGTTATCGCGTATCCCCACCCGCTCGACCTTCAGCACCTCGGCCCAGATGTCCGCCAGGGTCTGCTCCAGATCGCTGCGAGGGGCTTGATAATCCTGGCTTTGCAACTGGCCAATCTCCAGGGCCGGCAAGGCCTTGCGATCCAGTTTGCCGTTAGCGTTGAGGGGCAGCCGGTCGAGCCATAACCAGTGCAGCGGGACCATGTATTCCGGCAGCTCAGCGCGCAGCCGTTGTTTGATGCGTTCCAGGCGTTCAGTCGGGTTCGGCGTCGAGTCGGCGGCAACCAGGTAGCCCACCAGATGCTTGCCGTGGGTGCCCTCCTGCACGCCCACCGCGCCGTCGCGGATTTCCGGTTGCTCGTGCAGCCGCGCTTCGATTTCCCCAAGTTCGATGCGGTAGCCACGAATCTTCACCTGGTGATCGATGCGTCCCACGTATTCCAGCACGCCGTCGCTGCGACGTCGCGCCAGGTCGCCGGTGCGGTACAGGCGCTCCCCGGGTGCGCCGAACGGGTTGGGCACGAACACCGGCGCGGTGCGCAACGGATCGCTGACATAGCCACGCCCGACCCCGGTCCCGGCAACACACAACTCGCCCACCGCGCCCAGTGGCACCAGTTCCAGCGCGCCGTCGAGCAGGTACAAACGGTTGTTGTCGGTGGGTGTGCCGATGGGCAGGTAAGTGCCACGGGTCGAGGCCATGTCGACGCGGAAGAACGCGACGTCATCGGAACATTCAGCCGGACCGTAGGCATTCACCAGGCCGATATCCGGGTAACGCAACAGCCATTGGTGAGCAAGCTCCGGAGGCATCGCCTCGCCGGTCGGCAGCATCCAGCGCAGACCATCGAGGCCGATGCGGTCGTGGGTGAGCATGCCTTGGATCAGTGACGGCACGCTTTCCAGCACCGTGATGTCCTGGCGTTGCACATGGTCCAGCAGCCCTTGTGGGTCATGGGCGACGGCGTTGGGCACGATGTCCACCCGAGCGCCGAACAACGGCGCGGCGAGGAACTGCCACACCGAAATGTCGAAACTCTGGGACGCCGTCTGGGCAATCACGTCCGTCTCGTCCAGCGCCAGGTACGGCACTTTGCTGAGCTGGTTATTGAGCATGCCGCGCTGTTGCACCATGACGCCTTTGGGCAACCCCGTGGAACCCGAGGTGTAGATCACGTAAGCCAGGTTGTCCGGTCCGCTGTGGACGCCGGGATTGTCCAGCGACACATCGCTGGCCTGGACGTTCTCCCAGACCAGCAGCTTTGGCCGGCCGGCACAGGCGAACTCATCCAGCAATGCCAGCGCCTGCTCCTCACAGGCGCGGGTGCAAACCAGCAGCGGCGTTCGGCTCAGTTCGATGATGCGGCTCAAGCGCTGGCTCGGCAGGCCCGGGTCCAGGGGCAGGTAACCGCCGCCGGCCTTGAAACTGCCGATGATCATGCCCAACAGATCCAGGTTCCGTTCGGCCAGCAGCGCCACGGGCTGATCGAGACCGACGCCGGCGGCGATCAGCGCATGGCCGAGGCGGTTGCTGCGTTCATTCAACTCGGCGTAGGTGCAGCGGTCCTCCAGGCAACTGGCGGCGACGCGTTGCGGATGAGCCGCCACCTGGGCCTCGAACAGCTCGACGTAACTGCGCTCCAACGGATAGTCGCGCTCGCTCTGGTTGCAGCCTTCGACCAGAAAGTCCCGCTCCTGGGCGCCGATCAGCGGCAGCTCGGCCATGTCACCGTGGAAACCGTCGATCAACGCCAGCAGCAATCGCTTGAACTCGCCGAGCAGACCAAGGACGGTGGACTCGTCGAAATAACGTTGGTCGTAGGACAGGTGCAGCCCCAGGTCATCGCCCGGATAGCAGACCGCCGTCAGGGGGAAATTGGTGTGGGTGCGGCCCGAGTCCGACGTAGCATTGAGACTTTGGGCGCGGTCCAGCACCGAGACTTCCACCGGCGCGTTTTCGAACACGAAGAGGCTGTCGAACAGCGGCTGGCCCTTGGGCAGTTCACTGGCTTCCTGGATGCTCACCAGCGGCAGGTATTCGTACTCGCGCAATTGCATGTTGCTGTCCAGCAACCCGTTGAGCCACTGGCGCACGCTGCAGCGCTGGTCGTCGCCCGGGATCTGCACCCGCAAGGCCACGCTGTTGATGAACAGCCCCACCGTGCGCTGCATCTGCGGCATCTCCACCGGGCGCCCGGCCACGGTCACGCCGAACAATACGTCGCGATCACCACTGACCCGGCGCAGCACCAGGGCCCACGCCGCCTGGGCGAAGGTGTTCACAGTCAACTGATGGGCCTGGGCCAGCTCGCGCAATCGCGCGCCATCCCGGGCGTCGAGCCGCGTGTAGCAGTCGCCGACCACCATGCCGCCGCTATCACCGGCGTGCTCGCGCAGGAACGGCCGGTCGCCGGGGATCGGCGTGGTCCGTTCAAAGCCTTGCAGGTTGCGCTGCCACCACTGCCGGGCTTCGGCCAGGCTCTGGCGTTGCAACCAGCCGATGTAGTCGCGATAGCGCGGCGGCACGGCCAGCAGGGGCTCACGATGCTCACCGAGGGCGGTGTAGATCTCGAAGAAATCGTCCATCAGCAGCGAACGGCACCAGGCATCGATGAGGATGTGGTGATTGCTCATCATGAACCAGTAGCGCGCCGCGCCGACCCGGATCAATCGCAGGTGGAACGGTGCCTCGTTCAACAGATCGAAACCGGCCTCGCGCTCCTGCTTGAGCAACGCCTGGAGCTTGGGTTCCTGCTCATTCTCGGGGACCTGCGTCCAATCGAGACAGTCCACCGGCGTGCGGCCGGGCTTGTGGATGACTTGCAGCATGTCTTCGCCGACGTTCCAGCAGAACGAAGCACGCAAGGCTTCGTGGCGGGCGATGACCGCCTGCCAGGCCTGGGCGAAACGCTGTGGGTCCAGTTCGCTGTTGATGCGGTAACGGTCCTGCATGTAATACAGGCCCGTGCCCGGCTCCAGCAACGTGTGCAGCAACATGCCTTCCTGCATCGGCGTCAGCGGATAAACGTCTTCGATCTGCGCGGCCGGCACCGGCAGGTTGTCGAGCTGGGCCTGGGTCAGTTTCGCCAGTGGGAAATCCGACGGCGTCAGGCCGCCCGCCTCGTCCGTGAGGCAATGCTCGATCAGGCGCTGTAACTCGTCGAGGTAGGCATCGGCCAGCGCGGCGATGGCTTGGCGGTCATGGCGCTCGGCGCTGAAGGTCCAGCGCAGCACCAATTCACCGCCGCTGACCTGGCCGTCGACGCTCAGTTCGTTGGGCAGTGGCGCGTCAGGGTCGTGAATCGGCCCCAGTGGTGCATCGAGGGGCCGGAACAACGCCTCCTGGCCGAGGGTACGATCAAGCTGGCCGAGGTAGTTGAAGGTGATCGCCGCTTGCGGCAAGGCGGCCATGGCTTCACGGGTGGTCGTGTCGGCCAGGTAACGCAGCACGCCATAACCGAGGCCTTTGTGGGGCACGGCGCGCAGTTGTTCCTTGATGGCTTTGACCGAGGTGCCGAGATCGTCCCCCCCAGGGCTCAGCCGCAGCGGATAGACACTGGTGAACCAGCCCACGGTGCGCGTCAGGTCGATGTCATCGAACAGTGCTTCGCGGCCGTGGCCTTCAAGCTGGATCAGCGCCGATGCATGACCGGTGCGGCGACACAGCACACGAGCCAGCGCCGTGAGCAGCAAGTCGTTGACCTGGGTGCGGTAGGCGCTCGGCGCCTGTTGCAACAGCTGGCGGGTGCGCTCCGCGTCCAGGCGCACGCTGACGGTTTGCGCGTGACGCTCCTGTTGTCCACCATCGGCACGCGTGCAAGGCAGCGCCACGTCCGGGCCACTCAGTTGGCTTTGCCACCAGCCCAACTCCTCACGCAAGGATTCGCTGCCAGCGTAGGCCTGCAAGCGCGCCGACCAATCTCGAAACGGGCTGGTCTTGGCCGGTAACTGCGGCGCTTGCCCGTCCACGACTTGGCGGTAGGCGGTTTGCAGATCGTCCATCAATACCCGCCATGACACACCGTCCACCACCAAGTGATGGATGGCGATCAGCAACCGTTGCCGACCGTCGGGCATGTCCGCCAGCACGGCGCGCAGCAGCGGTCCTCTGGCCAGGTCAAAGCTGCGTTGCGCCTGGGCAAATATCCCTTCGCAGGCTTGCGGCGACGCCATCGACAGATGCTGCAACAGCGCGCCGTCGAACAGCGGTTGATGCTCCGCGCGCCAATGCTCCGCGATGCAGCCAAAGCCCAGGCGCAAGGCATCATGGCGCTCGAAAACGGCACGCAATGCCTGTTCCAGGTAACGCGGCTCCAGGGGCATCGCCGGCTCCAGCAACAGCGCCTGGTTCCAGTGATGACGGTTGGGGATCGGGCGGTCAAAGAACCAATGCTGGATCGGCGTCAGCCCGGACTCACCGCTCAACAAGCCCTGCTCGGCGCACACCTGCTCGCTGCGGGTAGCTATGGCGGCCAGGGCCTGCACGGTCTGATGCTGGAACAGATCACGCGGAGTGAAGTGTATGCCCTGCTGTCGGGCTCGACTGACGACCTGGATCGAGAGGATCGAATCGCCCCCCAGCTCGAAGAAGTTGTCGTTGAGGCCGACCTGTTTCACGTTGAGCACGTCGCACCAGGTCGTCACCAGCGACTGCTCCAAGGCGTTGCTCGGCGCCACGTAGTGTTGGCGGTTGAGTTCCGGATCCGGCATCGGCAGGGCGCGCCGATCGAGTTTGCCGTTGGCGGTCAGCGGCATGCTCGCCAGCAGGATCAGGTGGGTAGGCACCATGTACTCGGGCAGTTGCGCCTTGAGGTGATGTTTCAGGGTTTCGCGCAAGGCCGCTTGTTGCACCGAGTCCTGTTCGGCGATGTCGGTGGCCAGGTAACCGGCCAGTTGCTTGCCACCCGGCAGATCGAGGGCCAACACCACGGCCTCGCGCACGGCGTCGTGTTCCAGCAGACGGTTTTCGATTTCCCCCAGCTCGATGCGGAAACCGCGGATTTTCACTTGGTGGTCGATTCGGCCCAGGTATTCGACCTGGCCGTCGGCGCGCTGGCGTACCAGGTCGCCGGTGCGGTACAGCCGTCCGCCATCGGCGGTAAACGGGTCGGCGACAAAACGCTCGGCGGTCATGCCCGGGCGCTGGTGATAACCCTGGGCCAGGCCGGCGCCACCGACATACAACTCGCCCGTGGCACCTTGCGGCACCAGCGCCAGGTCGGCGTCGAGAATGTAGGCCACCCGAGCGCCAATCACCCTGCCAATCGGCACGCTGCCCGCGCCCTCCTCCAGCCGTTCCGGGGCCAGGCTCGCCAGCGGCATTACCACGGTTTCGGTCGGCCCATAGGCATTGAAAAACAGGCTCGGATTGAAGGCGGCGCGGATGCGCTGCAAGTGCTCGCCGGTCAGGGCTTCGCCACCGGTGATGCACATGCGCACCGGCAACGTTTGCCCCTGGCTCGCCAGCCATTGCGCCAACTGGCTGCCGTAGCTGGGCGTGAAGCCGAGGATGTTGATGCGGTGCTGGCGAATCAACCCGCAAATCTCCTCGGCGTCCCACTGGCCCTGGGCGCGCAGCACCACATGGGCGCCACTGAGCAACGGCACCAGCAGGCGCTCGGTGGCGGCATCGAAGTTGATGGAATAGAAATGCAGTTCGCAATCGTCCGGGCGCATGCCGAAGCGCTGGATCACCGCTCGGCAATGCATGGCGATTTCACCGTGGGAGACCACCACGCCCTTGGGCTTGCCGGTGGAACCGGAGGTATAGATCAAATAGGCCTGATGTTGCGGCAGGTTGATCAGCGCCGGCGCGTGATCCGCGTATTGCGCCAGGGCCGCCGAATCGTCTTCCAGGCACCAGCGCTGCACGCCCTCCGGCAATGGACCAAGGACCTCGAACATGGCCCGGTCGCTGAGCAACAGGCCGACGCCGCTGTCTTCGATCATGTAATGCAAGCGGTCCAGCGGATATTCCGGATCCAGCGGCACGTAGGCGCCGCCCGCCTTGAGAATCGCCAATAGGCCGACGACCATTTCCAGCGAGCGCTCCAGCGCCAGGCCCACCCGCACCTGCGGCCCGACGCCACGTTCGCGCAACATCCAGGCCAGGCGATTGGCCCGGCCTTCGAGTTCGGCGTAGGTCAGGGTCTGGCCGGCGAAGGTCAGGGCCGGCGCTTCCGGGCGCGCCTGGGCCTGCTCAGTGAACAGCGGGTGGATGCATTGATCCAGGCGATGTTCACCCGCCTCCTCGCCGAGGCTGTCGAAGAGCTGCCGTTGCTCGCTCGCGTCCAGCAGCGGCAGTTCACTCAGTCGCCGGGACGGATCGACCAGCAACGCTTCCAACAGATTGCGCCAGTGCCCGGCCATGCGCGCAATGCGCGGTTCGTCGAACAGGTCAGTGCTGTAAGTCAGGCAGCAACCCAGCCGATGGTCGAGGTCGGTGACTTCCAGGTTCAGGTCGAACTTGGTCGCGCGGGCGTCGTTGACCAAGTAGTCAACGCTCATGCCAGCCAACGTGCGACTCTGCTGGAATTCCCAGCGCTGCACGTTGCACATCACCTGGAACAGCGGGTTGTACGCCGCACTGCGCGGCGGTTGCAAGGCTTCCACCAGATGGTCGAACGGCAAGTCCTGGTGGGACTGCCCTTCGATCACGGTGTGGCGAACTTGCTCGAACAATTCGCCCACCGACATCTGCCCGTCGAGCTGGCAGCGCAACACTTGGGTGTTGAGGAACGCGCCGATCAGCCCTTCGCTTTCCGGACGAATGCGGTTGGCCACCGGCGCGCCAATACGCAGGTCGGTCTGGCCGCTGTAGCGATAGAGCAACACGGCCAGGGCAGCGGTCATGGTCATGAACAAGGTCAAGCCACGATCGGCATTGAAGGCACGTACGCGCGCGGCCAGCTCATCGCTGAGGTCAAAGCGGAACAACTCGCCACGATGGCTTTGCACCGGTGGACGCGGGCGGTCCGCCGGCAGTTCCAGCAGCGGATGTTCGCGGCCCAATTGCGCGGTCCAGTAATCCAGCTGTCGCTGGCGCTCGCCGGACTCCAGCCATTGGCGCTGCCAGACGCTGTAGTCCAAGTACTGCACCGGCAAAGGCTCCAGCGGCGATTCGCGGTCATCGACGAAGGCTTCGTACAGCGCGCTCAGCTCTCTGGCAAAGATGTCCATCGCCCAACCTTCGGTGACGATGTGGTGCAGCGTCAGCACAAAGTAATGCTCATGCTCGGCGGTCTTGACCAGGCAGGCCCGCAGCAGCGGCCCGGTTTCCAGATTGAAGGGCTCGTGGGCCTCGCTGTCCGCCAGTTGCTGCACGCGCTGCTGGCGAATATCGGCGTCGAGCATCGAGAAGTCCTTCCAGTCCATGCGCAGGCCTGCCTCGCCGTGCACCTGCTGGCGGGCCACGCCGTCGATGCTCGGGAACGTGGTGCGCAGGGTTTCGTGGCGCAGGAGCAACGCGTGCAAGGCTGCTTCGAAACGCCCGACGTCCAGCACCCCGCGCAACCGCGCCATGCCGCCGACGTTGTAGGCCGGGCTGTCCGGCTCCATCTGCCAGAGGAACCACATGCGCTGCTGGGAATAGGACAGCGGCACCGGTTGGCTGCGGTCGACTTTCTCGATGGGCGGCTGGCGGTTGGTCTGGCCGCTGGCCTGGATCAAGCGCACCTGTTCGGCGAAAGCCCCCAGCTCACTGGCCTCGAACAATGCCCGCAATGGCAGCTCGACGTCGCAAACCTGACGGGTGCGGGAAATGATCTGGGTCGCCAGCAACGAATGACCGCCCAGGGCAAAAAAATCGTCCCGCAGGCCAATGCGCGCAAGCCCCAGCACATCGCGCCAGATGCCGGCGATCTGCTGTTGGAGTGCGCTGGTCGGCTCGACGTGCTCGCGCACCTGCCATTGCGGCTCGGGCAAGGCGCGGCGGTCGAGCTTACCGCTTGGGCTCAACGGCATGGCGTCCAGGCGCAGCAGTTGCGCAGGCACCATGTACTCCGGAAGCTCGGCGGCCAGGGTGGTCTTCAGGCGCGTGGCCTGGGCGCTTTCGTCTTCATGGGCCGCGTCGGTCGTGTAGTAGCCGATCAACTGCGGGCCGGCCGCCGTGTCCCGCACCAGCACCGCCGCTTGGGCGACGCCAAGCTGGGCCAGCAGTCGGGCCTCGATTTCCTGTGGCTCGACCCGAAAACCGCGCAGCTTGACCTGCTGGTCGAGACGGCCAAGGTATTCGATTACGCCATCGGCGCCCCACCGCGCCCGGTCACCGGTACGGTACAACCGCGCGCCCGCCAGCCCTTGCGGATCGACAATGAAACGCTCGGCCGTCAGGCCCGGACGTCCCAGGTAACCCCGGGCCAGGCCCAGGCCACCGATGCACAGCTCGCCCGGCACACCAATCGGCACGGGATTGAGCTCAGCGTCGAGCACCCGGCACAGCACATTGGCTAACGGCCGGCCAATCGGCGAGCGCTCGCCATCGGCTTCGGTGCAGTGCCAATGGGTGACGTTGATGGCGGTTTCAGTCGGGCCGTAGCGGTTGTGCAACTGCGTCGACGGCAGTTGCGCCAACACCCGGTTGCGCAACTCGGCCGGCAGGGCTTCACCGCCGGAAAAAATCCGCCGCAGGCTCGTGCAGCGGGCGCTCAACGGTTC
This sequence comes from Pseudomonas sp. SWRI92, assembly GCF_014268685.1. Classification (NCBI taxonomy): domain Bacteria; kingdom Pseudomonadati; phylum Pseudomonadota; class Gammaproteobacteria; order Pseudomonadales; family Pseudomonadaceae; genus Pseudomonas; species Pseudomonas sp. SWRI92. Next base: position 233,983 of record NZ_JABWQY010000005.1, read on the forward strand.
GTCGACGAACAGGCTGAGCAGCGGCGGCACGAAATGCAACGTGGTCACGCCAAACCGCTCGACCAACTGCGCAATGCGGTGCGGATCGCGGTGTTCGCCTGGCCCGGCCAGTACCAATTGGCTGCCGGTGACCAGCGGCCAGAAGCACTCCCACACCGACACGTCGAAACTGATCGGCGCCTTTTGCATCAGCACGTCGCTTTCATCCAACCCATAGGCGGCTTGCATCCATTGCAAGCGCTCAGCCAGGGCGGCGTGGGTATTGCCGACGCCTTTGGGTTGACCGGTCGAGCCGGAGGTATAAATCACGTAGGCCAAGTGATCGCCGTGCAAGTGCAGGCCCGGTGGATTGCTCGGCCATTGCTCCAAGTGCAGGGCGTCCATGGCGATGACGCTGACGCCCTCGCAGGCCGGCAAGCGTTCGAGCAATGCGGTCTGGGTCAGCAGCAAATCGACGCCGCTGTCCTGGAGCATGTAGGCCAGGCGTTCGCTCGGGTAATCGATATCCAGCGGCACGTAAGCGCCGCCGGCCTTGATGATCGCCAGCACGCCGATGAGCAATGGCGCCGAACGCTCGGCGGCGATCGCCACGCACACGTCGGGGCCGACGCCTTTGTCGCGCAGGTAATGTGCCAGCCGATTGGCCTGGGCGTGCAGCTCGGCGTAGTCCAGCGAACCACCGTCCCACTGCAGCGCGGTGCGTTGCGGGGTGCGGCGGGCTTGTTCATTCAGCAGTTCCGGCAGCCACTGCGCGGCGGGTCCACAGGGCGCAGCTTCCCAACGCCGTTGCTGGGCGAGTTCCTCGGCACTCAACAACGGCACATCACCGATGGCCTGCTGCGGGTCGCTGCAGACGGATCGCAACAGGTTGCAGAAATGCTCGGCCAAGCGCGCGATGGTCGCCGCTTCGAACAGTTCGTCCGCGTAATCGAACGACAGCATCAGCCGACCGTTGCGGTCTTCTTCGCTGTGCAATTGCAGGTCGAATTTGGCTTCGCGGCTGTGCCACGGCAACTCGTCGGCCAGCAGTCCGGGCAGACGCCGCAACGCACCCAGGTCCCGCTGCTGGTGATTGAACATCACTTGGAACAGGCCTTGCTCGCGGGCCTGGGGGAACGCTTCGAGCAGTTGTTCGAAAGGCAGGTCCTGATGAGCCTGGGCACCCAGCGTGGCCTCCCGGGCCTCGGCCAGCAGCGCGGCGAACGGCTGGCGCGCATCGGTTTGCGCGCGCAGCACCTGGGTGTTGATGAAGAAGCCGATCAGTCCTTGGATTTCCAGGCGCGGGCGATTGGCGTTGGGCACGCCGATGCGGATGTCGGATTGGCCGGTGTAGCGCTGCAATAATGCTTGCAAACCCGCCAGCAACAGCATGAACAGCGTCGCGTCATGAGCCTGGGCGACCTGGCGCAGGGCCTCGCCGAGGTCCTTGTCCAGACGCACGCTGTGGCGCGCGGCGCTGCGACGCTGCTGGGCATTGCGCGGATGATCGGTGCTCAGCGCCAGGGGCGGATGCTCATCACCCAACTGCTGTTTCCAGTATTCCAATTGGCGTTCGGCTTCGCCTTGGGCGAGCCACTGCCGCTGCCAACTGCCGTAGTCGGCATATTGCAACGGCAACGGCACCAGTTCCGCCACCTGTCCCTGGGACGCAGCGGCGTACAACCGCGAGAATTCATCGATCAACACGCTCATCGACCAGCCGTCGGCGATGATGTGATGCATCGTTACCAGCAATTGATGCTCGTCTTCGTCCAGGTGCAACAAGGTGACCTTGAGCAGCGGTCCCTTTTCCAGATCGAATCGGGTGGCCGCTTCGTCTTCACGGATCTGCAGCGCACGGGCTTCGCGCTGGTCGGCGGGCACGTCGCTGAGGTCGATCACCTGAAGGTTGAACTCACCGGCCGGGTCAATCTGTTGCAAGGCTACCCCGTCACGTTCCAGAAACCGCGTGCGCAGGGACTCGTGGCGTTCGACCAGTTGCTGGAAGCTGGCGCGCAATGCGTCCTCGTCAAGCTCACCGCGCAAGTGCACGGCGCCGGGAATGTTGTAGGCGCAGCTCGAAGGGTCCAACTGCCAGGTCAGCCACAAGCGGTTCTGGGCCAGGGATTGTGGCAGCGCTTCGGCGCGGGACAACGGCTTGATCAGGCCTTGAGCCAGGCCGCCGTCCTGTTGCAGGTTTGCCACTGCTGCGGCGAAAGCATCCAGGGTCGGGGCTTCGAAAAGCATGCGCAGGCTGAGTTCCAGGCCCAGGGTTTCGCGCAGCCGAGCGATGACTTGGGTAGCGACAATGGAATTGCCGCCCAACAGGAAGAAATGGTCGTCGCCGCTCACTTGGTCGACCTGCAATTGCTCGCACCAGAGCTGGCCGATCAAGGCCTGAAGCTCGGACGAAGACGCAGGCTCATCGACCGTTTGCCCTTCGGTCGAGGGGAACAGCGCATAGCTGTCGAGGCTGCCATCCGCCAACCGGGCGCGACACGCCGAACGCTGCAGTTTCCCGCTGGAGGTCTTCGGCAACGCGCCCGGATTGAGCAGCACCACGACGCTGGGTGCTTGTTGGCAGCTGTCGGCCACAGCCTGGCGAATCGCTTTGATCAGGGCTTCGGGCGGGAGAATTTTCTGCACGCCGCGGCTGATTTCCGCTGCGATGCCAATGCCTTCTTCGCCGTTGTCGTCGACTGCAAAAGCGGCGACCCGTCCTTTGCGCACCACCTCCACTTCGCGCTCGATGGTTTGCTCGATGTCCTGTGGATAAAGGTTATGGCCACGCACGATCAGCATGTCCTTCAGGCGGCCGGTGATAAACAGCTCGCCGTCACGTACAAAACCCAAGTCGCCGGTACGCAGCCACGTGCGACCGTCATGCTGGACAAAGGTCCTGGCGCTGGCCTCGGGATTGCGCCAGTAACCGTGGGCGATGCTCGGCCCGGCGGCCCAGACTTCGCCGACCCGACTGTCGGCCAGCGGCTGCAACGTGGAGGGCTCGACGATCAGCACCGCATGACCCGGCTGGCTCACGCCACAACTCATCACCGCGTTGCCCTGCCCCGGTTCGGCGCGGTTTTGCGCCAATGCCGCGTCGTCCATCCGCATCGCAGGAATGCCTCGACTCCGCGGCGTACCGGCGACGAACAAGGTCGCTTCGGCCAGCCCGTAGGACGCCATGAAGCTGTCGGGGGTAAAGCCGCACGGGGCGAACTTTTCGGCGAAGCGCTCCAGGCTGTCGAGGCGGATCGGTTCGGAGCCGGAATAGGCCACGCGCCAACCGCTCAGGTCGAGGCGGCTCAAGGCTGATTCGCTAACGCGTTCGCTGCACAGCCGATAGGCGAAGTCCGGGCCGCCGCTGATGGTGCCGCCGTACTCGCTGATCGCTTCGAGCCAGCGCAACGGTCGAGCGAGGAAATAAGCCGGTGACATCAGCACGCAGGGCACGCCACTGAAGATCGGCTGCAGCAAACCGCCGATAAGGCCCATGTCGTGATACAGCGGCAGCCAACTGACGATGACGTCGTCGGGATTCACATCAATGCCGAAGCCATGACGAATCAATAATTCATTGGCTACCAGGTTGCCATGGCTGACTTGCACACCCTTGGGCAACGCGGTGGAGCCGGAAGTGTATTGCAGGAACGCGATGTCATCGTCTTGCAGGTCCGGCGCCAACCATTCTCCGGCGCGGGCCGGGTCGAGGGCGTCGACGCACAACACCGGCGGTGCCGATTCGATGGCCTGCAAGGTGTCACGCAAGTCAGCGCTGGTCAGCAATAACCGTGGTTCGGCGTCAGCGATGATCGACAGCAGCCGCTCCTGGTGATGGCGACGCGTGGACTCCGGCGGATAGGCCGGCACGGCGATCACACCGGCGTACAGGCAACCAAAGAACGCCGCGACGTAATCCGGGCCGCTGGGAAACAGCAGCACCGCTCGATCACCGGCGTCGCACTCGGCCTGCAAGGCGGCGGCGATGGTCCGGGCGCGCAGATCCAGGTCGCGATAACTCAGCACCACGCTCTGCTGCGGGGTGTCGGCGAGGAAGCGCAAGGCCACCCGGTCCGGCGTCAACGCGGCGCGGCGCTGGAGGGCATGAGCCAGGGTGCTGGGAAGTTCGAACGCGTCGGTCATGGGGGGTTCCTGCCTGAATTCGGCTTGCAAGTTGTCACCCATGGGAACGGATAGCGCCGGCAAATAATTAGTCGCCGACCCTTCGCAACAGACCGCTTGACCGTTGCGCAGAGCGACAAAGGGTCGCAGCGTTCAAGCTGGACTTCCGCTCATCAATAATTCTTCTTCTCAATTGACAATAATTATCATTAAGCCTAATTTGGCCGTCGATGTGTAGGACAGGTCCGATGGACCCGTCGTCCTGCTAACTATTTGCAGCAAGGTGAATTCCATGACGGAACAAGTATCCACAAGCAGGTGCGACTCACCGCTACTTCAAGCATTCGTCGATAACCGAACAATCCTGGTCAAGATCGCCGCGCGTATAACCGGTTGCCGGTCCCGCGCCGAAGACGTCGTCCAGGATGCGTTTTTCCGATTGCAATCGGCGCCACAGATCACCTCATCTTTCAAGGCCCAGCTCAGCTACCTGTTCCAGATCGTGCGCAACCTGGCGATCGATCATTACCGCAAGCAGGCGCTTGAACAGAAATACTCGGGGCCGGAGGAGGAAGGATTGAACGTGGTGATCCAGGGTGCTTCGCCGGAGACCTCGCACATTAATTTTTCCACGCTGGAGCACATTGCCGAGGCGCTGACCGAGTTGCCCAGCCGTACCCGCTACGCCTTCGAGATGTACCGCTTGCACGGCGTGCCGCAGAAGGACATCGCCAAGGAACTGGGGGTCTCGCCGACCTTGGTCAACTTCATGATCCGCGACGCCCTGGTGCATTGCCGCAAGGTCTCAGGGGTTCGTGCGGACACCTTCGCCCGACGCTGATCATCGGTAGTTGTTCAGCCTCATCGCGAGCAAGCCCGCGATGAGGCTTCAAGGCCTACACCAACGAACACCGCTCAAAAAACCGCTCGCGTCCCAGGATCATCAGCGCCGCTCGCTTGTGCGGGAAATCGAATTCTTTCTCGCAATGAAAGCACTGGTTATGCAAATGCCCGATCATCCGCGCGTTATCGGCGCGAGGCTCGGCCACCACTCGTTGAGTGCGCGGGTCATCGAGAAACAGGTAATGGACCAGCGCCGACAGCCAGCTCGCCACCTTGTGCGGGCCGCGGTGCTGCTCCTCGCCGACCAGCATATGGATACCGCGGTCGTAGTCGCTCGCTTCATAGAACGGCGCGATTCGATCTTCCTTGGCCCAATAGGCTTCGAAATAGGCAAATGGCTGCTCATCGAAACAGCCGATCAGCGTCAGGACCCGAGGGTCGTGCTGCAGTTTGGTCAGGTATTGGCGATGCTGCTCCAGGCTGCCCTCTTCCTGCCAGAAACTGGCCACTCGCGGGCTGTTCTGCCAGCGGTTGAAGCGCGTCAGGTCATGCTCGATTTCCAGGGTTCGCAAGGACACCCACGCCCCCAGGCGTGCGTCGAAACGCCGATACACCTCGCCTCGTGGCTTGACGGGTCGGCGAGGATGGCGCTTGCCATCGGTGATGATCATCTGCTGCGGATAACTGCCGCTGAACGATTCGCCCAGCCAGGGCTGCGGCAATTGCCAGAACAGCGTGCGCTCGCACAGGTATTCGTTGGGCTGCGAGGTGCCCACCAGCAAGCCGCTGAGCAGTGCCTCGCCTGGACGTTCATCGAGGTGCCAGACCAGTTGCTGGCACCCCGGATCCCTGGCAAACAACCAATAGCAAGCCGCCCAGAGCGCCGGACCTACAGGCCGATCATTGGGTTCCTGCAAATGCACATGTAACTGGGGACCGCGCTCCAGGCGCAACCGGACCAGCGGCGTGTCCTCGAGCATCAGGCTGAGGTGGCGTTCTGTTTCATCGGCGCCGAGACTACGGCCACCAGGCAAGGGAAGCGTCGTCGCAGGATTGAAGTGAGACATCGAAGGGGCTCGCGTATTCGTCGGTAGTCAACGGGTGACGTGAGCCGGAAGGGGAAATTTAGTCACGCATTCAGTGGGCGTGGGTCGGCACCAGCTCGATTTGGTAGGGCTTGAAAATCGCCAGGAGCTGGCCGTCCTCCCGCAATTTCTGCAGCAATCGACCAAACGCCTCGGCAGAAATGGGCGCCTGCGGTCGGATCAGCGCGTAATGGTGATAAACCTGGTCGATACGCTCGGAGACCAGCAACTGGGAAGCGAGCTGGGGACTGCGCAACAGATAATCGCTGAGGTACGAACGGGTCACCAACGCGATGTCCGCACGCCCGCGCAACATCATTTGCAGATTGCTGTCATGGGAATAGGTCAACGTGGCGTTGAACTGGCCGATGAGGAATTTGGGGTCTGAGTTGAACTGCGCAAAGGCGTAGTGATAGCCGCTGAACAATGCCAGCCGCTTGCCTCGAAGGTCTTCGAAATAGCTCTGCTGGCGATCCGGCAGTTTCTGCGTTACGAAGATCTCCGCATCTTCCAGGCCCATGTCCACCAGCGTATGGGGCACATCCTGCCAGCCCCAGTCCGGATTCTCGAAAATGGCCATGTCGACCCGGCCTTGCTTGAAGTCATTGAAACGGCGTGGGATCGATGTGGGCACCAGGACGAACTGGTAATCGGCCTGCGATCGATTCAACGCCTCCACCAGTTGCGGCAGCAGCCCAGTGTCGGCACCATTCTCGGGACGAACGGTATAAGGTGGAAAATGTGCCGCGCCGATCCGGACCAATTGCGCCGCCTCGACAGGCAGCATCAACAAAAGGGTCAGAGCGGCCAGCAGAACACGCGAGGTCATCCCCATTGGCGAAAAAATCAAGATAACCCACTCCCCAAGAATTCCCATCAATACAATGATGCCGGGCGGTTGCAGCCGCTCAGCCAACCGCGTGGCCCTTACGCCTGAGTTCGATTATTGTTGTTCTTTCAGCACCAGGATCAGCGCCTGCTCGGCCAATTCATCGAGACTCAGGCTGCCTTCGGCGCGAAACCAGGTGGAGGTCCAGGACAACGCCCCGGTAAGGAGGCGCCGCATGATCGACACGTCCCCGCGAATATACCCGGCATCCCTGGCCTCGCCCAAGACCTCGAGCCACACAGCTTCGTAGATATCACGCAGGGCCAGCACTTGTCTCTGCCCTTCTTCGGATAAGGAGCGCCATTCATAGACCAGCACCGCCATCGCCTCGCCGGTACCGCCCATGATCGATTGCAGTTCGCAGCGGATCAGCGCCAACACTCGCTCGCGCACGCTGCCACCTTCGGCGAGCGCCGCGCGCATCAACGCGGTGTTGTAGCGGATGGTTTCCTCCATCACCGCCCGCAGGATCTCGTCCTTGCTTTTGAAGTGATGGAAAATGCTCCCTGATTGAATGCCAACGGCGCTCGCGAGGTCGCGCACGGTGGTGCGTTCAAAGCCTTTGTTGCGAAACAGGTGAGCGGCGGTTTGAAGCAATTTGCCGCGTGCGCTGTCCGGATCGGTCAGTTGCCCGTTGTCGACCAGCTCACGCATCACGCGCAGGGCTTTTCGCTCGTCCACCCACTCTCTCCTACCGTTGATCGGCCAACGCGGGCCACTTCAGCAAATCCAGGTGGCGCGGGCAATTTAAGCTGACCGGGGCAGCCAGGCAAGCGCTCGGGCGCGGTCGTCCGGATCAAGCATGCCAGCGGATCGGCGCAATATTGCAAAACAAGACAGGACTAGGCGGATATGCCGGGTTTGGCTACGCTCAAACCCATCAACACGCCGATACCAGGAACCTTGCAATGCCTCAATGGCTGGTGATTGATCTGGAGGCCACGACCGATGAAGGTGGCTGGCCGGTAACCGAAATGGAAATTATCGAAATCGGCGCCACCCTGGTGAATCGAGATGGCCGGGAAGTGGATCATTTCCAGAGGTTTGTCCGGCCTTTGAGGCGACCATTGCTCACGTCTTTTTGTCGCCAGTTGACGCACATCAGCCAGGCCAACGTCGACAGCGCAGCACCGCTTGCCGGAGTCTGGCCAGCGTTCGAACATTGGCTGGCGCCCTATCACGCAAGCCTTGAAGGCTGGGTCAGTTGGGGCGACTACGATCGCAAGCAATTGCTTCAGGAATGGCAGCAGCAGCAATTGCACAGCATTCTCGACCAGGTACCGCATATGAATCTCAAGCAACGCTTTGCCAAGGCCCGTCGGCTGGAGCGCCCCTTGGGGCTCAATGGGGCGCTACAGCTGGCCGGAATGCAATTTTGTGGGCAACAGCACCGCGCGCTGGAGGACGCCCGCAACACGGCGAGACTGTTGCCCCTGGTGCTCACAGCCTGACCGTAGGGTCCGGCGCGACAGATGACGACGGTTGTGGCCTTGTGCATACTGGCCGGCCTTTTTCAGCCCTTTCTTGAGGAATCGCCCATGTTCAAAGTCAACGAGTACTTCGACGGCACCGTCAAGTCGATCGCCTTCGGCACTGCCGAAGGTCCCGCGACCATCGGCGTCATGGCACCGGGCGAATACGAATTCGGCACCGCCCAGCGGGAAATCATGCACGTCGTTTCCGGCGCCCTGACGGTTAAGCTGCCCGACAGCACCGACTGGGAAACCTTTGCCGCTGGCAGCCAGTTCAATGTCCCGGCCAACAGCAAATTCCAGCTCAAAGTGACCGTCGACACGGCTTACCTGTGTGAATATCGCGGCTGAACCGACGGCGCGGACGCGTCACTCATCTGTGACGAGGTAATGGCGTCGGCGTAACCAAAAATGCCCGTGTCCAATGGCACGGGCATTTTTATTCAAGGGTTCTTTATTCCAGCACTTCGACCGGCATGCCGACTTCAAGGCTGCCATCGCCGTCGTTGACCAGATTCTGGCCGAACATCGCGCCATCCGGGGTCGAACGATACTGCTGCAATGTCGCGAAAGGCTCACGCTTCGGATCACGTTCGCCCGTATGCGGATCGACCGTTGTCATGATGCAGCGCGAGCACGGCTTGACCACCCGGAACTCCACCTCGCCTATGCGAATGCGCTTCCAGCCATCCTCGGCGAACGCCTCGCTGCCTTCGATCACCAGGTTGGGACGAAAGCGCAGCATTTCCAGCGGGCGACCGACCTTGCTCGATAAATCCTGCAAAGAGGCCTGGCCAATCAGCAGCAGCGGAAATCCATCGGCGAAGGCGACCTTGTCGTCGTCCTTGCCGTAGCCGGCCGCCGTGGTGCGAGCCAACTCCACCGGCACATGGACCAACCGGGTGGGATTGCCGATGAATCCGCTGACCCAGGCCGCCGCCTCGTCGCCTGCATCCGGCACGCGCAAGGTGTCACGCCAGATGATCACGCCGCGCCGTTGTTCTTCGCCGGCGGACGGCAGCGGCACCTCGATGGTGCCGTGGCCCGGCGCGCTGAGGGTCAGACCACCCGCCTCGTTCCACACAGCCGAGAGCTGGCTCATTTTTGCCACGGCTCGCTGGGTCAGGAACCGTCCGTTGGCCTCGTCCACCAGCATCCAGCGCCGATCACCGTCGAGCCCGAGCTTGTCCAGGCCAATCCCTTGCAGCAGCTGGCCCTTGCCGGACTTCAACGGATAACGGTACAGCGCGCTCAGCCGCAACATGGTCAACTTCCCTGGTGGCGAAAAAACGCAACCTTATACGAGCCGACTGTCGAAGCAAACCTCGATCAGCCGTGGTCGAGCATCAACCGCTGACGCACCACATCGACCAGCTTGTCCGGCTGGAATTTGGAGAGGAAGTTGTCACAGCCGACCTTCTTCACCATCGAGTCGTTGAAGCTGCCGGACAGTGAGGTGTGCAATACCACGTAGAGCGCGCGCAGGCGCGGGTCGTTACGGATTTCGGTGGTCAGGCGATAGCCATCCATCTCCGGCATTTCCGCGTCGGTGAAAATCATCAGCAACTTGTCCGTCATGACCTCCCCTGTATCCGCCCACGCCTTGAGCATGTTCAACGCCTTCAGGCCATCGCTGGCGATGTGCATCTTCACGCCCAACTGGCCCAGGGTGTCACGCAACTGGGAAAGCGCGACATTGGAGTCGTCGACCAGCAATACTTCACGACCGCGGGCGCGCTCCAATACCGGATCCTCGAGTTTTTCCCGGGACACCTTGGCGTTGTAAGGCACGATTTCGGCGAGGACTTTTTCCACGTCGATGATCTCCACCAACTGGTCGTCCACCTTGCTGATGGCCGTCAGGTAATGCTCTCGGCCGGCGCTGGTCGGAGGCGGCAGGATGGCTTCCCAGTTCATGTTGACGATGCGGTCCACGCCACCCACCAAAAACGCCTGGACCGAGCGGTTGTACTCGGTGACGATGATGGTGCTGTTCGGTCCCGGCACCAGCGGACGCATGCCGATGGCCTGGGACAGGTCGATGACCGGCAACGTCTGGCCCCGCAGATTGACCACGCCACAGACGAACGGATGGCGCTGGGGCATCAACGTCAGCTTCGGCAGCTGCAACACTTCCTGGACCTTGAAAACGTTGATGGCGAACAACTGCCGCCCTGCCAGGCGAAACATGAGAATTTCCAGGCGATTCTCACCCACCAGTTGGGTTCGTTGATCTACTGTGTCGAGAATGCCGGCCATCGATGACTCCTGGGCTTGTTCGGATGAATCCTGTAAAGGCTTTATCGGCTGCATGAGCCGTTTCTTGACCCCGACATGAAATAGCTGCGAGGGGCATTGATGTCACATTAACATCATGCTTTACTGGCTTCCCGTCTCTACCCGTAATTTTTCTCGCTGCGCGACTTCGGTTTGCGTGCAAAGTTCCCCTGCCTAAGGGATTCCCCTAGGCACAATCAGGTCTAACCTGATATTCCCGCTATCCAATAGCCATTAATGTGACGCCATTCTCATTGCTGAATGGAGTCAGGCCCTTGTGCGCGACCGTAGGACATCGGACTTCCAGTCGTTCGGCCGAGCTTGCCGGTGCAATCGTTTGCGAGCCGGCGTTGGCCGAGCGGCAGAGGCTGGCGACGCGCCGTCGCTCGTTGTCGGTCATGAGACCCAGCCGTTCGCCACACGCGATCACTTTCGCCTGACATGATGTTGTGGAGATAAGCATGCCGAACGATCGCAAGAACTGGAGCCAGCGCCTTCCCGAGTTCCTGATTGAAGCCGAGACGCTCTTGGCCAAGTCAGAAGAATGCCTGAGCCACCTGCAATTGATCAACAACGACAAGGACGCCATTGATTGCATGCTCAGCACCTTGCTGAAGCTGGCAAACAAGGCCGATGCCTTGGCGTTGGAGGCCGTTTCGGAGTTTTCGCTGCACATCCATGGCTTGCTCACTCATGCGCAACATCACATGGAGCTGCACGATCAAGCGCTGGACGCGCTGAAAGATTGTTTCACACTGATGGCCTGGCAACTGGAACTGGTCGACCACACCACCGGCAAGCTGGGCCTGGACAACAGCGAACAGACCTCTCTGATCGAAGCATTTGCTTTTCAGGTAGGCCAAAGTCCTTGCGAGGTATTACAACCACCGCGCTCCTTGGCAGTGGTCCCCTTCGCTCAGAAACAAGCCTGAAACCGCTCGTTACGGCTCGCGATCAGGTGTCCGGCTCGCTGGGCATTGCAGCCGCCAAGCCGAACGCGACCAACGATATTTGAAGTGGTACTATGTCTCGCGTCAGTCGCTTCGAACAGCCGCCGCCAACTGAAGCCGTCCCCGACCTGAAACGTTTACCCGACCCGGCCCGTCAGATGCGCTGACCGGCCTGCCCGCAGCGAACATCCATTGGCTCCATCCGCTATGTACGCCAGCTTCAAGTCACTTATATCCTGGCCACCCTCCCGAGAAAACGCCCGCCGGTTCACGTTGCTGCTGTGCATCTGCTCGACCCTCGGCTGCCTGCTGGCCTACTTGACGGCCGTTACCGTGCCGTTGAGCTTGCTGGCGTTGAATGTCGCGGCCCTTGCCTGTGTCTGGATCCACTATCGGCTGTCGCGAAAGTCCATCAAGTTCCAACCGCAGGAACTGGCGGATCGGCTGCTCGAAGTCCAGGAAAACGAGCGCCATCGACTCAGCCGCGAACTGCACGACGACATCGGGCAATTACTGACCGCGGCAAAGCTGCAAAGCGAATGGCTCAAACGCCGCATGCCGGAAGATTTGCAAAGCCAATGTTCCGTGCTCTGCGAGACGCTGGACGAAACCCTGAATAAAGTGCGGGACGTGTCGGCCATTCTCAACCCGAGACAGCTGACCAGCCTGGGACTCGAAGCCAGCCTGCGCGCGCACCTGCTCAAGACGCTGGCCAATACGCCGGTGAATTGGAGCCTGGACTGTCAGCAGCGCATGACCGGCATACCGGAAGAAATGACGGTCGCCGCCTTCCGCATCACCCAGGAAGCGGTCACCAACATCCTGCGCCATGCCCAGGCGACGAATCTCCTGGTACGCCTGCAACGCCTGCCCGAGGGTCTTACGTTGTTGATCAGTGATGACGGCCAGGGATTCGTCCCGGCCACCCATCCCGCCCGCGAAGGGCAACGCGGCATGGCCGGGATGGCGGAGCGAGTCGCACAACTGGGCGGCACCCTCAAGGTTACCAGCGAGGCCGGAAAAGGCACGCATATCGAAGCTCGCATTCCCTGGGCGCCTCGCACCCTGGAACGGGCCAGCAAGAATAAGGTTCTCCATTGACTTGTAATTTGCTTTTGGTAGATGACCACTCGCTGATCCGGGCCGGGGTGCGCGCCCTTGTCCTGGATCTGCCTGGCTACGCCGTCATCGGCGAAGCCAACGACGGCGCACAGCTATTGGAACTGGTGGAGCGACTCGATCCGGATATCGTGCTGCTGGATATTTCGATGAAAGATACCAGCGGCCTGCAAGCCTTGCAGCAACTCAAGCAAGCGCGTCCCCAGAGCAAGGTGTTGATCCTGTCCATGCACACCGATCCCGCGCTGATCATGCAGGCGCTGGAATCCGGAGCCCATGGTTATCTGCTCAAAGACACCACAGCCACCGAGCTGGAACACGCCCTGGATGCCCTGCGCAATAACGAGCGCTACCTTAGCCCGGCCATCGCCCATACCGTGATCAACCAAGCATTGACCCGTGTGCAAAAACACCAACCCGATCCAGCCCAGACCCATAACCTGACCGCTCGCCAATTGGAGATCCTGCGGTTGATCGTTCGCGGCAAATCCACCCGGGAAATCGCCAACGGCCTGAGCCTGAGCATCAAGACCGTAGAAACCCACCGAGCCCAGATCATGAAGCGCCTGCAAATCCATGATGTCGCGGGGCTGGTGCTATTTGCGGTACGCGAGCAGATTATCAGCCTGGACGACTGAGCAGGCCCGAAGATCCCAATAGAGGCGAATCCGATGGCAAGTGCACGCGCAACGCCTTGGGCCGCACTGTGAAACGCAGCTCATCGACCTCCAAGGGTTCGCCATCCAGATTGATATCCAGGCCTTGGGCTACCTTGATTTCCACCCATGGCAAGCGCGCCCGTACGAACATGTTGTCGATACCCAGCCCGCCGGACAACAGATCCCTGAGGGTACTGACTACTTCCTGAGGTGCGGGCAGGATGCTTATATCGAGCAACCCATCGTCGGCCAGCGCCTCAGGGCACAGCACATGGCCCCCTCCGGCCTGCCGACCATTGCCTATACCCAACGCCAACAGATCGCCACGCCAATGAAAACCGGGCCCCTGCAGCTCGCCATAGGCAGCACTCAGCTCACTGAATCGTGAAAGGCCGGTAAACAGATAGGCGGCACCGCCAAGGACCTTTTTAAGGTCCTCGGAAGTATTCGCAGTGACCTGGCTGCCGAAACCGCCGGTGGCCATGTTGAGGAAGATCCGTCCACCGACCTCGCCCAGATCAACCGCCCGGGGCTCGACATCGAGTAGATCAAGGGCCTGCTCCGGGTCCAGCGGAATCCCCGCTGCCCGAGAAAAATCATTGGCAGTGCCCAGCGGCAGCAACACCAGGCTGGCGTCACCAGCCTGCAGGGCGATGGCCTCGGCGATGTCGCGCAAGGTTCCGTCGCCGCCGCCAGCGATCAGTTGCGTGTAACCGGCGTCCAGTGCTTCCTCGACACATCGCTGGGCATCGCCGGCTTCCCACGTCAGCCGAACCGCCAGATCCCAGCCTTGTTTGCGCTTTAGCATCACTGCCGCGCGAACCTCTTCGTTGAGCGCCTGCTTACCGTGCAGGATCAATAGCGCCTTGCCTTTGCTCATCGTTGTCTCCGTCATTGGAAAGGTTCAGGAAATGAGACCGCCCGCGCAGCCGAAAAAGCCCGGATTCGTTCAATCTTTATAAAAAACCCACGGTTCGCCTTTCGTTGCCACAAAAAACCGCACGGCTTCTCTCAGGGATTTCCTTATTCAAGGAATTTTCTTACAAGTCTTGGCGAATCCGTTCAATTGACCCTCTAGTCATATTGAGACACCTTGGCATCAGGTTACGTTGAAACAAAAAATCGATCATTTAGAAGGATGTGTTGCCCATGGACGGATATGCCACGGCCTGTAGAGGTCCGCTTGATCGCGGGAAAAATCATGTTTGCCGGGGAGAAACGCCCCATGCATAGCCATGAAAACAAGGTATCGCTCCGGCAGTTCGTACCCTTCTGTGGTGAACGAGCCGATGAGCAAAACGAAGGAAAAAGCTGCAGTAACCCTGCTGGAGGAACTGATTTGGAACCGCGCGTCGTTGAACTGGAAACCCACCTCAAGTACATCCGCAGGGACATGGATGAAATCCGCACCGACGTCAAGGCGGTTCGACACCGACTTGCCTATATGGCCGGTGCGGCGGCAGTGGTAATCGGATTGCTGGGCTGGGTCGCGAACAACCGATTCGACCAACTGGTGACGTTACTGTCGCGCTAAAAATTACAAGTAGCGGCCCGAGTACCTGCTCGGGCCTGAATATGTTGAATCAGAGCTAACCCAAGACTTCGCTCAAGGGAATAAAGCTCACTTCATCGCCCTCGACCAGCGTTCGCTCTTCGAGGATCTCGACCAGCCCGTCGGCCCAGGCTGCGCTTCGCAAGACGCCCGAACTCTGGTTGCGGTAAATAACTGCGCGGCCATTTTCAATACGGCCTCGCAAGTACTCTCTCCGACTGCCCGCCTTCGGCCAGACGAAACCGGCAGGCACCTTGAACTTGAGCGGTTCCACAGACTGAACGCCCTGGCGTCTCAGTAAATATGGCCGAGCCAATAGGGCAAAAGTCACCAGCGTAGAAGCGGGATTTCCGGGCAGGCCTATTACCGGTACGCCACGGAAATGTCCGAATGTCAGCGGTTTTCCGGGCTTGATGGCGAGCTTCCACAGCGTCAGCTCACCTTCTTCACGTAACGCTATGCCCAGGAAGTCGGCCTCACCCACCGAGACCCCACCCGTGGAAAGGATCAGGTCGACATCTGCCAGCCCGGCCAGGCACCGGCGGGTAGCGGACAAATCGTCAGGCAGGATGCCCGCATCCACGACCTCGCACCCCAGACGCTGCAGCCACCCGCAAAGCAGCACGCGGTTGCTGTTGTAGATCTGCCCCGGCCCCAGGGGCTGGCCAGGTTCCACCAGTTCATCGCCCGTGGACAGGACTGCAACGCGCACTTTGCGCACCACTTCCAGCGATGCACAACCCAAGGATGCCGCGAGTCCCAGCTCGATAGGACCCAGGCGAGTACCGCTGCACAGAACCTGTTCGCCGACGGTTGTTTCCTGCCCTTGGGGACGGATATTTTGCCCGCTCGCCAGGGGCTGGGTGAACCGTACCCGCTGGTCATCTTCGACCACGACGTTTTCCTGCATCTCGACGCAATCGGCGCCGACCGGAACGGGCGCCCCGGTGAAGATTCGCGCGCAGGTACCCGCGGCCAAGGGGTCTGGAGACTGCCCGGCGAAAATCCGCTGACTGACCACCAGCGCCTCGCCATGCCAGTCGGCCAGGCGCAAAGCGTAGCCGTCCATGGCGCTGTTGGGCCAAGGCGGCAGATCGAGCGTCGCCACCAGATCCTCGGCCAGCACCCGGCCCTGCGCCAGCGCCAGGGGCACCCGCTCGCGCTGGATGATCGGCGAAGACGCCGCCATCTCAAGCAACCGCTCCAACGCGACCTCGACGGCCATCAAGGCCCCAGTCTTGCCCGGTTTACCCACGGGATTCACAAGGAGCCGCCTGTTTCAAATGGGCCACAAAGTTACACGGCCGATGCCGCGCATCCAATTGCTCAGCCAGGATTGCGTCCCATCCGGTGCGCACCGCATTGGTTGAACCCGGCAGGCAGCACACCAGCGTACCGTTGGCCAGGCCGGCCAGTGCTCGGGACTGCACCGTTGAGGTGCCAATGTCCGCCACGGATATCTGCCGGAACAATTCGCCGAATCCGTCGACCTGTTTGTCCAACAGGCACGCAACGGCCTCGGGAGTGCTGTCACGACCGGTGAAGCCGGTACCACCAGTGATCAGCACCACCTGTACTACCTCGTCGGCAATCCACGTGGCGACTTGCGCGCGGATCTTGTACAGATCATCTTTTAGCAACACCCGCGCCGCGAGGTTATGCCCTGCCTCCGTGAGCCGGTCGACAAAGACCTGTCCCGATGTGTCGGTTTCCAGGGTACGGGTATCACTGACAGTCAGTACCGCGATATTGAGCGGCACGAAAGGTACATCAGCCTTGGCTTTCATAGGCTCTTCCAGTTGTAGAGGAAACAGCCTGGTGTTATATCACAGCGCCTGATTTTTTCGCCCGCGCGGAGACACACGATGACCTCGAACACTCCCCTGCCTTGCTGTTCCGTCCTGCTCCTGGCGGGCGGGCGCGGGCAAAGGATGGGCGGGCAAGACAAAGGTTTGCTGCAATGGCACGGAGAACCGTTGATTGCCCACCTTCATCGGCAGACCCGGACCTTGAGCGATGACCTGATCATCTCCTGCAACCGCAACCCGGAACGTTACGCCCTGTACGCAGATCAGCTGGTTCATGATGAGGAAGGGGATTTTCCCGGCCCACTGGCTGGCATCCGTGCGGGCCTCAGGGTGGCGCGGCATCCTTATCTGCTGGTCCTGCCGTGCGACGTACCGCAGATTGATGCAAGCCTGCTCGACAGCATGCGCGAGACGGCAAGCCAACACCCCGACAAGCCGTTGATGGTGCGTCATGGCGAACATTGGGAGCCGCTGCTGTGCGTCATCCCGGTAGCGCTGGCAGCAACGTTTGAACAGGCGTGGCAGGAAGGCGAACGCAGCCCTGGCCGCATCATGCGCACGCTGCATGCCGTGGCCTTGCAGTGCCCCGCCAATGATCCGAGGCTGGCTAATCTCAACACACCGGAGCTCCTCGCCCATCACGCAGGCGTGTCAGATTGACACTAGCCAGGAACTTGCTCGCGATGTATACGTCTGAAGGTCAGTAACTTGAAGAATTCATTTCGGAGAAACACCATGACTCAACGGACCCTCGCTACTTTCATGCTCGCGCTGGGCCTCGCCACTCTCGCCGGGTGTGCATCGCCAACAGTGATTACCTTGAATGACGGTCGCGAAATCCAGGCCGTCGACACGCCACATTACGATGAAGACAGCGGCTTCTACGAATTCGAGCAACTGGATGGCAAGCAGACTCGCGTGAACAAGGATCAGGTTCGTACCGTTAAAGACCTGTAATCTTCGACGTCACGGCAGATGAAGAAAAGCCCGCATTGTTGCGCAATGCTGTTCACTTAAGGATTGTTGACTAATCCTCGGGCAGCAGGAAAATCCGGAATCTGATTAAGGATTCCGGATTTTTTATGTCTGTCGCTCAGGATTTAGGCGCTGTTCTGGACTTTGCTGAGCAGCCGCTCACTCGCCTCGACGTTTTCGCTGATCACATTCCTCAAGAGTGGATTAGCACTGCCGCAGCTTTGGCCGAGAAGGCGACTATCCGACGTCGACGGCTACCCTGCGACATGGTGCTCTGGCTAGTCGTCGGGATGGCGCTTTTCAGAGGCGAGCCCATCGTTGAGGTCGCCCGCCGACTCAATATCTGCGCCGAAGGTCTAGCCAACGAGGTGCTCTTGGCAAAAAGCGGGCTGTCACAGGCGCGCCAGCGCCTGGGCAATCAGCCTGTGCAATGGCTATTTCGACAGTGCGCCAATGCCTGGGGATACGAGCGTTACCCGCAAGACGACTGGCATGGACTCCAGGTTTTTGCCGTCGATGGCGCATTGTTCCGAACGCCGGAAACACCGCAGTTACGGGAGCACTTCGGCTCAGGTAACACCTCCTCCAATCGGCAGACGCCTTACCCGGTACTGCGTCTTGTCGCGCTGATGAATGCCCGCGCCCACATTATCGCCAATGCAGCCATCAGTCCTTATCGCAAGGGAGAAATTCCTCTGGCCAAGGACTTTGTCGAGAGCATACCCAGCCACTCGGTGACTTTACTGGACAAAGGTTTTTTCAGCGCTGATCTGTTGTTAAGTATTCAAAACGCTGAGCAAGACAGGCACTGGATGATCCCCGAACGCAAGGGGACGGTCAGAACCGAAGTCGAACATTATGGCGATGGCGATTATCTGGTACAGATGAAGGTCTCGCCGCAGGCGCGTAAAAAGAATCCGGCTTTACCTGAATACTGGCAAGTGCGCGCTGTGACCTATGAAGTCGAAGGAAAGGAAAAGACGGTCTTCACCTCGCTACCGGCCTCAAAATTCAGTGCCGAGCAGGTCGCGACGCTTTACCACGAGCGGTGGGAAATCGAGTTGGGGTTCAGAGATATCAAAAGCTCAATGCAAGACAATGCACTGACGCTTCGCAGCAAGACTGTGGATCTGGTGTATCAGGAATTATGGGGGCTGTTACTGGCTTATAACGTGGTGCGCCGGGAGGCCAGTCAGGCTGCGGTTGCTCACAAGCGAGCGCCGAGCGAAGTAAGCTTCAAGTTTGCCTGTCAGCACATTGCCAGCCATTTGGTGGTAATGGCCGGGGCCGTATCGCCGTCCCATACCCCAAGGCGCCTGGAGGAACTTCGAGGCAGCATAGGCGTGCTCTTCATAACAAAACGCCCCAGACCGGCGAGGCCCAGGGCGGTGAAGATGTCAAAAACCCGGTATCCGGTTAACCGCAAAGCTGCTCCGCTTAAGTGAACAGCATTGCGCATTGTTGCGGGCTTTTTGTTGCCTGTCCTAAAGCGGCGCCATTACCAACGCAGCGTTATCGCGCTTTCAAAGGAGCGCTCCACACCCGTGATCGGATCGATGAAACGCAACCCACGCGCCAGTAACTTGAGTGGACTGGAATAATCATCCTCGGCATCTCGAACCACGTCGGGGTAGAAGGGATCGTTGCAGATGCCCGCCCCCAACGCGTTCATATGAACCCGTAACTGATGTTTCTTGCCGGTCACCGGATACAGGCCGTAGCGCCACAGGTCGCCATTCCTTTCAAGCACTTCAATGGCCGTTTCGGTATTGGGCTCGCCCGGCCCTTCTTGCATCCGAAAGAACGGCTCCCCGTTGATCATCCGGCTCTTGTGCACGTGCGGAAAAGCCAATCCAGGCAATGCGGGGGCAATGGCTTGGTAATATTTTTCGATCCGTCGCGTCGGAAATAACGATTGATAAGCTGAACGGGTCAGCGGATTGGCTGAAAACAGCACCAGCCCGGCCGTGTGGCGATCGATGCGGTGCAAGGGCACCAGATGGGGATTGTCCAGCCGACGAATCAATCGCCGCAACAACGTCTGCTCAACGTACTCCCCCGCTGGAGTGACAGGCAGGAAATGCGGTTTGTCAGCCACCACCAAGTGTTCGTCAGCATGGAGAATCGACTCCACTACCGGGATCGGCTTTTCGTCGGGGACTTCCCGAAAGTAATGGATGCGCAGCCCTTCACGGTATGGCAAGTCGGCACGAATCGACCTGCCCTCTTCGTCCAATACTCGTCCCCGGGCGATCCGATCCAGCCATTGCTCGCGGCTGATCGCGCTGAAATGCTCGCAGAGACAATCGAGCACTGTCTGCCAGGCGCCGGGCGGCAAATACAGCGTGCTCGCCTGATGGTGAGCCGCGGAAAACGATGAACCAGACATTGAAGACTCTTTAACCTTTACGGGGTCGGCATTATCCGATAGTCACGCAAACCAGCCCAGCAATGATTGGCTCATGCGCGGATTGGCGTCGGTCTCGCTGCTGCTTCGGTGAACTCTTTCAGCCAGCGCAGCACCTCGACCGCCTCCCACCGCCCCGGGTCGTACAATGCATACAACAACCCCTGGTAACCCACCACATCCAGCTGCTTGTGATAACCGGCGCGCTGGAACAGTGCTTCGATCTCGGCGAAACAGGTGTTGAAGTGCAGTTTATTGAAGGGCGTCTTCCCTTCGGTCACCAGACCATCCAGGCGCAACTCCAGGACCGCCTCACGCACAACGTCCGCGGACATCCTGTTCACGCTGTTTTTCAATTGCTCGACATTGACCAAGGCACGCACTCCGGATAGCTGTATAGGCATACAGTAACCGAAGAATCTCATTTCGCCAATGGCGGCGTGTGACTCAAAGGATGGAAGGTATCAACGCAGGAAGGCGGCGACCTGATCGGCATCGAAGGGCCAATCCAGCTCCGCGCCAGTGTCGACCCTGCGTAATACCGGAATGCGCAAACCGTAAGCTTCGAACCACGCCTCGCGTTCGGCGATATCCACCAACTCCACCAACAATCCGTGTTCAACGAAGGGCATCAGCTCGGCCTCTGCAACTTCACACAAATGGCATCCCAGGGTGCCGAACAACTGGCATTCAGGCGGCATGGCAGGTAGACCCAAAAAAGATAGACGGTCATTCTAGGCCTGCCTCGTGAAGCCGTCGAGACGGGTGCCGTGATTCAGAATGTTTCGGTAAAGCGCTGACGCAAATCATTGAGCACGAAAGTATTTTCGACGATGCTCGGTTCATTTCTCCTCTACGCTGAGTGTCAGCACCTGAAACGGAGTATCCCTTGTTTACCAACCTGCTGATCATCCTCGCCTCGTCCCTGGTGGTCATTGCCCTGTTCCGGCGAGTGCGCCTGCCGCCCGTGCTTGGCTATCTCTGCGTCGGATTGGCCGTCGGCCCGACCGCGCTGGACTGGGTGAACGACAGCGAGGAACTGCCGGACCTTGCCGAACTCGGCGTGGTCTTCCTGCTGTTCTCGCTGGGCCTGGAATTCTCGCTCTCGAAGATGCTCGAATTGCGCCGGGTGGTGTTCGGACTCGGCAGCCTGCAGGTGGTGGGTTCGGGAGCGCTGCTGGGCGCCCTGCTGGTGGGCTGCGGCGCTCCGGCGATGGCGGCACTGTTGCTCGGCGCCGGGCTGGCCTTGTCCTCCACCGCCATCGTCAGCAAGGAGCTGACCAGCCTGGGGGAGATTTTCACCAGTCACGGCCAGAATGCCATCGGCGTGCTGCTGTTCCAGGACGTCGTCGCGGTACTGCTCCTGACCCTGGTGCCGGTGTTTGCCGGCAGCAGCGAGCACGCCTGGTATTGGGCGCTGCCCCTGACGCTGGGCAAGACCCTGGTGCTGTTCGGCGGCTTGCTGTTGGCCAGCCGCTTGCTGCTGCCACGGCTGTTCCACGAAGTAGCGGCGTCCCGGTCCGCCGAGCTTTTTGTGTTGCTGGCCCTGGTGATCGTGCTGCTGACCGCATGGCTTACCCACCTGCTTGGCCTGTCACCGGCTCTTGGGGCATTCCTCGCCGGCATGTTGCTTGGCGAAAGCCATTATCGGCATCAGATCGAGGCCGATATACGGCCGTTCCGCGATATCCTGCTGGGACTGTTCTTCGTCAGCATCGGCATGCTGATCGACTTGCAACTGTTCGTCGAGGATGGCCTGCTGATTCTCGGGCTGACGCTGGGATTGATGATCATCAAGGGCAGCGTGGTCGCCGCGCTGGTGAAGTGGCGCGGCAGCGATGGCGAAACCGCCTGGCGCAGCGGCTTGGCCCTGGCCCAGGGCGGCGAATTCTGTTTCGCCCTCATGGCACTCATGCAACAGAACCGCCTCATGCCCGCCGACATCGGCGGGCTGTTATTGGCCGCCACGTTTTGCTCGATGCTGCTGACGCCGCTATTGCTGCGCGCCGCGCCAGCCATAGCCGCCCGGCTCCATCGCAAGCCCAACGAAGAAGCGCAGCTGGACCAGATCAGCGAGCTCAATGCCGGCTTGTCAGGTCATGTGGTCATTTGCGGATATGGTCGCGTAGGACAGTCGATCGGGCGTTTTCTACGCCGGGAGGGACTGGGGTTCGTTGCCCTGGATGACGACCCGGTCATCATCCGCGAAGCCTCGGTTGGCGAGAAATGCGTGCACTATGGCGACTCACGCCGGGCAGACCTGCTCGCCGCCGTCGGGCTGGGTCGCGCAAGATTGCTGGTCGTCGCGGTAGACAAGACGGACATTGCAATGACCGTGCTCAAGGAGGCCCGGCGGGTCAATCAGCAGGTGCCGATCCTGGTGCGTACCCGCGACGACAGCCAACTGGCCGAGTTGCAAGCTGCCGGGGCCACCGAAGTGGTCCCGGAGTTGCTGGAGTCGAGCCTGATGCTGGCTTCTCACGCGCTGATCATGCTCGGGCTGCCGGAGCAGCGGGTCCGGCATCATGTGGATCAAGTCCGACACGAGCGCTATGGCCTGCTCCACGGTTTCTACCCGGGCAATCAGGACAAGGAACCGTAGCGCAATGTTCAGTCCTGGCTGACCGCTCCAATCTTGTGAATCGACAGGTCGGCGCCGTAGTACTCTTCTTCTTGCGTCAGCCGCAAGCCCAGTACTGCCTTGATCGCACCGTAAACCACAAACCCGCCCACCAGGGCGACGATCACGCCAAGCGCCGTGCCGACCAATTGGCTGGTGAGGCTGACCCCACCCAAGCCGCCCAAGGCATCCTGGCCAAAAATACCGCAGGCGATTCCGCCCCAGACACCGCACAGCCCATGAAGGGGCCATACACCAAGGACATCGTCAATTTTCCACTTGACCTGGGCTGCGGTGAAACACCAGACGAACAAAGCGCCGGCGATGGCGCCGGTCGCCAATGCGCCTACCGGATGCATGAGGTCGGAACCGGCGCAGACCGCCACCAAACCGGCCAACGGACCGTTGTGCAGGAAGCCCGGGTCGTTGCGACCGACAATCAACGCCGCCACGGTCCCTCCGACCATCGCCATCAACGAATTGACGGCCACCAACCCACTCACGCCTGGCAAGGTCTGGGCGCTCATCACGTTGAAGCCGAACCAGCCAACAATGAGGATCCACGAACCCAACGCTAGAAAAGGGATACTCGATGGCGCGAACGCCACCAGGCGCCCTTCCCGATAGCGACCGTTACGCGGCCCGAGCAAAATCACCGCCGCCAGCGCCAGCCAGCCGCCCATCGCATGGACCACCACGGAGCCGGCGAAATCATGGAACCCAGCACCGAAACGCGCCTGAAGCCAGGCCTGCAGGCCAAAATTACCGTTCCAGACAATCCCTTCGAAAAACGGATAGATGAACGCCACGATAAGCACCGTCGCGCATAACTGCGGTACGAACCGCGCGCGCTCGGCAATTCCTCCGGAAATGATCGCCGGGATCGCGGCAGCGAACGTCAACAGGAAGAAAAACTTCACCAGGCTGTAACCATGGTCGGCGCTGAGTACCGCCGCAGGTTGCAGGAAGGTCACGCCGTAGGAGATCCAATAGCCTATGAAAAAATAGGCGAGGGTCGACACGGCGAAATCACTCAGGATTTTCGACAAGGCGTTGACCTGGTTCTTCTGTCGTACGGTTCCTACTTCCAGAAACGCGAAACCGGCGTGCATGGCCAGAACCATGACCGCGCCGAGCAGGATGAACAGCGTGTTGGAACTATGGACGAGACTGTCCACAGCGCTTTGCATATTTTCCATGGTATGGGCAGGCCTGAAGAAGTTGAAAAGCACCAAAGCGGTTCGCTCCGGCCACCACCGCACCAAATTGAAACGGCTCGTCGATTTACCACAGGCAGACGAACCGCTTTGGTGCGCAAATCCGGTAGCTCGACGCAACCGCGTCGAGGTGCTTCACGGGTTTTGATTATTTGAGTTAAGGTTTCCAGAGGCTTTCGCCCAGCTTCAGCGCACTGGCGCGGGTGGACGCACCAGTACATCGCAGAATCCAGAGCAAAAGATGTACCACTCAGTTTCACTGAACCTTCCGGCAAGGCTCATACTCGAACGCTTCAGACGTCACTTACGGAGATGCACCCATGGCCAGAACCCAGGCAAAGACTGCTCAAGAAACCCTGATGGAAGATTTCCAGACGCTGGTCCAGGACACAGAACGATTGCTCGATCACACCGCGACCTTGGCGGGCGATCAGGCTGACGAATTGCGCAGCCAGATCCACGAAACCCTGTTGCGTGCCCGCGACACCCTCAAGTTGACCGAAGACTCTGTGCGTGAGCGCGGCCAGGCGGCGGTCATCGCCACCGAAGAATACGTACAGGCCAATCCTTGGCAATCGGTCGGCATCGCGGCGGGCGTGGGCTTCTTGATCGGACTGCTGGCGACTCGGCGCTGATGATGGGCATCGACGAATCCGGCTCGCCCGAATCGGGCACAAGACCCACAGCGCGTCGCCTGGGCGCGGCATTCCTCGGGTTGCTGCACAGCCATGTCGAATTGTTCGGCATTGAACTGCAGGAACAGAAGGCGCGTACCGTCAGCCTGCTGTTGTTTGCAGGTCTTGCACTGGTTTTTGGTTTGCTGCTGTTGGTTGGGCTGTCGGCGCTGGTGCTGATCCTGGTATGGGACACCTATCGCCTGGCGGGGATTATCGGCCTGTGCCTGTTCTATCTGTTGGCGGCGTTGTTTTGTGGGCTTCGACTCAAGGCAGCGATCTACGATGAGTCCTCCCCTTTCCATGCCACCCTGGAAGAATTGGCCAACGACCGGGAGCGCCTGTTGCCATGAGCCTGCCTGATATTCCCCAAGCCCGTACCCGACAGGAAATGCGCAAGGCGCTGGTGCGCCTGCGCATGGAAATGCACCGCCAGGAAATCCGCCAGGAAACGCGCCAACTGCTGCATCCACTGCAACGGGTACGCGGCTTCACGAAAAGTTGGCATGAGGGCTTCGGCCTCAAGCACGCGTCCCTTTGGGGCGTAGCTGCGGTTTCCTTGCTCGGTTTCCTTGGAGGCAAGCGAACCCGAAGCGGGCGTTCTGGCGGCTTGTCGCGCCTGGTCCGGCTGGCAACGGCAGTGCTTCCGCTGATCAAGCTGGCCAAGAGCGCGCGCAAACCCTGACACCTTCAAGCCCGGGAATGACCCGATCCGGCGGTGGACGCAACACCCAGGCACAACTGATCGCGGCTCTGGGGCCTTGCGGGACACCGCTCGAACCGGGAAGCTAAGGCATCGACTCATCAAACGGAGCACCGGCCTTGGATTGGCACACCCTGCTGACTCGCGAACGCTTGGGAAAAACGCTGCATAGCCCGGAAGAACTGGGTCGCAGCCCATTTCACAAAGACCACGACCGCATCATCTTCTCCGGAGCCTTCCGTCGCCTTGGGCGCAAGACGCAAGTGCACCCGGTGTCCAGCAACGACCATATCCACACACGCTTGACCCATTCGCTGGAAGTCAGTTGCGTGGGACGGTCCCTGGGCATGCGTGTCGGGGAAACCATCCGCAGCGCCCTGCCCGACTGGTGCGAGCCAAGTGACTTGGGCATGGTGGTCCAATCGGCTTGCCTGGCCCATGACATCGGGAACCCACCGTTCGGCCATTCCGGCGAGGACGCGATCCGCTACTGGTTTCAACAAGCGGCGGGACGTGGTTGGCTTGACGCCATGAGCGATGCCGAGCGCAACGATTTCCTTAATTTCGAAGGCAATGCCCAGGGGTTCCGGGTACTCACACAGCTCGAATACCATCAGTTCGACGGTGGCACACGGCTGACCTACGCGACCCTGGGTACCTACCTGAAATACCCGTGGACTGCTCGTCACGCCGACTCCCTGGGCTACAAGAAACACAAGTTCGGCTGTTACCAGAGTGAGCTGCCGCTGCTGGAACAAATTGCCCATAAGCTCGGCCTGCCGCAACTCGAGGACCAGCGCTGGGCGAGGCATCCGCTGGTCTACCTGATGGAAGCGGCCGATGACATCTGCTATGCGCTGATCGACCTGGAGGATGGCGTCGAGATGGACCTGCTGGAATACCCGCAGGTGGAATCGCTGCTCCTGGACCTGGTCGGAGACGACTTGCCAGAAACCTATCGCCAGCTCGGGCCGCAGGATTCGCGGCGCAGAAAACTGGCGATCCTGCGTGGCAAGGCCATCGAACACCTCACCAACGCCGCCGCCCGGGCGTTCGTCGAGCAGCAGGAGGCCTTGCTGGCGGGCACGCTGCAGGGAGACCTGGTGGAACACATGCACGGTCCAGCCAAGCGCTGCGTATTGAATGCCAAGGACATGGCCCGCAAGAAGATATTCCAGGACAAGCGAAAGACCCTGAATGAAATCGGCGCCTACACCACGCTGGAGATTTTGCTCAATGGATTCTGCGGAGCTGCCCTGGAACAACACGGCGGCCGTACCCCTTCGTTCAAGAACCGGCGCATCCTTGACCTTCTCGGCAATAACGCACCCGATCCTGACGGCTCGCTGCACAACGCATTCCTGCGGATGATCGATTTTATCGCCGGCATGACCGACAGCTACGCCAGCGAAATGGCCCAGGAAATGACCGGTCGCACGCGTCAATGAGGCAACCTCATCCAGCAACCGCCTCCTGAGCGAACGGGAGTCGGTTGCAGGTCTTCGCCTGTCAACCGACGACGATAGCCGTAATTAACTACCTGATTAATTATTAGAACTAAACCCACCCTCAACTGAACATAAAACACCCCCTCCTCACGCCACTTGCCTACCAATCAATTAAATACATCGTGGTACCTCGCCTCTTTTTTTGTAGGAAACTTCTGAAATTGATGATGCCTGCCCGTCTCCTCGCGCGACTTGACCTTAACTGGGCTAAGGTGCGCGCTTTATTTAAGCTCGTAGGGGACTTTATTCATGAACTCCGTTTTCATTGTCGACGATCATCCGGTCATCCGCCTCGCCGTTCGAATGCTCCTCGAGCATGAAGGCTATAAAGTCGTAGGGGAAACCGATAATGGCGTCGACGCGATGCAAATGGTGCGTGAGTGCATGCCGGACCTGGTCATCCTGGACATCAGCATCCCCAAACTTGACGGACTGGAAATACTTTCTCGCTTCAATGCCATGAGCACTCCGCTCAAGACGCTGGTGCTGACAGCACAATCCCCCACGCTCTTCGGTATTCGATGCATGCAGTCCGGCGCATCCGGTTATGTTTGCAAACAAGAAGACCTCAGTGAACTTGTCAGCGCAATCAAAGCCGTACTGTCCGGTTACAACTACTTTCCCAGTCAAGCGCTCACCCCCGTACGTGACGATGATCCGCGCAGTGTCGAGCTGGATCTTTTCAAAAGCGTCAACGACCGAGAGTTGATGGTATTGCAACTTTTTGCCCAGGGCCGCACCAACAAGGAAATAGCCAAAGGCATGTTCCTAAGTAATAAAACGGTCAGCACCTATAAAAAACGGCTCATGCAGAAACTCAAAGTGAAGTCGCTGGTAGATTTGATCGAAATGGCAAAGCGCAACGCACTGGTGTGAGAAATAACAGGATGCTCAAATGCATAGGCAAGTACCTGCTGCTGTTAAGTTCAGGGCTTTATGCGGTGTTTCTCGTGGCTGCGCCGAATGTGCCTGAGCACTACGCCCTGCTGAGCCGTGCGAGCGCCGATCATCTCGAAATCAAGCTTGATGAGACCCAACGTGCCTGGCTGCAAAGCCGTCAGGAACTGGTCCTGGGGACCTCTGCGCCGGATTATCCGCCCTTCGATCTATCCAGCAGTGGTCGCGATTACGAAGGCATGACCGCCGATTATGCCGGAATCATCGCCAAGACCACCGGCCTGCCCATGAAAGTCCTGCGCTTCGATTCCCGCGAAGCAGCCATTGCCGCGCTCGAGAGCGGGCAGATAGACCTGCTCGGCACCGCAAACGGCTTCGAAGCCCGAAACCCGGGCATTGCTCTATCGGCTCCCTATGCCGTGGATCAACCTGTCCTGGTCACTCGGACGAACGAAAACCGCCCCCTGACCGATAATCTGGACGGGCTGCGGCTGAGCATGGTCTACCACTACCTGCCGCCCCGTGAGATCGAAAAGCTGTACCCCAAGGCACTTATCACCACGTACCCCTCCTACCAGAACGCTATCAACGCCGTCGCCTTCGGCCAAGCCGATGTGTTTCTCGGCGATACCATTTCCACCCACTACATGATCAGCAAGGGTTACTTGAGCAACATCCGCATGGCCAGCTTCGGCAAACATGAATCCTACGGATTCGGGTTCGCGGTGCGACGCAACGATACCCGGTTGCTGGAGGTCATCAACGCCACGCTGAACCAGATCTCCATCGCCGAGCAAGCGGCTATCGCCAAGCGTTGGAGTGCCGGCAGCGACCTGTACCTCACGGAGCACAAGATACAACTGACCGACCGGGAAGAACGCTGGCTGGCAAGGCATCCGGTGGTTCGAGTGGCGGTGAACGAAACCGCGGCCCCGTTCACCTTCTTTGATTCGGACGGCGATTTTCGCGGGATCAGCGCCGACCTGCTGGAGCTGATCCGGTTGCGTACCGGCATGCGCCTGGACGTCCAACGCCACCAGAACGACAACGACATGATTGCCGCGGTCCTGGAAGGCCAGGCCGACGTGATTGCGGCACTTTTACCCAGCAGCGAACGGCAACAACAGATGAAGTTAAGCCGCCCTTACCTCGATAGCTCATTCGTGCTGCTGACCCGTAAACACTCCGATACACCCACCACCCTCGACCAGTTCGGGGACAAAAGCCTGGCAATCGCCAAAAGCAATCCGATCATAGAGTTTCTACGCAACCAGTACCCGAGCATCAAAATAATCGAAACCGTCGGTTCCTTGCACGCCGCTGAAATGATCGCCCAAGGCCAGGCCGACGGTGGCGTGAACTCGCTGGTCATGGCCAACTACTTCATCTCGTCCCACTCGCTCAAAGACAAGTTGCAAATCAGCAGCACCGTGGGGACTCAGCAGGCCATGTTCTCGCTGGCCACCGCAAGAACCGCCACGGAGCTGAGCTCCATTCTTGACAAGGCCTTGACCAGCATCGATCCCGACGAACTGGGCGTGATCAACAACCGCTGGCGCGGCTACGTCTCGGCCTCGGAACACACATGGCGCGCCTATAACCGCCTGTTTTTCCAGATCGTCGCCGGCGTCGGCCTGTTATTGCTGCTTTCCCTGGCATGGAACGGCTACATGCAACGACAGATCAGGCAACGCCAGCGGGCAGAACTGGCGCTCAATGACCAACTCGAGTTCATGCACGCCCTGCTCAACGGCACACCCCATCCGATCTATGTGCGAGACCGCGAGGGAGTGCTGCAAAGCTGCAACGACAGTTACTTGGAAACGTTCAACGCGAAGCGTGAGGAGGTCATCGGCAAGAACATCATGCCCGGTGCCATGAGCAATGCTTTCGAAGCCCGGGAATACCAGGCGGACTATCAACGCGTCATGGCTGAAGGCACCGCGTTGATCACCGACCGGCCACTGCACATTGGCAACCGGAAGCTGACGATCTATCACTGGATCCTTCCGTACCGTAACTCTGCGGCACAGGTGCAAGGGATCATCGGCGGCTGGATTGATATCAGCGAACGGCGCCAGCTCGTCGAGCAACTGCGCTCCGCCAAAGAACAGGCCGACGACGCCAACCGGGCCAAGAGTACTTTCCTCGCGACCATGAGCCATGAAATCCGTACGCCCATGAACGCAGTGATCGGCATGCTTGAACTGGCCCTCAAACACGCCGACAAGGGCCACGTTGACCGCTCGGCGATTGAGGTCGCGTACGAGTCGGCGTCCGGCATGTTGGAGCTGATAGGCGATATCCTCGACATCGCCCGCATCGAAACAGGCCATCTGAGCCTGACGCCCGAACGGGTTGACCTGAAGGCCCTGGTGCAATCGGTCATGCGGGTTTTCGAAGGGTTGGCCCGGCAAAAGAACATTGGATTGTCCTTGCAATTCGAGCCTGCTGGAATCAACCCGGACGTGCGAATGGACCCACTGCGCTTCAAGCAGGTGCTTTCAAACCTGATCAGCAACGCCCTGAAATTTACCGAGCAAGGCGAAGTGAAGGTCAGCGTGAAGCTGCCCCAGGCCGCCCGGGACAAGACGCTGCAATTGCAGATGGAAGTCAGCGACAGCGGCATCGGCATCAGTCCGGCAGACCTCGGGCGCCTGTTCGAGCCGTTTGCCCAAGCCGATAACGGCAGCCGGATGGCCCGCAAGGGCGCGGGGCTTGGCCTGGTAATCAGCCGTCACTTGTGCGAGGCCATGGGTGGAGAACTGCACATGAACAGCCAGCCGGGCCTTGGAACCCAGGTGCGGATTTCCTTGCCGCTCACCATCCTGCCGAAGGCAGAGGCCAGCGTTCCGGTTACGCCTGTGACTGAAACAGCGAGGTGCACGCTGAACGTCCTGGTCGTGGACGACCATCCGGCCAATCGGCTGCTGATGTCCCAGCAGCTGAATTATCTGGGTCATCCCCACCATGTCAGCCACGACGGCGAGCAAGGTCTCAAGGCCTGGCTTGACGGGGATTTCGACCTGATCATCGCCGACTGCAACATGCCCATCATGAGCGGCTACGAACTGGCCCGGGCGGTTCGCCGACACGAAGCCGCACAGCAACAGCCGCCTTGCACCATCCTGGGATTTACCGCCAACGCGCAGCCCGAGGAAAAACAGCGATGCAAGGATGCCGGCATGGACGACTGCCTGTTCAAACCGATCAGTCTGAGCGCACTTAATCAATGGATGAACGCCATCAAACCCCTCAATGCTTCCCGAGCTTTCAACTTGCAAAGCCTGCACACGCTGACCGGCGGCGACCCGGTCTCCACCCACCGCCTGCTGGCAGAACTGCTCAGCAGCAACTGCGCTGACCGTCAGGAACTGCTTGACGTCGCCCGGGGCGCAAACCGGCAGGCGATTACCGAGACGGCGCACAAGATAAAAGGTGTCGCCCGTATCGTGCAGGCCACTGCGCTGATTCAACTGTGCGAGGCGTTGGAACAGGCCTGCCATCAAGCACAGCCCCCCGAACGAATCGATGGCTGCATCAATGCGCTGAGCCAGGCGATGATTGAACTGGGCCACAGCCTGGAAGCAGCGATCGCCAAGGCAAAATAACCCAGTGTTTACTATGCTGTTCGCTCAGCAGTGCGTAGCAGGGGGCGATCTCCCCCAACACTTGGAGTGACGGAAATGCCCAGCGCACCGCGTCCGGAAAAACGCAGGTTTCCCCTGCACGTCCATATCAGCGTGATGTTCACGCTGCTCCTGCTGCTGACCGGCGTGGTATTGGGCGTCTTCAATTATCGACAGACCACCCAGATCATCCTGTCCAGCAGTGAAAAGCTGTTCAATCGAATCGAACAGACGGTGCGCCTGGACCTGTACGACACTTACGAGCCGATCCGCCATTTGCTCGGCCTGCTGGCCGATTATCCAGCAACACGCATGCCCCAGATGTCGCAACGACTGGCCCTGCTCGGCCCTTTCAGCCAGGCTCTGCGGGACAATCCGAACCTGGCATCGCTCTACCTGGGCGATCGCGATGGCAATTTCCTGATGGTTCGATCTTTGCGCACCGAAGCCTCTAAAAACGCCCTGAAGGCTCCGGCCGAGGCGCTCTACGAGGTGTGGACCGTCGAGCGCGCAGGTGACGCAGGTTCGGTTCACTCCCAGTCGGCGTTCTATGATCAGGCATTGACATTGATCGGCCGCCAGGATCACCTCGGTGAAGACTACGATCCGCGCAGCCGGGGCTGGTTTCGCAGCGCAATGGACACCACGGAGCAGATCACCACCGAACCCTACGTGTTTTTTTCCAGCCGTAATATCGGCACGACCCTCGCCCGACGCAGCGGCGAGCGAGCAGTCATCGGCGCTGACCTGACCCTGGCCGCGTTGTCCCAGACGCTGGCCAAGCACAAGGTAACGACCGGCACCGAGATCGCCCTGATCGACCCTCAAGGCAACGCCGTGGGCTACCCCGACAGCGAGCGACTGGTCACTGACAGCCAGTCGGCCCATCTGATCAAGGCGCGTGACTTGCACCCGGCCATCGCCGCCGCCCTCGACAATGACAGTGACATGCCACGCCTGGAGGCGGCCGGGCGCCAGTGGATTGTCTCCCGCAGCCACATTCAGGAGGGTGGGCCAGAGGGGCTGCAACTGGCTCTGCTGGTGCCGGAGGACGAGTTGCTGGCCGATGCCTATCGCCTGCGCTGGCAAGGCGCGCTGATTACCCTTGCCACCTTGCTGTTGTGCCTGCCTTTGGGCTGGCTGACATCGCGAATTCTGGTCAAGCCGTTGCGTGGGTTGGTAAGGGAAGCCGACGCCATCCGCAGCTTTAATTTCAGTTACCCGGTGTCCCGTCGCTCCCCTGTGCTGGAGGTGGATCAACTGGGCGTTTCGATGGCCCGCATGAAAGAAACCCTGGCGAGTTTTTTCGAGATCACCGCCAGCCTGCGCGCCGAAACCCGTTTCGCCCCACTGCTGGAGCGGGTGCTGTTCGAGACTGTGAAAATCGCCCAGGCCCAGGCCGGCCTGATCTACCTGCGCGAAAACGACGGCGAGCAGATCAAGCCGTACGGACTGGTCATCAACGGAACGCCTCGGGATCTCCAGGCCTTCGCGCTACAAGGTTATGCACTGGACGCCTCGGACAGCCCGCAGTGGTTCCGGGAACTGGGCGCCACGCAAACCCTGGTGTCGTCCTTGGGCTTCGAGCAGGCCGCCGATTTGCGTAGTGTCCTGTTGGCACTGGACGCCCCCCGCGTGCACTTGATCGGCATACGCCTGTGCAACCGTCATCAGGAAACCGTCGGCGCGTTAGTGCTATTGATCACTGACACCGGCACCGAAGCCGACCTGGAAAAGCTCCAGCCAGACCGCATCGCTTTCTTGCAGGCGGTCTCGGGCACCGCAACGGTGAGCATCGAAAGCCAGCGCCTGCAAGCCAGGCAAAAGCAATTGCTGGACTCGTTCATTCAATTGCTCGCCGGTGCGATCGATGCCAAAAGCCCCTACACCGGCGGCCATTGCCAGCGAGTACCGGCCCTGACGCTCATGCTCGCCCAGGCGGCTGCCGCCAGCCAGGCACCGGCGTTCGAAGGCTACAAGCCGACGGAAGATGAATGGGAGGCGCTGCACATCGCAGCCTGGTTGCATGACTGTGGCAAGGTCACCACGCCCGAGTACGTGGTGGACAAAGCCACCAAGCTGGAAACCTTGAACGATCGTATCCACGAAATTCGCACCCGCTTCGAAGTCCTCAAGCGCGACGCCTGGGTCGACTATTGGCAGGCCCTGGCAACCGGTGGCGAAGCGGCGCTCCTGGCCCAACGACGTGACACCGCGCTAGCCGCCATTGATGATGACTTCGCCTTCGTTGCACGCTGCAACCTGGGCTCCGAAGCCATGGCGGACACCGACTTGCAACGCCTGCAACGCATCGCCAAACGCACCTGGACCCGAACCCTGGACGATCGCCTGGGCGTGTCCTGGGAGGAAAATCGGCGCCAGGCCCGCGTGCCGGCGCCGACGCTGCCCGTCGCTGAACCGCTGCTGGCGGACAAGCCCGAACATCTGTTCGAACGGCATCCGGCCGAGCTGATTCCAGCCGACAATCCGTGGGGTTTCCAACTCGATGTGCCGACCTGGAAATACAACCGCGGCGAACTCTATAACCTCAGCATTACCCGCGGCACGCTGACTCGCGAGGAGCGCTACGTGATCAACCATCACATGGTCCAGACGATCCTGATGCTCAGCCAGTTGCCCTTCCCCAGCCACCTGGAAAATGTCGCGGAAATCGCCGGGGGGCACCACGAGAAGATGGACGGCACCGGCTATCCCAAGCGACTCAAGCGCGAGCAGATGAGCCTGCCGGCTCGAATGATGGCCATCGCCGATATTTTCGAAGCGCTGACGGCAGCCGATCGGCCCTACAAGAAAGCCAAGAAGCTGAGTGAAGCCTTGGGCATCATGGCCACGATGTGCCGCGATGCCCATATCGATCCCGAGCTGTTCGGGCTGTTCATCGACGAGCGGATCTACCTGCACTACGCCGAGGCGTTTCTCGACCCGCGCCAGATCGATGAAATCGACCCGGACAATCTGTTGGCCAAGGCAGGATTGAAAGCGTGATCAGCAATCGGTCAAGCGCAGGAATATCGCGGCCAATTGTTCAATGCCGGCCTGGTCATGCTCGGTAAAGCGCGCCAGTTTCGGACTGTCCAGGTCCAGCACGCCGATCAGGCGCCCGTCCTTGACCAGCGGCACCACCAATTCGCTGTTCGATGCGCTGTCGCAGGCGATGTGCCCGGCGAATGCATGGACATCGTCCACGCGCTGGGTCTGGCGGGTCGCCGCGGCAGTACCGCACACGCCACGGCCAAACGGGATCCGCACGCAGGCAATCTGGCCCTGGAACGGGCCCAGCACCAATTCGTCATTACGATTGAGGTAAAAACCAGCCCAATTCAGATCGTCCAACTGACTGAACAGGAACGCCGAGAATTGCGCGGCATTGGCAATGAAGTCGCGCTCATCCGCCAGCAGCGATTGCAATTGTGCCGATAACAGCCCGTAGCCTTCGAGGCCTTCCCCGGTGCTCGTCAAATCGATCATGCCTTGTGCTCCAGAAGCTTGAGGCCCACCCAGTAGCGGGCAAACTGATAGGCGCAACGTCCGTTGCGGTTGCCGCGTCCGGTCGCCCAGCGCACCGCCTGTATATCCAGCGCTTCGTCACGTTGCCAGGCCAGCCCGGCCTTCGCGGCCAGCACACCGATCCAATGCTCCACCACGTCGAGAAAATGTTCCTGGGTAAACGGATAGAACGACAACCACAGCCCGAAACGATCGGACAAGGCGATCTTGTCTTCCACGGCTTCGCTGGGGTGAAGCTCGCCGTCGACCCGCTTCCAGTTCTCGTTGTCGCTTTCCTTTTCAGGCACCAGATGGCGGCGGTTCGAAGTGGCATACAACAGGACGTTGTCCGGTGCCTGCTCGAGGGAACCGTCAAGCATGCTCTTGAGCACGCGGTATTCGCCCTCGCCGGATTCGAACGACAGGTCATCGCAGAACAACACGAAGCGCTGCGGCAGTTTCGCCACCTGCTCGACCACCCGGGGCAGATCGGCCAGGTGATCGCGCTCGATCTCAATCAAGCGCAGGCCATGCCCGGCATGTTCGGCCAGCAAGGCGCGCACCAGCGACGATTTGCCGGTGCCACGCGAACCCCAGAGCAACGCATGGTTGGCCGGCATGCCATCGATGAACTGTTGGGTGTTGCGGCCCAACTGCTCCACCTGGCGATCCACGCCGATCAGGTCCGACAAACGAATATCGAGACTGACTTCAAGCGGCAGCAGGAAACCGCTACGCCCGTCGCGTTGCCAGCGGGCAGCCAAAGTCCGGGACCAGTCGATGGCGGGTCGTGGAGCGGGCAACAGGGGCTCGATACGGGCCAGCACCGCATCGGCGCGCTCAAGAAAAGCATTCAATCGGGCGTCCACGTCTTCTCCTCGGACAAGTTCACGGTAATGATGACGCTTCAGCGACGAAACGACGACGCCAATGGCGGGTCTGTTCAAACACTACACACCGGCCACACCGACATTCAGAGATGATCAGCTATGCTTGACCGGCGAAGGGAAACGTAAGTGGTTCACCATTCAATGGACATCAGGTTCACCCAACGGCTGTCGTACAAGCAGGCCCGACTGACCGTCCTGGTGGGTTTCGTGCTGGGCACCTTGCTAAGCCTGGTGCAGATCGGCATCGATTATGCCAGCGAAGACGCGTCGATCAACCGGGAAATCCTCTCGTTGCTGGAAATCAGCCACAACCCGGCCTCGCGCATTGCCTATAACATCGATGCCGAACTCGCCCAGGAGCTGGCCCTGGGCCTGTTGCGCTCGCCGGCCATCATCGGCGCCGAACTGATCGATAACACCAACACCGTACTGGCAAGCGTCAAACGCCCCGAGTTGCAAAGCAGCTACCGGTTCATCAGCGACTTTCTGTTCGGCGCCCAACGCCAGTTCGAGGACCGGCTGTACTTGAGTCATTTGCCCAGCGAGTCCCTGGGTGTGTTGCGACTTGACGTCGACACCTATTCGTTCGGCGGTCGCTTCCTGCGCCGGGCCGAAATCACCTTGCTCAATGGTTTCGCCCGCAGCCTGATCCTGACCGGGCTGTTGCTGGCTCTGTTCTACGTCATGCTGACCAAGCCGCTGGTGCGGGTCATCCGCGAGCTGAGCAGCCGCGACCCCAGCAGCAGCGAACAGAGTCCGCTGGAGTGTCCTTCCGGTCACCAGTACGACGAGATCGGCGTACTGGTTTCAGTCGCCAACCAGCAGTTCGAAAACATCTCCACCGAAATCCAGCAGCGGCGCACGGCTGAAAACCGCCTCACCGACTACCTGGCGCAACTGGAAACCATTGTTTCGGCGCGCACCGCCGAACTCAAGGCCATCAATGCCCGCCTCAGCCAGTCCAACGAGGAACTGGAGGTTGCCCGGCGTACCGCCCTGGACATGGCCGACGCGCGCTCGGCGTTCCTGGCCAACATGAGCCACGAGATCCGCACGCCACTCAACGGCCTGCTGGGGATGATTGCCCTGTCCCTGGACGGCCCACTCACGGCCGAACAACAGCAACAGCTGTCGATTGCCCATGACTCGGGCAAGGTACTGGTGGAATTGCTCAACGACATCCTCGACCTGTCCAAATTCGACGCAGGCCAATTGGAGCTCGAGCGCATCCCGTTCGACCTGGGCGCCCTGGTCGAAGACACGGCCAACCTGCTTTCCCAAAATGCCGCCCCGAGCGTCGAGCTGGCGTGCCTGATCGAACCGCAGTTCCCCGCGCAAGTACTGGGTGACCCGACCCGCGTCCGCCAGATCGTCAGCAACCTGCTGTCCAACGCGTTGAAGTTCACTCGGTTCGGCCGGGTGGATGTGCGCTTGAGCCATTACGAAGGTGGCGTGCGGATTGAAATCTGCGACACGGGTATCGGCATTCCGCAGGAAGCCCAGGCTCGCATCCTGCAGCCGTTCACTCAGGCCGGAGCAGGCATTACCCGTCAATTTGGCGGCACCGGGCTGGGACTGGCACTGACCTACAACCTCTGCGAAGCCATGCAGGGCCGGTTGACGATCAGTTCCGAGACAGGCTTCGGCAGCCGGTTCTGCGCCGAGCTGCCGCTGCCCTGCCACATCCCTGCGACTCCCGTCGAATCGTTGCGTGGCAATGTCGTCGCGATTACTACCGCCAGCAGCGGCTTGGCCGAATTGTTGGGCATGCTATTGCCCGGCTGGGGCTTGGATTATGTACAGCGCACGGTGGATGACGGGCTGCTCGGCCTCAATCCGGACATTCTGATCACCGACTGCCCGGAATGCCTGTTCAACCTGCGGCCCACCTTCGACGCCCCTATCCTGCTGGTCACCGCCTACGGCAGCTTCATGCCCAGCGAAGAAGCGGCCGCCCTCGCCCCCTTGCTGCAGCAGGCCCGGCCTTTGGCGCGCCATGCGCTTTATCAGATTCTGCGCCGCTCCCTGCAAAGCGAGGCGACCACGATCAATGACGCACAAATCGAGGCACAGGCCCTCTCCCGGCGTGGACGAGTGCTTTTGGTGGAAGACAACCCCGTCAACCAGCTGGTGGCGAAGGGCATGCTGGTGAAGCTGGGGTGCGAAGTGGTCGTCGCGGCCCACGGCGCCGAAGGCCTGGACCAGCTCGAACAGCAGGACTTCGACCTGGTGTTGATGGACTGCAACATGCCGGTCATGGACGGCTACGAAGCCAGCCGGCAGATTCGCCGCAGCGGGCGCTGGCCGAACCTGCCGATTGTCGCCCTGACCGCCAATGCGATGCCTGAAGAACGCGAGCGCTGCCGGGCCGCGGGCATGAGCGATTATTTGTCCAAGCCGTTCCGTCGCGAAGAGTTGGCGGCACTGCTGGATCAGTGGGTGCCCACTACGTCAGCGCTTTGATCTGCGCCAGCAGATGATCCAGGCCCTCGCGCAGCTCACCCGCGCGAGCCAGGTCGATCCCGCTGTCGCACAGCAGACGGGCCTTGAGCGGACCGACCCGCTCGCGCAGGGCCTTTGCGCCTTCCGCCAGGCTCAGATGCATCTCCCGTTCATCACGGGCCGAGCGCTGGCGCTGGACCAGCTTCAACTGCTCCAAACGCTTGAGCAGCGGCGTCAGCGTACCGGAATCGAGCAGCAAACGTTCCCCCAACGCCTTGACCGTCGGTTGCTCCGGCGGGTTGTCCTGCCATTCCCACAGCACCAGCATCGCCAGGTACTGCGGGTAGGTCAGGCCGAGTTGGTCAAGCATCGGCTTGTAGCTTCGGATCACTGCCCGCGATGCGGCGTACAGTTTGAAGCACAACTGGTTGTCGAGCTTCAGCGAATCGACTGGCAGCGGGTTCATTTGAGCAGGGCTTCGATCTCAGCGGTAAGGTCCTGGGGCTTGGTGGTTGGGGCAAAGCGCTTGACCACCTGACCGTCCTTGCCAATCAGGAACTTGGTGAAATTCCACTTGATACCCTTGGACCCCAGCAGACCCGGCGCCCGCTGCTTGAGCTGGACGAACAGCGGATGGGCGTTGGCACCGTTGACTTCGACCTTCTTGAACAGCGGGAAACTAACGCCGAAGTTGAGCTCGCAAAATTCGGAAATCGCCCCCTCATTACCTGGTTCCTGCTTGCCGAATTGGTTGCAAGGAAAGCCCAGCACCACCAGCCCTTGGTCCTTGTAGGACTGCCACAACGTCTCAAGGCCCTTGTACTGCGGGGTGAAGCCGCACTGGCTGGCGGTATTGACCACCAGTACCGCCTTGCCGGCGAAATCGGCAAGGGTCTTTTGTTCGCCCTTGATGGTCGTGCAAGGGATGCTCAACAGGTTGTCGGTCATGGGGTGGCTCCAGATAGAAGTGGGAAGCAGGAAGATAGCGAGCAATTAAATTGTGTGCAATTTAATTGCTCCAATCCCTGCCAATGACCTCATGGCGAAGGATTGAGCCATTTTTACTCGCGTGGCACGAGATCCAGGCACACCGAGTTGATGCAGTAACGCAGGCCGGTCGGCGGCGGACCATCCGGAAAGACGTGGCCCAGGTGCGCATCGCACTTGGCGCAGACCACTTCGGTGCGGATCATGCCGTGGCTGACATCGCGCACCTCCACCACTGCGCTGCCTTCGAGCGGCGCGTAAAAGCTCGGCCAGCCGCAGCCGGAATCAAACTTGGTCTGCGAATCGAACAGCGGTTCCTTGCAGCAAATGCAGTGGTACACACCGTCGATCTTGGTGTCGTTGTATTTACCGGAGAACGGCCGCTCGGTGCCTTTCAACCGGCAGACGTTGTACTGCTCCGGGTCGAGCATCGCACGCCATTCTTCAAGGGTTTTCTGCAACTTTTCCATCGTCCTACCTCGGCAATTGAAAAAGCCCGATCCGACGCTTTTCCGCAGATCGGGCGGCACGTATGATTGCGCCTCGTCAGATGCCAGTCTGGCAGTCACGCCATGCGCATTCAAACGGATTGTGGCGCATCTATCGCGTCAGGCCTGGGCACAGACGCAGGATCCCCAGTACGGTAGTTCATACGCCGCCTGGATCGTTCATTTTCGGGAACACATCGCCATGCAGGTCAGCAAATCGAACAAGCTCGCCAACGTCTGCTACGACATTCGCGGCCCGGTGCTCAAGCACGCCAAGCGCCTGGAAGAGGAAGGCCACCGCATCCTCAAGCTGAACATCGGCAACCCGGCGCCCTTTGGTTTCGAAGCGCCCGATGAGATCCTCCAGGACGTCATCCGCAACCTGCCGACCGCCCAGGGCTACAGCGATTCCAAGGGCTTGTTCAGCGCGCGCAAGGCGGTGATGCAGTACTACCAGCAAAAGCAGGTCGAAGGCATCGGCATCGAGGATATCTACCTGGGCAACGGCGTATCCGAGCTGATCGTCATGTCCATGCAGGCCCTGCTCAACAACGGCGACGAAGTGCTGGTGCCCGCTCCGGACTACCCGTTGTGGACCGCCGCCGTGAGCCTGTCCGGCGGTAACCCGGTGCATTACCTGTGCGACGAGCAGGCGAACTGGTTCCCTGACCTGGCGGACATCAAGGCCAAGATCACGCCAAACACCAAGGCGCTGGTGATCATCAACCCGAACAACCCAACCGGCGCCGTGTATTCCCGAGAG
The DNA here is from genome assembly GCF_014268685.1 of Pseudomonas sp. SWRI92. Classification (NCBI taxonomy): domain Bacteria; kingdom Pseudomonadati; phylum Pseudomonadota; class Gammaproteobacteria; order Pseudomonadales; family Pseudomonadaceae; genus Pseudomonas; species Pseudomonas sp. SWRI92. The sequence continues at coordinate 274,445 of NZ_JABWQY010000005.1, forward strand.
GTGCTGCTGGGTATGCTCGAACTGGCCCGCCAGCACAACCTGGTGGTGTTCTCCGACGAGATCTACGACAAGATCCTGTACGACGACGCCGTGCACGTGTGCACCGCCTCCCTGGCGCCGGACCTGTTGTGCCTGACCTTCAACGGCTTGTCCAAGTCCTATCGCGTCGCCGGCTTCCGCTCCGGCTGGATCGCCATCTCCGGTCCCAAGCATCACGCCCAGAGCTACATCGAAGGCATCGACATGCTGGCCAACATGCGCTTGTGCGCCAACGTGCCGAGCCAGCACGCGATCCAGACGGCGCTGGGTGGCTACCAGAGCATCAACGACCTCGTCCTGCCCCAGGGCAGGTTGCTGGAACAGCGCAATCGCACCTGGGAATTGCTCAACGACATTCCTGGCGTCAGCTGCGTCAAGCCAATGGGCGCCTTGTATGCGTTCCCGCGGATCGACCCGAAGGTCTGTCCGATCCATAACGATGAAAAGTTCGTCCTCGACCTGCTGCTGTCCGAGAAGCTGCTGGTCGTTCAGGGTACGGCGTTCAACTGGCCATGGCCGGATCATTTCCGCGTCGTGACGCTGCCGCGGGTCGATGACCTGGACCAGGCCATTGGCCGCATCGGCAACTTCCTCAAGTCCTACCGCCAGTAACCCGGAGCGCGTGCGAGCGGCCTCGCTCGCACGCTGTTTGATTCAGCAACATATCCGTTCCGCCAGCTTCGGCAGCCCTTCTACACTGAGAGCTGCAGAACGGATGTTCGGCCAGGGCCAACGTTCACAGGGCAGCGGCGCCGCATTCCTTTTTCCGCAGTCACTTTCGGAAAAGTCTTTCAAACATTTAGGACGCCTGTAGGACACAGTTTGAAATAGTAGGCGAGTTGAATAGCCTGAGGCAGCACCTTATATACCCCGCATAACGCTACATCTTTAGCATGAGGAGATTTCCACCACCATGATGCGCATCCTGCTGTTCTTGGCCACTAACCTGGCGGTCGTGCTGATTGCCAGCATCACCCTGAGCCTTTTCGGCTTCAACGGGTTCATGGCGGCCAACGGGGTTGATCTCAACCTCAATCAGCTGCTGATCTTCTGTGCGGTGTTCGGTTTCGCCGGTTCCCTGTTCTCGCTGTTCATCTCCAAGTGGATGGCGAAGATGAGCACCAGCACCCAGATCATCAGCCAGCCGCGCACTCGCCACGAACAATGGCTGCTGCAAACCGTCGAGCAGCTGTCCCGTGAAGCCGGGATCAAGATGCCGGAAGTCGGGATCTTCCCAGCCTACGAGGCCAACGCCTTCGCCACCGGCTGGAACAAGAACGACGCACTGGTCGCCGTCAGCCAGGGCCTGCTCGAGCGGTTCTCGCCCGATGAAGTCAAGGCCGTGCTGGCCCACGAGATCGGCCACGTTGCCAACGGCGACATGGTGACCCTCGCGCTGATCCAGGGCGTGGTGAACACCTTCGTGATGTTCTTCGCCCGTATCATCGGCAACTTCGTCGACAAAGTGATCTTCAAGAACGAAGAAGGCCAGGGTATCGCCTACTACGTGGCGACCATCTTCGCCGAGCTGGTCCTGGGCATCCTCGCCAGCGCCATCGTCATGTGGTTCTCGCGCAAACGCGAATTCCGCGCCGACGACGCCGGTGCACGCCTGGCCGGCACCAGCGCCATGATTGGCGCCCTGCAGCGCCTGCGCGCCGAGCAAGGCCTGCCGGTGCACATGCCCGATACCCTGAATGCCTTTGGCATCAACGGTGGCGTCAAGCAGGGCCTGGCTCGCATGTTCATGAGCCACCCGCCGCTGGAAGAACGTATCGACGCGCTGCGTCGCCGCGGCTGACAGCCAGAGCCTCAAACGAAAGCCCGCAGCGATGCGGGCTTTTTTTTGCTGCTGGTCAGGCGTTGCGAGCAAAGGTCCTCATCAGAGACGGGATATGAGATACACCCGCTCCTCCAGACGTTTCACTCCCGCCTGCAAGAACTTCCAGCTCTCTCCCAGCACATCCTGTTCCTGCAAGATCTCCAATTGCCAAGCTGCACCCAGCAACCGCTGTACCTCGTCATGCCCAACGGAAAACGGCGGTCCAGGCATTTCGGCCTGGTTGTAATCGAGCGTAATCAACAGCCCGACGCAGTCCGGCAAGATGCCCTGCAGATGGGCCACGTACCGCTCGCGCATCGGCGCAGGCAAGGCGATCAACGCAGCGCGGTCATACAGCGTCGCGCAATCCGCCACATCCGCCGCCGTCAACGCAAAGAAATCCCCACAACGAATTTCAATGTCTGCGGCTCGAAACACCTTGAACGCGCCCTCTTCAGTCACGCTCGGTTCAAGCTGCTGCTCGAGGAAAAAATCGCTGACGGCTTTTTCCGAAAGCTCCACGCCCAGCACCGAGCACCCTTGTTGCGCCAACCACAGCAAATCCAGGGTCTTGCCGCAAAGAGGCACCAGCACTCGAGTTCCCTGGGGCAAACCCAGTTGCGGCCAGAAACGCTGCAGATAAGGGTTCACTTGCGGCAGGTGAAAACCGATCTGGTTCGCAGCCCAACGCTTATGCCAAAACTCCGGCTCCATGGTATCGCTCCAAAATATCGATCAATACAGGTTAAAACTTATATTAGATCTGGGACATCGACCTGACCGAAGATGGCATATCTTAACGCTCAGGAGCTCGTCCATGCTGCCCAGCCTGTTTATCTCCCATGGCTCACCCATGCTTGCCCTGGAACCCGGTGAAAGCGGCCCGGCATTGGCTCGCCTGGCGGCGCAACTGCCCAGGCCCAAAGCGATTGTGATTGTCTCGGCGCATTGGGAAAGCGATGAACTGTTGGTGAACGCCAACCCGCAGCCGCGCACCTGGCATGATTTCGGTGGGTTTGCGCCAGCCTTGTACGCGGTGCAATATCCCGCGCCCGGAGACCCGGAACTGGCTGCGCGCGTCGCCGGTCTGCTGGTTACCGCGCACTTGCCGGCGCGTCTCGACTCGGCGCGGCCATTCGATCACGGCGTCTGGGTGCCGCTCTCCTTGATGTACCCCGCGGCAGATATTCCGGTGATACAGATTTCCCTGCCCAGCCGCCAAGGTCCGATGTTACAGACGCAGGTTGGCCAGGCCCTGGCGAGCCTGCGCCAGGAAGGCATCCTGCTGATCGGCTCCGGGAGCATCACGCATAACCTGCGCGACCTGGACTGGAACGCCGGTCCTGACAGCGTCGAGCCGTGGGCCAAGGCCTTCCGCGATTGGGTGGTCGAACAACTGGCGGTCGACGACGAGCCGGCGCTGCACGACTACCGTCGCCAAGCGCCCAACGCAGTACGCAGCCACCCCAGCGACGAACACTTGCTGCCGCTGTATTTTGCCCGGGGGGCCGGTGGAAAGTTCAACATCGCCCATGAGGGATTCACGATGGGAGCGCTGGGGATGGACATTTATCGGTTCGATTGACCAATATCCCTGAAGGAACACCAAACGACAGATCGAGTAGGAGGCGGATTTACATCCGCCGTCCTCTCACACCACCGTACGTACGGTTCCGTATACGGCGGTTCAGGTTATACGGATAAACCGTTAATCGTATCCAGTA
>NZ_JABWQY010000050.1:0-549 GCF_014268685.1 Pseudomonas sp. SWRI92
TCGGGAGGACGGTTACCACGGTGTGATTCATGACTGGGGTGAAGTCGTAACAAGGTAGCCGTAGGGGAACCTGCGGCTGGATCACCTCCTTAATCGACGACCGCAGCTGCTTCATGAGCTCCCACACGAATTGCTTGATTCATTGAAGAAGACGAAAGAAGCAGCCCGAAATTGGGTCTGTAGCTCAGTTGGTTAGAGCGCACCCCTGATAAGGGTGAGGTCGGCAGTTCGAATCTGCCCAGACCCACCAATTTTGTGTGGGAAACGCCTGTAGAAATACGGGGCCATAGCTCAGCTGGGAGAGCGCCTGCCTTGCACGCAGGAGGTCAGCGGTTCGATCCCGCTTGGCTCCACCACTACTGCTTCGATTGTATAAAGCTTAGAAATGAGCATTCCATCGGTTCGATGGTGAATGTTGATTTCTAGTCTTTGACTAGTTCGTTCTTTAAAAATTTGGGTATGTGATAGAAAGATAGACTGGACGTTACTTTCACTGGTAACGGCTCAGGCTAAGGTAAAATTTGTGAGTTCTCTTAGTTGAGAAATTCG
>NZ_JABWQY010000051.1:0-443 GCF_014268685.1 Pseudomonas sp. SWRI92
ATGGATATGTACCCGGTCCGTAAGAGATACGCCGGCCCTGAGGGCGCTCAGCGGGGATAAATCCCCTCGCCACAGGGTTTCGTGTTTATCCCAATGCCAGTCATATCATCCTCAAACCTCCACCAACTCCCTGTAAACTTCGGCCTTTGCCCAGCACCCAGGGAGTCGGCAATGTTTGATCGTTCCCGCGCTCCTGCGTGGGAATGTCGCCAGGGACGCTCCGCGTTCCGCTTTCGGAATGCGACGCAGAGCGTCCCGGGATGCATCCCCACGCAGAGCGTGGGAACGATCAGCTTCGAGCCAATCCATGGGATGTCTGGGCTGTCGCTTTCGCGAGCAAGCCCGCACTGGAGAAACGCAATCCCACCAAAACCAGGTCGGCTATAAGGCCGCCTCGCGGTGGACGTTGATCTCGGCGCCCCGTTAACCACGCTGGCCGAACG
>NZ_JABWQY010000052.1:0-435 GCF_014268685.1 Pseudomonas sp. SWRI92
TTTTTGCCAATGTCGATGCCTAGAAGCGTCACGCTGTTCATGAGAAAGCCTCCTCAGGAAAAGGGAGAACCTCAGAAGTTTAGACCTGAGATTCTCGCCGGGCTGACCATCTCATTAGCGCTTTTGCCCCACCACTCGGCACCTCGCCTCGGCTCGGTGTGCCCTCACTCCGGCATTGCTCCGTGGGCCCGCCGCGAAGGCCCATCCATGGGCCAGCGCGGCTATCCCGGCATCCATGCCGGGATGCCCACTGCGCAATGCCTGCGTTCGGCCAGCGTGGTTAACGGGGCGCCGAAATCAACGTCCACCACGAGGCGGCCTGATAGCCGACCTGGTTTGGGTGGGATTGCGTTTTTCCTGTGCGGGCCTGCTTGCTGCGGCATTCAAGAAAAACGATACCCGTGGCGAGGGAGCTTGCTCCCGCTCGGCTGCGCA
>NZ_JABWQY010000053.1:0-329 GCF_014268685.1 Pseudomonas sp. SWRI92
CTCAGGAAAAGGGAGAACCTCAGAAGTTTAGACCTGAGGTTCTCGCCGGGCTGACCATCTCATTAGCGCCTTTGCCCCACCACTCGGTGCCTCGCCTAGGCTCGGCATGCCCGCACTCCGGCATTGTTCCGTGGGCCCGCCGCGAAGGGCCATCCATGGCCCAGCGCGGCTATCCCGGCATCCATGCCGGGATACCCACTCCACAATGCCTGCGTGCGGCCATCGTGGTTAACGGGGCGCCTGAGATCAACGTCCGTCGCGAGGCGGCCTGATAGCCGACCTGATTTTGGGTGGGATTGCGTTTCTCCTGTGCGAGCCTGCTCGCTGCG
>NZ_JABWQY010000054.1:0-323 GCF_014268685.1 Pseudomonas sp. SWRI92
TTATCCAGATACACCTTGCTGAATGGTTTTGGGTCTGCTGCGCAGCCCAGCGGGAGCAAGCTCCCTCGCCACAGGTTTATCGTTTGCTTTCGAAAGCGGCGTTTGCTTGTGGGAGTGAAGATCAAGGTACTTTCGTCATCCCGCCAACTGCCAACTGCCAACTACCATCGCGAGCAAACCCGCACTCACAGGAAAAACGCGATCCCAACCACAACCAGGTCGGCTTTCAGGCCGCCTCGCGGCGGACGTTGATCTCGGCGCCCCGTTAACCACGCTGGCTGAACGAAGGTATTGTGGAGGGGGCACCTCGGCATGGATGCCGA
>NZ_JABWQY010000055.1:0-294 GCF_014268685.1 Pseudomonas sp. SWRI92
TACTCTCACATGGGGAAACCCCACACTACCATCGGCGATGCATCGTTTCACTGCTGAGTTCGGGATGGGATCAGGTGGTTCCAATGCTCTATGGTCGTCAAGAAATTCGGGAACCAACCCGTTTTAAAAACGTGTTGGTGAAAATCGGTGACTTCTACTAAAACAAAACCCCTACCTGCGTCGGCAGATAGGGGTTTCGGAATTTAATCTTGACGATGACCTACTCTCACATGGGGAAACCCCACACTACCATCGGCGATGCATCGTTTCACTGCTGAGTTCGGGATGGGATCA
>NZ_JABWQY010000056.1:0-285 GCF_014268685.1 Pseudomonas sp. SWRI92
CTCAGGAAAAGGGAGAACCTCAGAAGTTTAGACCTGAGGTTCTCGCCGGGCTGACCATCTCATTAGCGCCTTTGCCCCACCACTCGGTGCCTCGCCTAGGCTCGGCATGCCTGAACGAAGGCATTGCTCCGGGGGCCCGCCGCGAAGGGCCATCCATGGCCCAGGGCGGCTACCTCGGCATCCATGCCGAGGTGCCCCCTCCACAATACCTTCGTTCAGCCAGCGTGGTTAACGGGGCGCCGAGATCAACGTCCGCCGCGAGGCGGCCTGAAAGCCGACCTGGTT
>NZ_JABWQY010000057.1:0-284 GCF_014268685.1 Pseudomonas sp. SWRI92
AGTGGGCATCCCGGCATGGATGCCGGGATAGCCGCGCTGGCCCATGGATGGGCCTTCGCGGCGGGCCCACGGAGCAATGCCGGAGTGAGGGCATGCCGAGCCTAGGCGAGGCAACAAGTGGTGGGGCAAAAGCGTTTTGCTTACTTTTGACTGGGCCGGCTTCCGGGCTTCACAAAAGTGAGTCGCTGTAAGAGCGAAACCATAAGCAGCCGTTACCGCAGCAATGGATATGTACCCGGTCCGTAAGAGATACGCCGGCCCTGAGGGCGCTCAGCGGGGATAAA
>NZ_JABWQY010000058.1:0-272 GCF_014268685.1 Pseudomonas sp. SWRI92
CGTCGTAGCGGTAATCGACGGTCGTGCCGTCGGGCAAGGTCTTGCGCAGCAGGCGTCCTGCAGAATCCCTTTGGTAAGCGGTGACCCGCTGGCTACCGTCGGCGCCGAATTCGGTCTTTTCCAGCAGGTGGCCGTTGAGGTCGTAGGCGTAGCCGGTGCGTTGGCCGTCGAAGCCGGTTTCCTGTCGGATCAGTCCGTTGGGCGTGTAGTCCAGCTGATATTTTTCACCGGACTCGTTCTCGATTTCCGTCAGCAACAGCCGCGCCGAGTCG
>NZ_JABWQY010000059.1:0-259 GCF_014268685.1 Pseudomonas sp. SWRI92
ACCAAACACCGCTCCGGTCAGCACCATCGTCAGCGATGTCGACGACACCACTACCGTGACGTTGACCGCTACACCGACCGTGAACGAAAACGGCACCATCACCTACACCGCCACACTGACCGGTGCCGATGGCAAACCGGTCACCGCGCAAAACGGTCCGGTCACCGTGACGCTGGAAAGCGGTAAAACCATCACCATCGCAGCCGGTGCAAGCTCGGGTGCGTTGGATGTCGCGGTCGGCAACGATGTGTACCAAGGC
>NZ_JABWQY010000006.1:0-263535 GCF_014268685.1 Pseudomonas sp. SWRI92
ACACTTCCCCTTGCCGGGTGTGTAGAGGACTTGCACCTCCAAGTCACCAGCGTGGCCACCACAGCCAAGCTGGTTGCGCTTACGCGCAACGCGCCATGCCTGGCGCACGCAAAAAAATCCCCGAACCAGTCGGGGATTTTTATGCTCGATCAATCAACCCGCAGGCTGATCAATCCTCGCGGTAACGGCGCAGTTTGAGCTGCTTGCCGGCCACACGAGTGTCCTTGAGCTTGGTCAACAACTTCTCCAGGCCATCTTCCGGCAATTCCACCAGGCTGAAGCTGTCACGCACCTGGATGCGACCGATGGCTTCGCGGGCCAGGCCACCTTCGTTGAGAATGGCGCCCAGCAGGTTCTTGGCGGCAATGCCGTCACGAGCACCCAGCGCGGTGCGGCAGCGCGCACGACCTTCGGCCAGCGGGATCGGCGCGCGACGCTCGCGATCACCACGGTCCGGACGATCACCGGTACGCTCTGGACGATCGCCACGCGGTGCGTTGTTCGGCACCAGCGGACGTTCCTTCTCGATCGCGGCCAGGGTCAGCGCCTGACCGTTGGTGGCCTTGCGCAGCAGCGCAGCGGCCAGGGCACGTGGAGTGCAACCGATGTCGGCGGTCAGGCGATCGAGCAGATCACCGTGGGTCGACTCGGCGTCAGCCACCAGTGGCGACAGGCTGTTGGTCAGTTTCTTGATGCGGGCATCGAGAACGGCCTGGGCGTCCGGCAGGCGGACTTCAGCGACCTTCTGCCCGGTGACACGCTCGATCACTTGCAGCATGCGGCGTTCACGCGGGGTGACCAGCAGCAGCGCACGGCCTTCGCGACCCGCACGGCCGGTACGGCCGATACGGTGCACGTAGGATTCCGGATCGTACGGCATGTCCACGTTGAACACGTGGGTGATGCGCGGAACGTCCAGGCCACGGGCAGCAACGTCGGTCGCCACAACGATGTCCAGGCGGCCATCCTTGAGGGAGTCGATCACGCGCTCACGTTGGTTCTGGGCAATGTCACCGTTCAGCGCAGCGGCTTTGTAGCCTTTGGCTTCCAGGGCGCTGGCCAGGTCCAGGGTCGCTTGCTTGGTGCGCACGAACATGATCAGGGCGTCGAAGTCTTCCACTTCCAGCAAGCTGAGAACGGCGGAAGTCTTCTGGTCAGCGTGAACCAGCAGGTGAGCCTGTTCGATCGCGGTGACGGTCTGGGTCTTGGTCTGGATCTTCACGTGTTGCGGATCGCGCAGGTGGCGCTCGGCAATGGCACGGATCGATTGCGGCAGGGTGGCCGAGAACAATACGGTCTGGCGAGTTGCCGGCAGGGACTTGAAGATGACTTCCAGGTCATCCATGAAGCCCAGCTTGAGCATTTCGTCGGCTTCGTCGAGAACCAGGTGGTTCACGGTAGCCAGGACTTTTTCGTCACGACGCAGGTGGTCGCACAGGCGACCCGGGGTGGCGACAACGATCTGCGCGCCATTACGGATGGCTTTCAGTTGTGGGCCCATCGGGGCGCCGCCGTAAACGGCCACAACGGTAACGCCAGGCATCTGCTTGGAGTAGGTTTCGAAAGCGGTTGCTACTTGCAGCGCCAACTCACGGGTTGGCGCCAGGATCAGGGCTTGCGGCTCGCGCTTGGCAGGATCGATGCGATGCAGGATCGGCAGGGCGAACGCAGCGGTTTTACCCGTACCGGTTTGCGCCTGGCCAATCATGTCGTGGCCGGCCATGATGATCGGGATCGATTGCTGCTGAATCGCCGAAGGTTCTTCATAGCCGGTCGCAATGACGGCTGCAAGAATGTTCGGGTTGAGATTAAAAGCGGCGAAGCCGCCGGTTTCCTGGGTCATGGGTCTGCCTCTAAGTGCATCCGCAAAGACCCATGCTCCAAAGCTGCGCATGCCGTGTTGAGACTCAAGAGTCGCCCTGGCTGCTTTGTCGGCGGGGATTTGCGAAAACGAATGAATGAATAAAGAACGTCTTGGAAGCATCCGTTGTGCGGACATGCAACCGAAGCTGACTTCGGAGAATTGCGCTACCTTGACGCGGCCCGGCTAAAGGCCGGCGCGCACTATACCGGAATTTGCCCAAAAAGGGAGCTTTTTTTATCGGCAAACCCCGTTATGGGGCTCTCTGCCAAAAGGCCTTGGGCCGCCAGCTAAAACGATTCATCTCCAGACGGCTTCGCCCTTGTGGCGAGGGAGCTTGCTCCCGCTCGGCTGCGAAGCAGACGCTTGGGTTGATATCTGAAATCGAAGGGGGCCGCTTCGCGACCCAGCGGGAGCAAGCTCCCTCGCCACAGGGGAACTCACTCGTCATAAGGGTTTGGCTTCGCTGATCACGTCGCCGGGCGAATGGCCTTGATCAACGACTGCAACGAATAGCCCAATCGCGGCGCCAGCCCTTCGGCTCGGGATATCAGTGCGTCCCTATCCAGTTCCTGATCGAGATCCGCCGGCACGATCAGGATCACGTTGCCCTCCTTCACCGGCAATTCCCAATAGTGCCGATGGTACAGGCCGCGCAACAGCGCCGCGCCCAGGGGCTTGCCATCGTCGGTGGCCCATTGGTTGATCACCAGCCAGCCGCCCGGATTGAGGCGTTTTTGACAGTTTTCCAGGAAACCCCACGCCAGATGCCCGACACCGGGACCGACATCGGTATAAAGGTCGACGAAGATCAAGTCCGCCGGCTCCGCCGTTTCGAGCAGCTCCAAGGCATCGCCGACGCGGATGTACAATCGCGGATCGTCGTCCAGCCCCAGGTATTCGATAGCCAGGCGCGGCACATCGGGCCGCAGCTCGATGGCCTCGACGTCCTCCAATGGCAGGAACTTGAGGCAAGCCTGGGTCAGCGTACCGGCGCCCAAGCCCAGGAACAGCGCACTCTCCGGCCGCTCGTGACACAACGCACCGATGAGCATGGCGCGGGTGTAGTCATATTCGAGCCAGCTCGGATCGGCCGTGAACACGCAGCTCTGCTCGATGGCGTCGCCAAATTCGAGAAACCGGTAGTCGGCCACCTCGAACACGCGAATCATGCCGAACTGGTCATGCACCTCGGCGAGCAAATGCTCGACGCGCTCCTCTGTCATTTCATCTCCTGTGGTTGCCGGGCCGGCTTGAGCCCACGCATACGGGGCAAAGGCGCGATTGTCGGCGAAGCAACCGGAACAGGTCACGCACTAATTTGCTGATAACATGGCCGTCCGAGCGTAAATCACCTAGAGATCATGATGAGCCAACCCTGGAGCCCTGACAGCTGGCGCGCCCTGCCGATCCAGCAACAACCCCGCTACCCCGACGCCGCGCACCTGTTGCAGGTGGAGCAGACCCTGGCCAGTTATCCGCCACTGGTGTTTGCCGGTGAAGCCCGGGAGTTGCGCCGTCAGTTCGCCGAGGTGACCCAGGGCCGGGCGTTCCTGCTGCAAGGCGGCGACTGCGCCGAAAGCTTTGCCGAATTCTCGGCGGCGAAGATCCGCGACACCTTCAAGGTGCTCTTGCAGATGGCGATCGTCATGACCTTTGCCGCCGGCTGCCCGGTGGTCAAGGTCGGGCGCATGGCCGGGCAGTTCGCCAAGCCGCGCTCGGCCAACGATGAAACGATCGATGGCGTGACCCTGCCGGCCTACCGGGGCGACATCGTCAACGGTATCGGTTTCGACGAAAAAAGCCGCGTACCGGACCCGGAGCGGTTGCTGCAGTCCTACCACCAGTCCACCGCCACCTTGAACCTGCTGCGGGCCTTTGCCCAAGGCGGTTTTGCCGATCTGCACCAGGTGCACAAATGGAACCTGGACTTCATCGCCAACTCGGCCCTGGCGGAAAAATACAGCCACCTGGCCGACCGCATCGATGAAACCCTGGCGTTCATGCGCGCCTGCGGCATGGACAGTTCGCCGCAATTGCGCGAAACCAGTTTCTTCACCGCCCACGAAGCGCTGCTGCTCAATTACGAAGAGGCCTTCGTGCGCCGTGACAGCCTGACCAATGACTATTACGACTGCTCGGCCCATATGTTGTGGATCGGCGACCGTACCCGCCAATTGGACGGTGCCCACGTCGAATTCCTGCGCGGGGTGAACAACCCGATCGGCGTCAAGGTCGGCCCAAGCATGAACCCTGACGACCTGATCCGCCTGATCGATGTGCTCAACCCGGACAATGACCCCGGTCGGTTGAACCTCATCGCGCGGATGGGCGCCACCAAGGTGGGTGAGCACCTGCCACCGCTGTTGCGCGCCGTGCAGCGTGAGGGCAAGCAAGTGCTGTGGAGCTCCGACCCGATGCACGGCAACACCATCAAGGCCAGCAGCGGCTACAAGACCCGGGATTTCGCGCAGATTCTTGGCGAAGTGAAGCAGTTCTTCCAGGTCCATGAAGCCGAAGGCACCTATGCCGGCGGCATTCATATCGAGATGACGGGGCAGAACGTCACCGAATGCATCGGTGGCGCGCGACCGATCACCGAGGACGGCCTGTCGGACCGCTACCACACCCACTGCGATCCACGGATGAACGCCGACCAGTCGCTGGAGTTGGCCTTCCTGATCGCCGAGACTTTGAAGCAGGTCAAGCGCTAGGCGCTTCATTGCCTATCAAACCGCTATCGCGAGCACATTCGCGATAGCGCCCACTCAAGCGCTGCCGACCTGCGTCAAGGCTCTGGCCAATCGAACGCCCCCGTCCCGCCGGCAGTTGAGCTGGACCCGCTCCAACCCCAACCAATCGGCCATGCGCCGCAAATTCAGCGCCAGCGCCTGCATGCCCTCTTCGTCCAGCCCAGGCTCTTCTTCGTGCACGGCATGCACCGCCAGGCGACTCAGGGCCCGCTCCGCCCGCAGGTCCAGCCGCGCCGCGATCCGCTCGTTGTGCAGGAACGGCAGTACGTAATAGCCATACACTCGCTTGTGCTCCGGCGTGTAGATTTCCAGGCGATAACGGAAGTCGAACAAGCGCTCGGTGCGACTGCGCTCCCAGACCAACGAATCGAACGGCGAGAGCAGCGCACTGGCTGCCAGCTTGCGAGGAACTGTCGCAGTCGGTCGACACCAGGCCGGCTGCTTCCATTCCTGGACTTGGCAGCGCACCAGCTCACCGGTCTCTTCCAGTTCGGCCAGCCGCGCACGGCTCTCGGCCGGACCGAGGCGGAAGTAGTCGCGCAGATCTTTTTCGGTGCCGATGCCCAGGGCATCCACCGCGTGCAGGAGCAAAGCGCGTTGGGCCTGGGCTTCGTCCGGCTGCGGCAACTGCAAAATCGAGTCCGGCAGCACCCGCTCCGGCAAGTCATACAGCCGCTCGAAGCCACGCCGCCCCGCCACTGTCACTTCGCCGGCCGCAAACAGCCACTCCAACGCGTGTTTCTCGGCGCTCCAATCCCACCAGGGACCAGCCTTTTCCTGGCGCGTGGACAAGCTGCCCGCGCCAATCGCACCTTGTTCACGAACCGACTGCAGCACCCGGCGAATCACGTCCTGGCGCTCCTGGCCGAAACGCGCCAGCTGCTGATAGACACCTTCGCCACGGGCCGCCCGATCCATGCGCCAGCGCATCAGCGGGTACATCGACATCGGCAGCAGCGACGCTTCGTGGCCCCAGTATTCAAATAGCGTGCGGCGGCGTCCCTGGCTCCAGGCGGCCTGGTCGAGCAAAACGCGTTGGTAGGGACCGAGACGTGAGAACAGCGGGAGGTAATGCGAGCGCACCAGTGCATTGACTGAATCGATTTGCAGCACGCCAAGACGTCCAATCAAGCGATTGACGTGGGAGGCTTGCACCGAAGCTGGCGGTAACCGCCCATTGAATCCTTGGGCGGCCAACGCCAGGCGCCGGGCCTGTTTGAGGGTAAAGGACAGAGTCGCGGGCATGGAGATCTCCTTGTCTGCTCGCAACCTACCTCACCATTGAGCGGTTTGTGTAGGGAAGGATGGCTCATTTGTGCATCGGGTCATCCCAGAATGGCCGAACCACTTCCTTTTCCACATCTGCACGGCTGATGCCGATGTCCTTGAGCGCCTCGTCGCTCATCGAAGCCAGCAATTCGCGCTCGTGGTGCAATTCGTACCAGCGGCTAAACTTGTGCAACAGCGCGCCGAGCGAAAAACCGTGGGATGAGAATTTATCGATCAGTAGATAACCTTTTTGACCTTTCATCGTGATGTCCTCCGTTGGGTATGGCTCTAGTCTCGCGCCGAGGCTAAGATCAATCCAACGAATGTTTCTTATGCAATACATCTCGGAGATTGATCAATTGTCGAGTTACCCGAGCATCGATACGGAAGTGCTGCGTACCTTCGTCGCCATCGCCGACCAGGGCGGCTTTACCCGCGCCGGCGAGCTGGTCAACCGCACGCAGTCCGCCGTCAGCATGCAGATGAAGCGCCTCGAGGAGGACGTGTTGCAGCGCCGCCTGTTCGAGCGCGACGGACGGCAGGTCAAGCTCACCGCTGAAGGCCAGGTCTTATTGGGTTATGCCCGGCGGATCCTCAAGCTGCACAGCGAAGTGTTCAATACCCTGCGCGAACCGCACATGGTCGGTACCGTGCGCATCGGCACGCCGGACGATTATGTGATGCGCTTCCTGCCGGGAATCCTGCAGCGCTTCGCCCAGTTTTATCCGCTGATCGAAATCGAGGTGCACTGCGAGTCGTCCAAGCAGTTGTTGCTGCGCCAGGACCTGGACCTGTCCATCGTCACCCGCAAGCCAGGCGATGAAATTGGCCAGTTGCTGCGCAAGGAGCGTTTTGTCTGGGCCGAAGCCGCCTGTTTCAACGTCCATGAACAAACACCGCTGCCGCTGGCGATGTTCAACAGTGATTGTTTCTGTCGACAATGGGCCTGCAATGCGCTGGATGCCATGGGCCGCGATTATCGCGTGGCGTACAACAGCTCGAGCCTTTCAGCGCTCATGGCGGTGGTCGGCGCGGGCCTGGCGATTACCGCGCAATTGGAAAGCCTGCTGACACCTGACATGCGCGTGCTCGGCGAGGCCGAGAACCTGCCGGAGCTGCCCGAAGCCAGCATCATGCTGATCCGCAACCTGCACAACCCGTCGCCAATCACTGAATGCCTGGCCGAGCACATCGTCGAAGGTTTCAAACTTTAAAGACGAGCAACACCGCGCACAGCACCAGGAAACCGCAGAACAGCCCACGCAGCAATCGCTCTGGCAAGGCGTGGGCGACCTTGACGCCCCAACTGATGCTCATCAACCCGCCGACCGCCAGCGGCAGCCCGATCCACCAGTCCACCTCATGGTGAAACGCATAGGTGGCGAGCGTCACGCCCGTGCTCGGCAGCGCCAGAGACAGGGACAGGCCTTGCGCGACCACTTGGCTTGTACCGAATACGCTGGTAAGAATCGGCGTGGCGACAACGGCCCCGCCAACGCCGAACAGCCCGCCCATTGTCCCCGACGCTGCTCCTAGCACACCGAGCCATGGCCAGCCATGACGCATCTGTGCCGAAGCCGGCGCCGTCGCGGCGAACATTCGGATAAGGTTGTAGGCCGCCAGAACAATCAGGAACACCACGAAGCCAATCCGCATGCTCTCTGCGTCAATGCCTACAGCCCAGATAGAGCCGAGCCACGCGAAACAGAACCCCATGGACGCCAACGGCAACACATGGCGCAACTCAATGCGATTGCGTTGGTGGTAACGCCACAGCGCCAGCATCACATTGGGAACCACCATCACCAATGCCGTGCCTTGGGCAATCTGCTGGTCCAGGCCAAACCATACGCCCAGCACCGGAATGGCGATCAGTCCACCGCCGATTCCGAACAATCCCCCCAACGTGCCCAGCGCGGCGCCCAACAGCAAATATTGCACGACCTCAATCACAGACGACTCCCCCCGTTTATCAGGGCGCCTATCCTACGCAGTTGGCGTTAACGAGGAAATGAAACGCCTGAGCAGGACATCAGAATTATCTGGTGCATTAAAGGTTCGTCCGCTAGATTCATAGCATCATTGATGAAAGGTTTCCGCCATGAACACCCAACGCGACACTCCCGACCCTTGCGAAGCCCTGTTATTGGATAACCAGGTTTGTTTCGCGCTGCATTCAACGTCACTGTTGATGACCAAGGTCTATAAGCCGCTGCTCCAGGCGCTGGGCCTGACCTACCCGCAATATTTGGCCATGATGGTGTTGTGGGAAAAAGATGGTTTGACCGTCGGCGAAATCAGCAACCGCCTGCTCACCGACCCGGGCTCGCTGACGCCGCTGCTCAAGCGCCTAGAGGCCGAAGGCCTGTTGAGCCGCACCCGTAGCCGCGAGGATGAGCGCGTGGTCATCGTCGAACTCACCGAACAAGGTCGCGCCCTGCAGAAGAAGGCCCTGGATATTCCGCAATGCATCCTCGCCGCCAGTGGCCAGACGCTGGAGCAATTGAAAAAGCTGCAACGTGACCTGCAAGAACTGCGCGGGCATCTGCAAGACAGCCTCTGATCAAAGGCACACCAGCCCTCCGCAGAGCGAGCATGCTTGCGGAGGCGCCTGCACCTTCCTTCCCGGATTCATGATCCACCTGCTCAAACACCGCCTTCAAAAAAAATACAGCCTGCCTTAACCGCTCTAGATCAAGGCCTCCAAGCCTTTCCAGGTGGTGCATTCGGAATTGCCTCGAAAATATATATTGCGCACAAACTATTTGCGCATTACATTCTTCTCACACCTACTTAGCGCACAAACATTTAGCGCAAAACAGGTAGATGCGGTGCACCAGGTTTGCCCGTACTCCAACGCCACCCGCGGCAATGTTGATGTGCGCCTGCACGTCACCGTCTAACCCCGAACCCGGACCGAAATTCAAGGAGACTCACATGAACACCATCACCAAAGCCCTGACCGGCACCCTTCTCGCCCTGAGCGTCAGCAGCGCCTTCGCCGACGGCATCGTCGAACACAACACCCAGGCGTTTCTCGATGCGCTGAATGCCGGGACCGGCAAGCCATTGGAACAACTGTCGCCCAAGGACGCCCGCGCCGTACTGGTCGGCGCCCAGGCCGGGGTCAAATTGACCCTGCCCAAGGCCGACGTCAGCGAGAAAACCATCCAGGTCGATGGCCAGCCGATCAGCCTGACGATTGTTCGTCCGGCCGGGGTCAAGGGTGAGCTGCCGGTGTTCATGTTCTTCCACGGCGGTGGCTGGGTCTTGGGGGATTTCCCGACCCACGAACGGCTGGTTCGGGATCTGGTGGCGGGTTCGGGTGCCGTCGCGGTATTCGTCAACTACACGCCGTCGCCCGAGGCGCATTACCCGGTGGCGATCAACCAAGCCTACGCCGCAACCAAATGGGTGGCTGAGCACGGCAAGGAAATCAACGTCGATGGCAAGCGCCTGGCTGTAGCGGGTAACAGCGTCGGCGGCAACATGGCGGCAGTCGTGGCCCTGATGGCCAAGGACAAGGGCACGCCAGCGATTCGCTTCCAGGCCCTGTTGTGGCCGGTGACCGACGCCAACTTCGAGACGGCGTCCTACAACCAGTTCGCCGAAGGGCACTTCCTCAGCAAGAACATGATGAAGTGGTTCTGGGACAACTACACCACCGACGCCGGCCAGCGTAACGAGATCTATGCCTCACCGCTGCGAGCCACCACCGCGCAGCTCAAGGGCCTGCCGCCGGCGCTGGTACAGACCGCCGAAGCTGACGTGCTGCGCGACGAAGGCGAAGCCTACGCCCGCAAACTGGACGCGGCCGGCGTGCCGGTCACAGCCGTGCGCTACAACGGCATGATTCACGACTATGGTTTGCTCAACGTGGTGAGCCAGGTGCCAGCGGTGCGTTCGGCGATGTTGCAGGCATCCCAGGAGCTCAAGCAGCACCTGAAGTAACAGGAAGCAGGTGGAAAGCAGAAATAAAAAAGCCCGACTCAATGGTCGGGCTTTTTCGTACAAAAGACTTCGCTTACTTAGCGCGGCCTTTGTAGGAACCGCCTTCGCGGGTATCGATCTCGATCATGTCGCCGATTTCGATGAAGTCAGCAACCGACAGCTCGGTACCGTTCTTCAGTTTGGCAGGCTTCATCACCTTGCCGGAAGTGTCACCGCGAGCGGAGCCTTCGGTGTAGTCAACCTGACGCACGATGGTGGTCGGCAGTTCTACGGAAACCAGGCGCTCTTCGAAGAACACGGCTTCGCAGACGTCAGTCATGCCTTCTTCGATGAACGGCAGAACGCTTTCGATGTCTTCGGCGTTCAGCTCGTACATGGTGTAGTCAGTGGTGTCCATGAACGTGTAGGTGTCGCCGCTGATGAAGGACAGGGTCGCTTCTTTGCGGTCGAGGATCACATCGTCCAGTTTGTCGTCGGCGCTGTAGACGATCTCGGTCTTGTAACCGGTCAGCAGGTTCTTCAGCTTAGTCTTCATGATCGCGCTGTTACGACCCGACTTGGTGAACTCAGCTTTCTGAACCAGCCAAGGATCGTTTTCGAGACGGATCACGGTCCCGGGTTTCAGTTCTTTACCAGTTTTCATTGCGAATATCCGAATTTGGATGGGATTTACAAAAATCTAGGCCGCGTATCATATCCAATTTCGGTAAAACTTCACCAGCGCCGTGGCAAGATCGGCTCGCGAGGCTTGTTCCAGACACCACGCCTGGGCGTGTTCGGCCAGTTCCTGGCGTTGTTCGCAGACCGATTTCCAATGTCCGGTCATGTCCTGGCCGGCATTCCACGCCCGCCAGAGACCGCTGATCGCTTTTTCCGCAGGCCCGCAGAGCCCCTCGGTATATAACCGCAGAAACGCTTCGAGCTTTTCCAGATGGACGTCTTCTTCCTGCTGATAGATGTGCCAGAGCATTGGCCGGGCGGCCCATTGGGCGCGCACGAAAGAGTCTTCACCGCGCACGGCGTTGAAGTCGCAACACCATAACAACTGATCGTACTGATCCTGCCGGATGAACGGCAGAACCTGTACCGTCAGGGCTCCGCGCCGATGCACCGCACCAACCTCAACGCCCTCGTCACCCAGCCAGCGCCGGACATCCGCCAGCACCCGCCCTTCCGGGACCAGCACGTGAAACGCCTCGGCCCCGGCCGCCATCGTGTCGAACCAACTCGCCAAGCCTGTGTTTTCATAGGCAAACAACGAGATCAGGCGCGCATCTGGAGCCCGGTCGACGCCCAACCCTTGCAGGAAAATTCGCTGCGCCACGTCGTCCTGCTGAAATTGCCGGCGACGCTCCAGCAAGCCCTCCTCGCGCAGCAGGCCACCGGTGCCTGCCTGGAAGCCGGGGAAAAAGAAATATTTCTGCACGTGCTTGTACTTGACCGATGGCAGGCCATGACAACCGATCACCCAGTCCTCGGCGCTCAGATAATCGAGATTCATCCACAGCGGCGTTACCTCACGCTCGGCCATCGCATCCATATAGGCGCTGGGCAACTGGCAGGCGAACGCGGCGATCACCACCTCGGCGGCCTCGGTATCGAGCCAGTCCTTGGGCCAATGGCGCACCTGCACGCCCTCCTGCCATTGCTCGGAAAGCGTGATATCAATGGCCGGGCACAGCCGCTCGAAGGCTCGCAAGTCATCGACCCATAGGCGCACCGCGCATCGGTGCTCAGCCACCAATTGCCGCGCCAGGCGCCAGGTGACGCCGATGTCGCCAAAGTTATCGACGACGGTGCAAAAAATATCCCAACGCACGGTCATTCCCGACTCCCTGTGGCAAAACCCGATTGTCCCGCATTGCAACGTCGATGCAGAAGAGCCGACGGCGATTAATCTTCATGCGACAATTGCCGCCTATCCCGTGTTCAGCCAGGAAGCAGACATGCCCGACCATTCCTCGTCGCGCCTTACCGCCTTGCAATTGACCGTCAGTATCGCCTTGGGCCTGTGGCTGGGCTTCCTTGCCATCGTGTTGACGGGATGGCTGTTGTCGAAGTTTCTATTCGATGAGCAACTCGCCCCGGTGGCGGCCGCTGTGCAGCAACTGGCGCAACCGCCGGCAGTTCAGCCGGCACCCGAGCCGCCTACGCCGATGTTCGAGCAATATCAGCAGAACCTGCAAAGGAACGAGCAACGCCAGGCGCTTGACCAGGTTCGAAGCAACCCTCGCAACCTGTCCAATCCCAAATGCCAGTTCTGGCTGCAACAGGACCAGAACGCGCCGAGCGAAAAAAGCCGCACCAACGTCCTGCAATTTTGCGAATGATCATGAACAAACCAACCGTCCACCAATTGATTCTCGACAAGCTCAAGATTGACCTCGACATCGCCGAGCGCGCCGCGCAAACCGCCTACGAAACCGCGACCCACGAAGAAAACATTGCCGAAAACAAGTACGACACCCTGGGCCTCGAAGCGTCTTATCTTGCCGCCGGCCAAGCCAGGCGCGTCGAGGAGATCCGCCAGTCGCTCAGCCTCTGCCAGAACCTGACGCTAAGGCCGTACGACGAACGACGCGGAATCGAGGTCGGCACATTGATCGGGTTGGAGGATGACGAGGGCCGCCAGCAATGGCTGTTCCTGGGACCTGACGCGGCGGGACTGAAGGTCTCGCTGGTGGGACAACCGATCACCGTCATCACCCCTCGCTCGCCGCTGGGGCGCAGCCTGCTGGGCAAATTCGAAGGGGATGAAGTGGAGATCGTCGTGGCGGGCGCCCGGCAACAGTTCGCTGTCACCGAGGCTATCTAGACGTCGGTCAATGCACTGGCAGTTCGACGCCGTCGAACAGCTCTTCAAGTTCCTGCTTGTTGTGGCACTGGATGGCCTTGGCCATGACTTCACGGGTCAGGTGCGGGGCGAACTTCTCGATGAAGTCGCACATGAACCCCCGCAGGAACGTGCCACGGCGGAAACCGATCTTGGTCACGCTGGATTCGAACAACTCGCTGGCATCCAATACCACCAGGTCATTGTCGAGTTTGGTGTCGACGGCCATTTTCGCCACGATGCCCACGCCCAGCCCGAGGCGCACATAGGTCTTGATCACGTCGGCGTCGGCGGCGGTAAACACCACTTTCGGCGTCAGGCCACGATGGCTGAAGGCTTCGTCGAGCTTGGAACGACCGGTGAAACCGAATACATACGTCACGATCGGGTATTCGGCCAAGGCCTCGAGGGTCAGCTTCGGCAGCTTGGTCAACGGATGCCCGTGGGGCACGACCACGCAGCGGTTCCAGCGATAGCACGGCATCATCACCAGATCGCCGAACAACTCCAGGGCCTCGGTCGCGATGGCGAAATCCACGGTGCCGTCGGCGGCCATTTCGGCGATCTGCATCGGCGACCCCTGGTGCATGTGCAGCGCCACGTCCGGGTATTGCTTGATGAAATTGCTGATTACCGGCGGCAGGGCATAACGAGCCTGGGTATGGGTGGTCGCGATCGACAGGGTGCCTTTTTTCTCGTTGGAGAATTCCTGGGCGATCTGCTTGATGCTTTCGACCTTGCGCAGGATCTCGCCAGCCGTGGTGATGATGCGCTCACCGGCCGGGGTCACGCGGGTCAGGTGCTTGCCGCTGCGGGCGAAGACTTCGACGCCCAGTTCGTCTTCCAACAGGCGGATCTGTTTGCTGATGCCAGGTTGCGACGTGTAGAGGCTTTGGGCGGTAGCGGAAACGTTGAGGTCGTGGTGCGCCACTTCCCAGATGTAGCGCAGTTGTTGAAGCTTCATATGTATCCCTCAAAGCAGTTGGATGCGACGGGCATCAGCGACGGCATATAACTATATGAATGGTTGCACAAAGAAATCTAGAACTTTTTATAAAAGGCCATCATTTAGCCTCAAGCATCTCCCTGACGCCGACGCTGCACCAGCGGCACCAGGTACACCGGCACACGGGACAACTGCAAAACCCGTGCGGCGGTCCTGCCCAAAGGGGTTTCGCCGCTTGCGCCCTGACAATGGCTGCCAACGATGAGCAAATCGACGGAGAGTTTTGCCGCCTGTTCGAGAATGACCTGGGAAGGATCACCCTGAAACACCCTGACCGATTTGATCAGCTTCAAGTCTTGCTGGCCCTCCCCCAGTTCTTCACGAAAACTGTCGAGCACCTGCTGCTCGATATTGGCCATCACCGTACTCAGACCCTGACGATGGAATTCGTTCAACGCCTGCTCGTCCAGATAGCTCTGCAACACCGACTCGGCGAACAGCCCCATCGGTTCCACCGCATGCACCACATACAACTCGGCTGCAAACGTCCGTGCCAACGCCAAGGCATGCTGCATCACATAAGGGGCATAAAGGCCCAGGTCCGTGGCGTACAGCATCGAACGAATCATGTGACCTCCTCGAGTGCCAGGATGGCGGAGATTGATTCAGCTTAGCAGCGCCCCGAGGAGTTCGACGTGCGACGTAACGCCCGGACAGCGGCCAGTCAGAGCTTCACTTCGTTACTGATGCCATGGGGCACGTGCCCAGTGGCGACCACTTCCCGGGCCAGTTCGCAATGACCGGTCTGGTCGTCGAAAAACACGTCGGCGGCAAAGGCTTCGAGGAACGCGGATTTGGTCAGCCCCCCGAGGAACAGCGACTCATCCAGGCGAATATCCCACTCACGCAAGGTACGGATCACCCGTTCGTGGGCCGGTGCGGAACGGGCGGTGACCAGCGCCGTGCGGATCGGGCAGGCGTCTTCGGGAAATTCGCGCTGCAACGCATTGAGCGCCGCCAGGAACCCCTTGAACGGTCCACCTCGCAGCGGCTCGCGCGCAGCCTGTCGTTCACTGGCCTGGAATGCCTCCAGGCCGCCAGCCTGATAGACGCGTTCCGACTCATCGGAGAACAGCACCGCATCGCCGTCGAAGGCGATGCGCAATTCCTCGCTGGCCGCACGGCTGGCACCGCCCGACAGGATGGTCGCCGCCGCGAATCCGGCCTCAAGGGCGCTGCGCACGTCTTCGGCGTGAGTGGACAGGAACAGGTCGCAGCCGAACGCCTTCAGATAAGGGTAAGGGCTGCGACCGCCGACGAATGCTGCGCGGGAAATCGCCAGGCCATAGTGATGAATCGAATTGAACACACGCAGGCCAGTGTCGGCGCTGTTGCGCGAAACCAGGATGACTTCGACCCGGGCACGCCCGAGGTGCTGGTTGAGGTTGAGCAATTTCTGCACCAGGGCGAAAGCGTCACCAGGTGCCAGGACTTCGTCTTCATGCTCGATCTGGTATTGCCGATAGGCCTCGACACCACTCGCCAGGTAGACCTTGTGGCTTTCGCTCAAGTCGAACAAGGCCCGCGAGGAAATTGCCAGCACCAGCTTGTCATCAATGTTATTGGCCATGTTTCCCTCTTTCGCCATCAGCGTTGTGGCGATCCAAAAACGCCAGCGCCTGATACAAGGCTTCGATTTTCGGCAGTTCGCATCCTGCCGCCTTGGCCGCAGCCAACGGCCGGCCATAGATCGCATCCAACTCCAGCGGTCGCTTGTGGGAATAATCGTGGTACATGCTCGGCCAGTAGTCGGGCATCTTCTCGGTCATGGTGAACAGATATTCGGCGTAACCCGGCGCAATATGATGACCACAGGCCCGCGCGCCGCGTACCACCTCCTCCATCAGCGCCTGGATCAGCCCGCGGCTGTGGTCGTCAGCCATCAACGGCGTGGTGCTGGCGCCCAGCAGCACCGAAAGACCGTTGTACGGTACGTTCCACACCAACTTCTGCCAACGGGCCTGTTGCAGGTCGGCCATGGCCTGGGAGTCGATACCGGCGGTACGGAACAGCCCAGCGCCCTCTTCGACAATCGCCATGCGTTCGGCCTGATCCCGGCCAGGACCGCTGTGGTAACCGATGTTGACCGCGCCGAGGGCCTGGTGGGCGACGACGCCGGGGCCGACGCGATGCACGCAGACCAGGCACAGGCCGCCCAACAAGTGCAGCGAATCGGGCAATAGCGGTCGCAGTTCGTCCTCGACATCGAGGCCGTTCTGCAACAGCAGGACTTTTGCGCCAGCAGCGGCAGCCTGGATGATGGCCGGGGCCAGGTCGGCATTGCTGGTGGTCTTGGCACCGACCAGCAACCAGTCGCAAGGCGGCATATCGGCTGCCGAGCGATACGCCTGGACCGGGTCGAGGGTCAGCGCCCCATGAACTTCGCTGGCGACCCGCAAACCGCGTTCGGCCACGGCGGCAAATTCGCTGCGCAATAGAAAGTGCACGTCGTAGCCGGCCCGCGCCAGCATGACGCCATAGAACCCGCCAATCGCCCCGGTGCCGATCATGCCGATCCTGGTTGTTGCGCCTGCCTGCATCATGCAACTCCCCCGTTGAACAATCCCTGCGCATCATTACACAAGACCTGCCGCCCGTGGCCAGGGAGCTTGCTTGCCACAATTAAACCGGCCCCTGCCCATTGTCGAGCCACCTCCTAACGCGCTAAGGTTCGGCTCCCCGACGCGCTTAAATCCGCTGTGCACCGCCGCGCGGGGAATCGCTGGCGGCCGGCACCCGTGACCTGACGAGTAACACGATGGCTGATTTACCGATCAATGACCTTAACGTCGCCTCCAACGAGACCCTCATCACGCCTGACCAGCTCAAGCGTGATATCCCCCTGAGCGACGCTGCCCTGCGCACCGTGACCAAGGGCCGGGAAGTCATCCGCAACATTCTCGACGGCACCGACCACCGCCTGTTCGTCGTCATCGGGCCCTGCTCGATCCATGACATCAAGGCTGCCCACGAATATGCCGAGCGCCTGAAAGTGCTCGCGGCGGAAGTTTCCGACACCTTGTACCTGGTGATGCGCGTGTATTTCGAGAAGCCTCGGACTACCGTCGGCTGGAAAGGCCTGATCAACGACCCGTACCTGGACGACTCCTTCAAGATCCAGGACGGCCTGCACATTGGTCGCCAGTTGCTGCTGGACCTGGCCGAGATGGGCCTGCCCACCGCGACCGAGGCCCTCGACCCGATCTCGCCGCAATATTTGCAGGATTTGATCAGTTGGTCCGCCATTGGCGCGCGCACCACCGAATCCCAGACCCACCGCGAAATGGCCTCTGGCCTGTCGTCGGCCGTGGGCTTCAAGAACGGCACCGACGGCGGCCTCACCGTGGCGATCAACGCCTTGCAGTCGGTTTCCAGCCCGCATCGTTTCCTGGGTATCAACCAGGAAGGCGGCGTGTCGATCGTGACGACCAAGGGCAACGCCTACGGCCACGTGGTGCTGCGCGGCGGCAACGGCAAGCCGAACTATGATTCGGTCAGCGTCGCGTTGTGCGAACAGGCCCTGAACAAGGCGAAGATCAAGCCGAACATCATGGTCGATTGCAGCCACGCAAACTCCAACAAGGATCCGGCGCTGCAACCGCTGGTGATGGAGAACGTCGCCAACCAGATCCTGGAGGGCAACCAGTCGATCATCGGCCTGATGGTCGAAAGTCATCTGAACTGGGGCTGCCAGGCAATCCCGAAAGACCTCGCAGATTTGCAGTACGGCGTCTCCATCACCGATGCCTGCATCGACTGGAGCGCGACCGAGAAGACCTTGCGCGGCATGCACGCCAAGCTCAAGGACGTGCTGCCAAAGCGTCAGCGCAGCTGATCGGCGAATTGCACGCATAAAAAAACGCCGGGCTTTTCAGTCCGGCGTTTTTTTGTGCGATCCAAACGTTTCAGAGCTTCGCCGCGTGCCGCTGGTGACGCTCCATGTAACGCTCCACATAGGAGCAGGACGGGATCACCGTGTAGCCCATTTCCTCGGCGTACTTGAGCGCCTCTTCGGTCAACTTCGCAGCAATCCCCCTGCCACGCAGCGCGTTCGGCACGAACGTGCGATAGATGTCCAGGGTCTGCTTGCCCAGGTCCATGTAGGTCAGATAGGCACGATGACCGTCCACAATGGTCTCGAACTGATGACCAGCCTGGTCATGGTGGATGGAAACCGCCTCGCTCATCACTACTCCTCGCGGGTCTGAATGCTGACCCCTACCTTACCGATGTTTTTCCGGCGAAGGAACATCTACGCCACCCCGTGCCTGTCTGGTCACCGAGCGCAAAAAAACCAATCGCTCAAACCCGAGCACGTCGTGAATAGTAGGCACCAATGACGCAAATGCTCAAGGCACGCCTGTCACTGAAGGGATAAACCCCGACGGGTTTATCGATTGAGCGTCACTTTCACGCGGTAGTCGGTCAAGGCGCAATAGCTGAACATCGCCAGTTGTTGAGTCTTGAGACGAGCGCCGGTTGTTAAAGTCACCGTCTGCAGCAATAAAAGATGCTTGGATGGCTGCGCAAAAAATGAGCAAAAGTCCAGGAGAATCAATAAGCAGCGACTTTAGTGTGCTCGGGGGAGTTAGCGCGTCAACGGAACTTTTCTTCAACCACGCGCTCCATTCTGGCGGTTGCGGCTGTGTGTTTTTTAAACAGCACTCAGAAAAGTTGCCTGAAAAACAATCACCGCCTACAATTTTTTTGCTTCTTGCGCTACGTCAGTTTACTTACTACAAGTAATGAGTAGTATGTACGCCGGCTAACTCCTCACTCTGGGGAGACAGTCACTAAATAGAAAGTCCTTGAAGGGGAACACGATGAACAACGTTCTGAAATTCTCTGCTCTGGCCCTGGCCGCAGTTCTGGCTACCGGTTGCAGCAGCGCATCGAAAGAAACCGAAGCACGTCTGACTGCTACCGAAGACGCAGCAGCTCGCTCCCAAGCTCGTGCAGACGAAGCTTACCGTAAAGCTGATGAAGCTCTGGCTGCTGCTCAAAAAGCACAACAGACTGCTGACGAAGCTAACGAGCGTGCTCTGCGCATGCTGGAAAAAGCTAGCCGCAAGTAATAGTCCTTCGGGATTGTTATCGAGCCGACCCATCACTGGGTCGGCTTTTTTATTGCCCGGCGTTTTACCGGCGATAAAAAACCCGCCGACCTCGTGAGACGTCGGCGGGTTGCTTTCACACAGGCTATTGCGTGAGGTCGATCGGCGCGCTGGAAACCATCGGGGCCGAAGTGTTCGGAACAGCAACCTCTACCGGCAAGCCGTCTTCGGCAGCCACTACGTCACGCACCACGTCCCAGTTCATGCGCTGGTTGCTGGTGATGTCTTCACGCTTGAGCATCGCGTTGATGACCGCCGTGTGCTTGTCCACCACGGACGGGTTGCCCTTGTCGTCCAGCGGCGTATGCGCTTCCAGATACACCTTGCCGCCGCTCACGCCCAACTTGTACGGGTCGTTGATGATTCGCACCGACGTGCCCACCGGCACCATGCCGGCCATTTCCAGCACGTTGTTATTGAACATCCGGAAGCAGCCGTGGCTGGTGCGCATGCCAATGCCGAACTTCTTGTTCGAACCGTGGATCAGGTAGCCCGGCGTCCCCAGGGTGAACTTGAACGGGCCCAGCGGGTTATCGGGACCGGCCGGCACGACATTGGGCAACGGATCGCCATCGGCGGCATGTTCGGCCTTGATCGACGCCGGAGGAGTCCAGGTCGGGTTCGGCGTCTTGGCGATGATGCTGGTGTGGGCAATAGGCGAGCCCCAACCTTCACGACCGATCCCCAACGGGAAGGTGTAGACGACGTTCCGACCCTTGGGGAAATAGTAGAGGCGGTATTCGGCGAGGTTGATCACGATGCCTTCGCGCGGGCCCGGCGGCAGGATGAAACGGGTCGGCAAGACAATTTCAGTGCCAGCGCCCGGCAACCACGGATCGACCCCAGGGTTGGCGGCGACCATCTCGGTGTAGCCCAGGTCGTAGGTGGTGCCCAGGTCCGCGAAGGTGTCTTCGTACTTGGCCTTGATGACTTGCACCTGGCCGACAATGTCTTCACCCGGCGGTGGCAGGGGCAACTCCAATGCGGCAACGGGCCCAGCCATACACAGGGCGGCAAGAGACAGGCAGCGGGCGACGGCAGGCAAGCGCGGCAACATCCGGGAAATCCTTCGCAGATCGAACAGAGGGTGTGAAGCGACGATTGTACACTGCCGCCCGTGAGTTCGGGGAGAGCGGCGCCGAGGCGTCCGATGCGCAGCAGGTCCGGGAACTGAAATCAGATCCCGGGGAAGCGAGGGGGGTTACAACTCGAACCGCAGCTCCGGCCAGATCGGCGAAGTGCCACGCTTCTGTGATTCGAGGATCGCCCGGCACAACGAACAGAGGCGATGGTCCTGGAATATCTTGCGATCGACCGCCGACCAGCGTGGCTGGGCCGGCAAAAGGCTGCCGCAAAGGGTCCGGTCGGCCGAGCCGCCAAGTTCCAACTGCCGGGTCACCAGATGAACCCGCACTTCCTGGCAGGCGAACAGGTCCAACTGCTCGTCAGGCTCGATCAGTTGGTAGGCAAACAGGGACCAGGCGGGACGCGGCATCGGGGGCTCCAAATCGGGGGCGCCACATTAGCCGAAACACCGCCTGTAGAAAAGCGTCAAAGCAGCGGTTTCAGCGCCGGCCAGACATTTTCCAGCAACTTGCCCTGGGCCGCGACGGACGGGTGCAATCCGTCCCCCTGCATCATCCCGGGTATACCCCCGACGTCCTTGAGAAAAAACGGCACCAGCGGCACGTTCTTCTCTTCGGCCAAGGTGCTGTAGACCCGGGCGAAGGCTTCGGTGTAGCGCCGTCCATAATTGGGGGGCAACTGCATGCCCAGCAAAAGCACCTTGGCACCGCTGGCACGGGAGCTGTCGATCATCGCTGCAAGGTTTTGTTGCAATTGTGTTGGCGGCTGTCCGCGCAGGCCATCGTTGCCCCCCAGTTCCAGGATCACCAGGTCCGGCTTATGGGCTGCAAGCAGCGTCGGCAGGCGCGCCAGGCCTCCCGCGCTGGTGTCGCCACTGATAGACGCATTGACCACTTTATCGTCGAAACCCTCGGCCTTGAGCCGTTGGTCAAGCAACGACACCCAGCCTTGGCGGGTATCCAGGCCGAAAGCCGCGCTGATACTATCGCCAACGATCAGGACAGTACCCGCCGCTGCGTTCTGGACCATGCACATCAAGGCCAGGCCGGCACTCAAAAACCACACACGCATCGGATTCTCCATGGGCTCAAGCATTCTCACCGCGACGGACCTTAGCAAAGTGGTACCCAGCGCGGAAGGTGAACTGACCATCCTGCACGAACTCAGCCTGGAACTGAACCAGGGCGACAGCCTGGCCATCGTCGGCGCGTCCGGTTCCGGCAAATCCACGCTCCTTGGCCTGCTGGCCGGCCTCGACCTGCCCAGCAGCGGTGAAGTGATACTTGCCGGCCAGGCCCTCAGCGCACTGGACGAGGACCAGCGAGCCCGGGTCCGCGCTGAACATGTCGGGTTTGTCTTCCAGTCGTTCCAACTGCTCGACAGCCTCAATGCACTGGAAAACGTCATGCTCCCGCTGGAGCTGGACGGCCGCAAGGACGCCCGGGAACGCGCCACGCAACTGTTGCAACGAGTCGGCCTCGGCCAGCGGCTGACCCACTCGCCACGCCAGCTCTCCGGCGGCGAGCAACAGCGCGTCGCCATCGCCCGCGCCTTTGCCGCCGAACCCGACGTGCTGTTCGCCGACGAGCCGACCGGCAACCTCGACAGCCACACCGGCGAACGCATCAGCGACCTTCTGTTCGAGCTGAACAAGGAACGCGGCACGACGCTGGTTCTGGTGACCCACGACGAACGCCTGGCCCATCGCTGCCGGCGCCTGATCCGACTTGAAGCCGGCCAGATGGTCGCGCCCCTGGAGCCTTGATGGCACGCTTGCCCCTGTTGCGCCTGTTCAGTCTTGCCGTCCGCCAGTTGCTGCGCGATGCCCGCGCCGGCGAACTGCGCGTGCTGTTCTTCGCCCTGTTGGTGGCGGTGGCGGCGAGCACCGCCATCGGCTACTTCGGCGCCCGGCTCAACGGCGCGATGATGATGCGCGCCACTGAATTCCTCGGCGCCGACCTGCTGCTCGAAGGCAGTTCCCCTGCCCGCCCGGAACAGATCCGCAGCGGCATCGACCTAGGCCTGGAACACGCCCGGGTGGTGGAATTTTCCAGCGTTGTCGCCACCGACAACGGTATCCAGCTGTCCAGCGTCAAGGCAGCCGATGACATCTATCCGTTGCGTGGCGAACTGAAAAGCGCCCCGGCGCCCTTCGGCCAGGAAGAAACGGGCGGGCGCCCCGCTCCGGGGGAGGCCTGGGTCGAAGCTCGCCTGCTGACGGCGCTGGAGCTGAAGATCGGTGACAGCATCGATGTCGGCAACCAGACGCTTCGCCTGAGCCGGGTGCTGACTTACGAACCGGATCGCGCCGGCAACTTCTACAGCCTGACCCCCCGCGTGCTGATCAACCTCAAGGATCTGGATGCCACGGGCGTGGTGCAACCCGGCAGCCGCGTCAGCTATCGCGACCTGTGGCGAGGCCCGGCGCCGGCACTGCAAACCTATCGCGACCTGATCAAGCCTGGCCTTGAACCCAACCAGCGCCTGCAAGATGCCCGCGACGGCAACCGCCAGATCGGCGGCGCCTTGGGCAAGGCCGAGCGCTACCTGAACATGGCCAGCCTGGTGGCCGTGTTGCTGTCCGGCGTGGCCGTCGCCCTCTCCGCCAACCGTTTCGCCACGCGACGCTTCGACGCCAGTGCGCTGCTGCGCTGCCTTGGCCTGTCCCGCCGCGAAACCATGGTGCTGTTCAGCCTGCAACTGACCGTGCTGGGCCTGCTGGCCAGTATCAGCGGCGCCCTGCTCGGCTGGATCGCGCAGCTGGGGCTGTTCGCCTTGCTGCATGACCTGTTGCCCACCACCGTGCCGCCGGGCGGCCTGTTGCCGGCAATCGCCGGGATCGGCACCGGGCTGGTGGCATTGGCGGGTTTCGCCTTGCCACCGCTGGCCGCGCTGGGTCGGGTGCCGCCGCTGCGGGTGCTGCGCCGGGACATGCTGCCGATCCCCTCGAGTACCTGGGTCGTCTACGGGGCCGCATTGGGTGCGCTCGGACTGATCATGTGGCGCTTGAGCCTGGACCTGGTGCTGACCTTCGCCCTGCTCGGCGGCGGCGTGATTGCGGCGCTGGTGCTTGGCGGGCTGCTGCTCTTGCTGCTGCAAAGCCTGCGCCGGATGTTGGCTCGCGCCTCATTGCCCTGGCGGCTGGGATTGGGCCAGTTGCTGCGTCATCCCTTGGCGGCGGCTGGCCAGGCCCTGGCGTTCGGCCTGATCCTGTTGTCGATGGCCCTGATCGCGCTGCTGCGCGGCGAGTTGCTGGATACCTGGCAGAACCAACTGCCGAAAAACGCCCCGAATTACTTCGCCTTGAACATCCTGCCCAACGACAAGCAGGCGTTCAGCGACAAGCTGATGGAATTGTCGGCGCAGTCGGCTCCACTGTACCCCGTGGTACCGGGACGGCTCATCAGCATCAATGGCGAGCCGGCCAAGGAATTCGTCACCAAGGACTCGGCCGGCGACCGCGCATTGCAGCGTGACCTGAGCCTGACCTGGGCGGCGGACCTGCCGGCGGGCAATGTCGTCACGGCTGGGAGCTGGTGGCCGCAGCAACCGCCGGACGATATCCCAGGTGTCTCGGTGGAAGGCAAGGTCGCCGACAATCTCAAGATCAAGTTGGGCGACCGCCTGGTGTTCAGTGTCGGTGGACTGAATCGGGAAGCGAAGGTCACCAGCCTGCGGGAGATCAACTGGGACAACTTCCAGCCAAACTTCTTCATGATTTTCCAGCCAGGAACGTTGAAGGACCTGCCCGCCACTTACCTCACCAGTTTCTATCTGGCGGCCGGCCACGACCAGCAGATCGTCGACCTGTCCCGGGCCTTCCCGGCCGTGACAATCCTGCAAGTCGAAGCCCTGCTCGAACAACTGCGCAGCATCCTCGCCCAGGTAACGCTGGCGGTGGAATATGTATTGCTGTTCGTACTGGCGGCGGGAATGGCCGTGCTGTTCTCGGGCTTGCAGGCCACTCTCGACGAGAGGATTCGCCAAGGCGCGCTGCTACGTGCCCTGGGTGCCGAGCGGAAGTTGCTGATCAAGGCCCGGCGCATCGAATTCGGCCTGCTCGGGGCGGTCAGCGGTCTGCTCGCGGCACTGGGGTCGGAACTGGTGAGCCTCGTGCTCTACCGGTATGCCTTCGATCTACCCTGGCATCCGCATCCGTGGCTGTTGATATTGCCACTGGTAGGCGCATTGCTGATTGGTGCGGCAGGCGTGTTCGGCACCCGCCGAGCGCTCAACGCCAGCCCCCTGACAGTGTTGCGCGAGGGTTGATAGACTGGCGGCTTTGCCCTGACAAGAAGTTGCCATGAGCCGCTATCGTCCTCCCCGCACCGCCGGCACCGCGCTGATTACCCCCGAAGGGGAAGCGCGGATGCGCGCTGAACTGCATGAGCTTTGGCATGTACGCCGCCCCCAGGTGACCCAGTCGGTCAGTGAAGCGGCGGCCCAAGGCGATCGTTCGGAAAATGCCGAATACACCTATGGCAAGAAAATGCTTCGGGAAATCGACAGTCGCGTGCGCTTTCTCACCAAGCGCCTCGAAGCGCTCAAGATCGTCAGCGAAAAGCCCAGCGACCCAAACAAGGTCTATTTTGGCGCCTGGGTTACGGTAGAGGATGAGGACGGCAACGAGTCCCGCTATCGCATCGTCGGCCCCGACGAGTTGGATTTGAAACAGAACCTGATCAGCATCGACTCACCCCTGGCACGGGCGTTGATTGGCAAGGCCCTGGACGCCGAGGTGACCGTTCAAACTCCTGCCGGGGCGCAACTGATGTACATCACACATATTGAATACTTATAACAACTCAACTTCTAAAAGAAGTTGAAATTCTTCCTGCCTGACACAGGCTGTCAACTTCTTCAATTTGACCACAGCGCTTTTTTTCTAGAACTTGAAAGTGCGCCAACACGGCGCACTTCAATTTCCGAATTAACATTCAAGGATGAATATCATGAGCACTCCCGATCGCTGGATGGGCAGCACGCCCGGCATTTACAAACTCCGTATAGATGAACTGATACTTCCCGGCACCCACGACTCCGGTTCCGACAAAGAAGCGCCGAAATTTTTACTGCCCAATGAAATCACCCAAGACGTACCGATACGCGATCAGATCAATCGGGGGTTCAGGGTGATCGATTTGCGGGTAGAACTGTTTCCCAGCCAGCCCGTCGGTCACCCACGACGTTTCCAGTTGTACCACCTGACCTCGTCTGGCCGAACCATTGCAGACGACGTGCTCGGGGTCCTGAACGCTTTTTACGCCGAGCCAGCCCGAAGGAACGAAATCATTATTTTGAATTTTCATCAATTCAAAAACTTTACTGATTCCTCGCATGAAGAACTGCAGCAATTGATCAATCAGATGATCGGTGCACGTCTCATCCCTTATGCCTTCAGACCTATGACACTGGCGGAACTTCGACAGGAAGCTCCTGAGCGTACCGTGGTGATCTCTTACAACAGTAACCGCGGCGACGACGACTATTGGCCGGGTGTTGAGCAACAATGGATTGGCAAAGATTATATTTCAACGTCAACGTTGAAAGAGTTTATGGATGATGTCAGCGCCCAACCTAAAAGACCTTATGCGCTTCGCGCGATTCAATGCGCTAAATACACGGGCCTATTCGTTCCCGACGATTTCAGCGACAAAGTAGACGCCTGGTTCGAATCCAAGGATATCAACAGCTACATCCAACGCTTCCATATCATCAATACCGACTGGTCGACCCGCAGCAATATCGTGATCAATTGCGTGCATGCCAACCAGTTCAGGGCCATGGCCAAAGACTGAAAAACCTCAACGACGGGTGATCAACCCCTGCCGCGCCACACGGGTCAGGTGGCGGATCATTTCAGGAGCGTCCGCGGCACTGGGGGATTGGATGACGGCCAGGTCGAAGCTGTCATTGGCAAAACGCGCCAGCGACTCACCGTCTTCGACGAACTGGATCAGGAAGGCTGCGGGCCCATGACTGCGTCGCGGCCAGCCGTCCAGATAACGCAACAGCGTCGGCTGATGGCTACCGCCCAGGAGAATTTTCGGATTGCGTTGGACAAGATTCGCCGTGATTGGCGCAAGACGTACAAGGGGGCTGGGTGCGTTCATTGTGTCGTGTCTCTGCCTCAAAAGTCTGCATGGCAGGTGAGAGGCAACACCGAACCAGCGCTTTAGCGGTATTTCGAAGCCTGGATTACCGGCTTCTGACGGCAACTGCAATGAGTCACCTGGCGCCCCGCAAGTAGCTGTTTAAATCGGCGCATAAGCGGCATCCTAGAGAAGCTGACTGGCCAGTGTCAAGAATCGAGTTCCATAAAAAAGGCCCGTACAAGACGGGCCTTCGATGATTCAAGCAGGTAATCAGTGGGCGATGGCGTTATCGATGGACAGCTTGCCCGCCCCCTCGATCAACACCGCGATGCTACCGGCCAGCAAAGCCAAGGCAAACTCATAACCGTTGTTGGCCATGAACAAACCATTGCCGATGTGCACGGAGAAAATCGCCACCAGCGACAGAATCGCCAGACCCAGCGCCGCTGGACGCGTCAGCAGGCCGATGATCAGTGCAAGTCCGGCAAAGAATTCGGTGCCGCCCGCCAGTGTCGCCATCAGATACCCCGGCGTCAGGCCGATGCTTTCCATCCACTGTGCCGTACCCGCCAAGCCATAACCACCAAACAGGCCGAACAGTTTCTGCGAGCCGTGGGCGGCAAAGATGATCCCGACAACGATGCGCAGGACCGTCAGGCCGTAGCCAGCGCGGGAAAAGAGAACTTTGTTGACGAACGTGCTCATGGTGCATTCCTTGGTAAGGTGGGGTTGGACGCCATATTAATCAAATAAGCCAATGGAAAAAGCGCAAATATTCCGCCATAACAATCGGTTTATTTGATTATTTCCGCACGACCACCGCTTGGCCCTGGGGCTCCAGCGATTCCCGCTCGCGGTCAAAGGCCAGATAGTACTTGTTCACACTATTAACGTAGCTGACCGCGCCCATTCCCACCTGCTCCATGGCGATGCGCTCGACCTGGAAAAACCACTGGTTGGGGTTCAAGCCCCGCCGCCGAGCCTCGGCGCGCATACCCTGGACCCGCTCGGGCCCCATGTTGTAGGCAGCCAGGACAAACGCCATGCGTTCGCGCTCGTTGAGCTTGGGGCTGGCGAAAAACTTGCGGCGGATCATCGCCAGGTACTTGGCGCCGGCCTGCACATTGGCGTCGAGGTTCTGGATGTCATTGACCCCGACCCGCTGGGCCGCGGACGGCGTGATCTGCATCAGGCCCGTCGGGCCGCTGCCGCTGCGCGCGTTGGGTTGCAGGGCCGACTCCTTGAACGCCAGCGCCGCCAGGTTGAGCCAGTCCATGCCCTGGGCCTGGGCATGCTTTTGCAGCACCGGGCGGAGTTTCTCCAGGCGCTGGCGATTGGCCCGGGCCAACGGATAGTGAACTTGATACAAGCGGCGGTAGATACGCAGGAAGGCGGCATCCGGGTTGGACGGGGCCTTATAGCCGGCGAGGAATCGATCGATACTCGCCCGCAGCATCGCGGCGTCGCGGTGTACGAACCAATATTCGTCGCTTGGCTCGCCAATCAGCAGCTGCCGGTCGAAACGCAGCTTGGGAAGAATCTTGCCCCAGCGTTCGGCGATGGGCTGCTCGACGATGGTCAGGTGGAAAATCCCGCCCTGGACCATCTCCAATACATCCTCTACCGCCAGGGTAGGATCGACCCACTCGATCTTGACGGGCTGCAGCTTGAGCAGCGCCAGCTTCTGGTTGATCTGGCTGACGGCGTCGCCCGCCGCACTGCCGTTGGGCAGGGCCAATGTCTTGCCGGACAGTTGTTCCACGCGCGTGTAGCGCTTCTCACCCTTGATGCCCACTAACAGCAAGGGCACATCGGTGCGGATCGGATCACTGGCGCTCACCGCATGGCCAGGTTGCGGCTCAAGCAACTCGCCTGGCGCCACCAGGTCCCCTTCCCCACGCTGCAAGGCGCCAAGCAATTGATCCTTGGCCTTGGGAATGATCTTGAGGGTGATTTCCTGGCCATCCCGGGCATGCCCGTTGAGGTATTGTTCGAAAGCCCGCAACCGATGATATTCGACGCCGATGGGTTGGCCCTGAACTTCACCGGAACTGTTGCGGCTCTGGTTGACCAATACTTTCAAGACCCGGCTGCTGCGGATTTGCGCCAGGTCGCGCACCGTGCCCGGCGCCACCACCTGCACCGGACCGGGCAGCCGCGCCTCGGCCGGCATCGGCAACAGCAACGAACCACATAGCAAAAGCAACACCTGGGGACGTGTCATCCACTCTCCGAATGGGTATTGCCGAGCCATCCTGTGGAAAACCGAGGCTGGACCGGACAAAACAGAGCACCTTGGGCGCTGAAAAGTGCGAAAGACTGGCACAACGATGGCAGCGACACCACCCCGACCCGTCTCGTGGCCTCAACAGACAGCCGCAACTCATTGTAGTTCTTGGCTTTTCTTATAAATCTACAGCTCTGATATGCTGGGCGGCCTTTGGGCCGAGGTAGCACCATGCAACTCATCGATATCGGCGTCAACCTGACCAACCCCAGTTTCGCCGACAAACACCAGGCGGTGCTCGAGCGCGCCTATGAAGCCGGGGTCTGCCAACTGGTATTGACCGGCACCAGCATCGAGGGCAGCGAACAGGCCCTTGAACTCTGCCAGCAGCTTGACGCGCAAGGCGATCGGTTATTTTCCACGGCCGGCATTCATCCCCACAGCGCAAGCGATTGGACGGCCGACAGCGCCAGGCATTTGAAAGATCTGCTCAAGCACAATCGTGTCCGCGCGGTGGGTGAATGCGGGTTGGATTTCAATCGCGATTTCTCCCCCCGTCCGCAGCAGGAAAAAGTCCTGGAAGAACACCTCGCCCTCGCGGTGGAGTTGCAATTGCCGGTCTTTCTCCACGAGCGCGACGCCGACCAACGCTTGCTGGAGATACTCCGGGACTTTCGCGACCAGTTGCCTGCCGCCGTGGTGCATTGTTTTACCGGTGAGAAGAAAGCGCTGTTCAGCTATCTCGATCTGGACTTGCATATCGGTATCACCGGCTGGATCTGTGACGAACGCCGAGGCACGCACCTGCACCCATTGGTGCGGGAAATCCGCCGCGGCCGGCTCATGCTCGAAAGCGACGCCCCCTACCTGCTGCCGCGCACGCTGCGGCCCAAACCCAAGAACGGTCGCAATGAGCCAGCCTACCTGACGGAAGTCCTGCGGGAAGTGGCCCTGCACCGGGGCGAAACCCAGGAAGACCTGGCGGCCCACAGCACAGCTTGCGCCCGGGCGTTTTTCGGCTTGCCCGCCCTTAGCGAATAAACCGAATCCCTTGTCCGTTGACCCACATCAAAACCCCGGCACCTGGATAGCTGCACAATACTGGCACCTTGCCAATGCTGTTTCCGCTATCAGAGAAGACCTTCCATGGGTGCCTGGCTTAGCAATATCTCGCTGAAGTATAAATTCTGGGCGGTCAATGCGGTCGCCTTTGTCACAACGTTGCTGTTAGTGCTCTATGCCATGCACCTTGAACAGCAGGTCCGAGGCGTGAGCCTGGGCCAGGTGTTCGGCGAACGCTTCAGTCAATATGCAGTGGCGGTGTTTGTGCTGATGCTGGCGATGCTCGGTGCGTCGCAATTATTGATCCGCTTTCTGCTCAGTCAGCTCAACACCTTGAAAGACGTGATGCTGCATGTGGAGAAGACCGGCGACCTGTCCGCCCGCGTGCCTTTGGCCTGCCGGGACGAAGTGGGCCAGATGGCCGCGGCGTTCAACGCGATGCAGGCGGGTTACCAGCGCGTGGTCGACACCGTTGCCAGCACCGCTCGGCAACTGGACAGCGGCGCGGCGCGCCTGGCATCGAGCATGAACGACGTGCGCCAAGGCATGCTCGGCCAGCAGAGCGAGACCGACCAGGCCGCCACCGCGATCAACGAGATGTCCGCCACGGTTTATCACATCGCCCAGCACGCCGGCGCCACCCGCGATCTGTCGAAAACCACCGACACGCTGGCCGGCAACGGCCGCGAAGTCGTCAGCCGCGTACAGCAGTCAATTACCGGATTGTCCACCGGCGTGCAGCAGACCGCCGAGATGATCCAGCGGCTGGCCGAAGACAGCCAGAAGATCAACAGTGTGGTCAGCGTGATCCACAGCATCGCCGAGCAAACCAACCTGCTGGCCCTCAATGCCGCCATCGAAGCGGCGCGGGCCGGGGAAATGGGCCGGGGTTTTGCCGTGGTGGCCGATGAGGTCCGCAACCTGGCCAAGCGGGTCCAAGCCTCGACCGATGAAATCACCACGATGGTGTCGGCGTTGCAGGCAGGAACCCGCGACGCGGTGGATTTCATGCAAGAGAGTTCGCTCAAGGCCGACGATTGCGTGCAACAGGCGTGCGAGGCTGGTGACGCGTTGGCGCAGATCACTGAAGCAGTGGCGCAGATGCGCGAGAGCAACACTCAGATTGCTGTCGCAGCCGAGCAGCAAAGCCATGTCGCCGAAGAAATGAACCGAGCGGTGGTGAGTATTCGCGACGTGACCGAAAACACCGTGCGCCAGACCGTGGACTCAGCCACCACCAGCCATGAACTGGCGACGCTGGCGGGGGCGTTAAACAGGGCGATCGGGCAACTCAAGCTTTAGACATTCTGCCTTTGTGGCGAGGGAGCTTGCTCCCGCTGGGCTGCGCAGCAGCCCCTCAAGAGAATACTCATTTAGCCTGACACACCGCACCTGCTGTTTGGGTCCGCTTCGCGGCCCAGCGGGAGCAAGCTCCCTCGCCACAAGAGCAGTCAACATAACCACAAAAGCAGTCGTCGACATAAATACGCTATAGCCGCCTATCGTTGCGATAGTCAACCGCGATTCGCCGCCCTGCCCGGCCCGGCCTATTCTTGGGTTATTCGGACTTCACGGACTCAAGGAACAGCATCATGGGCAAACGTCACCCCAACCTTCCGGCCTGGCAATGGCGCGCCTACCCCGAGAATCATCGCCATCCGACCAACCTGGTCCTGCACCTGATCGCGGTGCCGCTGTTCATCATTGCCTTTCTACTGATCGTATCGGGCGTCTTCAGCCTGAGCCTGGGTGATGTCGCCATCGGCGTGATCGGGCTGCTCGCCGCGCTGGGGTTGCAGCGCCACGGCCATAGCCTGGAAAAACAGGCATCCGAGCCGTTCAGCGACCGCAAGGACGCAATGTCGCGCCTGCTGGTGGAACAATTCCTGACCTTTCCTCGATTTTTCCTCAGCGGTGGCTGGTGGCGCGCCTGGCGGGAACGCCACCGTCACTGAATCGCCGCAACGCCTCAGCCGAAAATCGTTACTGTCTGCCGGCTCATGGCGATCAGACGACCGTCGGCACTCCAGAATTTCGCCGCGACATGGCCATAACCGTCTTGGGCATGTTCGATCTCGGCCAGGTACTGGCACCAATCTAGCGTAGTCAGCTCCAGCAGCGGCTGGACGAACTCGATGGTCCAGGTGAGCGTGCTACCGGGTGCCATTTGCGTGAGGTGCGGCAACAAGGCCGGCGGCCAGGCGTCCACCAGTGCCAGGATGTGGCCCTCGTCCAGCGGCTCTTCTTTCACATCACCGCGCAAACGCACCCAGCCGCCCATGCTGCGGGATTTATTGCCGGTGAAGGGTAATCCGCCGACACTCCAGCGCATTGCCAGGTGCCGCATGAACTCTGGGGTGGCGCCTTTGATATAGGGCAA
Organism: Pseudomonas sp. SWRI92; assembly: GCF_014268685.1. Lineage (NCBI taxonomy): Bacteria > Pseudomonadati > Pseudomonadota > Gammaproteobacteria > Pseudomonadales > Pseudomonadaceae > Pseudomonas > Pseudomonas sp. SWRI92. The sequence continues at coordinate 31,638 of NZ_JABWQY010000006.1, forward strand.
CTCCTGGCACTGTTCGACAGCCTTGAATTGCGGCGCGGGATCAGCCTGCACCGCCACGACCGAGGATCGTGACGCGCCAAAACTGCCCTGGATGATCGTCACCACCTGCCCGTCCTGCACGGCGCGCCCCAACACTTGGCTGACGGCCTTGCCTTCACGCAATACGTCGACTTGGAAACTCACCGGCACGTCGGGCGCGACCGGGCCGACAAAGGTAATCGCCAGCGAACGAACCGGGCGATCCGCCGGAACGCGCGCACGCATCGCCTCGTATTGCAGCGCCGCCACCAGGCCGCCAAAACTGGCACGTCCCTGGCCCCATTCAGGCGGGATCGTCACGGCATCTGGCTGATGGCGCACGGTGTCGATCAAATCGGAAAAGCGCATGGCTACCTCGAAGACAGGGAAAACGATGAAGGATCTTAACTATCCCGGGCGGGCAGTACAGCGCTCATTCCGGCCAAAGAGACTGACAGAAAAGCCGTAAACCTCGAATCCCACCATCAGTCCTTGCGCGAGCGAGCTCGCGCAGGGCTGTTTTTTTTCGATTCAGGATTTATCGAAGCAACTGGCGATGAGTTTATCGAGCACCCGATCGGACTTGGCCTCGGCCTTCTCCATGGTGATCCGCCAGACGGGTACGCAGGATTGCAGGTCGTGTTCCTGCTCGGCCCGCGCCAGCCATTGCCAGCAATCGTGCCAGTCGCCCAGCGCGCCTTGGGCGGATTTGAGTCGGGGCATGGCCGCTTTCGGCAAACGATCGAGTTCGGGATAGGCTTCGATGGCGTAGCGCACGCGCTTGATCAGCAGGCGCAGTCGGTGGCGGTCATGGGCCGGATCGCGCAAGGCCTCGCCGAGTTTCTTCCATTGCTTGTCGAGGCGTTTTTCGATGCGTTTGCGCAAGCCCGCGAGCAAACCCTGGCGCTGGGCGGCGCGGATGAAGCGCGGGAACGCGTCGAGGATCATCAACAAATGCGCCAATTCCTGGCTGCTGGCTACGGCGGGATAGGCTTCGGCCATTTGCACCTGGCGCCGCTGCGCGGCCTCGACCTTGCCGTGCTGCTCAAGGTAGGCCGCCAGTACTTCGCGATCGCGCAACGGCGTGGTCAAGGTGCCGACCGCCGACGCGGCTGTTTCCAGCTGTTCAACACCGGGCAAACCGCGCAACGGGCGAAGCAGGCTGCGCAAACGCCGGACCGTGGTCCGCAGGTCGTGCAATGCTTCGCTGTCGGTTTGGGCATTCAAGCGGGCCTGACAGGCCAACAAGCGAACTTCCAGGCCCACTATCCGGGCCACCAGCCGATCAATCATGGGACTTACTCCGTGCGCAGCTTCGAGTTGCAAGCTTCAAGCTTCAAGTGAGAAGCGGCGTGGGTCGTCCTCTTGAAGCTTGAAGCTTAAAGCTTGCAGCTGCCTTTATCACCTTCCCGCACGGGATTCGCGAATGTAGAAGCGCGCCTTCTCGGCTTTATTGGCGCAGCCTTCGAACGCTTCGAATTGCTGCTGGGTCTTGGCGCCGGTCAGCAACGACAGGGCCTTGGAATAGCTGACGGTACCGGCAAAACCTTCGGCCTTGGCCAGGTCCAGTTCCCGCCAGGCGCTGTCGAGCTGGCTGCCGCAACTGTCGCGGTAAGCGGTCTTGCCGGCACAACCGGCCAAGGCCAGAACCATCAGGGATGCCACCAAGGGCAGGCAGATCCGGGCTTTCATCGATAACACCTCAAGTCAGGTCAAACAGTCGTGCTGGTAAGACGGTTTCGCCGGCAAAAAGTGCCTCGGCTCGACCGCTATATTCAAGTGTGGACGGAGCATACGCATATGCCGTCGCGGCGTGTCAAAAAACGACGTCCGCGCCACAACGATTGAGCCTGGCCCTCGATGCGTGCATTGTTGGTGTCTGTTCGACAAGAGGCCAGCTCATGACAAAACGTGTCGCATTGGTATTGGGCTCGGGCGGCGCCCGGGGCTATGCCCATATCGGAGTGATCGAGGAAATCGAGCGACGCGGCTACGATATTGCCTGCATCGCCGGTTGCTCCATGGGCGCCGTCGTGGGCGGGATCTACGCCGCCGGCAAGCTCAAGGATTATCGCGACTGGATCGAGAGCCTCGATTACCTGGACGTGCTCCGGTTGGTGGACGTCAGTTTCCGCCTCGGGGCAATTCGCGGTGAAAAAGTCTTCGGGCAAATCCGCAAGATTGTCGGCGAACTCAATATCGAAGACCTGCGCATTCCCTACACCGCGGTCGCCACCGACCTCACCAACCAGCAGGAAATCTGGTTCCAGGAAGGCTGCCTGCACCAGGCGATGCGGGCCTCGGCGGCGATTCCCAGCCTGTTCACCCCCGTCATGCAAGGCAATCGCATGCTGGTGGATGGCGGCCTGCTCAATCCGCTGCCGATCGTGCCGGTGGTGTCGAGCCATTGCGACCTGATCATTGCGGTCAACCTCAATGCCACCAACCAGAAACAATACAAGCTGCCGGTGATCCAGCGCCCCGCCGCGTTCCGGCGGCGCTTCGACACCCTTGTCAGCTCCCTGGGTTCACGGCTGCCGTTTCGCCGCAAACAAGCCGAGCAATTGTTGCTGTTGGAGCAGGAAGCCCTCAAGGCCGAGGCCGCCGACATCAACCCGTGGATCGAATCCGCCGAGCCCGAGGGCCAGCAACCGGCCGCCGCGCCGCAAACCGAAGGTGCGCCAAGATCCGCCACCGGCTCGTTCATCATCGATAACGTCGGGCCGGCCTCGTTGCTGGACTTGATCAACCAGAGCTTCGAGGTGATGCAGACTTCGCTGGCGCAATACAAGATTGCCGGTTATCCGCCGGATGTGCTGATCAACGTGCCAAAACGGGTGTGTCGGTTCTTCGAGTTCTACAAGGCGCCGGAGCTGATCGCGTTGGGGCGGGAGATTGCCAGCGATACCTTGGATCGGTATGAGCGTGAGCAGAACTAGAATTGAGCAGGCTTCCTGTGACTGACTCAAGCGCTTGGACTAAGCACCCGCCTCTTCCAACAACCGATACCCCACCCCCGGCTCTGTCACGATGAAGCGTGGCCGAGTCGGATCGTCGGCCAGTTTCTGGCGCAGGTGGCCGACAACGATGCGCAGGTAATGGCTGTCTTCGACGTGGGTCGGTCCCCAGATGTCCTTGAGCAGTTGCTGCTGGGTGATGACCCGTCCCGGATGCCGGGCCAGTTGCGCCAACACCGCGTATTCCTTGCGGGTCAGGGCCACTTCGGTGCCGTCCAGCAACACCCGGCGATAGGCCAGGTCCACGGTCAGCGCGCCGAACGTCAGCGCCGCTTCCTGGGCCTCGCCTGCCGGTGCCTGGCGCAACAGCGCGCGCACGCGGGCCAGAAATTCCTGGATGCCAAACGGCTTGGTCACGTAGTCATTCGCGCCGTTGTCCAGCGCCTCGACTTTCTGCGCCTCGCTGGCGCGCACCGAGAGCACCAGGACGGGCGCCGTCGACCATTGACGAAACTCGCGCAGCACTTGCTGGCCGTCCATGTCCGGCAGGCCCAGGTCGAGCACCAACAGGTCGGGCTTGTTCAGCGCCGCCTGGGCCAGGCCCGCGGCGCCGGTGTCGGCTTCGAGCACCTTATAGCCTTGTGAGGCCAGGCTGATGCGCAGGAATTTGCGGATCTGCGGTTCGTCATCGATGACCAAAAGGGTCGCGCTCTGGCTCATGGGGTCCGTTCATCACAGTCAAGTGGCGAGAGCATAACGCAGCGCCGTTCAGGCTTCATCGTCCATGCCCGGTTGTGCCTGCAAGGGCAGGTGCAAAGTGATGCAGGTGCCGCGACCGTCGAGGCCGTCAGCCACGCTGATCCGCCCGCCATGGGCACCGACCATGCCCTGGCAAATCGCCAAGCCCAGCCCGGTGCCCTGCCCGCCTCGATCACCGCGCGCAGCGGTGTAGAACATGTCGAAGATTTTCTCGCGCTCTGGCTCCGGAATGCCTGGACCTTCGTCGGCCACGGCAAAAAAAACCTCATCCTCCTTCGCCCCAGCGGTGAGCAGCAGCCGTCCGTGAGCGGGGGAAAACCGCGCGGCGTTTTCCAACACATTGACCAGGGCCTGTTCGATCAGCGCCGCGTGGACATGCAGCAACGGCAAGTCGGCGGGCACCTCGATGCCGACCGCCAGCGGCGCCAGCACCGCCCGAAGCCGGTGCAAGGCACTGGCGACGATATCGGCCGGTGAAACCCAATCGCGGGCAAGTTTCAGTGCGCCATGGCCGAGGCGGGTCATGTCGAGCAGGTTCTGGATATAACGATCCAGGCGCTCGGCCTCGTCGCGGGTGCCTTCGAGCAGCTCGCGGCGATCCTCCAGCGGAATCGCTTCGCCCAGCGCCAACAGGCTGTCGATGCTGCCGCGCATGGACGTCAGCGGTGTGCGCAGGTCATGGGAGACGGAGGCCAGCAAGGCGCTGCGCAGCTGTTCGGTTTCGCCATGCAGGCGCGCCGCTTCCAGGTCTTGCGCCAACTGCGCCCGCGCCAGGGCCTGGGCGAGCGGCTGGCTGAGGGCCGCCAGCAAACGTCGGCGTTGACCACTCAACGGCTTGCCGTCCTTGGGGCAAATGCCCAACAGGCCCAGCGGGCCGCCTTCCGTCGACAACGGCCACCACCACCAACGGCCGGACGGCAACGTGGCGGTGCCGGCGCCGGCCGGTTGATCGTGTTGCCAGGACCAGTCGGCGGCGGCGCGCTCGGCCTCGGTGAACGTCAACGGTTCGGCGGTCTCGACGTTCCATCCGTGCTGGCCGTCGCGGTTGAGCAGGCACAGTTGCAGATCGTCCTCGCTGTTGAGGTGCAGCACGGCGGCGCTGATCACGGCTTGGCGATCGGTCGCGGCGGTCAGTTTGCGCGACAGGTCGAGCAACTCGCCAGTTTCCTGCTGGGTGTCGCGCAGGGCCTGCAATTGACGACGCTGACGAGCCGCGAGGTTACCGGTCAGGGCGGCCATCAGCAGGAAGAACACCAGCGTCAGCACGTCCTCTTCGCGTTGGATCGTCAGGGAGAAATTCGGCGGGATGAACAGGAAGTCATAGGCCAGGAACGACAGCGCTGCACAGGCCAATGCCGGGCCGAGGCTGCTGCGTACCGCCACCAGCAGCACCGCCATCAGAAACACCAAAGAGATGTTGGGCAGCGCCAGCCACCCGGAGACTCCCCAGGCCAGCGCGCTGGCAGTCGCCGTTGCCACCAGCGCCAGCGCGTAGTCGAATCCACTCTGGGCGGTGCTCGGGCGCAGGCGAGCGGGCGCAGGCGTTTCGTCGCTGTCCAGCACGTTGATTTCCAAGCCACGGGCATCGCGCAACAATCGCGAGGCCAGGCCGCCGCCAAACAGTCGCCTGCGCAAACGCCGCCGGGACTGGCCGACCAACACCAACGTCGCACGACGTTGTGCAGCGTGTTGGATCAAGGTCTTGGCGACCTCCCCGGCGCGCAGCGACACCACCTCGCCGCCGAGGCGTTCGGCCAGTTGCTGCGCGCTTTGCAGACGCTGGCGGGATGACTCGTCTTGGGCGTCGCCGTTGTCCACATGCACCACGCTCCAGGGCAAATGCCGACGCTGGGCGACGCGGCTGGCGTGGCGCACCAGCCGTTCGGCCTGAAGGTCGCCGTCCACGCCCACCAACAATCGGCCCCGCACCGCCGGAGCCGACTGGCCCAATTGCCGATAGCCCTGGGCCAAGTCGTTGTCCACTTGCGCGGCGGCGGTCTGCATGGCCAGTTCGCGCAACGCAGTGAGGTTGGTCTGGGTGAAAAACGCATCGATCGCGGCGCGGGCCTGCTCCGGCACGTAGACCTTGCCCTCGCGCAGACGCTCGAGCAGTTCGCGCGGCGGCAGGTCGATCAGCAACAACTCATCGGCCTCCTGCAAGACCCAGTCCGGCAGCGTTTCACGCACCTGCACGCCGGTGATGCCGCGCACCTGATCGTTGAGGCTTTCCAAGTGCTGGACGTTGACGGTGGTGTAGACATCGATGCCGGCGGCGAGCAACTCCTGGATGTCCTGCCAACGCTTGGCATGGCGACTGCCCGGTGCGTTGCTGTGGGCCAGTTCATCCACCAGGACCAGGCTCGGGTGGGCCGCGAGCAGGCCGTCGAGGTCCATTTCCTCAAGCATCACCCCGCGATATTCCGAACGCACCAGCGGCTGCTGTGCCAGGCCATTCAACAGGGCTTCGGTCTCGGCACGCCCGTGGGTCTCGACGACACCGGCAACAACCTCCGTGCCCTGACGCAACCGGGCGTGGGCCGCTTGCAGCATGGCGTAGGTCTTGCCGACGCCCGGGGCGGCGCCGAGGAAAACCTTGAGGCGACCACGGTCGTGGCGCGGCAGGTTGGCTAACAGTGCATCGGCACGGCCGGAGTCGCTCATGCTGCGGGTCTCTTCCAGGTTTGATCAAAACACCCTGCCATCGGGTCAGAGTTTTTCCAACGCCAGGTTCAGCGCCAGCACATTCACCACGGGCGGCCCGACCAAGGGCCGCTCGATGTGGCTATCGAGCAACTGCTGCAACGTCGAGACCGGCAGGTTCCTGGCCGCCGCGACACGCGCCAGTTGATAGGCAATCGCGGCCGGAGGCAAGTGCGGATCCAGCCCGCTGCCGGAGGTGGTGAGCAGCGCCAGCGGCACCGGTCCCTGGCCGGGCACTTGCAGCGCTTGGGCATCAGCGCTCACCCGCGCGGCCAATGCCGGATTGCTCGGCGAAAAGTTGCTCGCGCCGCTGGCCACCGTGGCGAAGGCGCCCGCCGAGGGACGCGGATGAAACCAGCCATCGCCGACAAAATCCTGGGCGATCAACCGAGAGCCGCGAACCTTGCCGTCGGCGTCATGGACCAGGCTGCCGTTGGCCTGGTCCGGGAAGGCGAGTTGCGCCACGCCGGTGACCAGCAAGGGGTAGGCGACGCCGGTGATAAGGGTCATCAGTAGTAACAGGCTCAGGGCCGGGCGAATCAGAGTAAACATCTAGAACTCCTCAATTGAAAACACATCTGTGAGTGGACACATCTGTGGCGAGGGGATTTATCCCCGCTGGGTTGCGGAGCAGCCCAAAACATCCTTCATCGTCGTGTCTGATTACCGCGGTAACAATCTTGGGTCTGCTGCGCAGACCAGCGGGGATAAATCCCCTCGCCACAAGGGCCAGCGTTCCTTCGCTCAAACCAACCCCAATCCCGTCAGCAGCAGGTCAATTGCCTTGATCCCCACGAACGGCACGGCGATTCCGCCCAGGCCATAAATCAACAGATTGCGTCGCAGCAACGCCGCCGCGCTCGCCGCTTGCACGCGCACGCCGCGCAGGGCCAGGGGAATCAGCACGACGATGATCAAGGCGTTGAAAACGATGGCCGAGAGGATTGCGCTCTGCGGGCTGGCCAGGTGCATGACGTTGAGCACGCCGAGCTGTGGATAAATCGAGGCGAACAGCGCCGGCAGGATCGCGAAATACTTGGCGATGTCGTTGGCAATGGAAAACGTCGTCAGCGCCCCACGCGTCACCAGCAACTCCTTGCCGATCTGCACCACGTCCAGCAGCTTGGTCGGATCGCTGTCGAGGTCGACCATGTTGGCCGCTTCGCGCGCCGCCTGGGTGCCGTCGTTCATTGCCATGCCGACATCGGCCTGGGCCAGGGCCGGGGCGTCGTTGGCGCCGTCGCCGCACATGGCGACCAGCCGGCCATCGTTCTGCTCAAGGCGAATGCGCGCCAGTTTTTTCTCCGGCGTGGCCTCGGCCAGCACGTCGTCGACACCCGCCTCGGCCGCGATGGCGGCGGCGGTCAGCGGGTTGTCGCCGGTGACCATGACGGTGCGGATCCCCAACTTGCGCAGCTCGGCAAAGCGTTCGCGGATGCCGGGCTTGACCACGTCCTTGAGATGGATGGCACCGAGCAGTTTGCCGTCCACGCAAACCAGCAAGGGAGTCCCGCCGCTCTGGGCGATCTTGTCGATTTCCCGCGCCAGAGCCGCCGGCAATTCAGCGCGAGGCAGACCGATGAAACTCAACAGTGAATCCACCGCACCCTTGCGATAGGCACGGCCCTGGTAATCGACACCGGACAACCGAGTCTCGGCGCTGAACGGCACGGCAGTGAGCAACTGCGCCGCTGGCTCGGGCTGCGAATGCAAGCCGCGCAAGAACTCGACGATGGACTTGCCCTCCGCCGTGTCATCGGCCAACGAGGCGAACAGCGCGCCTTCGGCCAACTCCTTCGCGCTCACCCCTGGCGCTGCATAAACCGCCGAGCACCGACGGTTGCCAAACGTAATGGTGCCGGTCTTGTCCAGCATCAGCACGTGCACATCCCCCGCCGCCTCGACCGCGCGGCCGGACTTGGCGATGACGTTCAGGCGCACCAGCCGATCCATCCCGGCGATGCCGATGGCCGAGAGCAGGCCGCCTATGGTGGTCGGAATCAACGTCACCAACAGCGCCACGAGAAACACCAACGGCAAGCTGCCGTTGGCGAAATGCGCGAACGGTTGCAGCGTCACCACCACCAGCAGGAAGATCAGCGTCAAGCCGATCAGCAGGATATCCAGCGCCACTTCGTTGGGTGTTTTCTGACGCTTGGCGCCTTCGACCAGGGCGATCATGCGATCCAGGGTGGACTCGCCGGGGTTGCTGGTGATGCGCACCAGGAGCCAGTCCGACACCAGCCGCGTATTGCCGGTGACGGCCGAGCGATCACCGCCGGATTCGCGGATGACCGGCGCCGACTCCCCGGTAATCGCCGCCTCATTGACCGCCGCGATGCCTTCGATCACTTCACCGTCGCCGGGAATCATCTCCCCCGCCGCAACGCGCACCACATCACCTTTGCGCAGGCGGGTGGCAGGTATCACTTCGAAACCCTGCGCAACCTGACGGCGAGCGCTCAAGCCTTCGCTGCCGGCCTTGAGGCTGTCGGCACGGGCCTTGCCGCGCCCTTCGGCCAAGGCTTCGGCGAAGTTGGCAAACAGCACGGTGAACCACAGCCACAGCGCGATTTGCGCGGCGACGAAGGTCGGCACGGCGTTGTCGGGAATAAAGCAGAGCACCGTGGTGAGGATCGCGGTCAGTTCCACCACCAGCATCACCGGCGCGCGGTGCAATTGGCGCGGGTCGAGCTTGACGAAGGCTTGCACCAACGCCGGACGCCACAGCGCCGACATATTGGTTTTCGGTTGCTCCGGCGTCTTGGCGACGACGGTCTTGCTCATCGGCATGTTCATCATCAATTCCTCAGAAACCCAGGCTCAGGTGTTCGGCAATCGGGCCCAGTGCCAGGGTCGGCAGGAAGGTCAGGCCGCCCACCAACAGGATGGTCACGGTCAGCAGGGTCACGAACAGCGGGCCGTGGGTGGGAAAGCTGTTCTGGCCGATGGGTGCGGCTTTCTTCATCGCCAGGCTGCCGGCCAACGCCAGCACCGGCAGGATGTAGCCGAACCGGCCGATCAACATGCCCAGGCCCAGCATCAAGTTATGAAACGGCGTGTTGGCGCCGAAACCGGCGAATGCCGAACCGTTGTTCGCCCCCGCCGAGGTGTAGGCGTAGAGCAACTGGCTGAAACCGTGGGCACCGGGATTGCTCACCGCGGCAGCCGGCCCCGGCAGGCTGGCAGCGATGGCGCCCAACACCAGCACGCTCACCGGCATCACCAGCAGCGTCACCACCAGCAACTGCACTTCCCGGGCACCGAGCTTCTTGCCCAGGTATTCCGGTGTGCGACCGATCATCAACCCAGCGAGGAACACCGCGATCAGCACGTTCAGCAGCATCCCGTAGAGCCCGGCGCCGACGCCGCCGAAGATCACTTCGCCGACCATCATGTTCATCAACGCCACCATGCCGCTCAACGGGTTGAGGCTGTCGTGCATGGCGTTGACCGAGCCATTGGACGCCGCCGTGGTGGTCACCGACCAGAGCACCGTGGCGGTGGTGCCGAAACGCGCTTCCTTTCCTTCCAGCGGTGCGGCTTGTTCAACGGCCGCGATGTCGAGGGTCGGATTAGGCTGCAACTCGGCCCATAGCGAAGTCGCACCGCCGATGAGGAACAGCGCGAGCATGCAGGCGATGATCGCCCGGCTCTGGCGCAGATCCTTGACGTAATGCCCGAAGGTGAACACCAGCGCTGCCGGGATCAGGATGATCGAAGCCACTTCGAACAGATTGCTCCAGGCCGTCGGGTTCTCGAACGGATGCGCCGAGTTGACGCCGAAGAAACCGCCGCCATTGGTGCCCAGTTGCTTGATCGCGATCTGACTGGCCGCCGGGCCGAGGGGAATCACCTGGTCCACGCCCTGCATCGTCACCCCGTGCACGTAATGCGCGAGGGCTTGCGGCACGCCCTGCCAGACCAAGAACAGCGCCAGCAACAGACACAGCGGCAGCAATCCGTAGAGCGTGGCACGGGTCATGTCGACCCAGAAGTTGCCGAGGGTCGAGGCGGACTTGCGCCCGATTCCGCGACACAGCGCCACCAGCACGGCCAGGCCGGTGGCGGCGCTGACGAAATTCTGCACCGTCAGGCCGACCATCTGGCTCAAGTAACTGAGCGACGCTTCGCCGCTGTAGGACTGCCAATTGGTGTTGGTCATGAAACTGACGGCGGTGTTGAAGGCCTGGGTCCACTCCATGCCGGGCAACTGTTCGGCATTAAGGGGCAAATGTCCCTGCAGCAACAGGATCGCGAACAACAATACGAACCCCGCCAAGTTGAAGGCGAGCAAGGCCAAGGTGTATTTCTGCCAACTCTGCTCTGCGCTGGCATCGACGCCCGACACGCGATAACAACCGCGCTCCACCGGACCAAGGACCGGAGAAAGCCACGTGCGCTGGCCTTCCATCACCCGATAATAAAAGCGCCCCAGGAACGGTGCCGGAATCAGCACCAGCGCGAAAAAGCCAAGGATCAGGCCGAAGTCATAACCGTGCATAGCCGCTCCTAACTCCGGTCCGCGCGCAACAGCGCAACCAGTAGATAAATGAACAGCGCCACTGCCAGCAGCAGCGACACCCCGTCCAGAACACTCATGGGATTTCTCCGTGGTACGGCGTCTTGCCGCGTGTGGTGATTGTCGGCAGGAAGGGTGTAAAGGGACGAGATCGAGGAAGGGGTTGGGGGATAAAGAAACTGTAAAAAAATCGCTCCCGATTGGCTCGGCTGGCCTGCTCGCGATGAGGCCGATTTCGACAACCACGCTCTGAACTGGAGCAAAAAACCAAGCCATCCGGTAGCCAACATCCCCGATACGACACGATTTCGCCCATTACGACCGCCCGAACCACACTGGCACGCCCACTGCACGGGCCCTCCCCAGCGCTTTTGCTACTTATCGAGGGGAGCCACCGATGAACACACAACTCAAACCCACCCTGGGCACCCTGCACTTATGGGGCATCGCCGTCGGGCTGGTGATTTCCGGGGAATACTTCGGCTGGAGCTACGGCTGGGGCGTGGCCGGGACGCTGGGCTTCCTGGTGACGTCGTTCATGGTCGCGGCCATGTACACCTGTTTCATCTTCAGCTTCACCGAGCTGACCACCGCGATTCCCCATGCCGGCGGGCCGTTCGCCTACAGCCGTCGGGCCTTTGGCGAAAAAGGTGGCTTGATTGCCGGGCTGGCAACCTTGATCGAATTTGTCTTCGCCCCACCAGCGATTGCACTGGCGATCGGCGCCTACTTGAACGTGCAATTCCCGGCGCTCGACCCGAAACACGCCGCCGTCGGTGCCTATATCGTGTTCATGGGCCTGAACATCCTCGGGGTGAAACTGGCGGCGACCTTCGAACTGGTCGTCTGCGTGCTTGCGGTGGCCGAGCTGCTGGTATTCATGGGCGTCGTCGCGCCGGCGTTCAGCTTCAGCAGCTTCGCCCTGAACGGCTGGGCCGGTTCCGACGTGTTCGGCCCGCCGGCCATCGCCGGGATGTTCGCGGCGATCCCCTTCGCGATCTGGTTCTTCCTCGCCATCGAAGGCGCGGCCATGGCCGCCGAAGAAGCCAAGGACCCGAAACGCACGATCCCCAAGGCCTATATCAGCGGCATCCTGACTTTGGTATTCCTGGCCATGGGCGTAATGTTTTTTGCCGGCGGCGTCGGTGATTGGCGCACCCTTTCCAACATCAACGACCCGCTGCCGCAAGCCATGAAAACCGTGGTCGGCGAAAGCTCCGGCTGGTTGCACATGCTGGTGTGGATTGGCCTGTTCGGCCTGGTGGCGAGCTTCCACGGCATCATCCTCGGCTACTCGCGCCAGTTCTTCGCCTTGGCCCGCGCCGGCTACCTGCCCGCCTCCCTCGCCAAACTGTCACGCTTCCAGACCCCGCACCGCGCGATCATCGCCGGCGGCCTGATCGGCATCGCCGCCATCTACAGCGACGGCCTGATCAACCTCGGCGGCATGACCCTGACCGCGGCGATGATCACCATGGCCGTATTCGGCGCCATCGTCATGTACATCATGAGCATGCTCAGCCTGTTCAAGTTGCGCAAAACCGAACCCAACCTCGAGCGCACCTTCCGCGCCCCCGGCTACCCCATCGTGCCGGGCATCGCCCTGGTCCTCGCCGTGGTCTGCCTGGTAGCGATGGCCTGGTTCAACGCCCTGATCGGCCTGATTTTCCTCGGCTTCATGGCAGTCGGTTTCGTATACTTCGTCCTGACCGCCCAGCTGCGCGCAGACGCTCCGGCCGATGCAATGTTGACCGGGCTATAAGGTGAAATCGGCCTAACGGGCGTAGTATGGAACCACTGCGAACAGCCTTCGCTCATAAGTGGTAAGTGCAACGGTTAGCGAATGTTCGACTGACCGTTGCACTCTCAAGGAGAGCCCTATGCCCTGGTATGCCTGGTTAATCCTGATCGTCGCCATCGGCTCGATCGTGGGTGGCTTGATGATGCTGCGCGACACTGCCCACAAGGTGGAACTGACAGAAGAACAGCGCAAACGCGTAGCCGAACGTAACGCGGAAATGGATGCGAAAGAAGCCAAGGACCGCTGACCTGCCTGCTGCGCGGCGCCCTTGTGGCGAGGGGATTTATCCCCGCTGGGCTGCGCAGCAGCCCCAACCCTGCTGACGCGGTGTGTCTGGCTAATCGTGCGTGGGTTATCAGAACCGCCGCCCGCTGTTACTTCTCCCAATCCGCCTTGGCAATATGCAACCCATGCTGCCCCTTGTACGCCGCCCGCTCCGGCTGACTCCAGCCCTGCAGCAATGAATCCTCCAACCGATAAATCTCCACCCCCAGCGGACGACAAACGCTAAGCGGATCCTGCGCATCCGGCCCCCACATCGCCAACGACAAATCTCCGCCAGGGCAAGTCGATAACGCGCAGAGCAAATCAATCTCGGCAAAAAACTCCAGGTAATCGCCCTTCTGCGCCGGGCAAGCCTTCATGAAATACATGTCGTCATGATTCAACCCAGTGCACTGGAAGATATTCAGCACATCGTGCACATCAAACTCAGTCAAACCATGAGGTAACACCGCACGGGTCAGGTTCGAGTGGCAGTGATGATGGAAATCCTCGCCGGTCAGCATCTTGTTCACATACGGATCACACCGCGTCCCCAACAAATCATGCAAACGCCCGCCATGCTCATCGATCCCATAACCGGCCAAACTGTCATCGGTGATCGTCACCAACGGTCGCAGAAATGGCAGGTTCGACCACAGCCGATCATAAGTGCTGACATGCGCGCCCTGAAGCTGCCGCGTACGCGCCGCCCAAAGCCGCTCACGTGGATCGTGAGCATTCCAGACATTGAAGTCCCCCACTTGCGGCCCCACCGGCGTGGTCACGCGGAAGACATGCCCTGCCGGTACATGCCAGGCGCGGCCAGTGCGGATGGGGACCTCGAACTGCTCGATCAGCGTGCGCTTGTCTTGAGCGGTGCGGATGCGGTCGTAGAAGGGTTTGTCCACTTGAAGGGCGGAACCTTTGCTGACCTGGTAGGCGGCTGGGTAGTCTTTGTACATGGCGGCGGGTCCTTTGATCAGTGGGCGTTAGCGGAAGTCAGCAAGTGCAAAAGCAACTGCTCGGAATCGTCGAGATAAAGGCTCATGCCCTCATGGGCCGCAAGCTTGTCGCCTTCGGCCAGCCATTCGTGGATCTGCCGATCACGGGCCAGCCACGGCGCCTGGAAACGCGCCTCATCAGGAGCGGAACAAAACACCAAGCGTAGCTGCGCGACCACATTGGTGAAAAACTCATCGAGCATAGGACTGCGCATCAAGCCAACGACATGCTGATGAAACGCCAAGCCATAGGTACCGACAGCACGCCAGTCCTCACGCTCCCGAGCCAGATCCGCAGCCTCCAAGGCTTCGAGCATTCGGTCGGACTGGTACTCGCTCAGCGGCTTGCTAGTAAGAATGGCCTGTAGCTCCAACGTGCGCCGGACCTTGAACAAATCCCGGACGTCAGCGACGTCCAGCCTGCGGACCATGACCCCTTTGTTTCGAACGTAACGGGTGAGTCCTTCCTGACCCAGACGGTGCAATGCCTCACGGATGGTGTTGCGGGATGCGTTGTACGCGCAGACCAGGTTGTTTTCGATCAGCGCCATGCCCGGGATGAGCCGACCGCCGATGATGTCGGCGCGGAGTTCGAGGGTGATTTGGTCGGCTAGGGAAAGGGGGTTGGTCATGGGGTGGGGCCTTGGATTGCTGAACAATCGGTTGGCGTTAGGTAATCAGTTTTTATGCCAATCTCATAACTATTTATAACGCGCCGTCAAGACTTCGAGTTTCCCTACGCTCGGCCTCTGACAGCCACGCATGGGGAATCTGTCGTTGGCTTTAGCCGTCTCGACCAACCGCTGACGTGTAGCACTGGCCCTAGCGCCTTTGGGCGCATCGCTGAGTCGAGTCAGTCGAGGGGTACTTCACCGCTCGGCTGCTTAAAAACCGTACGTGACAGTCTCCCGTCAGATGACTCTTGGTCGCAAATTCGATGCAGGTGGCAAATACCGATCGCGAACAGCTCCAGGCTTCCCTTCGAACAAAACGCAGATAATGCTCCACTTAACGTATTGAGATTCGGTATTTCGCTCTTCATCCATTTGAACAGACGCGATTGCAACAGGTCCGCCATCGATAGGTGAATTTCTACACCCAAATTTACCGTAGTATTTCGATTCGTCCACAGCGTTGTATCTGCGAGAAAAAAAACTTCAGACCATCAGTTGTGAATCAATGGAACACAAATATTTGATCGTGTTTACCATCCTCCGCATCGCCTTCATCGACGCTCCCGGCATGCACCTGCGAAAGAGCTCGCCCTTGGAGCAACTGAGCGCTCGCACCTTGAAATCATATTCGAGAAAGGTGAAGCAACTCGCGACATCGTGGCGCTCAAATGTATGAATGTAGACAAACTTAAACCTTTCTTCGTTGTTGGTCTGACCCATCACTAATGCGTCGAGTCAGGTTTTCACCTACCACGTTTTAAACGAGATCAAGACCGGTACACTATTTTCTGTCGGCAAAATTCTGCGTCTCAACAAGCTGGCGCTGCACATGGGTTCTATAATCTAAACGCTCGACGCCAGCCTAAGCGCAGAAAGCGTATACCAGCGTAATCATCGGCCATTAAATAGTCGCGATAACCTTCGTACGGGCGCTATGGCGCATCTCGGGCTTGGCCGGTCGGTAATCGGAAGGGCTCTGGCGACCTTGCGCGGACAGCTGCTGCGGCAGTTGAAAAATGATGAATTACATAAGCAAAAGGGGCCGCGAATAACAACCCGACAGGCATGTATATGTACGCAATATTCTCAGAAAACAAGGAGGAAAAACAAATCATGCTGCACATTAAATAGAAATTAATATGGTCCTTTCTCATTACCATGGATACAACGGTAGAAAGAACAAGGAATACCATCAGGGGTACGCCCCCGAAGACAATAATGATATTAGCCAGAGCGAAATCCATATTTCGCGGAGCTTCGCCTGGAAAGAATAGCGCGGCATCTTCCAAGTGAGGCACAGCCAGAGACAGCCGATAACTTAAAGTCCTATCTATTAATCCAAACGCCTCTGTCTGCGTGAGGTCCGGTGCAAGCTCCATAAACATAATGAATGCCACGACAAACAGACTAAGGAGCGGTATAAATACAGCAACCGCTCGTTTGATGCCACTTGATAGCCGATAGACAATTATAATATTTAGATAATATATCGCCAGAATTATCGCTGCCGTTCGTGCGTACGTTTCACTAAGCACGTAAGCGAAGATAACGACGGAGAAAATCCAGGCTAGACGCCTCTTCGCAAGACTACTGAATATAACCGTACTAGCCGCAAGCATTGCAGCTATGTTCGGATTGTAAAAACCTAAGGAGTTTTTGGTTGTATCGCTAGTTATTACATAATAAAATTTGCTTTCGGCAACCCCGAGATCGCCTAACGCAATATTTATCAATAGCCCAATTATGGCGCCAACCCATGCAGCATAAGCCCACTGATCTGTATCTCGGCGCTCGGATCTGCGGATCAAGATTAAGCACACGAGCGTCAATAGAAACAAATGCAGCGGATACTGACTGTTGGTGATCGCCGATAGCAGCGCCGTCACGGGCAAGCCCCAAAGTGTGTCCCTCAGAGATTTGGGGCCCGCGGAAAAGACAATAAGCATTATGATCAAAAATATTACCGCCTGCACTGCAATCCGGATCAGCGGTTTCTCTTCGTTATGGAAGAGTGACGATAGAGAAATGGCCCCTAAAAAAAACATTAGGGCAACCAAGGTGTAGAAAGTTTGTGGAATTCTGAAGGCTAGGCGCATCGTGTCCGTTTCCTGAGTATTGCCGTCTGGAAATGGGCAATCATGCCCTGTACGCGCCTTCGTATCCAGACATTTGGCTGGGGCACTGGCCGGCTGGCCGAGCGATGGGCGAAAACACCGATCATTCCACTCGGTTCAGTCGAAAAGTGTTGCAGGGTCCACACAAGCGAAGCGATTTGGCGTCTTTTGGCCTATAATCCATCCTTTTGAGAAGAGAGGCGGTAGGCAAGAATGGGGGCATTCACAGAGAGTATAAATCAAGAAAAGCATGGCACCAATAACAAAAACTATAGGCCTGACATCGATGGACTCCGAGCGCTAGCTATCTTGTCGGTGATTTTATTCCACGCGTTCCCTTCCGCCTTTCCAGGTGGTTTCATAGGCGTCGATATATTTTTTGTAATCTCCGGCTATCTGATTTCGGCAATCATAATAAAAGGGCTAAAGTCTGACACTTTCAGCTTTACAGACTTCTACGCCCACCGAATAAACAGGATATTTCCTGCACTTTTGATTGTGGTGGTTAGTGTTTATTTGTTTGGATGGGTTTCTCTCCTGCCCGGAGAATTTAAACAGCTTGGCTTGCACACGTCTGCTGGCACTTGGTTTTATGAAAATATCGTACTCTGGAGGGAGTCCGGTTATTTTGATATCTCTTCCGAGCTTAAGCCTTTAATGCATCTTTGGTCGCTTGCGGTAGAGGAGCAATTTTATTTATTCTTTCCGCTAGCTATGTGGATAGCTTGGCGACTAAAGCTCAACTTATTTTTTGTTATTATTATTTTTTCGCTAACTTCCTTCAGTGCAAATATTTTCGGCATTAGATCGGCCCCAATCCATACGTTTTTTATGACTCACACTAGATTATGGGAGCTTCTGATTGGCGCCCTGCTTGCTTACGCCTGTATAAACGACTATAAAATCAACTGGATCTTCAAGGATAGAAATCTAACCAATAGTTTTTCCATAGTCGGCATCGGCCTTATAACTATTTCAGCCATTACGATTAGCGGTAAGTCTGAGTTCCCTGGATGGATCGCATTGGCGCCAGTGTTTGGGACTGCATTGTTAATCGCAGCTGGCGGCGATGCCTGGCTAAACAAAAACATTCTGTCAGCAAAGCTCATGGTGTATGTTGGATTAATTAGCTACCCATTATATCTGTGGCATTGGCCAATACTCGCTTACTACAGAGTCTTAAATCCAGACTCTGATAGTATATTTGCATTGTGGTTTTGCTTGGCCATTAGCATCTTGGCGGCCTGGCTGACCTATAAATTTGTGGAAATTCCACTTAGACTTCATGTTAGCTCAATGGCAAAGCCCGTTGTGCTGCTGGCGGTTATAGCCGTGGTAGGGTGTGCGGGCATTTTAACCTATAGAGTGGATGGTATAAACGGAAGGACTGTTGTAAAAATCAACCCCGTATTCGAAAACAATCCTTCGGGCCAAAGCTACATGCAAAAGGGTTGTGGTTTGGGAGAAGAAGAGTCAAAAAAATTCCCATTTTGCATAAGTGACAAGCGTGGCGACGCTGAGTTTGCGATTTTGGGGGACAGCAAAGCG
The DNA here is from genome assembly GCF_014268685.1 of Pseudomonas sp. SWRI92. Classification (NCBI taxonomy): domain Bacteria; kingdom Pseudomonadati; phylum Pseudomonadota; class Gammaproteobacteria; order Pseudomonadales; family Pseudomonadaceae; genus Pseudomonas; species Pseudomonas sp. SWRI92. The sequence goes on from NZ_JABWQY010000006.1 coordinate 49,996, forward strand.
GCAGCAATGACGGGGGGAATATTCCGATATAATTCGCCGCAAGGCTATTGGGTTGTCCTCGGAGGAAATGGCCCAGACGGAGCACCTGCCCCTATCATAAGTGATCATAAAATCTACGCAAAGTTTCAGCCTCTCGCCAAGACTGCGCTTAATAGACTCGCAAGTGACAATAAAATCAAAGTCGTCGTTATGATTGTAGCAACCAGAAATCTGTTCAATCTACAGACTACTTACTCAATCCAAGATCTTCCCGAAAGTCGCAACTATGAAGTGGCGCGAGAAGGTTTGGAAGGAGCAGTAAGGCTTCTGGAAAAAACAAACAAACGGGTAGTAATCATGGTTGACAATCCGGCGCTAAAGGACCCGAAAAAATGCATTTCTAGAGTTACATCTCTCGATTCAATTAACAGTTTGATGGGATTGGGCCAGTTACCAGAATGCTCGATTCCCTATGATGAGCACTTAGCACAGTCAAAGAAATATAGAGATTTGCTTGATGAAATCGCATTGAAGTTCCCCGATACAGTTAAGATTTTTGATGGGCTTGATTTGCTGTGCGATATGAAAGAGAGATTATGCAAGGCATCCTCCGAGGGGAGGCTTCTCTATAGCTATTCGGATCATGTTTCAAACTTTGCGAGTGAACGTATCGCAATGAAATTGGTTCCATTTGTAGAGAAATTTGCGCGAGAGGCCTCTACGGCTCATCGATAGAAAGAAATTAGCGCCCCTTTGAACGGGCGCCACCAGCGGGCATTTTTCGTCTGGTAAAAGTTACCGCAAGCGAAAAGGATCGCGACATCCTCGCGCTCACGCTTTGGGGAGATAGCCAGTACGCTGGGGCCGGCCACTATTTTCGATCAGTTGGCAGGCTTGTCAGCTATGACCGGTGCAGTTTTACAACCCCGCAACTGTAACCGTTGTGGATGTGTTTGATCGTCCGGGCCTGCTTCGGCACGATATCCAGTTGCGGGTGTCTTTGCCGATAGCATCTTCACTGCAACCGCAGTCACCGGTCAGTTCGTGTTCGCGCAGTTCATAAATGATTTAATACGCGTCAGATCGGCCGATAACTGCGTGCGTTTGCCAAGGCGCGCCGTCGGCGCAACGGCTTCTTCGTCAGGGCCATCAACGAGCGGCATTGGTTCGCTTTCGGGCTCGTTGAACGGTGCCCGTTGCGGCGTATTGGCTTGACAGTCTATTCGGATTTGCGCCCGAACAAGCAGTCTAGCAGCGATCTGATCTGTTCGTTAAGGTCGACGATGTGGGCTTGATAAGCTTGGGCTACTTCTTCTCAGAGGCTGAGTGTCTAAAGCAGCAGTTGCCTGAGCAAAACAGGATCATCAAGAAGATCGTCGGGCGGGGAAACCATGGACCGCATTTTCCGGGTCAGGCAACGTAGCGTGGGGTCAAAACATGATGAGGGCGCTTGCGCCAAGGTCCAAAGCCGTGAAGTAACCAGTTGATTCCTGGACCGTCAGCATGATCGCCTGGAATTGGGGGACATTTTTAAGGCGTTCGGATTCGAGGCGCTTGAGCCAAAGGCAAGAAGCCGTTGCGCTCCGACACAAGATATTCACCCGGTTGCGGGACTTGTTAAGGGAGACGAAAAAACACGGGCGACCACCGCACTTTGATGTCCAGCTCGACCAACGCGGCGAGCAGTCGATGGGTTTTCGGAAGCCCACGGGCCAGGGATAGAGATGCACTTTTTTGACCTTGGCGTCGGATCATCAGGGCTCCGGAGGGAATCGGGAGCACAACATCCGAATCAGATGCTATGAAGTTGTCGCGGTAACAGCTCATGGAACGCTTATATTCTTCAAGACCAACCGCAAAAAGGCCAGTCATCACGACCAGCCTCTCGATTCCCTTTGCCTTAGTTCACTTCCAGCTTGTCACGATTCTTGTCCAGAATTGCCTTGCCAATGCCCTTGACCTCCAGTAATTCCTCCACCGAAGAGAAGGCACCGTTACTCTCACGGTACGCAACAATCGCCTTCGCCTTCGCCTCACCCACCCCGGACAGCTCATGCTGCAGAGTAACGGCATTTGCCACATTGAGATCGACCTTGGCGCTCTGTGGTTTGGCCGCCACATCCATGACCTGCGGCGTAACCGGCGCCTGCGGTTTAACGGCAGGTGCAGCGATAGAAGCAATAGAGGCGCTGGTCAGCAAGGCGATAACCAGAGAGTAAAAATAGCTTGTACGCATAAGTGACGCTCCATGACATCGTTAAGAAAGGAGCAGCTTTCCGAAGCTGCTTTCCAAACTTAGGCGATGATGAGGCACTGTCAAAAGTGTGTACATTACAGCATGTGTAACAACTAGGGATCGAGACGGCGTTGCTGGTAAATCCAGTCGACAATCTCCCCATCCGGGGCGTAACCACTGACGGTATCACGCAGCAACTGACGGACCCGTCCATAATCATCCAGTTCGATGGCTGTCAGCAGCTCCCTCAAACGGGCCTTGAGCACATCCCAAGGCAGATGATCTTCGTTGGCACTCATGATCATAGGGTGCGAGGTGGCGACGACGTTATCACCAATCAGCAATTCTTCGTAAAGCTTTTCACCAGGACGAAGACCCGTGAATTCGACTGAAATATCACCATGGGGGTTCTTTTCGGACCGGATGCTCAAACCAGACAGGTGAATCATCTTCTCGGCAAGCTCGACAATCTTCACCGGCTCTCCCATGTCCAGTACAAACACATCCCCACCCAACCCCATGGAGCCAGCCTGGATAACCAATTGAGCGGCCTCGGGAATAGTCATGAAGTAACGGGTAATTTTCGGATGGGTAACAGTCAGCGGCCCGCCGGCCTTGATCTGTTTATGGAACAGCGGAATAACCGAACCGGACGAGCCTAATACATTGCCGAACCGAACCATGGTGAACCGCGTCTTGTTCACCATGGATACGTTGGCTTTATCGCCGAACAATACTGGCGCCAGTTCACGGCTCAGGGCCTGTAACGTCAACTCCGCAAGCCGCTTGGTGCTGCCCATGACGTTGGTCGGACGCACGGCCTTGTCGGTGGAGATCAATACAAAATTCGATACGCCGGCCTTCAACGCCGCTTGCGCGGTATTCAGCGTGCCGATCACATTGTTCAGCACACCCTCGGCAATATTGTGCTCAACCATCGGGACGTGTTTATAGGCGGCTGCATGATAAACCGTATCGACATGCCAGCTCTTCATCACATCAAGAAGTTTATCCTGGTTCCGCACCGAACCAAGAATCGGTAGCAAGCGGACTGACAAGGATTCACGGGCAATACGTGGCTCAAGCTCGGAAAGGATGCTGTAAAGATTGAATTCGCTATGCTCGAACAAAAGCAATGTGGTCGGTTTCAGCGCCAAGATTTGCCGGCAAAGCTCAGACCCTATCGAGCCGCCCGCTCCGGTGACTAGGACCGAATGACCGGTGATGCAATGCTCAAGCAAATCCCCTTGAGCAGGCACCGGATCACGCCCTAGAAGATCCGCAATATCCACTTCTTGGATGTCATCGACTTTGACTCGCCCGCTGGCCAAATCCATAAACCCTGGCACACTGCGTACGTGCAGAGGGAAGCCCTCAAGCAACGTCAATATCTCACGACGCCGACCTCGAGAAGAGGAAGGAACAGCAAGCAAAATCTCCTGCGCACCGGTGGTATCGATCATCTGCTGGATGTGCTTGGGATTATAGACATGCAGTCCAGCAATCACGCGATCAGCAATACTGCTGTCGTCGTCTATGAACGCCACAGGACGCATCACCCGCCCCATACGTAAGGCCGCCACAAGCTGATTCCCGGCGGCCCCCGCCCCGTAAATAGCCACTCTCGGCAGACCATCATCTCGATTGGCGAAAGGAACATATTGCGCGGTAGTAAACCAGTCCCCCAGAAAGTACTGACGCATCATTAGGCGCAAACCGCCGAGCATGATCATGCTCAACCACCAGTAGTTGAAGATGATCGAACGAGGCACAACAGTCTTATGGTTACTGTACCAAAACACGACCAGGGCAAGCAGCAGGGCTGAAAGGCTCACGGCTTTGCAGATGGTGATCAGCGCGTCATTACCGAAATAACGCATGACGGCTCGATACATGCCAAAGCGGATGAAGATCGGGATGGCTATGACGGGAGCGGATGCGAACAGCCAAAGATGCGTTTCAATCGGACTGGCCACTGCCTCGATACCCAATCGAACGACAAACGCCAGCCAAAGAGCGGCCCACACCAGAACAATATCGGCGGCGACCTGGATTGCGCGCTTGCGATGCCTTGGCAACCCCAGCATGGTTGTTCTTAATCTATCCATATACCCTTCGTCCACCTTCGCCTGCGTCTAAACAAAATTCGTCCTGATGTGCGCAGTTACATCATCGAGCGTTTGAAAATAAATTTAAAAAAAGCGCCCCCACTGAGATTAGATTTTTTCAAGCTCGCCTGCATGAAACTTGACCGCCAGCACCACCAGCGGGACATAAGCCAGCACCAGAGCCACCGCGCCGTCCAAATCCCACAACACAACAAAGCCAGCGACAGGCAGCAACCAAAACAGATTGATCGCAACCACCGCCAAAGTTACAGGAAGGTGGCGACCGTATTGACGCGAAGCAAACTGATAGGCGTGGCTGCGATGAGCCTCATAAACTTTGTCACCTCGCAACAAGCGTCTTATCAACGTTACAGTGGCATCGACAACAAAGACACCGAGCAAAATCAGCCAGACCCAAAGCAGCTTGGGTGAACTCCAAGCTGCCTGCAACGACATCAGACCGAGGATGATGCCGAGAAAACCGCTGCCCGCGTCTCCCATGAAAATCCGTGCGGGAGGAAAATTCCAGTACAGAAAACCCACTACTGCTATTGCCAGTACCAAGGGGGCAGCTATCAAGCCGTCAAAACCCGCCAGCCAGTACAACAGGCAGGCACCAAGGCATGTGCAAATCGCCTCGACACTTGCAATACCGTCGATGCCGTCCATGAAGTTGTAGAGGTTGAGCAGCCAAACTAGGTAAAAAGCGGCAAGAAGATGTCCCAGCCAAGCCAATTCAAGCTTAAAGCCGAAGAATGTAAGGGCCGGTAAGCCCCCCAGCCAGTACAACGCCCATAGAGAAGCAGCAAAGTGCCCGAGCAAACGCCATCGGGCCGCGATATGCCCATGATCGTCAAGAAAACCAAGCATCGCGATGCCCGTGCCAGCTCCCAACATGGCCCACATGGTCCGCCACGGTACAAAATCGGCAATCGCCAATAAGGGCAATGCTAATAGGAAGCTCAGGACAATTGCCACACCGCCACCGCGAGGGGTTGGCACAGTATGTGAGCTGCGGGCGTTGGGAATATCGATGATGCTTCGGGCCAATGCATAACGGCGCAGCAGCCAGGTTGTCAAAAAAGATACGGCTATTATGACTACTAAACCTTGCCAGACCATTATTTGCCCTGTTCCACAAAATGACTGATTGTTTTGGCCAGTCCTTGATCAACACTGACTTCTGGAGACCAGTTCAACAACGAGCGTGTTTTACTGATATCCACCTGAAGCGAACCGCATAGACGCTTTGAAAAATCACCTCGCTTGAACAAGCGTGCAACAAAATCAAGCGCCCAAGGGGGCACTGGAATCAAGCGGGAAGGCTTTTTCAGCATCTGCGAAATTCGAGCTAATAACTGGGTGGTAGATAGATCCTCGCCGTCGCTGACAAGAAAGATCTGATCAGCCGCCGCGGGATGATCCACACACGTCACAATCAAGCTAACAAGATTGTCCAAGGCAACCAGGCTGCGAGCGTTATGAATGGCTCCCAAGGGCAGCGGAACCCCTTTATCAAGCCAACGTATCATGCTGAGGAAGTTCGCTTTGACTCCAGGACCGTAAACCAGAACAGGTCGAATCACGACGACGTCCATCTGTACTTCTTCCGTCAGACCAAACAGCGCCTTCTCGGCTTCCATTTTTGAAACGCCGTAAGGATCAAGTGGATGTGGAATATCATCCGGCTTGTAAGGTTTTCCCAACTCGGTGCCCTCACCATTCACCTTAATCGAACTCAGGAAAACAAATCGCTTTACACCTGAAGCGGCAGCTTGGCGAGCGAGATTCAGCGTCCCTTCGACGTTAACCTTCCTGAACTCGGTCAACGGATCACTTAAAGATTCCCGCATTACATGAACACGCGCGGCGGTGTGGACCACCACATCTATACCTTCGAGCGCTGTCGACCAAGAAGTTCCACCGTCCAGACCCGATACAGAGCAGGTATGAACACCAGGCAATTGTCGTTTATCACGAACAGAGACGCTGACTTCAAACCGCCCATCGCGTTTGATTTTTTCAGCCAGAGCAGCCCCAACAAACCCGGTTCCTCCCGTCACTAGTACGTGAGTCATTTGACGGAACCTTTCGGACGCCGGATATATTCAAACAACTTGAAGGGAATTTTGCTTAGCACCATCAGAAGGTTGGTGTAAACACCATTCCTACGACAAGCTTGAACAATTTCCTTGTTCAGATGGAGACTGCTCCTGACACCTGAAGTACTGACGCCGCCGGCGCGCATACGAACCAATACCTTCTCAAGCCGCGCAAAATTGAATGCATGAACCATTAATAAACGAACAAACATCTCATAATCCGCAGAAATTTTATATTCCAAGGAATATGGGCCTATTTTTCTGTAAGCTTCAGCTCGGACAAATGTTGCCGGATGAGGCGGCATCCAACCAAAACGGAGCTTCCATGGACGAAAATGTCCAGCGCTATAAAAACGGGTCACTGTATTCAGGTCATCAGCGCTTACAAACACAATGTCGCCAAAGACCAGTTGACTCTCTGGAGAGGAGGCGAACGTTTTCACAACAGAGTAAATCACATCATCAGCTTCAAAAAAATCATCAGAATTCAGGATTCCGATCACATCCCCTGTGGCGAGCGCTATACCCTTATTCATTGCATCGTAGATGCCTTTATCGGGTTCACTGACGATTTTTTCAATCCTGTCGGTGTACTCGTTAACGATAGCCAAGGTCGCGTCCTTGGAGGCACCATCCACAACAATGTACTCAATATTTCTATAACTCTGAGACAAGACCGATTCAATAGTGTCACGGATTGTCGCCGCGCTGTTATAGGACACAGTGATAATTGAAATTTTCAAGCCATCATTCCTTTACACGACCATATCTGTCTTCAAAGCGAACAATGTCATCTTCGCCCAGATACGTACCTGACTGCACTTCAATCAACTCTAAAGGAATGACCCCCGGATTTTCCAACGCATGGACCTGGCCGATAGGTATATAGGTCGACTGATTTTCCGTCACCAAATAGGTTTTATCCCCGTTAGTTACTCGCGCCGTTCCACTGACTACTATCCAGTGTTCCGCACGATGATGATGCATCTGCACCGACAGCTTGGCACCTGGATTAACGGTAATGCGTTTGACTTGATAACGCAGGCCATTATCGACCGAGTCGTAAACGCCCCACGGACGATACACTTCACGATGGCTGGCATATTCAGAGCGTTTACAATTCTTCAGCTGCTCAACAATTTTCTTTACGTCATGCACATGGTCCTTACAGGCTACAAGCACCGCATCCTTAGTTTCGACGATCACGAGATTATCAACCCCGATAGTCGCTACAAGCCGATGGGTGGCATGCACATAACTACCGCTCGTGCGGTCGGTAATGACGTCGCCCTTGAATACATTGCCGTCAGCTGTCTTGTCACCCGTATCCCAAAGAGCCGACCATGACCCTACATCACTCCAGCCTGCATCGAGCGGCACCATGACAGCATCAGCGGTGCGCTCCATCACCGCATAGTCAATAGAATTCTCGGGACAGGCAGTAAAAGCCTCAAGATCGACCCTGGTAAAATGCATATCCTGTTGTGCATTCTTAAAAGAAGTCTGGCAGGCACGCAGAATATCCGGTGCAAAACGTTCAAGCTCCTGCAGATAACGACTGGCCTGGAACATGAACATCCCGCTGTTCCAAAAATATTGGCCACTGTCCAGGTACATTTGCGCTGTGGCTGAGTCGGGCTTCTCTACAAATCGGTTGACGACGAACCCACCGCAGCCAAGCGCATCTCCTTTTTCCAGATAGCCAAAACCAACCTCAGGGTGGGTCGGTACGATCGCAAACGTAACCAGCTTACCGGCCTCAGCCAGGACAAACGCATGACGAATACTGCAGTGGAAAGCTTCAACATCCTGAATAAGATGATCCGCGGCCAATACCAGCAGAATCGGATCATCGCCAAGAGCGGTGGCTTGTAACGCCGCCAACGCGATCGCCGGGGCGGTATTCCGTCCTACCGGCTCCAGCAAAATCCGAGCTCGCTCCATGTTCAGCTGGCGTAACTGTTCAGCGGCGAGAAAGCGGTGCTGCTCGTTGCAGATCAGTATCGGCAGATGATGATCAAGCCCTTCCAGACGCGTAATGGTTGCCTGGAGCAATGATTGTTCTGAATCAACCAAAGGCAAAAATTGCTTGGGATTGAGCTGGCGAGACAGCGGCCAGAGGCGAGACCCCGAGCCACCGGCCATAATTACTGGAAGAAACATACAAAATCGTCCTTTGCTGCTGCTATCTATGTGGCTGTTAAGTTCATTAGATTCATAGGCTTATTACAACTATAGCCTGATTAAGCCAGCTCACAGCGCATTAATTCCTCGCTTCCAGCCGATGCTCCACAAACCACCGATAAGCATCGCCCAGCCCTTCCTCTAGATCTACCGTCGCCTGCCATCCCAGCGCACCTAGTCGCGAGACATCCATCAACTTGCGCGGAGAACCATCAGGCTTGCTTGCATCAAAAGACAGCTGCCCCTTAAAGCCGGTGACTTTGGCGATGGTCTGCGCAAGCTCGCGAATCGTACAGTCTTTACCAGTCCCTACGTTAATGTGCGACAGCATCGGTAGGGTATTTGCCTGATAAGTAGCAGCATCAAGCTCCATCACATGTACACAGGCCGCTGCCATATCATCAACATGCAGAAACTCACGCATCGGATCACCGCTGCCCCAAATAACCACTTCGGCCTGATCGGCCTGCACGGCCTCATGGAAGCGGCGAAGCAATGCCGGAATCACATGGCTGTTTTCTGGGTGGAAATTGTCATTAGGCCCGTAAAGATTGGTTGGCATAACACTGCGGTAGTCACGTCCATGTTGGCGATTATAGCTCTCGCACAACTTGATCCCGGCAATCTTGGCGATCGCATAGGGCTCGTTGGTCGGCTCCAAAATCCCTGTCAACAACGCATCTTCCTTCATAGGCTGAGCCGCATGTTTGGGGTAGATGCAGGAAGACCCAAGAAATAACAGCCGCTGAACGTCCGACGCGTGGGCCGCCTGAATCACGTTCGCCTGAATCATCAAGTTGTCGTAGATGAAGTCTGCGGGAAACCTATTGTTAGCGTGAATACCTCCCACTTTGGCCGCCGCCAGATACACTTGATCAACGTGATGCACGGCGAAGTAGGCGCGCACCGCCTGCAGGTCCAGCAGATTCAGCTCATCCCGTCCAGCGCAAAGAATGGAACGATAACCCAGGGCTCGGAGGCGACGCACAATGGCCGAGCCGACCATACCCCGGTGGCCGGCGACAAAAATGTTCTGGTTCAATTCGCGGGACATTATCAATTCTCCACAGCGACCGGAACTTCATGACCGTGCTGTTTAAGCAAGGCATGGCGCCGAGCGGCCTTGAGGTCTTCACGGACCATTTCGGCACACATTTCCTGCACAGTGATTTCCGGTACCCAACCAAGGTTCTTCTTGGCTTTGCTCGGATCACCCAGCAAGGTTTCAACCTCGGCAGGCCTGAAATAACGCGGGTCGACACGGACTATTACGTCCCCGACATTCAATGCCGGTGCCAACTCGCCATCAATGCGCTCGACCACACCGCGCTCTTCTACACCCTCGCCTTCAAAGCGCAGGGAGATCCCCAGCTCAGCTGCGGACCAACGCACGAATTCACGCACCGAGTATTGAACACCTGTGGCGATTACATAATCTTCCGGTTGGTCCTGTTGGAGCATCATCCACTGCATGCGTACGTAGTCCTTAGCATGCCCCCAGTCGCGCAATGCGTCCATGTTGCCCAAAAACAGACACTGCTCCAGTCCCTGAGAGATATTCGCCAGGGCTCGGGTAACCTTGCGTGTTACAAAAGTCTCGCCACGACGTGGGGACTCATGGTTGAACAAGATTCCGTTACAGGCGTACATGCCATAGGCTTCGCGGTAATTCACTGTGATCCAGTAAGCATACAGTTTTGCCACGGCATAGGGGGAACGAGGGTAGAAAGGAGTCGTTTCCCTTTGCGGAGTCTCCTGCACAAGACCATACAACTCAGAAGTAGATGCTTGATAGAAACGGGTTTTTTTCTCCAACCCCAACAAGCGAATAGCTTCAAGAATCCGTAAGGTGCCCATCGCATCGACATCAGCGGTGTATTCAGGAGACTCGAAACTCACCGCAACGTGAGACTGGGCCCCTAGATTGTAGACCTCATCCGGCTGAACTTCTTTGATGATTCGGGTGAGGTTCGAGGAATCGCTCAGGTCGCCATAATGGAGGACAAAATTGCGGTCATCTACATGCGGATCTTGGTAGATATGATCGACTCGTTGGGTGTTGAAGGAAGAAGCACGGCGTTTGATTCCATGGACTTCGTAGCCTTTTTCGAGCAGGAGCTCGGCAAGATATGAACCGTCCTGACCAGTCACTCCAGTAATAAGGGCTTTTTTCATTAGATTAATTCCATATTTTCTGCCCTAACAGCTCTTCATAAACTGCAAGGGTCTTATTAAAAGTCTCATCCCAGCTGAATTTCTCAGCCTGAATTCTACCACGGCCAACAAAGTCACTGCGATTATCTGTCACACAGAAGAACTCGATAGCACTACGCATCTCCTCGACTTCACCACACTCCAATAGTATTGCGGCGTCTCCCGCAACCTCAGGTATTGAAGATGAATTAACCGCAACGACAGGACAGCCTGCGCGCATAGCCTCCAAAACAGGAATACCGAACCCCTCATACAGAGATGGGTAAACCAAACAAATGGAACGATTGTATTCTAGATTAAGTTGTTCATTCGTCAAATATCCAGCGTGAGAATAACGCCCTGGAACTATGCGCTCCAGCATATCAAGCTCGTCAGCATCAAATTGCCCCCCACCAACGCACAAAAGTTTAACCCCGCTTAAACCTTCAAGAGCTAGGACAGCATTAGTGAAGTTCTTATATCCTGCTCTCGCACCTACAAAAAGAACCTGAGGGCCTAGCGAGACGTCTTCCAGTGGATAATATGCATCCGACACACCATTATGAATCACAACTACGTTATCATCAGCGCGCAAACCGGAAAACTCCAGAAGATCACGGCGCGTGCTTTCAGACACACAAATAATTTTATCTGATCCCTTTATCGCCTTGTTTTTTTGCCACGAATGCACTACTCGCCGCAAACCAGAGGAGTAACGCTCATAAGTATAATCATGCACTGTTGTAACGACTGAGCAGGAACGCTCTACCGGCAGCCTATAATAAGTCGAATGAAATATATCATATCCCGGGCCGGTCCTGACCGACCTATATCGGTCGAAACTTTTACAACTCATACTCACATTCAACTCATAGCTTCCGACGGGCATGCGAGATATAAGTTCGTTAAACAGAACCGAGATACCGCCACCGGCTTGCAACTTATATATAACACCATCATAAAATATCAAAGCCACCACCTCAATAAAATCAAACCACTCTTTTTCAGCACCCCGCTCCTTACAAAAAGGAAATAACCGGAGCGAAAAGCATTTCCAGAACTATCCAGAGTACAAAACGCAACAAAAAACAAAACAAAAAAAACTACGACAATCCTTAGGCGACATACACCGTTGCCCAAATAGCAACACACATCCGAGCAGTCGTTGGTGAAAACAATCCTTAACGACTAAAGAACATAGCCATCATAACAACCACTAAACACCCAACAGACTGAAAACCATATAAGCCTCCACAAGAGCACCTTACCGCTAGAGACATATCTCGGGATAAATATTTTTCGCCGAATCGATAGCCTCTTTTTGAGAAGCCATTAAATTTAACCGACCCGTCCGCGTATACAAATAAAAAGCAGCTAAAAAATCAAGATTGTACTCGCGCCCAACGGTCATATTTTCAGCCTTCCCTTTGGTTAACAAATCAAAAATCTGAGTTGGATTTTCAATACGAATTACATCAGGGTGAAACTCATAAAACACACGACCAAACAGATAAACTTTCTTATCCAATAAAAGCGCCTCATAACCAACGGTACTTGTAAGAGTAATTACCGCTTCTGAATTTTTAATTAGTGTTTTTGTAGGCGCGTCGGGCGCCAATAATTTGACATTCGGAAGTGCAGCTAGTTTCTTATAGAACTTAAGTTCTGGAAAAGCAAAGGCACTCATATGGTCTTTAACATATAGAACTGTTCCCTGCGGAAGATTAAACGCGATGTTCCTTATGACCTCATATTCATTCAAATATGCACCAGCCAATATCGAAGTAGAAGCTTCGGGATGAAAATGTAATGGATACAAGAAAAAACGATCCAGAGGGACAGGCTTTAGATAGTAGCGAGCGACGAATCCAACCTTTAGTTTCCGATAAAAATTCCGCTTAAACATCTGAAATGAATGTTTTAAAGGGTTGCCAATTTGAAACGAATGCTTGTGATCATCATTAAGATGTCGAATAATTCTAAATAACTTACGTAGCTTCTCCATATTAAAATAGCGTTTAAAAATATCTACCTTATCAAGGCGATTAAAGCTCATATAGTCCGGCGTTAGATTTTCTATATTATCAAGATACTGCTCACACCAATCTTTGACGCTTTTATCAACCAACAGCCGCCCGGAGGATATATCGGACATAATATTTTCGATTTTTTTAGACTCAGCACAAGGATCATCTGTGATTACAAAGCGTCCCGGCAATCTTGAACCCATGAGCCCTTTATAAGAAACACCATGTTTAACACAAACAAAATAAGCAAAATGAGCAAAGGCATTAGACACACCTTCATATACAACTAAACTTATCTCGCCACCCAAGATCACCTTCTCAAAAAAACTCAACAAAGCACTTTTAAGACGCTCATAAAACTGCAGATCGCGCCCCCCAGCTATCTTGTAGGTCTCCGCTCTCTCATAATCCGAAAGCAACGCTGAATTTAAGTTACAGTCAGAATAGCGGGCAAGCAACATATGATCCGTAAGATGCGCGGAAAAAAAAGATGAGAACTCGTAAACTTCACATCCCAACTCGCCTAAATTATTTTGATCTTTTGAAAACTCACTATCAACCGCAACTGAAAACTGATGGCCATCCGAACTGAACAATTGCATGAGCGCATTAAAGAATCGATGGTAGCCAGGCGCTCCATTTGACAACAACAGTATATTCATTGCACCACTCCCCAACACCGATGATCGCCAATTATTCTCGGTTGTCTCTAAAAACATCCCAAGTAACAGCAGTGTTTACATCTACATCGACCGAGAGTTCGCGGCCAAGCAGTTCTTTCATAATTTTAGGAGGCAAACCAAATCCAGGTCTGACGCTTCGGATTGAGTCAGGTGTAACAACATCCCCAGCTTTCAAAGCTTTAATGAAATACAGGGATCGCCGAAACTGCACATTCCCTTGTTCGCTAGACTTCCGACCGTAATCAACCTTCCCAAGCGCAGCCCATGCAATCTTACTATCCCGACACAAAGCTACCAGTTCTGCAGGCTCAAGTGAAAAACTGTCGTCGGGGCCACCACCGCTCCGATCAAGAGTGAAATGTTTTTCGATGATTGAAGCTCCCAGCGCAACACTGGTTATCGCCGTAGTGTTATCCAAGGTATGGTCGGATAAGCCCGTTACTAATCCATGACGCTTGATCATGTCAGGTATAGTATGCAGATTGTAATCAGCTGCTGGGGCAGGATAACCACTTACACAATGAAGTATCGCCAGCTCCTTACACCCACCTTCACGCGCAGCCTCAATAGCTTCTGCTATCTCTTCGGCGTCAGCCATCCCAGTGGAAATAATCATAGGCTTACCGGTACTGGCTACATATTTAATAAGTTCCAAATCAACGGCTTCAAAAGAGGCAATCTTATAAGCCGGTGCATTCAGATCCTCAAGAAAATCAACTGCCGTGTTATCGAAGGGTGAGCTAAAAATTGTTAGATCTAATTTTCGGGCATAGTCAAAGAGCCGTCCGTGCCATTCCCAAGGAGTATGAGCCCACTCATAAAGCTCATACAGAGTCTTGCCATCCCACAACCCTCCCCTGATCTGAAAATCTGGAGCATCGGAGTTTAGCGTAATGGTATCAGGGCGGTAGGTTTGAATCTTTAAAGCGTCAGCGCCAGCTTTCTTTGCCATCTCAATAATTTTGAAGGCAACATCTAAACGGCCATTATGATTTGCCGACATTTCCGCGATAATATAAGGAGGAAAATCACTTCCGATTTTTTGGCCATTAATTGAAATAATTTTATTCATTTCGAAATTTTCTCTATCGTCAGTTTATAGGTATGGCCATGCATATTAAAAAATGCTGGAAATCGTTCAGGATCACTCACTCGAATTAGATCAAACTGACTAGCTATGCTACTCTCTGGATCCAACTCACTATCTTTCGGCACCCGCCGGGAATAATATGTTGGCGCCATATCAGTTTGCGGAGTCGGTCTTACACAATGAAACTGCTCCACGGCGAAACTCATCAACTCATATTCAGCGGCAAACAGCGATTCATTTATTTCATGACATAAAGCATGCTTCGGAATCTCAACTCTTAACTTATTCCATATATGGCCACTATCGACCTTATCCTCAGCCTCTAACAAAGTCACGGTTATTTCTCGAGCACCTTCAATAATAGCCCATACGTGAGGGCTCCACCCACGACCTCTAGGTAAATCACTCGCGTGGATTACCAATACCTTTTGAAATTTTTCACGTTCTTCTAATCTAATTATCTCGGCGCAGGAAATAAGAAATAATAAATCGCCGCCGATTAACTCAGATCTACTTCTCACTAAAGCAATATCATGCAGTGGTCCGTAGCTCTCAATCCAACGCCTCAACATAAAATTTACTGGATGCTTTTCCGAATTGCACAAAATAGTAATCTTCATAGTCAACTTCTTTCTTTGATGCGAGTAACTACGGCCATACACCCTGTACCATCAGTAACATTTGCAGCCGCAGAGCTGATACGCTTTTGCATTTCCTTATTTTTTGCAAAGCTCTCGATTGTCGCTTTTATATTCGCACAGAAATCAATTGCATCATGACACCCCAACAAAATAGCCGCGCCGCTGCTATGCAATGCATCTCCGATTCGGGACTGATTATCGGCAAGAACAACCATTAAACTTGGCAACCCTAGGCAACATCGCTCCCATGACGTACTACCTGCGGCACCAATCGCTAAGTCGCTGGCTGCCATCCTTTTGGCCATGTCGCTGATATTAAAAACGACCTCAGTTGGATAAGGAATCTCCTTTGCCAGGCATTGTACATTTGCCAACCAAGGTGCAGCCGCACCCATTACGACAGTTATATGGACATCCTCTGGTAATAGAGTCGCCTTCAATGCGTTCAGAACCAGCCCTGTCGCATTGTTCTCATCAACCCCTCCCATTGTGATCAACAAGTTTTTCAGGTTTGGTGTCGTACGACGCTCCAAGCTATAACTCCGCAGTTCGGAAAACTCGGAGCGTAGCAAGGCATAGGCCGGACCAGTTAATAGTTCACAATCCAAAGGGACAAGCGGGGCATAGTCTAAGGGTTGTCGCCCCAAATTCTGGTCGAGTAACAAATCACAGAGGTGTTGACGGTCAGCCAAGTCATCAATAACCATAAGTTTCCGGCAAAACTGCTTAGCATTTTTCTCCCAGCACACATTTAAAGCATAATGGTCAACAATGAGCCAGTCAGGCTTTAGCAACTCAAGTATCGACCCGCTTGCAAGTGCATCTTGCTCTTGCGTCGCGCCTAGCCAATGATCGTGTATAAAAACGCCACTTATTTTTTTTTGTTCATCGTATTTAACATCTGTTTCAACTGGCAATTTATGAGCGATAAAACCTTTATCACTAATAAAAGCTAGCAAATTCCCCGGGTGCTCCCGACAAATAAAGTGGCAATCAGCCCCCTCTGCCCGAAGAGCTTCAGCTAGCGTCAAGCAACGCATGACGTGCCCACTGCCAATTTGCAGCGAAGCATCAGCCCGGAATACAACCTTCATTCCGTTCACCGCTGACTTGACTCAGCTTGAAAAGCTTTGTACAACCATTCGGCTCGAGTCCAGTCTTCGGGTGTATCGATATCCTGCACGCGGTGACGCGGTAATAAAACCGCACTGGATTCAGGGCTGAAGATCATTTTCCCTTCCAGCCAGCCGCTTGCCTGTCCCCAGTAAAATTGGCCGGCGTCGTGATAGCTGCATTCAAGGTCTTGAGAACGGGTGCTGAAATGTTCAGGGCTGAACATTTCAACACGCCCCGCTTCTGTCAAGCGGATCGCCCGCTGTATCGGAAATGCGTAACTGGTCACCGAAAATGCGTACTGGCTACCGGTTTGTTCAAGGATATCCAAACCACGACGCAAATCTTCAGGACTAACGAACGGTGCGGTTGCATACAAACAGCATACTTGGCGAGCATCAAACCCATCAGCCCTGCAGCATTCGATGGCGTGCTGAATCACCGGTATGGTTCCGGTGTAATCATCTGATAATTCCGCAGGACGCATAAACGGAACACTGGCTCCGTATTGGCGAGCGACTTCTGCTATTCCCTGATCGTCGGTAGAGACAATGACTTGATCAAAGCACCCGCTTTGCAATGCGGCTTCGATTGACCAGGCAATCATGGGCTTCCCGCAGAATATTTTGATATTTTTCCGCGGTATGCGCTTGCTGCCACCTCTGGCAGGAATGACGGCCAATTTCATTGATGCAAAGCCTTGGCGATAGCGGCTACTACCTGATCCTGCTGTTCGTCACTCATTGTCTGGAACATTGGGATGCTAATTGCCTCGCGGTAGTACGCTAACGCCACTGGGAAATCCTCAGGCTTGAAGCCCATCTGCGCGTAGTAAGGCTGAGTGTGAACCGGAATGTAATGCAGGTTAACGCCAATTTCTTGCTCACGCAGCGATTCAAATACCTGGCGGTGGGTCTTACTGATTTTATCCAATTGCAAACGAATCACATAAAGATGCAGACCCGAATAGCTGTCAGCGTGTTGCCAAGGGACAGTGACTGGCAATGTCGCCAACAAATCGTCGTAACGCGCAGCTAACTGATGGCGGCGGCCGACGTATTGGTCCAGACGCTCCATCTGACTAACGCCCAAGGCAGCCTGCAGTTCGGTCATTCGGTAGTTGAACCCCAAATCAATCTGCTGGTAATACCAGGGACCATCCGACTGAGTCATTTGTTGAGCATCGCGGGTAATGCCGTGGCTACGTAGCAGAGCCATTTTATTAGCCAGCTCAGTATTGTTGGTCAACACCATGCCGCCTTCGGCAGTGGTAATGATTTTTACCGGATGAAAACTGAATACAGTGATGTCGCTGTATTTCCCATTTCCGATAAATTCGCCTCGATATTTGCCACCGATAGCATGAGAGGCATCCTCAATGACTTTGAACCCATAGCGCTTCGCCAACTCGTGAATTGCTTGCATGTCGCAGGGCTGACCGCAGAGATGGACCACCACGACAATTTTGGGCAGCGCACCCTCCCGCTCCGCCTGCTCCAACTTGCGCTCCAGCGCCAGCGGGCAAAGGTTGTAGCTGCGTGAATCGATATCAACGAAGTCAACCTGCGCGCCGCAATAAAGACCGCAGTTGGCAGAAGCCACGAAGGTTACAGGGCTTGTCCATAAACGATCACCAGTACCCAACCCCAGTGCAAGACAAGCGATATGCAACGCGGACGTCGCGCTGTTCACCGCCAGCGCATGGCTGGCTCCGACATGCCGGGCAACCTGCTGCTCGAAGCGCGGCACCATCGGGCCTTGGGTGAGAAAGTCGGATTGCAACACCCCAACCACCGCATCAATGTCAGCTTGGGTTATATCCTGGCGACCGTACGGGATCATGTATTAAATACTCCCGATCTTGGTTTCGTTAAGGGTGATCCAACTTTTCAGCTCTTCGTCGCTCATCCACTCAGTGTTGTTGTCACTGGCGTAGACGAAGCCTTCAGCGACCTTTTTGCCGTCTTTGATGCGCTTAGGGCAGGTTGCCCATTCGTTAATAACCGGCAGAATCTTAAAGTGCTCAGGATACTCGTACGTGTAGTAGGAATCTTCAGCGCTGATCATCTGTTCATGCAGTTTTTCGCCGGGACGAATGCCAACGATCTTCTGAGTAGCTTCAGGTGCAACGACACGAGCTAGATCCGTCACTTTCATTGATGGGATCTTCTTCACATAGATTTCGCCGCCTTCCATGTCTTCGAAGGCATGCCAAACCAGCTCAACGCCCTCTTCCAAAGAGATCATGAAACGGGTCATGCGCTCATCCGTGATCGGTAATTCCCCTTTGTCCTTGATCGACATGAAGAACGGAATGACCGATCCGCGCGACCCCATCACGTTGCCATAACGTACTACTGCCATGCGGGTTTCATGCCCGCCAGCGTAGGAGTTACCGGCGACGAACAACTTATCGGACGCCAACTTGGTAGCGCCGTACAGGTTGATCGGGCTGCTGGCCTTGTCGGTGGACAACGCAACAACGCGCTTGATGCCTTTGTCGATACAGGCATCGATCAGGTTCATGGCGCCATTGATATTGGTCTTGATGCACTCGAAGGGATTGTACTCCGCAGTCGGCACTATCTTGGTCGCCGCTGCGTGAACCACATAATCAACACCGTCCAAGGCCCGGTACAAGCGCTCCTTGTCGCGGACGTCGCCGATGAAGAATCGAACGCGGGAATCACCTTCGAATTTTTTCGCCATATCCCATTGTTTCATTTCATCTCGGGAGAAGATGATGATCTTTTTCGGGTTGTATTTGGCTAGGGTCATTGGTACAAACGTGTTACCAAAAGAGCCGGTGCCACCGGTGATGAGAATGGTTTTATTGGTGAACATTGACGCGTCCCTTGGTTGCTTCCTGCACAAAGTCAGGATTGGAAAAAACGGTAAGGTACCGGGGTGAGGCGATAGAAGCTCCACGTCTTCCAGCACAGAACGACAAAGAAGCTGACACACAGCCCTAGCGGCACCGCGAGATGAGGCAAAGTTTGCGCAAAATTCCAAGTCGCCAGAACGAAAATGATCAAACTGGCTAGGTGGCTATGAATGATCGGCTTATCTCGGCCTTGGGCATATAACCCATAGTGGGGAATCATGCCCAGGGCGTAGAGCACCGTAGCGAAAAGGATCCAGACGAAAAGCCCCTGCTGCTCACTGTAAAGTGGCTTGCCCAGCCAAGCCAGCAATGGACCTATCGTAATCAGTGCGACTGCCGAAAAGGCGCCGCAAAGACCAACGGTCTGCCACAATAACCCGCGCATACCTTGATGAAAACCGATTGGATCGCGCCGCTGGTACGCGCTGATCAACCCTGGATAGATAAATGTAAATACACCTGCATCCAGAAATGACATCAACGCCATACTGACGCCCATGAACAAGACATATGCACCCAGCACGTCCAATCCTGCAAGGTCTTGGAACCAGTAGCGGTCCAGGGTGAAGACCCCCCGAACGGCCAAGGTCGCAATCAGCAACGCTGACGCTACCTTTAGTCCCTTGATGATCCACGTCCAGTCAATATCTTGTCGCCAACCAGATAGTCCCATGCGTTTGATGCGGTGTATACCCAGCAAAAGCGCTGTCGCCGATCCCAGCGTCCAAGCGCCAAATACCATGTCTAGATTTCGTGTGCCAGGTTCAACGAACATCAATCCCGTGATCAGGACGGCCCAGACTCCTGAGCGAAAGAACAGTACCAGGCTCGCAAAAAGTTGATCCGAAACCGCAATCAGCAAACGACCCAATTCCTGAGTCAGATGCTCAAGTATTAGTAAAACGAAGAACCAGCCGACAATCTTCATCGGGAGCAAGCCTTTGATAAAAACCAAACTCAGCAGCGGCAAAAAAATGACGTAGAGCACCAAGGTCAACGCTGCTTGGGCCTTGAGTAGCCCGCCCCACTCGTGACGCTCGCGCTTAAGCAGTTCACGAGTGCTATAGGTATAGAAATCGAACCCGAGCAAATACAGAGAGTAGCCAACTGTGGCAGCCAATAAACCGTAGATACCCAGCTCAGCGGGCTCAAGGAATCGAGCAAGAAAGAAGATCAGCAAAAATTTACTGACAAGCGTCAAGCCACGAATTGCAATATTAGAAAGCTGTAATAAATTTCGAGCGAACATTAAGTTGGTCTATTCACGTTCGTACCTGATAGCTGCCGGATGAGAAGCACCTTTCATCCCTGTGTTAGGCCTTTGGCACGCTACCGCCCAAGATTTCACCGTCGGTTTCCTGAGAATGCATTCACCCAGCTGTCTATCGTTTCCATCTTTGTGATTCCGTGACTACAGGACAATATCGGCCAACGGCACACTGATCTGCTGTTGGTGATTCAACACATTGATCAGCCAAATGACTTTGCTCATCCCCTTCCATAGCCAGAGACAAAGCGTCTATCAGCATGGCGGCCATGCTGGAGAGACAATCAGCCTGAGCATATTATGCCTGCTCTTGAGCAAAATGGCTTTAGGGCTATCCACTTAAGCGCCCGGGCGCTGATACTTGCCAATGGCCATCATTGGTAGTCGGTGCCCGTTTTCTCCGGGCAGCTCATTTTTTGATATAGGATATAAGCGCCGGCGCGATCAACAGGTTGAGCTCCAAACCTATCAAAGGGCACCAGACTAACGCGCAACACGTTAAAATTAGTAGCCAACCAGCCGTCAAGCTCCCCGAAGCCGCAGTCGTCTAATGATATGTAGATTTTTTTCATACACATAAAAAAACCTGTCTGCATGGGACTAGCACCCAATGCGGCAGGCTCGATAAAAATGAACAGGAGGCACTCGCTTTTATGACCGACAACTACCAGTCATGGCTCACGCCGATGGAGTACCGTTCAACCACGATTTATCTGCTCACCTAGTAACTCTTCCTGATTTCGGGTCGACACGAACCGGATCAAGGCGAAAAATCCGCCCGATAGAAGCCCTGTCAAGACCCCCAACACTAAGATTAAGCTCTTTCTAGGCTTAACCGGACTCTCCGGAACCTCAACACTACCATCCTGCCGATAAACCGAAATCAACTCAGCATCAATATTCAACTTACGATAAAAGTTATACCGCATCTGCAACGTCCGCAGATCCGATATAAACGCATCATCCGACGCCCTGGACTCCAACGTCTGAATTTCAGCAGCCAATGCCTTACTGCCGCGCTGGTAATCCATCTTGCTGCCGGTATCAACCGTAATATCCACCGCAGCGGAAGAGTTGATAGTTGGCGTAGTCAAACCAATCGCCTCAGCGATTTTCAGTGCTTCACGCAGCTGTTGAATCCGGTCCTCGCGTATCCGCTGCGCAGTCTCACGCAAGCTGACGATACGCTGCTCCAGATTACGAGCTCTCACGGAGGCCTCGGTCGTGACGTTCTTGATCAGCTCCGACTCGGCCGCCTGACTAGCCCGCGCTACGTAGGCCTTGGCCCATTCGGTAGCCTTTACCGGATCGCCGCTTTGAACCGTGACCGAGAAACGATCAGGGGTATCCTTGCCTGGCCCCTTGACCACCAGCTCTCGCGAGAACCGGTCATACAGGCGATCGAGCGCGCCCTTTCGCTGGGACTCATCGAGCGAGGGGAGGTAGATTTCGTTAAAGAAGGTCTGGCGAAGGGATTCGCCTTGTAGGTTACGAGCAAACACCTCGTAAACATGTTTGATGGAATAAGTTTCGAGTTCGGTGCTTTTACCACGGCCATAGTTCAACTCAGCAATACCGTTCTGAGTGGGCGGCATGATAAAAAGCTTTGCTTCATAGACAGGTTTGCTGAGGAACGCGTAGGCGGCTGCGCCAGCAGTGACCAAAAGGGTAATGGCGATGATCAACCACTTTTGCGCCCAAAGACCGCGCGCAAGGGCAATGAGGTCGATTTCATCGTCGTCGCGCACTGCAATACGATTATCTTGCATGGATAGCCTCGCTCCCTTTTCTCAGCTTTGCGCTTACAGACAGGCTGGACGCATTAAAAGGTAAGACGGGCAAGTCCCCGGCGGACACGACGGTCGTTTGTATAGGATTTATTAGATACAAAAACACACACCCATAGTCAGAAAATTGCGGCAGTGATCCTTACTCCGAGACTACTGGGCTCACACGTCCTTTATTTCAGTCGCCGACCTCTCCCGGCGAACCACGCCAACAGGGGGCCAATGATCATTCCAGAGAGGAGCGCCAGCAACAAAAAAACCGAAACAGGAAGTTGCGGTGCCGACCATCCCAAGAACAACAGCGCGACAGGCTGATTGTTTTCAAGTACGAACAGTACGATAGCTGAAGCCACGAGCACCGCAAGTACGACAAACGCAACGCGCCTAAAGTTCCGCATGGACACCTCTTTCCTGGGGGTTGCGTCAGAGCTCATCGCCCTCCTCCTCATTCACGCGATCGCGAAGCTCTTTGCCCGGTTTGAAATGTGGGACAAATTTGCCATCGAGGCTGACGGATTGGCCGGTCTTTGGGTTACGGCCAACACGCGGGGCGCGGTAATGCAGGGAGAAGCTGCCGAACCCACGGATTTCGATACGATCTCCGGTTGCCAGGCATTGGGACATTTGTTCAAGCATGGTCTTGATGGCCAGCTCCACATCCTTGGACGAGAGCAGTCCTTGATGGGTGACAATTCGTTCGATCAACTCCGACTTCGTCATGTTTTTCCCTTCTTTTTCAAGCAGCTAGGAAAATCGCTTCAAAGGTTTTAGCATGCCCGGAGGAATTTGAACAGCCCAACTATTGACATATCTACCGCGCGCCCTGATGCCCCTTTTCTGTGCAGGCAGTAGAGATTCAGCCGACTAGCGGCACATGACCAGCATTGTGCGGGTGAGGTAACCCGCCGGATTGAAGCCGAAGGGATATTGGTCCTCGTCCTTTGCGTCATCGGACCGGGTTATCACCCTGTAGCCTGCGCCCTTGCACTCCTTGGCCGCGCGCTTGTGGCACTTCTCCCAACCGGAGCCCAACCCTGAGCAATCGATCTCGATGCCGCTGACGCCACGCACCGCGTGGGTCTTGGCGCTGGTTGCGCAGCCTGCCAGCATCAGGACAATCGCTGCTAGTAAGAGCTTATTCATTCAGATCCTTATAATGAGAGACAGATGCTGCCTCGAATGTTTTTGATCTGCTTCATAAAAGAGACAACCCGGCTGATCGGTGGTTTCGCATCGCCTGGAAAGCCCAGCGAAAGTAGCTCACCTCGCAAAGCTTGAAAAATCGCAGCCACAAAAAAGGGCGACCGAAGTCGCCCTTTTTAATGATCAAGCAGAACTCAGTTCTGTTTGGCCATTGCTTGACGCAGCAGTGCCGCCATAGTGGTGTCAGCTGCTTCGCCTTCCGGAGCTGCTTTCAGGCTCTGGATGGCTTCTTTCTCTTCAGCATCGTCTTTCGACTTGATCGAGAGCTGGATTACGCGGCTCTTGCGATCAACGCTGATGATTTTGGCTTCAACTTCCTGGCCTTCTTTCAGAACGTTGCGCGCGTCTTCAACGCGGTCACGGCTGATTTCGGAGGCTTTCAGGGTAGCTTCGATGTCGTCGGCCAGAACGATGATGGCGCCTTTGGCGTCAACTTCTTTCACGGTACCGGTCACGATAGCGCCCTTGTCGTTAACCGAGACGTACTCGGAGAACGGATCGCTTTCCAGTTGCTTGATGCCCAGGGAGATGCGCTCGCGCTCTGGGTCAACCGACAGGATAACGGTGTCCAGCTCGTCGCCCTTCTTGAAACGGCGTACGGCTTCTTCGCCCACTTCGTTCCAGGAGATGTCGGACAGGTGAACCAGGCCGTCGATGCCGCCGTCCAGACCAATGAAGATACCGAAATCGGTGATCGACTTGATGGTGCCGGAGATTTTATCGCCCTTGTTGAACTGGCCAGAGAAGTCTTCCCATGGGTTGGACTTGCACTGCTTGATGCCGAGGGAGATACGACGACGCTCTTCGTCGATGTCCAGAACCATGACTTCCACTTCGTCGCCGACTTGTACGACTTTCGAAGGGTGGATGTTCTTGTTGGTCCAGTCCATTTCGGAAACGTGTACCAGGCCTTCAACGCCTTCTTCCAGCTCAGCGAAGCAGCCGTAGTCGGTCAGGTTGGTAACACGAGCGGTGACGCGGGTGCCTTCTGGGTAACGGGCTTTGATAGCGACCCATGGATCTTCACCCAGTTGCTTGAGGCCCAGGGAAACACGATTGCGTTCGCGATCGTACTTCAGAACCTTGACATCGATCTCGTCGCCAACGTTGACGATTTCCGAAGGATGCTTGATACGCTTCCAGGCCATGTCGGTGATGTGCAGCAGGCCATCGACGCCACCCAGATCGACGAATGCGCCGTAATCGGTGAGGTTCTTGACGATACCCTTGACCTGCTGGCCTTCCTGCAGCGATTCCAGCAGAGCTTCACGCTCGGCGGAGTTCTCGGCTTCCAGGACACTGCGACGGGAAACGACAACGTTGTTGCGCTTCTGGTCCAGCTTGATGACCTTGAATTCCAGCTCTTTGCCTTCCAGGTGCGTGGTGTCGCGCACTGGACGGACGTCAACCAGGGAACCTGGCAGGAACGCACGGATGCCGTTAACGTCGACAGTGAAGCCGCCCTTAACCTTACCGTTGATAACGCCCTTGACCACTTCCTCAGCTGCGAAGGCCGCTTCCAGAACGATCCAGCACTCGGCACGCTTGGCTTTTTCACGGGACAGCTTGGTTTCACCAAAGCCGTCTTCAACCGAGTCCAGCGCCACGTGAACTTCGTCACCGACGTTGATGTTCAGTTCGCCAGCGTCGTTGTAGAACTGCTCAAGCGGGATCAGCGCTTCAGACTTCAGACCAGCGTGGACGGTTACCCAGCGAGCTTGGTAATCGATATCAACGATGACGCCGGTGATGATGGAGCCTGCCTGAAGGTTCAGGGTTTTCAAGCTTTCTTCAAAGAGTTCCGCAAAGCTTTCGCTCATTTTAATTCCTGTTGATTAGGGCGAAGTAAACGCCCATCTCCACACCCCAGACGATGTGGGTTAGTTTCATATAAAAGAAGCGCCGCAGGACTATGACTGGTCCCCTGCGGAGCTTCCTGTCACCCGGCGATATCGCGGAGTGCGATCTCGCTCATGATGCGTTGCAGCACCTGATCGATGGACAACTCCGTGGAATCCAGCTGTATCGCATCGGCCGCCGGCTTTAGCGGGGCTACTGCGCGCTGGGTATCACGCTCGTCGCGTGCACGGATCTCATCTAGCAGACTCGACAGACTAACATCCTCGCCTTTGCCCTTCAACTGCAAATAACGGCGGCGAGCCCGCTCCTCGGCACTGGCAGTGAGGAAGATCTTTAGCGGCGCATCGGTAAACACCACCGTGCCCATGTCCCGGCCATCAGCCACCAGGCCCGGCGGTTCCTGGAATGCCCGCTGGCGCTGCAGCAACGCTTCGCGCACCGCCGGCAGCGCGGCAACCTGGGAAGCCCCGGCGCCGACGCTTTCGGTGCGGATGACGTCGCTGACTTCATCACCTTCCAGGATGATCCGTTGCAACTGGCCATCAGTGGCCGCAATGAACTGCACGTCCAGGTGCGCGGCCAGTGCCTTGAGCAACTCCTCGTTGGTCAGGTCGACGCCATGGTTGGCGGCGGCGAAGGCCAGCAAACGGTACAGGGCACCGGAATCGAGCAGATTCCAGCCCAATTGCTTGGCCAGCATGCCGGCGATGGTGCCTTTGCCCGAGCCGCTTGGGCCATCGATGGTGATGACCGGTGCCTTGATGTTCACGACTGTGCCTCTTGTGCTACTCGAATACCAACCTGTGCGCAAAGCGCCAGGAAGTTCGGGAACGACGTGGCGACGTTGGCGCAATCATGGATGCGGATCGGCGCATTGGCGCGCAGGGACGCAACACTGAATGCCATGGCGATGCGATGGTCGCCGTGCCCATGGACTTCGCCGCCGCCAATCTGGCCGCCGTCGATGATGATGCCGTCCGGCGTCGGTTCACATTTGACGCCAAGCGCCAGCAGGCCGTCCGCCATCACCTGGATGCGATCCGATTCCTTGACCCGCAGCTCTTCGGCGCCAGTCAGTACGGTGCGGCCTTGCGCGCACGCAGCCGCCACGAACAGCACCGGGAATTCGTCGATTGCCAGCGGAACCAGCGCCTCGGGAATCTCGATACCCTTGAGTTTAGCCGCTCTTACGCGCAAGTCAGCCACCGGCTCACCGCCGACTTCCCGCTGGTTTTCCAGGGTGATGTCGGCGCCCATCAGGCGCAGGATGTCGATCACGCCGGTACGGGTCGGGTTGATGCCAACGTGTTCAAGTACCAGGTCGGAGCCTTCGGCAATCGACGCCGCCACCAGGAAGAATGCCGAGGATGAGATATCGCCCGGCACTTCGATGTGGGTCGCGGTCAGCTTATTACCTGACTCGACGGACGCCGTGGCGCCTTCGACCGTGACCGGATAACCAAAACCACGCAGCATGCGCTCGGTGTGGTCGCGGGTCGGGGCCGGCTCGGTGACAGTGGTCTTGCCCTCGGCATAGAGGCCGGCCAGCAGCAGGCAGGATTTCACTTGGGCACTGGCCATCGGCATGGTGTAGGTCAAGCCCTTGAGCTTGTTACCACCGCGAATGGTCATCGGTGGACGACCTTCGGCGGCCGTCTCGATCACCGCGCCCATTTCCCGCAACGGGTTGGCAACGCGGTTCATCGGACGCTTGGACAGCGAGGCATCGCCGGTCAAGGTGCTGTCGAAATCCTGGGCGGCCAGCAGGCCGGACAACAGGCGCATCGAGGTGCCGGAATTGCCCAGGTAGATCGGGCCCGGCGCGGGTTTGAGGCCGTGCAGGCCGACACCATGAATCGTCACTCGACCGTGGTGCGGTCCTTCGATGACCACGCCCATGTCGCGGAACGCTTGCAGCGTCGCCAGGGCATCTTCGCCCTCGAGGAAACCTTCCACCTCGGTCACGCCTTCAGCCAGGGAGCCGAGCATGATCGAGCGGTGGGAAATCGATTTATCGCCCGGTACACGAATCCGCCCACTCAAGGAGCCACCAGGTTGTGCCAGGAAAATCAGATCGTTGGAGTTCATAGCGTCCACATAGGCCCGACGGGCCAGGATTTTACTGAAATGCTCGCGGGCCACCCTGGCGCGTGTGAAAACGCCCAGCAATTGGTGCCCGTCCCCTGCATCGACCGCGTCGCGCAAGGCGTCGAGATCGCTGCGAAATGTATCGAGTGTGCGCAGGACAGCTTCGCGGTTGGCGAGGAAGATGTCGTGCCACATGACCGGGTCACTTCCCGCGATTCTCGTGAAATCGCGGAAACCGCCGGCAGCGTAACGGAAGATCTCAAGATTTTCATTGCGTTTGGCCAATGAATCCACCAGGCCGAACGCCAACAGGTGCGGCAAATGACTGGTGGCGGCCAAGACTTCGTCGTGTCGCTCGACCTGCATGTGCTCGACATCGGCACCCAGCTCGCGCCACAAGCGGTCCACCACCGCCAGCGCCGCCGGATCGGTCTGTTCCAGCGGCGTCAGTATGACTTTGTGACGACGAAACAGCTCGGCATTGGACGCTTCCACCCCGCTCTGCTCGGAACCGGCAATCGGATGACCGGGCACGAAACGCGCCGGCATGCCGCCAAATGCCTCGGTGGCCGCGCGCACGACATTGCCCTTGGCGCTGCCGACATCGGTGAGAATCGCCTGCCCCAGGTCCATGCCGGCCAAGCGGGCGAGCAGTTTCTCCATGGCGAGGATCGGCACCGCCAGCTGGATCACGTCCGCGCCTTGGCAAGCGCTCAGCAAATCGTCTTCACAGCGGTCGACCACGCCCAACTCTACCGCCAGCTTGCGCGAGTGCGGATCAAGGTCGACGCCGACGACTTCACGGCACAGCCCGCTTTCACGCAGGCCCTTGGCGAACGAACCACCGATCAATCCCAGGCCGACCACCACCAGGCGACCGATCATAGGTGCCGCAGGTTGCAGCGAGGTGACATCAACCACGAGCCAGGACCTTGCTCAACGCCTCGAGGAAACGGCTGTTTTCCGCTGGCAGGCCAATGGTGATACGCAGGTGGTTCGGCATGCCGTAGTTGGCCACCGGACGCACAATCACGCCCTCGCGCAGCAAGCCCTGGAAGATTGGCGCCGCGACACGGCCCAGATCGACGCAGATGAAGTTGCCCTTGGAGGGGATCCAGCTCAGGCCCAGTTCGCGAAAACCGGCTTCCAGCTGCTGCATGCCGGCCTCGTTCAAGCGGCGACTTTCAGCCAGGTAGGCCTCGTCCTGCATTGCCGCACAAGCGGCGGCCAGGGCGAAGCTGTTGACGTTGAACGGTTGGCGCACGCGGTTCAGCACGTCGGCCACCACCGCCGTGGACAAGCCGTAGCCGACCCGCAGCGAGGCCAGGCCATAAGCCTTGGAAAAGGTGCGCGAGACCAGCAGGTTCGGGTAGGCCGCGAGGAAATCCAGGCCATCGGGCAAGTCGCTGCCTTCGGCGTATTCGATGTAGGCCTCGTCCAGCACTACCAGCACGTGCTCGGGCACGTCCTGTAGAAAGTCATCCAGCGCCTGGGCACCGAACCAGGTGCCGGTCGGGTTGTTCGGGTTGGCGATGAAGACCACGCGGGTATTGGCGTCGATGGCCGCCAGCATGGCAGGCAGATCGTGTCCCCAATCCTTGGCCGGAACCACATGGGCGTCAGCACCGACAGCCTGGGTGGCGATTGGATAGACGGCAAATGCGTGTTCACTGAACACGGCGTTGAGGCCCGGTGCCAGGTAGGCACGGGCGACCAACTCAAGAATATCGTTGGAACCGTTGCCCAGGGTTACCTGGTTCAGCTCGACGCCGCAGCGCTCGGCCAGCAGGCTTTTCAGCGCAAAACCGTTACCGTCGGGATAACGGGTCAGCTCGGCCAACTCGTCGCGGATCGCCGCGAGCGCCTTGGGGCTCGCGCCCAGCGGATTTTCGTTACTCGCCAACTTGACGATGCTGGCCGGGTCGAGGTCCAGCTCGCGGGCCAGTTCGTCCACAGGCTTGCCTGGAACGTAAGGCGAGAGTTGTTGCACGCCTGGCTGAGCCAGTGCGAGGAAGTTGCCACTCATTAGCTATCCGCCCTTAAAGAACTGCCTTGGGGTAGGAACCCAGCACCTTGAGTGCCACTGCTTCCTGACTGATTTTCTCCAGCACACCTTTTACCAGCGGATCGCGGTGGTGGCCGACGAAATCGATGAAGAACACGTAGGTCCATTTACCGCTGCGCGACGGACGGGTCTCGATCCGTGTCAGGTCGATGCCATTGTCGTGGAACGGCACCAGCAGCTCATGAAGCGCGCCAGGCTTGTTGCTCATGGAGACGATGATCGAAGTCTTGTCGTCGCCGGTTGGCGGTACTTCCTGGCTGCCGATCATCAGGAACCGCGTGGAGTTGTCCGGACGGTCCTCGATTTTCTCGGCCAGGCGCGTCAGCCCGTAGAGGCCGGCGGCCATGTCGCCGGCAATCG
Organism: Pseudomonas sp. SWRI92; assembly: GCF_014268685.1. NCBI lineage: Bacteria > Pseudomonadati > Pseudomonadota > Gammaproteobacteria > Pseudomonadales > Pseudomonadaceae > Pseudomonas > Pseudomonas sp. SWRI92. The sequence goes on from NZ_JABWQY010000006.1 coordinate 79,866, forward strand.
CCGCTGAGTTCCACTCGCCCTTGACCCGCTTGGCCGCTTCGGCGTTGCTCGAAACCGCCACGCGCTCGACGTTCGGGTAATGGGCGTCCAGCCACTTGCGGCACTGGGCCAGGGACTGGGCGTGGGAATAGATGCGGCTGATGCTGTCGGTCTTGGTGTTCTCGCCGACCAACAGGTGATGGTGGATGCGCAGCTCGACTTCGCCACAGATCACCATGTCGTGCTCAAGGAAGCTGTCCAGCGTGTGGTTGACCGCGCCTTCGGTGGAGTTTTCCACCGGCACCACGCCAAAATTCACCGCGCCGGCCGCCACTTCGCGGAAGACTTCGTCGATGGCGGCCATCGGCTTGCTGATCACCGCGTGGCCGAAGTGCTTCATGGCCGCTGCCTGGGTGAAGGTGCCTTCCGGGCCCAGGTAGGCGACTTTCAGCGGCTGCTCAAGGGCCAGGCACGAGGACATGATTTCGCGAAACAGCCGCGCCATCTCTTCGTTGCCCAGCGGTCCCTTGTTGCGTTCCATGACGCGCTTGAGCACTTGGGCCTCGCGCTCAGGGCGATAGAATACCGGCACTTCGCCTTCGGCCAACGAAGCCATTTTCACCCGGGCGACTTCCTGGGCGCAGCGTGCGCGCTCGCTGATCAGCTCCAGGACTTTCTCGTCCAGGGCGTCGATGCGCAGGCGCAGCGCCTTGAGTTCTTGCTCAGACATCAGCCATGTTCCTTCTCGAACTCTGCCATGTAGGCGATCAACGCATTGACGGCGTTGATGTCGACGGCGTTGTAGATGGAGGCGCGCATGCCACCGACCGAGCGGTGGCCCTTGAGATTCAGCAGGCCGCGCTCGTCGGCACCGGCCAGGAACGGCTTGTCGAGACGATCGTCAGCCAGGCGGAACGGCACGTTCATCCACGAACGGTCGGATTTGTTGATCGGGTTGCTGTAGAGGCCGCTGGCGTCAATGAAGTCATACAGCGTGCGCTGCTTCACTTCGTTGAGCTTGCCGATGGCTTCGACACCGCCCTGCTCTTTCAGCCACTCGAACACCAGGCCCGAGAGGTACCAGGCCAGGGTCGGCGGGGTGTTGTACATCGAGCCGTTGTCGGCAGCGACCTTGTAGTTGAGCATGGTCGGGCACAGGGAACGGGCGCGACCGAGCAGGTCTTCGCGAATGATGCTGACCAGGATGCCGCTCGGACCGATGTTTTTCTGCGCGCCGGCGTAGATCATGCCGAAACGGGAGATATCCACAGGACGCGAGAGAATGTCCGAAGACATGTCGGCCACCAACGGCACGTCACCGGTTTCCGGGATCCAGTTGAATTCCAGGCCGCCAATGGTTTCGTTTGGCGCGTAGTGAACGTAGGCCGCGTCCTTGGACAAGCTCCACTCATTCTGGCCGGGGATGGCGAAATAATCGTAGGGCTTGGCGCTGGCCGCGACGTTGACGTGACCGTAGCGCGACGCTTCCTCGATGGCTTTCTGCGACCAGATGCCGGTGTCGATGTAGTCGGCCTTGCCGCTTTCCGGCAGCAGGTTCAACGGGATCTGCGCGAACTGCTGGCTGGCGCCGCCTTGCAGGAACAGCACTTTGTAGTTGGACGGGATGTTCAGCAGATCACGCAAGTCCTGCTCGGCCTTGGTGGCGATGGACACGAACTCATCGCTGCGATGGCTCATCTCCATGACGGACAGGCCCTTGCCATGCCAGTCGAGAAGTTCACCCTGGGCACGCTTCAGGACCGCTTCAGGAAGCGCCGCCGGGCCGGCACAGAAGTTATAGGCTCTCTTGCTCACATCCAATCTCGCTCTGATCTGGTGGTCACATCAATCTTTTGGTCTGCGGATGATCGTTCCCACGCTCTGCGTGGGAATGCATCCAATGACGCTCTGCGTCATGGGACGCGGAGCGTCCCGAGCGGCATTCCCACGCAGAGCGTGGGAACGATCCTGTGCAGTGTCGCAAATTTTCAAACGGGACAAACAACAAGGGGGCGAATCTTCATCCGCCCCCTGCATGTCCGCTTAGTCCTGCGGTTCTTCTTCGTCTGCGGCAGCGTCGAGCGGTTGGTCGCCGGTCATGTCGTCAACGTCGGTAGCAAGAGTACCGTCGAACTCCTCGCCTTCCAGCGCTTCGCCTTCGACTTCCGACGGCTCCTGGACCCGCTCAAGCCCGACCAGCGTTTCGTCGCTGGCGAGTTTGATCAGCGTCACGCCCTGGGTGTTACGCCCCAGGCTCGACACTTCAGCCACACGCGTACGCACCAGGGTGCCCTGGTCGGAAATCAACATGATCTCCTCGCCATCGAGCACCTGGACCGCGCCGACCAATCGGCCGTTACGGTCGTTGCTGACCATTGCAATCACGCCTTGGCCGCCACGCTTGTACTCAGGGAACTCGCTGATGGCCGTGCGCTTGCCATAACCACGGGCCGAAGCGGTGAGGATCTGGCTGCCTTCTTCCGGGATCAGCATGGAAATCAGCTTCTGCCCTTCCGGCAGGCGCATGCCACGCACACCACGGGCGGTACGGCCCATGGCGCGGACATCGGATTCCTTGAAGCGCGTGACCTTGCCGCCGTCGGAGAACAACATGACTTCACGCTCGCCGTCGGTGATGGCAGCGGAAATCAGCACGTCGCCTTCGTCCAGCTCCAGGGCGATCAGGCCAACACTGCGCTGGCGGCTGAAGGATTCCAGCGGGGTCTTCTTCACGGTGCCCTTGGCGGTGGCCATGAAGATGAAGTGACCTTCGGTGTATTCCTCCACTGGCAGCATGGTGGTGATGTATTCGTCACTGTCCAGCGGCAACAGGTTGACCAACGGACGACCGCGAGCCGCACGGGACGCCTCAGGGATTTCGTAGGTCTTGAGCCAGTACACCTTGCCCTTGCTGGAGAACAGCAGCAGCGTGGTGTGGCTGTTGGCGACCAGCAGGTGAGCGATGTAGTCCTCGTCCTTGACGCCGGTGGCCGACTTGCCTTTGCCGCCGCGACGCTGGGCCTGGTAGGCCGCCAGCGGTTGGGTCTTGGCGTAGCCGCCGTGGGAAATGGTCACCACGCGTTCTTCTTCCGGGATCATGTCACCCAGGGTCAGGTCCAGGCGCGCATCGAGAATCTCGGTGCGGCGCACGTCGCCGTATTCGGCGCGGATCACTTCCAGTTCTTCGCGGATCACTTCCATCAGGCGCGTGGCGCTGTTGAGGATGCGGATCAGCTCGCCGATCTGGTTGAGGATCTCCTGGTACTCGGCCAGCAGCTTCTCGTGCTCCAGGCCGGTCAAACGGTGCAGGCGCAATTCGAGAATGGCTTGCGCCTGTTCCGGCGACAGGAAGTACTTGCCTTCGCGCAGGCCGTATTGCGGATCGAGGTTCTCGGGACGGCACGAATCGGCGCCGGCACGTTCGACCATCGCCACCACTGCCGAGGACTCCCAAGGCGTGCTGATCAGCGCTTCCTTGGCTTCCGACGGGGTTGGCGAGGCCTTGATCAGGGCGATCACCGGGTCGATGTTCGACAAGGCAACGGCCTGGCCTTCGAGAATGTGGCCTCGCTCGCGGGCCTTGCGCAGCTCGAATACGGTACGACGGGTCACCACTTCGCGACGGTGACGCACGAAGGCTTCCAGCAGGTCCTTGAGGTTCAGGATCCGCGGACGGCCGTCGATCAGCGCGACGATGTTGATACCGAACACCGCTTGCAGCTGGGTCTGGGCGTAGAGGTTGTTGAGGATCACCTCCGGCACTTCGCCACGGCGCAGCTCGATCACGACGCGCATGCCGTCCTTATCGGACTCGTCACGCAGCTCGGTGATGCCTTCGAGCTTCTTCTCTTTTACCAGCTCGGCGATCTTCTCGATCAGGCGGGCCTTGTTCAGCTGGTACGGCAGTTCGGTGATGACGATCTGCTGGCGGCCACCGACCTTGTCGATGTCCTCGATGGTCGAACGGGCGCGCATGTAGATGCGACCGCGACCGGTGCGATAAGCCTCGATGATGCCGGCGCGACCGTTGATGATCGCGGCCGTCGGGAAATCGGGGCCGGGGATGTATTGCATCAGCTCATCGATGGACAGCTCGGGATTGTCGATGAGGGCCAGGCAACCGTCGATGACTTCACCGAGGTTGTGCGGCGGGATGTTGGTCGCCATGCCCACGGCGATACCGCTGGAGCCGTTGACGAGCAGGTTCGGGATACGCGTCGGCATGACCGCCGGGATCATCTCGGTGCCGTCGTAGTTCGGCACCCAGTCCACGGTTTCCTTGTGCAGGTCAGCAAGCAGCTCGTGGGCCAGCTTGGTCATGCGCACTTCGGTGTATCGCATGGCCGCGGCGTTGTCGCCGTCCACCGAACCGAAGTTGCCCTGGCCGTCGACCAGCAGGTAGCGCAGGGAGAACGGCTGCGCCATCCGGACGATGGTGTCGTACACGGCAGTGTCGCCGTGGGGGTGATACTTACCGATCACGTCGCCGACGACACGGGCGGATTTCTTGTACGGCTTGTTGAAGTCGTTGCCCAGCTCGCTCATCGCGAACAGCACGCGCCGGTGCACGGGCTTCAAGCCATCGCGCGCATCCGGCAGCGCCCGCCCGACGATTACGCTCATTGCGTAGTCGAGGTAGGACTGTTTCAGCTCGTCTTCGATATTGACCGGGAGGATTTCTTTGGCCAGTTCGCCCATGAGAAGCCTGATTCCTTTTTCTGGTGAAACCTCGTCACGTCCAGATGGGACGAACGAAGCTCGCCGCTGCAGGACAAGTGCCGTGCAGCGACTTACGACAAATCAACGAGTTATGCCATGGATCTGCGCAGTAAAGGCCACCTCGCGAGGCAGCCCTGGAAACCGCCGGATGTTATCACAAGAGCCGCCACGCACCTATCCCCCAGATGCGCATGGTGCGTAGTTAGTTGACCGATGACAGGCTGATATTGGACGAGAGAGGCTTAGAAGCGCTGCGAATGCAGTTTCGTGGCACGATTGCAGCTCATTTGCTGCCTTTGCGAGCACCCTCGCGAGCTTGCTCGCGACGATGCTCCGACGGGCAACGCAAATGCCTCAATGCAAGCGCTTGCGACACATGAGTTGTGCCATTTTCGCGGCGTCTGGCCGCTCGACGATGCCCTTCTCCGTCACGATCGCATCGATCAAGTCCGCCGGGGTCACGTCGAACACCGGATTGAAGGCATCGGCATCTGCCCCGACCCGCTTGCCGCCGACTTCCAGCAGCTCGCGGCCGTCACGCTCTTCGATCGGGATATCGTCACCGCTGGCCAGGTTCATATCGATGGTCGAGCTCGGCGCCACCACCATGAAGCGCACGCCGTGGTGCATGGCGCAGACCGCCAACTGGTAGGTGCCGATCTTGTTCGCCACGTCGCCATTGGCGGTGATGCGGTCGGCACCGACGATGACCCAGGTCACGCCCTTGGTTTTCATGATGTGGGCGGCGGCGGAGTCGGCATTGAGCGTCACCGGAATGCCTTCGTTGGCCAGTTCCCACGCCGTGAGGCGCGAGCCTTGCAGCCACGGGCGGGTTTCGTCGGCGTAGACACGCTCGACCATGCCTTCGAGGAACGCACCGCGAATCACCCCGAGGGCGGTACCAAAGCCGCCGGTCGCCAGGGCGCCAGTGTTGCAATGGGTCAGGATGGCCTGGGCGTTGCCCTGGTGCTTGCGGATCAGGTCGACGCCCAGCTGCGCCATCGTCAGATTGGCCTCGCGGTCGCTTTCGTGGATTGCGATGGCTTCGGCTTCAAGGGCGGCCAGCGGTTCGGCGTGTTCTTTCAAACGCGCCAAGCGATCGCGCATCCGGTCCAGCGCCCAGAACAGGTTCACCGCCGTCGGCCGCGAGTCGGCCAGCAAGGCAAAGTCGATTTCCAGCGCCGCTTGCCAGTCGCCACCCTCGGCCACTCGCGCCCGTGCCGCCAACACCACGCCATAGGCGGCGCTGATGCCGATGGCCGGCGCGCCGCGCACCACCATCGAACGAATGGCCTCGGCCACGCCGGCGGCACTGGTGTAGGCGATCCAGTTTTCCTCGAACGGCAAAACACGCTGATCCAGCAGATAAAGAGCGCCATCACGCCAATCGATGGCCTTCACCTTCTCCGCAGCCAACAGTCGATCGCGCATCCTTCACCCCGCACTCATGAACAAAAGCCGCCGATTATAGCGATCCCTCCGCGAAGACGCTCGGGTATACTTCGCCATCCTTTATAACCCATGGAACCGTTCCACGATGCCCAAGCCTGCCGTTGCGCTCGACTTATTATTGCTGCCGACCTGGTTGGTGCCTGTCGAACCCGCCGGTATCGTGCTCAAGGATCACGGCTTGGGCATTCGCGACGGTTGCATCGTGTTCATCGGTCCACGGGCCGAAGCCCTGGAGTGCGCGGCCGCTGAAGTCCGCGAGCTGCCGGGCATGCTGCTCGGCCCGGGCCTGGTCAACGCCCATGGCCATGCGGCGATGACGCTGTTTCGCGGTCTGGCAGACGACCTGCCGCTGATGACCTGGCTCGAAAAACACATCTGGCCCGCCGAGGGTAAATGGGTCGACGAGGACTTCGTCCGCGACGGCACCGACTTGGCGATCGCCGAGCAGATCCAGGGCGGCATCACCTGTTTCTCCGACATGTACTTCTACCCCAAGGTTGCCAGCGAACGCGTGCATAACAGTGGCATCCGCGCGCAGATCGCCATCCCGATCCTCGACTTCCCGATCCCCGGCGCCGCCAGCGCCGACGAAGCCATTCGTCAGGGCATCGAGTTGTTTGGCGACCTCAAGCACCATCCGCGGATCAAAGTCGCATTCGGCCCTCACGCCCCGTATACCGTGGGCGACGAGAACCTGGAGAAAATCCGCGTGATCGCCGAGGAACTGGACGCGGCCATTCACATGCACGTTCACGAAACCGCCTTCGAAGTGCAGCAGGCTGTGGATAACACCGGCGAGCGGCCGATGGCTCGGTTGGCGCGACTGGGCCTGCTGGGACCGCGCTTCCAGGCGGTGCACATGACCCAGGTCAGCGACGAGGACCAGGCGCTGCTGGTAGAAAACAACTGCAGCGTGATCCATTGTCCGGAATCAAATCTGAAGCTGGCCAGCGGTTTCTGCCCGGTGGAACGCCTGTGGCAGGCTGGCGTCAACGTGGCGGTCGGCACCGACGGCGCGGCGAGCAACAATGACCTGGACCTGCTCGGTGAAACCCGCACCGCCGCGCTGCTGGCGAAAGCTGTCGCCGGTTCGGCCACGGCCCTGGACGCCCACCGGGCGCTGCGCATGGCCACGCTCAATGGCGCCCGGGCGCTGGGCATCGAAGCGACGGTCGGTTCGCTGGAGGTCGGCAAGGCCGCCGACCTGGTGGCCTTCGACCTGTCCGGCCTGGCCCAGCAACCGATCTATGACCCGGTTTCGCAGTTGATCTATGCCACGGGCCGCCATTGCGTAAAACACCTGTGGGTGGCCGGCAAGCAACTGCTGGAGGATGGCCGCCTGACGCGCATGGACGAGTCGCAACTGATCGCCACGGCCCAGGCCTGGGGACGCCGCGTCAGTGGCCAGAACGAATGACACACCCTTGAGCCAAGGCTCGGGTACCCGATTTTTCAAGTTTTTCGAGGATCTGCACATGAGCAACGTCGACCACGCTGAAATTGCCAAATTCGAAGCCCTGGCCCATCGCTGGTGGGACCGCGAGAGCGAATTCAAACCGCTGCACGACATCAACCCGCTGCGGGTCAACTGGATCGACGAGCGGGTCAGCCTGGCCGGCAAGAAAGTCCTCGACGTCGGCTGTGGTGGCGGCATCCTCAGCGAAGCCATGGCCTTGCGCGGCGCTACCGTGATGGGCATCGACATGGGCGAGGCACCCCTGGCGGTTGCGCAACTGCATCAACTGGAATCCGGCGTCAGCGTGGAATACCGGCAGACCACCGCCGAAGCCCTCGCCGAAGAAATGCCCGGGCAATTCGACGTGGTCACGTGCCTGGAGATGCTCGAACACGTGCCAGACCCCTCCTCGGTGATCCGGGCCTGCTTCCAGATGGTCAAGCCCGGCGGCCAGGTATTCTTCTCCACCATCAACCGCAACCCGAAGGCGTACCTGTTCGCAATCATCGGCGCCGAATACATCATGAAGCTGCTGCCGCGCGGCACCCATGACTTCAAGAAATTCATCCGTCCTTCCGAACTGGGCGCCTGGAGCCGCATGGCCGGGCTGACCGTCAAGGACATCATCGGCCTGACTTACAACCCGCTGACCAAGCACTACAAGCTGGCCGCCGACGTTGATGTCAACTACATGATCCAGACCCTGCGCGAGGAATAACTCGATGCGTCTCAAAGCGGTTCTCTTCGACATGGACGGCACGCTGCTCGACACCGCGCCAGACTTCATCGCCATCTGCCAGGCCATGCGCGCCGACCGTGGCCTTCCCCCCATGAACACGCAGCACATCCGCGACGAGATTTCCGGCGGGGCCCGGGCGATGGTCGCGGTGACGTTTTCCATGGACCCGGAGTCGCCGGGCTTCGAGGAGCTGCGCCAGGAATTCCTCGACCGCTACCTCAAGGGATGCGCGGTCCATAGCCATCTGTTCGACGGCATGGCCGAGGTGCTCGCCGACATCGAAGCGGCCAACCTGATCTGGGGCGTGGTCACCAACAAGCCGGTGCGTTTCGCCGAACCGATCATGCAGCAACTGGGTTTGGCCGAGCGTTCGAAGGTGCTGGTCTGTCCCGACCATGTGAAAAACAGCAAGCCAGATCCCGAGCCGCTGATCCTGGCGTGCAAACTGCTCGACCTGGACCCGGCCAGCGTGCTGTTCGTCGGTGATGACCTGCGCGACATCGAGTCCGGTCGCAGCGCCGGCACCAAGACCTGTGCGGTGACCTACGGTTACATCCACCCGGACGACAACCCTAAGCACTGGGGCGCGGATGTAGTGATCGACCATCCTTTGGCGCTGCGCGAAGTGCTGGATAACGCGTTGTGCAGTTGCTGACCTGACTTCTGCGATACCGCTCTTGTGGCGAGGGGATTTATCCCCGCTGGGGTGCGAAGCGCCCCCCTGTGGTCCACTGTTACCCCGCGGTGGCAGATACTTTTTTGGGGGAGCTTCGCACCCCAACGGGGATAAATCCCCTCGCCACAATTGCGCATCACCACGCATTTGTTCTGTTTCGTGAGGTTTTTTATGTTTGATTACTCCGCCCGTCCCGACCTGCTCGAAGGCCGGATTATCCTGGTCACCGGCGCCGGTCGCGGTATCGGGGCAGCTGCCGCCAAGGCTTACGCAGCCCACGGCGCTACCGTGCTGTTGCTGGGCAAGACCGAGGCCAACCTGACCCAGGTCTACGATGAAATCGAGGCGGCCGGTCATCCGCAGCCGGCGGTGATCCCCTTCAATCTCGAAACTGCCCTGCCCCATCAGTACGATGAACTGGCCGCGATGATCGAGACCGAATTCGGTCATCTGGACGGCCTGCTGCACAACGCCTCGATCATTGGCCCGCGCACGCCGCTGGAGCAGTTGTCCGGTGAGAATTTCATGCGGGTGATGCAAGTCAACGTCAACGCCATGTTCATGCTCACCAGCACCTTGCTGCCATTGCTCAAGCTGTCCAAGGATGCGTCCGTGGTGTTCACCTCCAGCAGCGTCGGGCGCAAGGGCCGGGCCTATTGGGGCGCCTATGGCGTGTCCAAGTTTGCCACCGAGGGGCTGATGCAGACGCTGGCCGACGAAGTCGACACGGTCGCGCCGGTGCGCTCCAACACCATCAACCCCGGCGCCACCCGCACCAGCATGCGCGCCCAGGCCTATCCCGGAGAGAATCCACTCAACAACCCGACGCCCGAGGACATCATGCCGGTGTACTTGTACCTGATGGGCCCGGACAGCCTCGGCGTCAACGGCCAGGCGTTCAACGCGCAATAACGGCCATTCCCGCGTCGCGGCGATTTACCGTCGCGACGCGCCCTCCTTCGAGGCGACACCCAGGCGAAACGCCAAGCCTCCGCCACACTTCCCCCCTCCCAGCGTCGGTTTTTGATCGCAAATTCTTGATTCGCCGACGGTTTTTTAATAGATGAACCGAATGGCACGACTTTCGCTCTAATCCTTTCAAACACGCCATGTCCGGCGAGTAGTGGACATCGAGATGGGACACGCCCGCCAGGGAAAGCGGACTAAACTCAACTCAATGTCCTACGGGACTGACGGATCAGTACGACGCGCAGCTAAAAGCCGCTTCACCCCGCCGGCCAGGATCGATTCAGTTCAGGGGCCTCAAGCCATATGAAAACGCCCACACAGACCAAGGCGATTGACTTCGACAGCGCCAAGTTGCAGCGCCTGGGTTTTGCCCAGCCATCGCCGCTCGTGGCGCGACCCGTCAGCCCGTCCCAATTGCGCCAACAGTTGGGTCAACAGTTGCAGACAAGCCTGGAGCCACAAAGAATCCTCGGCCTGTTCTTCCGCGAAGTTCAACGGCTGGTGCCTCTGGATGCCTTGACCTACCAGCACAATCCCAGTGATCTGCGCCTGGAGTTCGGTCAGCGCGGGCATCACAAGCTCACCTATAACCTCAGCCATGAAGGCGAGCACTTGGGTGAACTGGTATTTCGCCGCAATCAACGCTTCGCCGAGTCGGAACAGAGCGAACTGGAGTCGATACTGTCGACGCTGTTCTTTCCGCTGCGCAACGCCTTGCTCTATCGCGCCGCCACCCAGAGCGCCCTGCGCGACCCGCTGACCGGTACGGGCAACCGCATCGCCATGGACCAGACGCTGGAACGCGAAATCGACATGGCCAGGCGTCACATGCAACCGCTGTCGCTGTTGATGCTGGACATCGACCATTTCAAGCGCGTCAACGACAGCCACGGGCATGGCGTCGGCGACGAAGTGCTCAAGGCCGTTGCCGACTCGATCAAGCATCAGTTGCGCAACGTGGACATGGTGTTCAGGTTTGGTGGCGAAGAGTTCTTGATCCTGCTGGCAAACACCAGCCGGGATGCCGCGGCCCTGGTCGGTGAACGGCTGCGTTTCGCAGCTCAAGCGCAGGATTACTTTGCTGCTGGCACGAGGATCGAATTGACGGTCAGCCTGGGATGCTCGACGTTGCTGCCGGCCGAGTCAGCCGAGAGCCTGTTGCGTCGGGCTGACAGTGCGTTGTATGTGGCCAAGCGTGAGGGGCGCAACCGTCTGGCTATGGCGGGCTGACAGTCGACCTGGTTTGATGGGAGCGCGTCTCCCCTGTGGTAGCGAGGTTGCTCGCTTCCACAGGGGTGACGCTATCGGGGGATCAGCTTCCGGCTAACGCCAGACGCTCACGAGCGGCCGAAGGTTTTCCGGCAGCTTCCGATTGCTCCAGCTGCATGCATCGCTCCAGGAACAGGTACATGTAGTCGTAGCTTTTGCACACGGCCTGGCGCAGTTCCATTTGCAGCGCCTTGCTCGGGTTCATGCCCGCCAGCGTGCAGATGATTTCCAACGCTTCCCACGGATGAGCGTCGTCATATTGGGCGTGCATCTTCAGCCACTTCATGGCTCGCTTGCGGTCTTCCTCGGCGAATGCCGACGCATAGACTCCGTTGGAACACACCAGCGCCGACCACTCCCCGGTCGCGCCCTCGATGGCATAGTTGGTCGCAGCGATGGCCACGATCAGCGAGTCCGCCGAGCTGGTGTGCCAGCACCAATGACTCAGTGCGTGCAGTTCGGGCGGCACCTGCTGTGCTTGCAGGTCCTCGAGCGTCACGCCATGGGCTGCGCTCCAGTTCACCCAGTAGTCGGCGTGATTGAGTTCGACACGAATGTTGCGCATCAGCCAGCGACGCGCCATGTCCTCGCCGGGATGGCGGGCGAAGCGTGTCTTGGTGAGGTTCTGTGCCATGTATAAAGCGAACTGTTCAACGACCGGCCAACCACCGATAAGGTAGTGGCGCATGGTCTTGGCGCTGAGCTTGTTATCGCGCATGCGTTGATACAGCTCGTGTTCGACAACCCGGCGCTTGCTCTCGCTGCAATCGGCAATGAGCTGTTGTGCCCATTTTGGATAGCTTTCAGCGTCCATGAGCGGGCCTGTTCGGTTGAATGTCTCGATCACTGTCGGGCTCCTTTTGATTGTGATTTTCTGCGGACCAACGAGAGTTTCAGCGGAACGTGCCGGGGGCCTTGAATAACAACGGTTGAGGCCTGGCCGGCCGGCATTGCAAGGTGTCACAGGTAAACATCTGTGGCCGCTCGATAACATACCCCTGAGCGAAATCCACCCCGATCTCCAACAGCGCCTGTTCGATCTGTGCCGTTTCTACAAACTCGGCAATCGTACGCTTACCCATGACATGGCCGATGTGATTGATCACTTCGACCATTGCCCGGTTAATCGGGTCGTCCAGCATATCCTTTACGAAACTCCCATCGATCTTCAAGAAGTCTACAGGTAAATGTTTCAAGTAAGCGAACGAAGACATTCCGGCGCAAAAGTCATCCAGCGAAAAATAACAGCCCAAACCTTTGAGTTCATTGATAAATCGAATCGCGCTGCCCAAATTTGAAATTGCGCTGGTCTCGGTAATTTCAAAACAAATCATTTCTGGGGGGATGGAGTATGCCGCAAACTGTTTACGCAGGAAGTCCAGGAACGCCTGATCTCCTATAGTTGTGCCTGACAGATTAATCGCACACATGGCCAACGGCCCCTGTCGCGGTTCATTCAGGCATTGGCGAATGATCTTGAAGACATTCTCCACCACCCAACGGTCCAGCGAAGTCATCAGGCCATAACGCTCCGCGGCTGGAATGAAACTGTCCGGCAGGATCATCCGGCCCGCCTCGTCATGCAGGCGCAGCAGGATCTCAATGTGTCCGCCGCCATGGTCACCCGGGCCCAGCGCGGCAATTTCCTGGGCGTAGAGACAGAAACGATTTTCCTCCAACGCCATGTGCAGGCGTTGGACCCAAGCCATTTCGCCGAACCGCAGGGACAGTTCCGAATCGTCGGCATGGTAGACCTGGACCCGGTTCCGGCCCTTCTCCTTGGCCATGTAGCACGCCATGTCCGCAGCGCGCAGGGATGCTTCCAGCGTCGTCGGGCTCTGGGATATGTGCACCAGACCGATGCTGACGGTGGTTACGAATGGCCGGCCTTTCCAGACAAAATGCAGGTTCTGCACGGTCTGGCGCAGGCCTTCCGCGATTTTTTCCGCAGCCTCCGGCGCGCAGTTTTCCAACAAAATGCCGAACTCATCGCCACCCAGTCGGGCCAACGTGTCGTTTTCCCTCAGCCCCGATTGCAGCAAGGCACAAATATGCCGCAACAGTTCATCACCCGCCGCGTGGCCACAGGTGTCGTTGACCAACTTGAACTGGTCCAGGTCGAGGAACATCAAGGCGTGGCGCCCGATTTGGCGCGTCAGGTTATGCAGGGCCTGTTCGAGGCGGTATTCGAATTCGCGGCGGTTTGCCAGGCCGGTCAGGGCATCGTGCGTGGCCTGCCATGACAGGTTGGCGATGTACTGGCGCTCCTGGGTCATGTCATGCAGCACCAGCACCGCGCCGCTGACCTTGCCGGCATGGCGGATCGGCGCCCCCACCAGCGTGACCGAGACGGTGCTGCCGTCGAGCCTCTGGATCAGCTTGGAATGTTCGCTACCGCCGCCAAGTCGCCCGCTGAGGATGTGTTCGATCAGCGTCAGCCCCTCGGTCTGGGCGTTGTCGTCGAGCAAATTGAACAGCGCCGCCAGGGGCAGCCCCGCCGCATGCTCGGCTTTCCAATGGGTCATCGCTTCGGCAGCGGGGTTCATGTAGGCGATGGCGCCGTCGACGTCCGTGGTGATCACACCGTCGCCGATCGATTGCAGGGTGATTTGCGCCCGCTCCTTCTCCAATTGCAGCGCATTGGCGAAGACTTGTCGCTGGGCCAACAACTTATGCGTGCGCAGCAGTGCCAGGACGATCAGCCCCAAGGCCGTGGCGAAATTGGTCACCAGCAACAGGCGCAGGATGAAACGCGACCCTTCGCCCAGCGCATCGCTGAACGCCTTGGCAGCCGGCGTGACGGAATCGTTGATCGCGAAAATCTGCGCTTTCCAGCCGCGGACATCGGCGTCCGAGACCTCTCCCGCCGTGATGCTGCGATGCATCTGCCGGGCGACATTATCCAGTTCGGTCAGGTAGCCATCGCCAACCGTCCATAAATCGATGGCTTCTTCCAGGTAACTGAAATGGCGAAAATTGAGGTACAGCCAGATCAGGCTGGACACGTCGTCCGGATGGTTGCCACCTTGAAGAATCCCGGTCCGTGCCGCTTCGAGATCCGGCGGATCGCGGTCCAGGGCAACGCGCAAATCATGTCCGCCCTCGGGTACGGCGATGGCTTGTTGATACTTGCGAAAAATCGCCTCGTCACGGCTGTCGGCGTAGAGATTGAGATAATAGATGGCGTCTTTCTGGCCCTTGGACCAAAGGCTCTCCCCCGCCACGTAACCGCGAACCGCAGACAATACGTAAAGGCTGACCCCCCCAAGCAATGCTTGAAATAGCACAACAGCAATAAAGGGCCAGACGATGCCCAACAACCGTGGCGTTCCGAGCGTCCGCTTTTGCTTCATGAGGTCCCTTGCACAGATAGCAGCGATCGGCGTTGACGCCGGTCATCCCAGCAAGACTAGGAGGCGCAGCGGTTCCCCGCAAGAGGCGGCACATTTATTTGCTGCCCTGCAACCCCACGGACCTGGCGCAAGAGAAGGATCAGCAGCGCCTTTGGACACTCGCGCCCCGATAGTTTTGCCGCGATATACATATGTACCACAACCATTTTTTTCGGAGTGCTTTGATACTTCCCCCTGACATTGCGAATGATCGCTAACGGGGGCCCGTATTAACCACCGAGAACCATGGATATGTCATCACTACTCACTCTCGACCCGCCAATGGCCTCATCACTGGGCCCGGTCCCGTCCCCTGACGAAAAATATCAAGGCTTGTTGGGCGACTACGATTCTTTGCTTTCGCTGATCCGAAACACATCCCCCGAGAAGCTTGCCAATACCTTGATAAAACCAAAGCGTTGTTCTCCGATGTACTTGGAGGACGAGACCGGACAGCGCTCGCTACAAGCGTTGGCGCAAAATGAAGACTACCGGGCATCGTGCAAAACAGTAGGAGCCTCACCGCACCGTTTAACCGTCACGTTGAAAGACGGAAAAGCCGTCTACGAAACACAGTCGAGCGACAGCGAAGTCACCATTGCAATTCCGCTTGGCAAGAATCCCGTATGGGACGGGTGGCTTTCCAGTATTGAAAAAGCCGTTCTAAAACTTGGAGGCCAGATTCGTCAGAATGGCGAGGTTACGTTCGCAAGAATGGCCTGGTTCTACGGGATCCCGCTCCCCGATCCGCTGGATGATCAACAATGCGAAGCCGCGATCCAGGCACTGGAAGAAAAGCGCGCCCGTCATTCACTGGGACTGGGCGATGCATTCCGTCTCGACGGACTGGGTCACGGCTGCGCCGTCGAGGACAAGTCCGTCGACGATCTGATCATGGAAACGATGCGTGAACGCCTTCCCCAACTTCGCACATCATTACTGGCCCACCTCAGTTCGATAGACATAGCCAGCCTGACGATCCAGGACCTACGAGCGAAACCATCGTTTTATCTCGAAAAAATCCTGTTGTCAGAAGAAGCTGAGGCGTTGACGGAAGCCCTGTTGCGAGCCTTGGAATGGTACGGCGGTAATCACGGCGAAGACAGTGCTCCAAGCGTGCGAATCAAATTGCTGGTCAAAGCCATTGATCTTTGGTTGCGGGCAGGGAAACCCGAGCAAGATGGCGCTATCGCCGGCTATCAATGGCAGGCACCCTCCAATTGGGGCAAGAGCTACGAAGCGATATGGCTGGCGTTCGAGTCGCATCTACTTACTTCGAAACGCGCTTCATCGGTGAATGAATCCGTCCTGCTGGCCTGTTTGTATCGCTCATCGTTTCCCCTGGACTTCCAGATCCTGGACATTCCCTCGGAACTGCCCTACCGGAGCTCGACTGTCTGGGTCAACTTTGTCCATGGCGTCCAGCTTGCCAACACCCTTGATCCAACGCTGCTGCAACGATTGAGCGTTCAGCAACTGATTGACCTGCCCGCCGAATACATGGATGAAGGCAACGCCGAAGATCTAAAACTTGCCTCCCTGACCAGACTTCAACCCGCTCTGGACTGGGCGATCACCAATGGCTTCGTTCCTGAACGTACCGATGCAGACTACTCGGTGCAGACCCTCGAAAAGGTGATGCAAAAACTCGATGAGGCTATTACTCAATTGAGTAGTGCTATCACCGATCTCGACAAACGTCCGCCCGACAGACTGGAGATCGCGACACTTGAGCTGACCAAGCTACTTGGACATAGCCGTTTCTTGACGGAATGGAAACTGGAGAAAGAGGCCTCCGCATTCTCTACCGGGAGTGGTACATGGAAAAGCGGACCGCCAATCGACCACTATTATTCGCTTGTTGATATCTATGCCTCTGGAGAGTTGAGCAAGGCAAAATGGTACATCAACCCGCCATCTTCGGCGTGGTTAACCCTGTCCGAAGCGGGCACAGTAAATACCAATCTTTTCGGTCGCGGGCTCAAAGGAAAAGCACTGCCAAATATAAAAAACATATTCGACACCCGCTTCAAGGATTACATCAAGCTAATTAGCGGCGCCTACCAGCGATTGATCATTCACCAACTCGCGTCGCTTCCTTTGATTGATCGACGGGCATTGGAGTACGGCATCGTCAAGCTATACAGCCTCAGACAACCCACGGGTGATATCGGCGGCGTGATTGGAGTCGCAGAGGAAACGTTACCCCTGCGCGCTCGCTGCGGCTTTATTTTAGAAGCAACTTACGACGGCAAGGCAAGGTACTACGAACTATTGCCGCGAGCGGGTGTCATTCGTCCCCGGCTGGATATCATGCCGCACCATATCGGCGTCACTACAACGTTTGCAGTGCAGATGAATCTTGCCGAACAAATTCGCCCCGGCTTTTTTGGGTCGTTCCAAGATAAAAATACAGAGCTACCTTTTGATTGGAACGCTCACGTCAACGGAACAGTTCCCGAAAAAGATATGCAATGCCAAGCTATCATGGACCAGATGGGTGGCACGTTGGGTAGATTAATGAACAGTGATCTCCCCCACATTACACCTACTACCTTGGAATCAACGTCCATCCAGTCGATCGCCAAACATATTGCCGACCGCCTCCTTTTTATTGACGAAACGGAGTTGCGCCGCACCTGTTACGGCCAAACCAAATTTGAACGCCAACAGGCGAATCTTGACGGGGTAATAAGCGTAATAAAATCATTCATTCCATTCTGGGACAGCATAGAGAACCTGAGTTCAGGCAAACGAAAGAAAATAAATGAAGGTTTATTGGGTTTAACCTTAGACCTCGCAGCCTTCGTATTTCCGTTTGGGAAATTTGCGTCCGGTTCCATGAAGATAATCAGAGCAGGGGGCAAACTTACCCTCACAAAAAAACTGCCTTCGCTTGCACAAAAAGTAGGCGTTCTCCTCAATTCCACCTTGAATCCACTGGACGGTATTCCCTCGCTGCTCAAGGGGGGCGGCCTGGGCCTGTTCAGACTCAGCAAAAAAGGTTATCTCAGCCTCAAGAAATTAAGCGGCCGAGCAGGTCAATACGACCTTTTGAAAGGCGTGCCTCAAGCGACCGATCCGGGCCGATGGCGTCCTCTGTCGACAAAAGATCGACTGGCCACGGTCTATGAAATTGAAGATGCCCCGGTGCGCAATATCGCCTCCCACGGCAAATCCGACTTTCGCTTTGTCGACCCTTTGTCCACCAAACCCTACGGACCTACCCTGACGGCTGAACGTTCCGGGTTGTCGTTTGGCCCCTCCCGATACGACCTGTTGGGCAGAACCGAAACCGATAGCCTCTTCAAGATTCCTGACAATACTCGCGTGAAAGAAGTGCTGGAAGTCGACGGTAGCCGGACCTTCTATTTGGATGACGTTCCTTATCGATTGGAAGATGGCGCCCTGCGCAGGGTCGACACCTTGGACATCACTAAAAACTTTAGGAAATTGCCATGCCGCTAGATAAAACTTGCACTTTTTACTCACTGACCGGCGATGTCGCCGAGCGTCCTGCCCTGGGAACGGTCAGTTCAGAAAAGAGCTGGGCACCCTGGTTTGGCGACGTTCTCGTCGAACCAGCGAGAATTAGAGATAGAGCCATATTCAATTATCAAGGAAAGATATACGAATTCAAAAATGGCACGCACATCAGATATACAGGTAAACCAGAATGGATCTACCTGCCTACCAGAATCCCCAAACCTAAGCTAACAATAGACGTAACGATAGAATTCCAGACGGGTATATATGCCGGCATCAGGGTCACCGGCACCGCAGAGGGTATCAACGACGCCCATCGAATCGGGGCAATCATCGTGCCCTCTCTCGATGAGAAATTCAATTACATCTTCACCCGGCTAAATGACAACTACTACGCATTTAGACTCTCCGCCACGAATGACACCAAAACATTGAAACTGCTAAAACAGGAGCCCAGTGCGTGGGAAGAAGGATACGGAGCGGAGTTGAAACGAATCTATGACGGTTCACTCAATGCAAACAATGCCGCACGGGTACACGGTATAGAAAAAGTTGAACAAGCGCTGAAAAACATGGACGAGGTCTCAATCCCTATCGGCGTCACCCCAGACCCGCCCAAAAACATGAAATGGATAAAAGTCGACACCTCCCCTGCCGAAGCACTTCTATTTGATAATCGCACGAGAATGATTGCAGTCGAACTACCCAACGGCACCGCCTTATGGAGACCCGCCACATCCGCCCCATGGCAGGTAACGAACATGACCACTTCCGTTTTCGGCGCACTCTTTAAAAAAGAATCCCTTTCTATAAACGAGGCCATGAAAGAGCTAACGGGTATACTTCCAAGTTATAAAAAAAATATAGCAATCGCCCACCTTATCCTTGCTTCAGGGAAAACCGAAGTCTATGTCAGCGTCTCCGGCGTCAAAGATTTCACTCGGCGTTTACCCTTGTTCCGTTCCAACGCTAGACAAGTAGAAGTCAATGGAACCAACTACTTTAACGTGGATGATATTGCGGGCCCCATTGTGCCCACGTCCCTTTCAATCGGCCAAGATAACAGGGTGTTATCGATACCACATTCGAGTCGCTCGGACATACTGGGTCAAGTGACCTCTGCTGACAGCGAAAGCAAGCTGGTCGGTTTCGTCCGTGAAAAATATCCCAATAACGCAGATATCCGTTCAATGACCATTGCCACGACGCTGCCTCCGTGCGATTCCTGTGCAATCGTCATGAAGGAATTCGGTCATTCGCGTGGAGCAGATTCGTTGAACGTTACATGGGGTAAACGCCGTCAACCTTGAGAGCTGAAGCACGCGCTTCAACCGGCTCACATTCCAGGCAATCAGTGCCGCTGCAAATGCCCATAAAGCCTGGCGTACAAACCACCATCGGCAATCAGCTGCTGGTGGTCGCCGTCTTCGGCGATTTGTCCGCCGTCGAACACCAATACACGGTCAGCCTGTTTCACCGCGGATAACCGGTGCGCAATGATCAACGTCGTGCGTCCACTCAGGAACCGCGCCAGTGCCTGATGAAGGTTGTATTCCGTGGCGGCGTCCAACGCCGAGGTGGCTTCGTCGAGGATCACCACTCGCGGCTCGGCCAAGACCATTCGGGCGATGGCCAGTCGTTGGCGCTGCCCGCCCGACAGCCTGACGCCGGAACGCCCGACAATACTTTCCAAGCCCTGCGGCAGCGCACGCACCGTCTCTTCGAGCTGAGCGATTCCCAGTGCTCGCCAACAAGCCTCGTCGCTGCAATCGCGGCCCATGGACAGATTGGCGCGCACCGTGTCGTTGAACAGCGCAGGATGCTGCAGCACCACCGCGACATTTTCCCGGATGGTTTCCAGGCCGATTTCCTGCTGGGTCGCGCCGCCGAACCGGATGCTGCCAGCCTGCGGCGTATACAGGCCCAGCAACAGTTGCACCAAGGTGCTCTTGCCGCCGCCACTGGCGCCGACGATCGCGACCTTCTCCCCCGGCGAAATGGACAGGTTCAGTTGATTGAGCACCATTTCCTCGCCATAGCCGAACCTGAGCCCTTGGATGTCGATGCCGACGGTGTCGCGCCCCTTGAACGGGTTGACGCCGCCGCGGTACTGCGGCTCGTCGGCCCGGGCCAGCAGTTCATTGATGCGGTTCAAGGCACCTGATGCCGCGTAGTAGGCATATTGCAGATTCAGCAGTTGTTCCACCGGACCGATCATGAACCACAGGTAACTGAACACCGCGAGCATCTGGCCGACGGACAGGTCGGAAAACAGCACGGTGAGCATGGCCGCGGCGCGGAAAATATCGATACCAAACTGGAACAGCAAACCGCTGGCACGGTTCGAGGCATCGGTTTTCCACTGCGAATTCACCGCGTAGTCGCGCACTTCCCGGGCGCGCATCCCCAGTCGGCCGAGGAAGAATCCCTGGCGGTTGCCGGCCCGCACTTCCTGAATAGCGTCCAGGGTTTCGGTCAGGGCCTGGGTGAAGCGCGAGGTGCTGTCATTTTCCAGTTTCTTCAGGTGCTTGACCCGTTTGCCCAGCTGCACCGTGGCGTAGATCACCAAGGGATTGAACAACAGGATCAGCAACGCCAGCTTCCAATGCATCCACATCAGGATGCCGGCGGTGCCCACCAGCGTGAGCATGGCAACCAGGAACCGACTGAGGGTTTCGCCGACGAACTTGTCGAGGGTGTCCAGGTCGGTGACCAGGTGCGTGGTCACCGTACCGCTGCCCAGGCTTTCATATTCACCGAGGGAAATACGCTTGAGACGCTCGATCAGCCGAATGCGGATGCGATAGACAATGTCCTTGGCCAGACTGGCGAACAACCGGGCCTGCAAGACGTTGAAGAGCAGCGCGCCGCACCGCAGCATCAACGTCACCAGCAGCATCAGCCCGATGTAACCGGCCGCGCTTTGCCAGGCTGTCGGCAGTGCATTGTTCATGATTTTCAGAGCCGCATCGCCATGGCCCAGCAGCACTTCGTCGACCAGCAGCGGTAACAGCAGCGGGATCGGTACGCTGCACAACGTCGCCAGCACGGCGACGCCGTTGGCGATCCACAGGGCTTTCTTGTGCGTGAGGGACAGACGACGAATTTCCGCCCAGCTCAAGCGATCGATGCGGCGCGTGGCCGGTGCGCCATCATCGGGCAGGTCAGGCACAGGCCGCGCGCTCCAGCCAACGCCCGAGCAACGGCGACAATTGGTCCAGGGGTTGGTAGCCGTTGGTCAGCAAGGCCAACTGACCGTCACGCTCGGCCAGCAGCGTGGGAAACCCGGCAATGCCCAAATCTTGTACCCAGGTGAAATCGGCGGCCGTGGCTGCATGTTGTTCGGCGCGGTCGAATGCCGCGGCGAACTCAATGCGGGGCAAACCGGCCTGCTCGGCCAGTTCCACCAGGACGCTGGCGTGGGTCACGTCACGGCCTTGCTCATAAAAGGCCTGCTGGATCAGCTTCAACAGCTTCCAGGCCAGGTCCGGCGCCAGGCTGCGCGCCGTCACCAGCGCCCGACACGCGGGTTCGGTGTCGTAGACGAAGCCGTCCGGCAGCGCGCCCTCAAGCTTGAACGGCTGGCCGGTGGCCTCGGTGACCGCCTGCCAATGTTCAAGAATATAGCGCCGGGTCGTCGGCTCCAGGGCCGAACCGCTGCCGGTGCGCAAGCCGCCCACGACCAAGTGCAATTCCACGCCTGCGGCCTGGGCCTGCTCGGCCAGCGCCTCGGCCACTGGCGCGAAGCCCCAGCACCACGAACACATCGGGTCCATTACATACAGCAGGCGCGACGCCATGGCTCAAGCCTCGGAAGATGATTGCTTGTAGTTGTAGCCGATCGGATGGGGCATGTTGCGTGCCTTGGCCAATTCGATCTGCTTTTGCCGGTCGATGGCGCTGCGACGGGTCTTCTCGCTCAACTTATCCCAGCAATGCGGGCAGCTGATGCCCGGCACATAGTGTTGCGACTCGCGATCCTCCACGCTCACCGGGGTCCGGCAGGCATGGCATTGATCGTAGTCGCCTTCGCTGAGGTCATGACGCACGGTTACGCGGTTGTCGAACACAAAGCAGTCACCGCGCCATTTGGTTTCTTCCTGAGGCACCTCTTCGAGGTATTTCAGGATGCCGCCCTTGAGATGATAGACCTCGTCGAATCCTTGGCCAAGCATGTAGCTCGAAGCCTTCTCGCAACGAATGCCCCCGGTGCAGAACATGGCGACTTTCTTGTGCTTGGCCGGGTCGAAGTTGGCTTTGATGTACTCGGGGAATTCGCGGAAGCTGGTGGTCTTCGGATCGACGGCACCTTCAAAGGTGCCGATCGCCACTTCGTAATCGTTGCGGGTGTCGATCAGCAAGACTTCCGGATCATTGATCAGCGCGTTCCAGTCCTGCGGCTCGACATAGGTGCCGACCCGCTTGTTCGGGTCCACGCCTTCCACGCCGAGGGTGACGATTTCTTTCTTGAGCTTGACCTTGGTGCGGTAGAACGGCTGCTCGTCGCAGTACGACTCTTTGTGGTCGATGTCGTCCATGCGCGGATCGTTCTTGAGCCAGGCCATCAACCCGTCGATCCCCTCGCGGGTGCCGGAAACCGTGCCGTTGATGCCTTCCTCGGCAATCAGCAGGGTGCCTTTGATGCCGTTGTCGAGCATCGCCTTGAGCAGGGGCTCGCGCAGCTCGACGTAATCTTCCAGGGTGACGAACTTATACAGTGCCGCCACGACAATCGGTGGTGTCATGGGTATTTCTCCAGGTGGCTACCCTCGTAAGGGGTGAACCGGATGCGAAAAAAAACGCGCCGGGTGAGCGGCGCGTTGCGGATTCTAGCAAAAACATGCTGGCTTTAGGAGCGAGAGCCTTTGTGGCGAGGGAGCTTGCTCCCGCTGGGGTGCGCAGCAGCCCCAAAAAGCTGATTGGATCAGCCTGAAACACCGCGCTGATTGGCTTGGGGCCGCTTCGCGACCCAGCGGGAGCAAGCTCCCTCGCCACAAAAGCTTTTTCGCCCTGCAATCAGTGCTTGCTGCCACCGGCACAGGTCGGCGAAGCCGGGGCTGCGTCGATTTGCGCCCATTCTTCAGGCGTGTAGGTGTGCAGCGCCAAGGCATGGAATTCACCCATCAGCTCGCCGAGCGTGCCGTAGACCTTCTGGTGACGCTTGACCCGGTTGAGCCCTTCGAACTGCTGGCTGACCACCACGGCCTTGAAGTGGGTTTCTTGCCCACGGCTGTGCATGTGGCTTTCGTCCAACACTTGCAGGTGCTCGGGCTGCAGCAGCCCGAGGGTCGATTCGATGCGTTGTTGCATGCTCATGCCAGGGCTCCGCTTATGGCTTTTTCTTGGCCGGGGCGGCGGCTTTTGGCTCGAGCTCGGCGGTCATGTCCGCCAGCAGCTTGTTGACCACCGGCACCGCGCTTTCCAGCTTGGCCTGGGTCAGTTGTGCCGATTGCTGAGTCAGCTGAGGCATCTTCTCCAGGACTTTCTTGCCCAGGGGCGACTGGTAGAACGACACCAGGTCCTTGAGCTCGGACTCGCTGAAATTGCTGGTGTAGAGCTTGACCATGTCCGGCTTGAGCTTGTTCCAGCCGATGGCCTGGTCGAGCGCGGCGTTGGCCTTGGCCTGGTAAGTCTCGAGGGTGGCTTTTTTCGACTCAGGGGCCTTGGTCTGTTCAAAGCGCTGGGCGAACATCTGCTGGACTTGCATGTAGACCGGGGTACCCAGCTTGTCGGCGTGCGCCAGGGTCAGGAACGCTTCGGCACTGGCGTTGTGGCTGGCGGTATCGGCAAGAACAGGGCCGCTGGCACACACCAGAGCAACTGCGGTACAGATGGCACGAAGACGGGTCATCGAGTTTCCTTATCTAACAGGCGAGGCAAAACCCCAAGGGCGACCATTCTGCGCCTAAAAAACGCCGGGGCTCAACCCCGTTCCTCGGAGGGCCCGATTGACGGACCGAACCGTCCCTTCCTAGATTGAGGGAACCCATGTCGCCCGTCTGGGCCTAAACTGCGCATTCAGACCAACAGGAGTTTGACCCGATGAGCCGTATCGAAACCGACAGCCTTGGCCAGGTTGAAGTCCCGGATGAAGCCTATTGGGGCGCCCAGACACAGCGCTCCATGATCAATTTTGCCATCGGCGATGAACGCATGCCGCTGTCGGTGCTGCATGCCTTGGCGCTGGTCAAGAAAGCCGCCGCCAGGGTCAACGACCGCAATGGCGACCTGCCCGCCGACATCGCCCGTTTGATCGAACAGGCAGCCGACGAGGTGTTGGCCGGCCAGCATGACGATCAGTTCCCGCTGGTGGTCTGGCAGACCGGCAGCGGGACCCAGAGCAACATGAACGTCAACGAGGTGATCGCCGGGCGAGCCAACGAGCTGGCGGGCAACCCGCGAGGCGGCAAGAGCCCGGTGCACCCCAACGACCACGTCAACCGCTCGCAGAGCTCCAACGATTGTTTCCCCACCGCCATGCACATCGCCGCTGCCCAGGCCGTGCACCAGCAGTTGTTGCCGGCCATCAGTGAATTGTCTGGCGGCCTCGCGGAATTGGCGGCGCGTCATATGAAGCTGGTCAAGACCGGTCGCACCCACATGATGGATGCCACGCCAATCACCTTCGGCCAGGAACTGTCCGCGTTCATTGCCCAGCTCGACTACGCCGAACGGGCGATCCGCGCGGCCTTGCCGGCGGTCTGCGAACTGGCCCAGGGCGGCACCGCGGTGGGCACCGGGCTCAATTCGCCCCATGGCTTCGGCGAAGCGATTGCCGCTGAATTGGCGGCGTTGTCAGGCTTGCCGTTCGTCACCGCGCCGAACAAGTTCGCCGCGCTGGCCGGCCATGAGCCGCTGACCACGCTGTCCGGCGCGCTGAAAACCCTGGCCGTGACCTTGATGAAAATCGCCAACGACCTGCGCCTGCTGGGCTCCGGGCCTCGCGCCGGTTTTGCCGAAGTGAAGCTGCCGGCCAACGAACCCGGCAGTTCGATCATGCCCGGCAAGGTCAACCCGACTCAGTGCGAAGCCTTGTCAATGCTGGCTTGCCAGGTACTGGGCAACGACGTGACGATCGGTTTCGCCGCCAGCCAGGGTCACTTGCAGTTGAACGTGTTCAAACCGGTGATCATCCACAACCTGCTGCAATCGATCCGCCTGCTGGCTGACGGCTGCAGCAACTTCCAGCAGCACTGCATCGCCGGCCTCGAACCGGATGCCGAGCAGATGGCGGCGCACCTGGAGCGTGGATTGATGCTGGTGACGGCACTGAACCCGCACATCGGCTACGACAAATCCGCCGAAATCGCCAAGAAAGCCTACGGCGAAGGGCTGACTCTACGTGAAGCTGCGTTGCAGCTGGGGTATCTGACCGATGAAGAATTCGATGCCTGGGTCAGGCCGGAGAACATGCTGGAGGCCGGTAGCCAAGGCTGAGTCTTGCTGGTTAATGAGTTCGTTCCCGCGCCCTGCGTGGGAACGATCATCAGGCGTTCTATCGTCCTGCAACCATCCGCTCGCGCCGGGCCCTGAGCCCGGCGACCAGCGATGGACCCAGCGCAACCAGCGCCGAGCCCAGCACCACCAATACCGCCCCGCCATACCCCAGCAGATTGATCTGCTCGGCATGCACATAGTCCGGCCACCACCAGGCAGCCATTGCCACGGCGGCGAACGTCACCAGCGGCGTAATCGCCAGGGTCGCGCTGACTCGCGAGGCCTCCCAATGGGCCAGCGCCTCGGCAAACGCGCCATAAGCGATCAGGGTGTTGAGGCAACAAGCGAGCAACAGCCAGCCTTGCAAGGGGCTCAGTTGCAACGCCTCCAACGGGTGCACCCAGGGCGTGAGCAACAGCGCGCAGAACAGGTAGATCACCATCATCACCTGCAACGAATTCCATACCGTCAACAGCTGCTTCTGGCCGAGGGCATAGAACGTCCACACGGTCGAGGCCAGCAGCACCAGCAAGACGCCGGCGGTGTAGTCGCTCAAGGACGTCAACAGCTCGACAAGGCGCTGGTTGAAGAACAGCGCGAAACCGATCAGCAGCACCAGCAAGCCGATGCCCTGCCCTACGCTGAAACGCTCCTTGAACACAAACAGGCTGGCGACCAGCAGCATGATCGGGCCCATTTGCACCACCAGTTGCGCGGTGCCGGGGCTCAAGCGGTTCAAGCCCATCAGGTACAGGACGTAGTTACCCACCAGCCCCAACACCGCCATCGCCACCAGCCAACCGCCACGCGGACCGAGCACTTTGCGGCTGGGCAAGCGTCGGGTCGCCGCCAGATAGATGAACAGCAGGCCCCCAGACACCGACAGCCGAAACCAGGTGACCGTGACCGGATCCATCACTTGCAGCACTTGCTTGAGCTTGATCGGCAGGATTCCCCACAGCAGGGCGGTCAGCAAGGCGAGAAAAAGCCCGTAGACCCAGCGACCGGACGATATGTGCATGCAACCCTCGAAGCCAAGACATGAACGCCCATTCTAGGCTCGGATCGCTCGGCGACACAGGGACAATTAGGTCTTCGCCGTGGACGGGATTGTACGGGTCGCAGCCGTCGATCGGCTGGGCAGGCGCGAATCGAGGACTCCACATATGCTCAACTGAAACGACTACGCAGCACCTATGGAGACCGAAATGCCTGGAACGCGCGCGCAGGATACCGACGCCCCGGAGACGATTTTCCGCAGTGACCGGATCTGTCGGATTAATGGCGAGTTTTACTTCAGTACCCGCGAAGGCACCCAGGAGGGCCCGTTCGAAAGCCGCGAAGCTGCGGAACAGGAAATAGCGGCTTATATCCAGCGAATGATGCAACTGGCCAAGGTCACTGAAAATCCCGTGGCAAGGGAGCTTGCTCCCGCCGGGCCGCAAAACGGCCCGGCGGTTGTCCAGCAGCACCTATCGACCAATTGACGGCTGCTTCGCAGCCGAGCGGGAGCGAGCTCCCTCGCCACAAGAGCCGTTGGAAGCAGCGGCTATCTAACCGCCTCGAACAACCCCGTCGCCCCCATCCCGCCGCCCACGCACATGGTCACGACGCCGTAGCGCAGGTTGCGCCGTTGCAGCTCACGCACCAGATGCCCGACTTGCCGCGAGCCGGTCATGCCGAACGGGTGGCCAATGGAGATTGAGCCGCCGTTGACGTTGTATTTCTCGTTGTCGATTTCCAACCGGTTACGGCTGTAGAGGCACTGGGATGCAAACGCCTCGTTGAGTTCCCACAGGTCGATGTCGCCGATCTGCAAGCCCTTGGCCTTGAGCAACTTGGGCACCGAAAATACCGGGCCGATGCCCATCTCGTCCGGCTCGCAACCGGCCACGGTAAAGCCACGGAAAAACGCCTTCGGCTTGAGGCCCAGCGCCAGGGCTTTTTCCAGGCTCATCACCAATGTCATCGAGGCGCCGTCGGACAATTGCGAAGAGTTGCCCGCAGTGACCGAGCCGTCCTCGGCGAACACCGGTTTCAAACCCGCCAGGCTTTCATAGGTGGTATCGGGGCGGTTGCAGTCATCACGATCAACCACGCCATCGAGTATTTGCACCGCTCCGGTGTTCTTGTCCTCGACTCGGTACTTCACCGTCATCGGCACGATTTCGTCACCGAACAGCCCCTGCGCCTGTGCCCTGGCCGTGCGTTGCTGGCTCTGCAAGGCGTAGCGGTCCTGCTGTTCGCGGCTGACCTGATAGCGACGCGCAACGATTTCGGCGGTCTGGCCCATGGGGAAATAAATGCCCGGCACCTGCTCCTTGAGCAATGGATTGACCAGGTTGTCGGTATTGACGCTCTTCATCGTCAGGCTGATGGATTCGACCCCGCCGGCGACGATGATCTCGCTGCAGCCGGACGCAATCTGGTTGGCCGCAATCGCAATGGCCTGCAGGCCTGAGGAACAGAAACGGTTGAGGGTCATTCCGGCCGTGCCGGTGCCCAGTTGTGAGAGCACCGCCACGTTACGGCCGATGTTGAAGCCCTGGGCGCCTTCGTTGGAACCGGCGCCGACGATGCAGTCCTCGACGCTGGCCGGGTCGATGTCGTTACGCGCCAGCAGCGCGTTGACACAATGCGCCGCCATGTCATCCGGACGGGTCATGTTGAACTTGCCGCGAAAGGACTTGGCCAGACCCGTCCGTACACTGTCGACGATCACCACTTCACGCATGGCGGCACCTCATTGTTGTTATCGGTTAAGAGTGGATTCGAGAATAGATCCACTGCATAACCGAACGCGACAATCATTCACCCCGCGTATGCGTGCCCATCGGGCTATTTCTTTTTGCGCGCCTGTTTGGCCGAGCGCTCGAACGCGGCCTCCAGCGCCTCGTTGAGGGTGCGCAAGACTTTGACCCGAGCCCAACGCTTGTCGTTGGCTTCCACCAGGGTCCATGGCGAAATTTCAGTGCTGGTGCGATCGACCATGTCGCAGACCGCCGAGCGATAGGCATCCCACTTGTCGCGGTTGCGCCAGTCGTCCTCGGTGATCTTGAAGCGCTTGAAGGGGATTTCCTCGCGCTCCTGGAAACGCTCCAACTGCGTCTCCTTGTCGATGGCCAACCAGAACTTGACCACCACCACGCCGGCGTCGGCCAGTTGTTCCTCGAAATCGTTGATCTCACCGTAGGCTCGCAACCAATCGGCGCGGCTGCAGAAGCCCTCGACCCGCTCCACCAGCACCCGCCCGTACCACGAGCGGTCGAACATGGTGAACTTGCCCCGCGCCGGAATGTGCCGCCAAAAGCGCCACATGTAGGGGTGGGCCCTTTCTTCCTCGGTGGGCGCGGCAATCGGTACGATGCTGTACTGGCGCGGATCGAGCGCCGCCGCGACCCGGCGAATCGCGCCGCCCTTGCCCGCCGCGTCGTTGCCCTCGAACACTGCCACCAGCGCATGCCGGCGCATGCGTTTGTCGCGCAGCAAACCGGCGAACCGCGCCTGCTCGGTGATCAATTGTTCTTCGTAATCGGGTTTATCCAGGCGCAGCGTCATGTCCAGGCTGTCAATCAACGTCACCTGGCCGTCCAGCGCCGGCAGCGGCGCCACGTTGACCTTTTCCGGCTTGATCTTCGACCGGTCCAGCGCCTGGCGCAGCCCTTCGAGCAGGATGCGACCGACCGCGAGGCTGCGGTAACAAGCATCGGCGCCGGCGATCACATGCCATGGCGCGTAATCGCGACTGGTACGGCGCAGTACTCGCTCACCGTATTTGACGAACTTGTCGTAGGTCTGTGACTGCTGCCAGTCCAATGGGCTGATGCGCCAACTGTGCAGCGGGTCGTCCTTGAGGCTTTTCAGGCGGGCCTTCATCTGTTTCTTGGACAGGTGGAACCAGAACTTGAAGATCAGCGCCCCTTCGTCGCAGAGCATTTTCTCCAGGCGTTCGGCGCCGTTGATCGCCTGGTCGAGTCGCGGGTCCTTGAACTCGCCGTGCACCCGCCCTTGCAGCATCTGGCTGTACCAATTGCCGAAGAAAATCCCCATGCGCCCCTTGGCCGGCAGCATCCGCCAGTAGCGCCAGGCCGGTGGCCGCGCCAGTTCTTCGTCAGTCTGCTGGTCGAAGGTACGCACTTCGATCAGGCGAGGGTCCATCCACTCGTTGAGCAACTTCACCGTCTCGCCCTTGCCCGCGCCTTCGATGCCGTTGATCAGGACGATGACCGGAAAGCGGCCCTGTTGGTGCAGTTCGAACTGCGCTTCGAGCAGCGCCTCGCGCAGCGCCGGCTCTTCGGCCTCAAAGGTTTCTTTATCAACGACGTGACCGATTTCAGCGGACTCGAACATGGGCAGCTCCTTCCAGGAATGGGGGCAAGACTAGCGGATTGGACACCCCCCTGTGCAGTGATCGTTCCAACGCTCCGCGTGGGAATGCCTCTACGGACGCTCCGCGTTCGGCTTTTTGGGGCGCAGAGCGTCCCGGGTTTCATTCACACGCGGAGCGTAGGGAACGATCGACAGTCCGATCGGCTAGAATGGCGCCTTCGTTTTCACCGAGCCTGTCATGACGCCTATCCAGCACCACGCACAACTCGACTGGGACAATCAGGGGCTCCCCCGTTCCCGGGTCTTCGACGACGTGTATTTCTCCGACCGGTCGGGCCTGGAAGAAACCCGCTACGTGTTCCTTGCGCAGAACAACCTGGCCGAGCGCTTTACCGCGCTGCCAGAAGGCGGGCGACTGGTGATTGGCGAAACAGGATTCGGCACTGGGCTGAATTTTCTTTGTGCCTGGCAGCTGTTCGAACAATGCGCACCGGCCGGGGCGCGGCTGCATTTTGTCAGCGTCGAGAAATTCCCCTTGAGGCCCGAGGACCTGCGTCGGGCCCTGGCTTTATGGCCAGAGCTCAAGCGCCAGGCTGACCAGTTGCTTGGGCAGTACGTCGCGATTCACCAGGGTTTCCAACGCATGACCCTGGCGAACGGTCGAGTGACGCTGACCTTGTTGGTTGGCGATGCCCTGGAACAACTGCCGCAACTGGACGGGCCAATCGATGCCTGGTTCCTCGACGGTTTCGCGCCAGCGAAAAACCCCGAGATGTGGACCGCCGAGCTGTTCGCCGAATTGGCGCGGCTGGCGGCACCCGGAGCGACCCTCAGCACCTTTACAAGCACCGGTTGGGTACGGCGCCGGCTGAACGCGGCGGGCTTCAAGATGAAGCGCACGCCGGGCATCGGTCATAAATGGGAGATTCTTCGCGGCGTGTTCCTCGGTTGGCCGGAGCAAGTACCGGCGCCAGCGCTGGCCAAACCCTGGTACGCCCGCCCCGCTCCCCATGCCGGCGAGCGCCGGGCCTTGGTGATTGGCGGCGGCCTGGCCGGTTGCGCCAGCGCGGCGAGTCTCGCGGCCCGTGGCTGGCAGGTGACCTTGCTGGAACGCCACGCCGGGTTGGCCGAGGAAGCGTCCGGCAATCCCCAGGGCGTGTTGTACCTCAAGCTGTCGGCCCACGGCACGGCGTTGTCGCAGATGATCCTCAGCGGTTTCGGCTACACCCGTCGCTTGCTGGAACACTTGCAGCGAGGCGTTGACTGGGACAGTTGCGGCGTCCTGCAATTGGCCTTCAACGACAAGGAAGCCGAGCGCCAGGCGCAACTGGCCGACGCGTTCCCAACCGACCTGCTGAAGATCCTCGATCGCACCGAGGCGCAGGCGCAGTCCGGTATCGGCCTGGCCTGTGGCGGCCTGTTTTATCCCGAGGGCGGCTGGGTTCATCCGCCAGCCTTGTGTCGCTGGCAAGCCGCGGACTCGGCGATTGCCTTGCTTGCACACCATGAGGTACTGGAACTGCGGCGTGTCGACGACCAGTGGCAGGCCTGGGATGGGCAACGTTGCGTCGCCAGCGCCCCGGTGGTAATCCTCGCCAGCGCCGCCGAAATCAAACGCTTCGCACCGGCCGCCGAACTGCCCCTCAAGCGCATTCGCGGACAAATCACCCGCCTGCCCCAAACCACCCGCAGTCAAAGCCTGGCGACGGTGGTCTGCGCCGAAGGTTACGTGGCCCCGCCGCGCATGGGCGAGCATACCCTGGGCGCCAGCTTCGACTTCAAGAATGACGACCTGATCCCCACCGCCGCCGAGCACGCCGGCAATCTGCAAATGCTCGAAGAGATCTCCCTCGACCTGATGGATCGCCTGGACGCCAGCGCCTTGGATCCTGAACACCTCGAAGGCCGTGCGGCGTTTCGCTGCACCAGTCCGGACTACCTGCCGATTGTCGGGCCGCTGGCCGATCTCGGGGCGTTCACCGAAACGTATTGCGCCCTGGCCAAGGATGCCCGCCAAGTGCCGGACCATCCATGCCCTTGGCTCGATGGCCTGTACGTCAACAGCGGCCACGGCTCACGGGGCTTGGTCAGCGCACCGCTGTCGGGCGAACTGATCGCCGCCTGGCTGGACAACGAACCGCTGCCACTGCCACGAAGCGTGGCCGAAGCCTGCCATCCGAACCGATTTGCGCTACGGGCGTTGATTCGGGGCAAGGCCTGACACAACCCCGCCCCATCCGTCGGCTTATAACGCATCGATATAAAACTCACAGCAATCCCACCGGTCAGTTTCAGAGTACCCGCCCTTCTGGCGTGTACGGCTTGACCCCTCCCCAACGGAAAAACCGGTAAGGACTTATGTGCGGATTAGCTGGAGAGTTACGTTTCGATCAACAACCTGCGGACCTTGCGGCCGTAGAGCGAATCACCCATCACTTGGCCCCTCGCGGCCCCGACGCGTGGGGGTTCCATAGCCAGGGACCGATTGCCCTCGGCCATCGTCGCCTGAAGATCATGGACCTCTCCGACGGCTCGGCGCAGCCGATGATCGACAATCAATCGGGCCTGTCACTGGCATTCAACGGTGCGATCTACAACTACCCGGAACTGCGCGCCGAACTCGAAGGCCTGGGCTACACCTTCCATTCCAGCGGCGACACCGAAGTGCTGCTCAAGGGTTATCACGCCTGGGGCGAAGCCCTGCTGCCCAAGCTCAACGGCATGT
This sequence comes from Pseudomonas sp. SWRI92, assembly GCF_014268685.1. Taxonomy (NCBI): domain Bacteria; kingdom Pseudomonadati; phylum Pseudomonadota; class Gammaproteobacteria; order Pseudomonadales; family Pseudomonadaceae; genus Pseudomonas; species Pseudomonas sp. SWRI92. The sequence continues at coordinate 112,494 of NZ_JABWQY010000006.1, forward strand.
TTGCCTTCGCCATCTGGGAACGCGACGCCAAGCGGCTGTTCATCGCCCGCGACCGTCTCGGCGTGAAGCCGCTGTACCTGTCGCGTAACGGCCAACGCCTGCGCTTTGCCTCGGCTTTGCCAGCGCTGCTCAAGGGCGGTGACATCAATCCGGTGCTCGACCCGGTAGCCCTCAATCATTATCTGAATTTCCATGCCGTCGTCCCGGCGCCGCGCACCCTGTTGGCGGGCATCGAGAAACTGCCGCCCGCGACGTGGATGCGCATCGAAGCGGATGGCACCACGGAGCAGAAAACCTGGTGGACGCTGCCCTACGGCCCACGCGCCGACGAGCAGAATCTGAAGCTGGAAGACTGGATCGAGCGCGTGCTCGACAGCACCCGCGAAGCCGTTGCCATTCGCCAGCGCGCCGCCGTCGATGTCGGCGTGTTGCTCTCCGGCGGCGTGGATTCGAGCATGCTTGTGGGCTTGTTGCGCGAAGTGGGCGTCGAAGACCTGTCCACATTCTCCATCGGCTTCCAGGACGCCGGCGGCGAGCGCGGTGACGAGTTCCAGTATTCGGATTTGATCGCCAAGCACTACGGCACCCGGCACCACCAGTTGCGCATCGATGAAAAAGAAATCATCGAACAACTGCCCGCGGCATTCCGCGCCATGAGCGAGCCGATGGTCAGCCACGATTGCATCGCCTTCTACCTGCTGTCGCGGGAAGTGGCCAAGCATTGCAAAGTGGTGCAAAGCGGCCAGGGCGCCGACGAACTGTTCGCCGGTTATCACTGGTATCCCCAAGTGGACGGCGCCAGCGACCCGTATGCCGCCTATCGCGCGGCCTTCTTCGACCGCAGCTACGAAGAGTACGCCGCTACCGTGCAGCCCAAATGGCTGACGGCCAACGACGCGGCCGGTGACTTCGTCAAGGAACATTTCGCCCAACCGGGCGCCGATGCCGCAGTCGACAAGGCCCTGCGCCTGGACAGCACCGTGATGCTGGTGGACGACCCGGTCAAACGCGTGGACAACATGACCATGGCCTGGGGCCTGGAAGCGCGCACGCCGTTCCTCGACTACCGGCTGGTGGAGCTTTCAGCCCGAGTGCCAGCTGAATTCAAGCTGCCCGATGGCGGCAAGCACGTGCTCAAGGAAGCAGCTCGCCGGGTGATTCCGAGCGAGGTTATCGACCGCAAGAAAGGCTATTTCCCGGTGCCGGGCCTCAAGCATCTGGAAGGCAACACGCTGGCCTGGGTTCGTGAGTTGCTGCTGGATCCGAGCCAGGATCGTGGCTTGTTCAACCCGACCATGCTCGACCGTTTGTTGACCGACCCCAATGGCCAGCTGACGCCCCTGCGCGGTTCGAGGCTGTGGCAATTGGCGGCGCTGAACCTGTGGCTCAGCGAGCAAGGAATCTGAAATCATGAAACCCCACCCGACCCTTCACAACCAACGACTGTTGCGCGGCCAGCCACCGTCCTATGAACGCCTGCAAGCACGCCTGGCCGAAGACGGCAGCGAGCTGGGCGCCGACCCGATCGCGGTGCACTGTGGCTGGGGCCGATTGCTGATCGGCCATACCTTCCCGGACCCGGCGAGCCTGGCCCTGGAACTGCTCAACGAACAACCCGGCGAACGCGACATTGCCCTGTACGTCGCCGCGCCCCAGCAAGTGCTCGGGCTGGAACCGGCGCACCTGTTCCTCGACCCGTCGGACACCCTGCGCCTGTGGTTCAGTGACTACCGACAAGCCACACGGGTGTTTCGCGGTTTTCGGATTCGCCGGGCCCAGGGCGATTCCGACTGGCAAGCCATCAACCAGCTTTACCAGGCCCGCGGTATGCTGCCCATTGATCCCCAGCGATTGACCCCGCGCCATCAGGGCGGCCCGGTGTACTGGCTGGCCGAAGACGACGACAGCGGCGCGGTGATCGGCAGCGTCATGGGCCTCAATCACCAGAAGGCCTTCAATGACCCGGAAAACGGCAGCAGCCTCTGGTGCCTGGCGGTGGACCCGCAGTGCTCGCGCCCCGGTGTTGGCGAAGTGCTGGTGCGTCATCTTATCGAGCACTTCATGAGCCGAGGCTTGAGCTACCTCGACCTGTCAGTGCTACACAACAATCGCTTGGCGAAGAACCTCTACGCCAAACTTGGCTTTCGCAACCTCTCGACCTTCGCCATCAAGCGCAAGAACGGCATCAACCAGCCGCTGTTCCTCGGGCCTGGTCCCGAGGCGGAATTCAATCCGTACGCGCGAATCATTGTCGATGAGGCGCACCGTCGCGGCATCGAAGTTCAGGTGGATGATGCCGAGGCCGGGCTGTTCACCCTGGTGCATGGCAGCCGACGGATCCGCTGCCGGGAATCGCTGAGCGACTTGACCAGCGCCATCAGCATGACCTTGTGCCAGAACAAGAGCCTGACCCATAAAGTGTTGAAGAACGCTGGCCTGAATTTGCCGGCCCAACAGCTGGCGGGCAATGCCGACGACAACCTGGCGTTTCTCGATGAGCACGAGCGCGTGGTGGTCAAGCCGCTTGACGGTGAACAAGGCCAGGGCGTGGCGGTGGACCTTCGGACTATCGAAGAGGTACAGGACGCCATCGAAGCGGCGCGCAAATTCGACAGCCGCGTGCTGCTGGAAAGCTTCCATGAGGGGCTGGACCTGCGAATCGTGGTGATCGGCTTTGAAGTGGTGGCAGCGGCCATCCGGCGACCGGCGGAAGTGATCGGTGACGGCCAACACAGCATCGGCGCGCTGATCGAAGCCCAGAGCCGCCGACGCCAGGCTGCCACAGGAGGCGAAAGCAAGATTCCGATGGACGCCGAGACCGAACGCACGTTGCGTGCGGCCGGCTACGACTATGACAGCGTGTTGCCCGCGGGCGAGCATCTGTTCGTGCGTCGTACTGCGAACCTTCACACCGGCGGCGTGCTGGAAGACGTGACCGGCATTCTTCATCCGACCCTGAACGATGCCGCCGTACGTGCCGCGCGGGCGCTGGACATTCCCATGGTCGGTCTGGACCTGCTCGTGCCTGCGGCCGATCAGCCGGAGTACGTGTTCATCGAAGCCAACGAGCGCGCCGGCCTGGCCAACCACGAACCGCAACCTACCGCCGAACGCTTTGTGGATATGTTGTTTCCCCATAGCCAGGCGGCGGTCTGAAATATCTCTCTGACAGATCGTTCCCACGCTCCGCGTGGGGATGCCTCAAGGGACGCTCCGCGTCCAGGTGACGCAGAGCGCCACGGGCTGCATTCCCACGCTGAGCGTAGGAACGATCATGCGTCATCCAACTTAACGTTCCGTGAGGAGTTTCCATGATCAGTAAAATTCCCGAACCGGATCTCGAATACCTGCAAAAAGTCCTGCTGGAAATGCTCGCCATTCCCAGCCCCACCGGTTTCACCGACACCATCGTGCGGTATGTCGCCGAGCGACTCGAAGAGCTGGGCATCCCGTTCGAAATGACCCGGCGCGGGACGATTCGCGCCACCCTCAAGGGCCGCCAGAACAGCCCTGACCGGGCCGTGTCGGCGCACCTGGACACCATTGGTGCCTCGGTTCGAGCCATCAAGGACAACGGCCGCCTGACGCTGGCCCCGGTAGGTTGCTGGTCCAGTCGGTTTGCCGAGGGCAGCCGGGTCAGCCTGTTTACCGACACAGGCGTCATCCGCGGCAGTGTGTTGCCGTTGATGGCGTCCGGGCACGCGTTCAACACTGCGGTGGATGAAATGCCCATCAGTTGGGACCACATCGAACTGCGCCTGGACGCCTACTGCACCACCCGCGCCGATTGCGAAACACTGGGGGTCGGTATCGGCGATTACGTCGCCTTCGACCCGTTGCCGGAATTCACCGAAAGTGGCCATATCAGCGCCCGGCACCTGGATGACAAGGCTGGGGTTGCCGCGTTGCTGGCAGCGCTCAAGGCGATTGTCGACAGCGGCGAAGAGTTGCTGATCGACTGTCACCCACTCTTCACCATCACCGAGGAAACCGGCAGCGGCGCGGCGGCGGCATTGCCCTGGGACGTCAGTGAGTTCGTCGGGATCGACATCGCTCCGGTCGCACCCGGCCAGCATTCCAGCGAACATGCGGTGAGCGTGGCGATGCAGGATTCCGGAGGCCCCTACGACTATCATCTGTCGCGCCACCTGTTGAAGTTGGCCCGCGAGAACGAGTTGCCGGCGCGCCGCGACCTGTTCCGCTACTACTTCAGCGACGCCCACTCGGCCATCACCGCCGGCCACGACATCCGCACCGCCCTGCTCGCTTTCGGCTGCGACGCCACCCATGGCTATGAGCGCACCCACATCGACAGCCTGGCCGCACTGAGCCGCTTGCTGGGCGCGTATATCCTCAGCCCACCGGTGTTTGCCAGCGATGCGCAACCCGCCCAGGGATCGCTGGACCGCTTCAGCCACCAGATAGAACACGATGCGCAGATGGAAAGCGATACCCGCGTGCCGTCAGTCGACAGCCTGATCGGGCAGCGTTCGGATCAGTGATCCGGATTCAAGCATTAAGGGATATCACTGGAACAGCCGTCGCGAAGCCCAGGCTAGCCGCGACGGCCTATCCACCGTAGCATCCGCCTCATTGTTTAGCGGAGCCCTACAATGCTGATCCCTTACGACCAACTCGAAGTCGACACGCTCACCCGCCTGATCGAGGATTTCGTCACCCGCGATGGGACTGACAATGGCGACGATACGCCTTTGGAGACGCGAGTCCTGCGGGTCAGGCAGGCCCTGACCAAAGGCCAGGCCATGATTGTCTTCGACCCCGAGAGCGAACAGTGCCAACTGATGCTCAAGCATGACGTGCCCAAGCACCTATTCGACTGAACAGGCCTTGCGTGCGGCCTGGGCCTTTTTTCTCTGGATCTTGTCGTAGATTTCCGAGCGATGGACGTCGACGTGCCGAGGCGCCTCCACGCCGAAACGCACGGTGCTGCCGCTGATCGACAGCACACGGACGGAAATGTCGTCACCTATGGAAATCAATTCACCTACAGCGCGGCTTAGTACGAGCATGGCTCTTGTCCTTAAGAATGTCTGGACCTAGACCATGCCCGGCCTGTTTTCTGTGCACAAGGTACCGGCGGGAATTCAGTAACCCCCTACAAACAAAACTCCGGTGGCTGAAGGAAACGTCCTGCAAAACCCGGTCAGGCACCGGGTCAATTCAAGGACCGGAGAACCGCGGCCCGAACAGAATCACACCCGCGCCCAACACGCAGAGCGCCACGCCAATCCAGTCGGAACCCAGCGGCCGGGCACGCTCCACGACGGCCAGCCAGCCAATGGAAGCGATGATATAAATTCCCCCGTAGGCGGCATACGCACGACCGGCGTACGTCGCTTCGATGCGGGTCAGCAAGAGGGCGAACAGCGTCAGGCTGAGCAGCGCCGGCCCGATCCACCAGGCGCTCTTGCCTTGGCGCAACCACATCCAGAAGGCGTAGCAGCCAGCGATTTCAAAGAGTGCGGCGAGAAAAAACCACAAATAGTTGAGCATGGAGCAGTCCATCAGGAAGGCACGAGCGCGCCATCCTGAGGACATTGGAGCATGGGGTCAACCCTGGTTCTGACGGGCTTTGGCGCGCATCTTGTCAGCCATGGCCGTCATTTCGTCATACAGCAGTTTGGGATTCTTTTGCTTGGTGGCCCACGCCATGCGCCCCTGCTCATGGGGCAGGATCATGAACTCGCCTTGGGCGACGTGCTGGTAGATGTAATCGGCGATGTCGGCGGCGCTGATGGGCGAGCTTTCCAGCAATTTGCCGACTTGGGCTTTCATGGCCGGGGTCGGGCCGCGGAACGAGTCCAGCAGGTTGGTCTGGAAGAACGACGGGCAGACCACATGCACGCCAATCTCCTGCTGCGCCAGCTCGATCAGCAGGCTCTCCGACAGCGCCACCACACCGGCCTTGGCCACGTTGTAGTTGCTCATGGCGGGGCCCTGCATCAGCGCAGCCATGGAAGCGATGTTGATGATCTTCCCACGGCTTTTTTCCAACAGCGGCAGGAACGCCTTGCAGCCCTTGACCACGCCCATCAGGTTGATCGCGATTTGCCAGTCCCAATCCTCCAGGGACAGTTCGCTGAAGAACCCGCCTGAAGCTACGCCGGCATTGTTGACGATGATGTCGATGCCGCCGAGTTTTTCCTCGCAGGCCTGGGCAAACGCCGTGAGCTGGCTGTAGTCGCGCACATCGCAGCGCTGGACAAAGCCGTCGCCGCCTGCGGCGCGCACCCGCTTGAGGGTTTCCAGCAGGCCAGGCTCGCTGACATCGGACAAGGCCAGGCGCCAGCCTTCGCGGGCCCAGCGCAGCGCGATTTCGCGACCCAGGCCAGAGCCGGCACCAGTGATCATCATGCGATTTTGCATAGGGAAACAGCCTTGTTGTTCCGGGAGAGATGGGCCGAGTGTAGCGAAGGCGCCGGCCGGACCCACGCTCCATCAGATTGCTGAATGGCGGGGGCAAACCGCAGGCGGTTTAGAGGTCTTGACCTGAAACCTGCGGGCGCCAAAGTGATGCGTTATGGCAACAACAAAAAACATTGAATTTTTTACAGGACGTTACGGTCGGACTTATTAAGCCGCCCGGATTTAATGCATGCGCGCTGGCAGTTAAAAGTTACATCACTCCAGAACTGACCAATAAGGAAATCAACAATGGGCACTATTCTAATCATCATCCTGATCCTCCTGCTGATCGGTGGCCTGCCGGTCTTCCCGCACTCCAGAAGTTGGGGTTATGGCCCGTCCGGTATCATCGGCGTAGTACTGGTGGTGCTGTTGGTCCTGCTGTTACTCGGCAAGATATAAATACCAGGCGCAAAAAAAGAGGCCCTTTCGGGCCTCTTTTTTATGGGTCGCCGATATCAGTCCGGCTTGCCGTCTATAACGCCTGCGGTGTTATCCATCAGGCTCTTGGTCGCGGTTTGCAGGAACGATTCGAGCTTGAGTTTCATCTCGGCCGTCTCCGGTGCATCCGGAATGACTTCTGCACGCGGAGTGGCGCCCAGTTCGTAGCGATACATCTTCGGCGCCATTTCCTTCTCCCTTGGCAGCACGAGGATCTTGTCGTCGCGGATGATCGCCGTGGTCTGCTCGCTGCCCGACGGCTTGATCACGCCAAACCCGGTATCGCCCGCCGGCAAGTTCAACAGGTCGCGGCCCCAGCACTGGTTGCGTACCTGGCCACCGAGCCGCCCCATGATGGTCGGAACGATATCGACCTGGGTGCCCACGGTGTGGTTGCGCTGGCCGAACTTCTCCTGGATGCCCGGCCCGATCAGCAGCATAGGCACGTTGAAACGACCCAGGTCCATTTCGGTGATCTGGCGCTCGTTGCCAAAGCCATGGTCACCGACCACGACGAACAGGGTTTCCTTGAAGTAAGGCTCCTTGCGCGCCTTCTCGAAGAACTGGCCCAGCGCCCAATCGGAGTAACGCATGGCGGTCAGGTGTTCGTTCAAGCTGCCACGGTCAGTGACCGGCTCGACTGGCAACGGTGTCGGCAGCGCGTACGGCGTGTGGTTGGACAGGGTTTGCAGCAAGGCATAGAACGGCTTACCGTTTTCCCGCGCCTTGAGCTCGATCAGGCCACGATCGAACATGTCCTGGTCGGACACACCCCAGGTCGGGTCGGAGAACACCGGGTTCACATAGTCATTGCGCCCGATGAAGTTGGTCATGCCCTGGCTGCTGAAGAAGCCTGACTGGTTGTCCCAGGCAAAATCGCCGTTGTAGACATACACGTCGTCGTATTCACGCGCGCTGAGCAACTGTGGCAGGCCCGACAGCTTGTGGCTGCCTTCCGGCGTCTGCATCAGGTATTCGAAGCCCGGCAGGTTCGGGAAACACGCCATGGTGGCGAACATGCCCTGGTGAGTGTGGGTGCCGTTGGAGAAGAAGCGGTCGAACAGCAAGCCTTCCTTGGACAGTTTGTCCAGGTAAGGCGTGATGTTGCCCGGCGCGCCCAAGGCGCCCACCGAGTGACCGGCCATGCTTTCCATGAGGATCACCACCACGTTCTTGATCGGCAGCGTCTTGTCGGCCGGCGGCGTGTAGTCGCGGCGCACGGCGGCCGTCTCGGTATCCACCAGTTTGTCGTCGGGCATCACCAGCATGTCGCGAACGGTCTGTTGTGCCAGCGGTTGCTCGAGGGTGGCTTTCCAGATGTTGTCGCGGTCTTCGGACATCCGGCTCTTGGCCGCCGCCACCAGCGACAACGTGCCGTTGAGGCCCAATTGGTTGGCGAAGTTCGAATCCGTGGTGTAGACGTCGCCCCAACGCAGCGGCGGGCCTTGGCGCAGGGTGCCACGCGCAGCGGCCACCGCCACCACCAGGCAGATCATGAACACCGCGACACGTCCGTACCACGGGGCGATCTGGCGTGTGCCGATGCTACCTCCGCTGAAAGGCCCACGCGGCCGGGTGGCGCGATCGGCGCCCTTGAACGCCAGGCTCATGAGCAGGGTGCCGCCGACCCAGGCCAGCAGGTAACGCACTACCGGGAAACCGTACCAAAGCATGCTCGCCACGGTTTTCGGGTCTTCCTTCACATACTGGAAGACCAGGCCGTTGAGGCGCTGGTGGAACTCACGGTAGAAGTCCATTTCCATCAGGCCGAGGAACAGCGCGATGCTGGAAGTGACGGTCAGCCAGAAACGAAAGAATCCACGCGCCGCCATCGCCCGCGTGCTGAACAAAGCCAGCAGCAGCGGAATGCAGAGATAGACGACCAGGCGCAAGTCGAAACGCAGGCCGTTGGCGAACGCTTCAACGAAGGTGGAGGCTGGGGTGTCGAGGATCATTTCGCGGTTATAGACCAGCAGCGCAACGCGCAGCAGGCTCAGCATGACCATCATCACCAAGGCACAGAGCAACGTATAGGCCAGGTGCGATTTGACGGTCGGTTGCAGCAGGCGATGCGTGGTGCGCTGCTGACTCAGGGCGTCCGGGATTGCCATGTCGTTTAGGGACCTATTGGAATTGGAGGAACAGAAAAGAACAACGGCGCGCCCTCTGTTGGCCAATGACAGGCCCGGGGCTTTCGCGAAAGCGCAAATCTTGCACCAACGGCCATGGCATTGCCATTAAATAACCGCGGCGCTAAAAGCGCGTGGGATTGTCCGCAAGGTTTCGTGAAAATTTCGTTCAATGAATATCTGGAAACACAAAAGCGCCCGTTCTCTGGAGTCGAGCATCGTTGTGGCAAGGGGATTTATCCCCTCGCCACAGCGATTTTCATTGAATCAGTCGTTGCTCGGCTTATTGATCGACTGCAACACATATTGCGGCATGGCAAAGGCGCCGATGTGGATCTCGGGGTTGTAGTAGCGGGTGACGATGCCGCTGCCGATGAAACGCTCGCGCAGGGTTTCACGCGACAACTTGCGATAGGCAGGATCAGTCGCGCCCCAAGCAAAGGTCATGGCGCCGCCAATGTAGGTCGGCACGGCCGCCTGGTAGAAATGCCAGTCGGCGAACAAACCGTGCAAGCGCCCGGCGGTGGTCTGCACTTCGCCCAGCTGCATGAATGGCGTGCCGTTCTGGGTCACCAGGATGCCGCCTTCGTTCAGGCAGCGATGGCACGCCTGGTAGAAGTTTTCCGAAAACAGCACCTCGCCAGGACCGATCGGATCGGTGGAGTCGGAAATGATGACGTCGAATTTTTCCTGGGTGGTGGCGACAAAACGCATGCCGTCGTCGATCACCAGGTTCAGGCGTGGGTCGTCGTAGGCCCCCTTGGAGTGGTTGGGCAGGAACTCCTTGCACATGTCCACCACCGTGCCGTCGATCTCGACCATGGTGATGTGCTCGATGCCGATGTGCTTGGTCACTTCGCGCAGCATGCCGCCGTCGCCACCACCGATGATCAGCACGCGCTTGACCGCGCCATGAGCCAGGATAGGCACGTGAGTCAGCATCTCGTGGTAGATGAATTCATCGGCTTCGGTGGTCTGGATCACACCGTCCAGGGCCATGACCCGGCCCATGCGCGGGTTTTCAAAGATCACCAGGTGCTGGTGCTCGGTGCGCACCTCATGCAGCAGCTTGTCCATGCGAAAACGCTGGCCGTAGCCTTCGTAGAGGGTTTCCAGGTAATCGCCGGTCGGGGTGGTCGTCATGGTCAGGTGCTCCGATAAATACGCGGTTGGCCAATGAGGCTCGCAAAGGCGCGCATTCTACGACGCTGGGGATGACAGGTCGAACCTTCAACACTTCTGGCGACGCAACGCTGCGTTACCGAGCGGCATTCCCACGCGGAGCGTGGGAATGATCGCAGTCGTCAGTTGAATTTGCGTCCGAGCCCCGCCGGCACACCCTCGATGGTGGTCTCTTCCCATGGCCCGTTCGGGCTGACGGAGCGGCTCCAGCCGTTGTTCCAGCGGTAATAGGTGCGCTGGCGGTAGAAGGTGTTGGTCTGGTTATCCAGGACATAAACCCCGAGCTTGGCATCCCAGTGGCTGTTGCCACCCGGTGGCGGGGCGAAGCTGGCGGAGGTGCGCGGCACTGGTTTGGCCGGTTTGTTCGGGGTTACAGGTTTGCCAGGCGCGGTCGACGGCACCGGCTTGGTGGTCGGTGTCGACGGCGGAATGGGCGGTAACGGCGTCGAAGGCTCCGGTGGGCGCTGAACCGCACAAGCGCTCAGGCCCAGGACGAGCGTAAGCAGGGTCATACGAGCGATGGCGGTCATGGTGCGAGTTCCTGTCATTGGTCCGGACTGTCGATGGTCAATTGTTGCAGCGCGGTGGTACTGCTCGCCAAGGGTTGGCTGCGACCGATCCACTCGCCGGCGGTCGGTTGACCGGCCCGGGAGATGCGCGCCACCAGTTGGACTTCGGGGAAGTTGGACAGTTTCAGTTGCGGCATCATCGCATCGGCGTCGCCCAGCTCGACGTTGGCCGGCAGGTCGGCGACGGTCAGGCGCTTGGCCGCCAGCGGCGCCGGCGGACCGGAAACGGCGCGGGCGAAGATGAACACGCTGTCGCCCGGTTGCACCTTGGCCTTGAGGGCCGGATCCAGGTCGACACGCACCTTGAGCAGCGCCGCAGCCTTGGTCGCGGGCGCCTGAGTGACCTTGCCGCCACTGGCCTTGAGCTTCTCGCTGGCGCGGGTAATGCCGCCCTGCAATGCTTCACGGGACTTGTCGCCTTCAGGCAATTGCGCCAGCAGGCGCCCCCAATAATCGATCGCTTCCTGATAGCGCTCGCCTTCGAACGCGGCAATCCCCAACAGCCCGAGGCTGGTGACTTCCTTCGGATCGAGCTTCAGCGCTTCGTCGGTCAGGGCCTGGACCTTGTCCGACCATTTCTTGCCGTCGGCGAAATACTGCGCCTGGGCCCACTGGCCCAGCAGCTCGGGTTGACGACCGGCCACCGCCACGGTGCGCTCGAAGATCTTCGCCGCGTCCGCCGGCCGGTCCTGCGCCATGTAAGTCCGACCGAGGAAATACAGGCCCTCGGCGGAGTCCGGTTGTGCCGCCACGGCGCGCTCCAGGCGCACGGTCATTTCTTCCATCGACTGCGGCGCCTGGGCGAACTCACGGGTCAGCTCGACCTTGTCGCTGGCGCCAAAATGCAGGTACAGCGCCAGGCCCAATATCGGCACCAGCACAGCAGCGAGCAGTGGCAACGGCTTGCCCAAGCGGGATTCACGCGGCGCATCGGCGCCTTCGGTGTCGGCGAGCAGTTCCCGCGCGGCCTCGGCGCGGCCGGTGTCCAGTTGCGCGGCGTTGAGCACGCCCTCCTCCCGCTCGGCCTGCAGTTCGGCGACGCGCTCTTGGTACAGCGCCACGTTCAGCGCGGTGCGGTCTTCTTCCAACTGGGCGCGGCGACCGCGCAACACAGGAATCAACAGGAAACTCAGGGCAACCAGGAGGAGCAGACCTGCGGCGAGCCAGAAATCAATCATGCTTGGTTTTTTCCAACAGTTGGTCGAGGCGCTGGCGCTCTTCGACAGAAAGCGTGTCCGGGTCGGCGCTGCGCTGGACCCGGCGGCGACGCACGATCACCGCAATGACGACCAAACCACCCAGCAGGAGCCCGGCCGGGCCGAACCAGAGCAGCGCGGTCTTGGAGGACAGGGCCGGGTTGTAGCGCACGAACTCACCGTAGCGATCAACCATGAAATCGATGATCTGCTGGTTGTCCTTGCCCTCGCCGAGCATGCGGAAGATTTCCCTGCGCAGGTCGGTGGCAATTGGAGCATTGGAGTCGGCGATGTCCTGGTTCTGGCATTTGGGGCAGCGCAGTTCCTTGGTCAGTTCGCGAAACCGCTCGCGTTCACCCTCGTTAGCGAATTCATAGGTGTCGATGGCGGCGTGAGCCACGCCGGCCAGGCTCAAGCCAAGAACGACGGCAGCTAACCAGCGCTTCATGGCTTGGCCTCATCCACCAGGGCCTGATACTTGGCCGCCAGTTTCTCGCGCCAGACCTGTTCGTCGATCACGCCGACAAACTTGTCTCGAATGATGCCCTTGGCGTCGATGAAGAACGTTTCCGGCGCGCCATAGACGCCCAGGTTCAGGCCGAGGGTGCCTTCTTCGTCGCGGATGTCCAATTGATAAGGGTTGTGGAACTCGGCCAGCCACTTGAGGGCATCGGCGTTGACGTCCTTGTAGTTGACGCCGTAGATCACCACGCCGTTCTGGGCCAGTTTGTTCAGCACCGGGTGCTCGACCCGGCAGGAAATGCACCAGGTGCCCCAGACATTGACCAGCGCCGGCTTGCCCAGCAGGTCGGCGCGGGTCAGGGTCTTGTCATCTTGCACGGAGGGCAAGGAAAACTCCGGGAACGGCTTGCCGATCATCGCCGAGGGCAACTCGCTCGGATTCAGATACAGCCCACGGTACAAAAACACCGCCATCAACAGGAACAGCGCCAGCGGCAACACCATCAACCAACGTTTCATGCAGTGGCTCCATTCACACCCAGGGCTTCACGCACCCGAGCTTTCACCTTGACTCGATAACGCCGGTCCAGCGCCGCCAGCACCCCACCCAAGCCGGTGAGCAAGCCACCGAACCAGATCCAGCGCACGAACGGCTTGACGTGGACCCGCACCGCCCACGCGCCATCACCCAGGGATTCGCCCAGCGCCACGTAAAGATCGCGGGTGAAACCGGCATCGATCCCGGCTTCGGTCATGACCGAGTTCTGCACGGTGTAGAGGCGTTTTTCCGGATGCAGCACGGTGATTTCCTGGCCGTTGCGAATGACCCGCACGGTGGCTTTGTCGGAGGTGAAGTTCGGGCCTTCGAAGTGTTTGGCGCCCTCGAAGACGAACTGATAACCGCCCAGGTCCATGGACTCGCCCGGCGCCAGGCGCAGGTCGCGCTCGGCGCTGTTCTGGCTGGACAACACCACGCCCAAGGCACAGACGGCGATGCCCAAGTGAGCGATCTGCATGCCCCAATAACTGCGGGTCAGCGTCGGCAGGCCCTTGATCAGGCCTTTGTGGCGGGTCTTGTCGAAGATGTCCCGCACACCGGCCAGCAACACCCAGGCCGCCAGCGCAAACGTTGCCAGCACCGCCCAGTTGAAGTCGCCATAGGCAACGCCAGCCACCACGGCCAGGGCAGCCGTGCCCAGCAGCACCGGTGTCAACATGCCTACCAGCCATTTCACCGGCGTGTCTTTCCAGCGCACCAGCATGCCGACCGCCATCACCACCATCAGGATCGCCATCAGCGGGATGAACAACGCGTTGAAGTACGGCGGGCCGACCGACAGCTTGGCCCCGGACAATGCGTCGAGCACCAGCGGGTACAACGTCCCCAGCAGGATCATCGACGCCGCCACCACCAACACCAGGTTGTTGCCCAGCAGCAGGGTTTCCCGTGACCAGAGGTTAAAGCCAACCTGACTCTTCACCACCGGGGCACGCAGGGCGAACAGGGTCAGCGAACCACCGACCACGAACAGCAGGAACATCAGGATGAACACACCGCGCTCAGGGTCCGAGGCAAAGGCATGCACCGACGTCAGCACGCCGGAGCGCACCAGGAACGTGCCCAACAGGCTCAAGGAGAAGGCCGCGATGGCCAGCAGCACGGTCCAGCTCTTGAATACGCCGCGCTTTTCGGTAACGGCCAAGGAGTGGATCAACGCCGTACCGACCAGCCATGGCATGAACGAGGCGTTTTCCACCGGGTCCCAGAACCACCAGCCGCCCCAACCGAGCTCGTAGTAGGCCCACCACGAACCGAGGGTGATGCCGATGCCGAGGAAGGCCCAGGCAACGATGGTCCACGGGCGCGACCAGCGAGCCCAGGCCGCATCGAGGCGACCACCGAGCAACGCGGCGATGGCGAAGGCGAAGGCCACGGAGAATCCGACGTAGCCCATGTAGAGCATCGGTGGATGGACGATCAGGCCGATGTCCTGGAGCAACGGATTGAGGTCGCGACCGTCCATTGGCACTTGCGGCAGGATGCGCTCGAACGGGTTGGAGGTGACGATCAGGAACAGCAGGAAACCGATGCTGATCATGCCCATGATCGCCAGCACGCGGGCGAGCATCACTTGCGGCAATTGCCGGGAGAACACCGAGACGGCGAAGGTCCAGCCGGCGAGAATCAACGCCCAGAGCAATAGCGAGCCTTCGTGGGCGCCCCACACCGCGCTGAACTTGTAGTACCAGGGCAAGGCACTGTTGGAGTTGCTGGCGACATAGGCCACGGAAAAATCATCGGCCATGAACGCGTAGGTCAGGCAACCGAAGGAAAACAGCATGAACGCGAACTGCCCCCATGCCGCCGGCTGGGCCAGGCTCATCCACAAACGGTCGCCACGCCAGGCACCGAGCAACGGCACCACTGCCTGCACCACGGAAAAACACAAGGCCAGGATCATCGCCAAGTGGCCCAACTCGGGAATAAAGAGACCGGTCATCGATCAACCCTCCTTCACGGGAGCGGGCGCCGACTGGCCGCTGTCTTTCAAGGCCTTGGTCACTTCCGGCGGCATGTATTTCTCGTCGTGCTTGGCCAGCACTTCATCGGCCACTACCACGCCGTCGGCGTTGATCTTGCCCAGGGCGACGATGCCTTGCCCTTCGCGGAACAGGTCCGGCAGGATCCCGCGATAGGTGATGGTCACGGTCTTGTTGAAGTCGGTGACGTTGAACTTCACATCCAGTGAATCGCCAGAGCGCACCAACGAGCCCTGTTCCACCATGCCGCCGGCGCGGATGCGGGTGTCCTCGGGCGCTTCGCCGTTGGCAATCTGGGTCGGCGTGTAGAACAGGTTGATGTTCTGCTGCAAAGCGCTCAGGGCCAGGCCGACCGCAGCGCCGACCCCGACGAGGATCGCAAGGATGATGACAAGACGTTTTTTGCGCAGCGGATTCACTGACCGTTCTCCCGGCGCAGACGACGCGCCTCTTGTTGCAGATACCGCTTGCGGGCCAGGATCGGCGCCGCCACGTTGAGGGCCAGCACCGCCAGGCAAATGCCATAGGCTGACCAGACATACAGGCCATGATGGCCCATGGCGAGGAAATCGCCGAATGACGCGAAACTCATCGAGCGGCCTCCAGGCTGTTCTGTACTTCGGCCTTCACCCAGCTGGCCCGGGCTTCGCGCTTGAGCACTTCGAGGCGCATGCGCAGCAACAGCACCGCGCCGAAGAAACAGTAGAAACCCAGCGCTGTCAGCAACAGCGGCAGCCACATCTCCACCGGCATCGCCGGTTTTTCCGTGAGGGTGAACGTCGCGCCCTGGTGCAAGGTGTTCCACCATTGCACCGAGTATTTGATGATCGGGATGTTGATCACGCCGACAATCGCCAGCACCGCGCAGGCCTTGGCGGCGCTATCACGATTGCTGATGGCGTTGCCCAGCGCAATAAGACCGAAGTACAGGAACAGCAGGATCAGCATCGACGTCAGTCGTGCATCCCAGACCCACCACGAGCCCCAGGTCGGCTTGCCCCAGATCGCCCCGGTGACCAGCGCCACGGCAGTCATCCAGGCGCCAATGGGCGCGGCGCATTGCAAGGCGACGTCGGCCAGTTTCATCTTCCACACCAGCCCGACCACACCGCATACCGCCAGCATTACGTAGATGGACTGGGCCAGCATCGCCGTCGGAACATGGATATAAATGATCCGAAAGCTGTTGCCTTGCTGGTAGTCCGGCGGCGCGAAGGCCAGGCCCCAGACCAGGCCGATGCCGATCAGCAACAGGGCGGCGACGCTCAGCCAAGGCAGCATTTTGCCGCTGATGCCGTAGAACCATTTGGGTGAGCCGAGCTTATGAAACCAGGTCCAGTTCATTGCAGTTTCCATCACGGTCGCGGCTCGCCATCACGAGTCGCCAGGTCGGCCTTTACTTCAAGAAGAAGTGGTCAGTTTTTGACCAGGCCTCATTATTATTCGCCGACGCTGATCTTCAGGCCAGCGGCTATTGCAAAGGGTGTCAGGGTTATCGCCAGGGCGGTCAGGCTCCCAAGCCACAGCAGATAACCAGTCGCCGGCATGCCTTGCAACGCCGCCTGCAAGGCGCCGCTGCCCAGGATCAACACCGGGATGTACAACGGCAGGATCAGCAAGGCCAGCAACAGGCCGCCGCGCTTGAGCCCCACTGTCAACGCCGCGCCCACCGCGCCGAGCAGGCTCAGCACCGGCGTACCCAGCAGCAGCGACAACAGCAACACCGGCATGCATTCAGCGGGCAACCCCAGCATCATCGCCAGCAGTGGTGAAAGCAACACCAACGCCAGGCCGGAAAAAACCCAGTGTGCCAGTACCTTGGCCAAAACCAGAAGGGCCAGGGGGTGCGACGAAAGGACCCACTGTTCCAGGGAACCGTCTTCGAAATCGCTGCGGAAAAGCCCGTCCAGCGAGAGCAGGACCGATAAAAGCGCTGCCACCCAGACCAGCCCAGGCGACAAGGTTTGCAACAATTGAGTCCCTGGACCGACCGCCAACGGGAACAGCGCGATAACAATCGCAAAGAACACCAACGGGTTGGCCAGTTCGGCCGGACGGCGAAACAGCAGGCGCCCCTCACGGGCAAGCAACAGGCCAAACACACTCATACCGCCCAGTTCCCCAGATCGATGTTGCGATAACCGGACGGCATCCGGGCCAATGTGTGGTGAGTAGTCAAGAGCACCATCCCACCGTTCTCGCAATGCCGGGCCAGATGTTCTTCAAGTTGCGCGACGCCCTGCTTGTCCAGGGCGGTGTAAGGTTCGTCGAGAATCCACAGCGGCGGGCTGTCGAGGTACAACCGGGCCAGGGCCACGCGGCGTTGCTGCCCGGCGGACAAGGTGTGGCTCGGCACATCTTCGAAGCCACGCAAGCCTACCGCCGCCAAGGCCTGCCAGATCGCCTCGCGCCCGGCCGGCCGATGCAGCGCGCAGAGCCAACTGAGGTTTTCTTCAGGGGTCAGCAGATCCTTGATACCGGCGGCATGGCCGATCCATAGCAGGTTGCGGGCCAGCTCGCTGCGCTGGCTGTGCAAAGGATGGCCATTGAGCAACACCTGGCCGGCGGTGGGCTGCATCAACCCGGCCAGCAGGCGCAACAGGCTGGTTTTGCCGCTGCCGTTGGGCCCACTGATCTGCACCATATCGCCACGGGAGAGTCTCAATTCGAGATTTTCGAAAAGCAGTCGCAGGTCTCGCTCACAGGCGAGGCCAACGGTTTGCAAGAGAGGACTGGTCAAGGGATCACGGGCCTTATACGGTTCAAGTCGGCAATGCAGCGGCCGTTAAAGTGGTGCAGCATAGATGCATTGATGGCCTGTTCCACAGAGCTGCGTCAACAAAAGCGAGGTTTTTGCCACTCCCTGGAAGGCGGGCGGCATTATACATGTGAAGCCCTACTCCCAAGAGGGCTTATTTCCCCAAGGTAAGACCGCAGATGACAGGCGACATGAACATCCCGCCGCTGCCTCAGCCCACGGCAACCACGCGCATGCCAGCGGTGACTGGCGAGCTGCTCAAGCTGCTGGCGCCGGCTGAAGGCCTGATCGGGCCCGGCCAGACCGCCAAGGCCGAGGTGCTGTCGCTCAAACAGGCGGACCAGGCGTTTCAACTGCTGCTCAAGGTCACGTTGGAAAGCGGTCGCCAGGCCACGGTGCAGGCCACCAGCACCCAACCATTGCCGCAAGGCACCAGCCTGGCCGTGACCCAACCGTCCGCCAGCAACCTGGCGATTACCGTGCAGCAGGCCCTGGCCTCCAGCGTTGCCACCTTGACCCGAATCGACACGACGCAACTGCCCGTGGGTACGCTGCTGCAGGGCAAAGTGCTGACCAGCCAGGCGTTGCCGCAATTGCCCGGGCAACCGGCGGTGTATCGCTCGCTGGTGAGCCTGCTCAACACCGCCCAGGCCGGCAGTACGCTGGACATCGACAGCCCCCAGCCATTGCGCATCGGCACGCTGTTGAGTGCCCAGGTGCAAGATGCCCAGACGTTGAAGTTCGTTCCCCTGAGCAATCGCCAGGAGCAATTGGCGGTGAGCCAGCAACTGGTGACGCAGGTGAGCCGCCAGGGTTCGCTGGACGGCTTGCTCACCGCCCTGCAAAACCTTCCCGCTAGCGACGATGCCGGGCCCGAGCTGCGCGCCGCAGTCACGCGCCTGTTGGCCAATCTGCCAGACATGCAACAACTGAGCAGCCCCAAGGGACTGGCCCAGGCCATGGTCGCCAGCGGTGTGTTCCTGGAAAGCAAACTGCTGGCCGGTCAACCGCCGAGCCTGGCGCCGGACATGAAAGGCGACCTATTGAAGCTGATCGCCCAACTGACACCGGCCCTGCCCGCCTCCACCAACCTTACCGCGGTCATCGCCGCCAATACTTTGGCCCAGGCACTGCCCAGCTTCGTGCGCAGCGCCCTGGGCATGCTCGGCCAAGTCAGCGCCAAGCCGCAACCGACAGTCTTCCCCCTGCCGTCGCGACTGCTCAAAGGCCAAGACGAAGAAGGCGACCTGGAACATCTGTTGCGCCTGGCGGCTGCCGCCGTGTCGCGCCTGCAAAGCCATCAATTGTCGAGCCTGGAGCAAACCGGGCTGACCGACGACGGTCGGCTGATGAGCACTTGGCAGTTGGAGATACCGATGCGCAACCTGCAGGACATCGTGCCGTTGCAGGTCAAGTTCCAACGCGAGGAAACCCCGCCCCGGGAACAGTCCGATGAACGCCGGGAACAACACGAACCGAAACAGCAGCTCTGGCGAGTAGAGCTGGCGTTCGATATGGAGCCGCTGGGGCCGCTGCAGATCCAGGCGCAGTTGCTCAGCGGCAGCCTGTCCAGCCAGTTATGGGCGCAAAGGCCGTACACCGCGAGCCTGATCGAAAGCAACCTGGCCGCGTTGCGTGAACGCCTGGTGACGTGCGGGCTGAACGTCGGCGAACTGGACTGCCACGTCGGCACTCCGCCTCAAGGCCCGAAGACTCGCCTGGAACAACGCTGGGTGGATGAAACCGCATGACAATCCACACCGAACCCCGCCAGGCCATCGCCCTCAAGTACGACGGCCACCACGCCCCGACCCTCACCGCCAAGGGCGACGAAGCCCTGGCCGAGGAAATCCTGCGCATCGCCCGGGAAAGCGAAGTGCCGATCTACGAAAATGCCGAGTTGGTGAAGCTTCTGGCACGGATGGAGTTGGGCGACAGCATCCCGGAAGAGCTGTACCGCACGATTGCCGAGATCATTGCGTTTGCCTGGAACCTGAAGGGCAAGTTTCCCCAAGGGTTTGACCCGCATGCGCAGCCTGTCGAGAAGGATGTGACGGATCGCGGTGATGATTACTGAGCCGAAGTCTGGCGAGGACTGCTCTTGTGGCGAGGGGGCTTGCTCCCTCGCCACGGGAATGGGTTCAACTGGGCGAAGGTTGAAAAAAAATCGCAACCTCCGGCAGGTCTTATAGAGGTATTTGAACCTCTATAGGCACCGCCAAAGGCTGCGATCTCTTGCAGCTTGCCGCTCAAAGCAATCAACCGCCCTTGTGCAACTTGCTCATCAACTCCGCCTCGGCCTGGGTCAGGCCGCAGGCTTGGGTCAGTTCGTCGACGCTGGCGCCCATGCCGACCAGTCGGGCGGCTTGGGCGAAGGACAGGCTGGAGGGGTCGCGTTGTTCCAGTTGCGCCAACTTGTCCGGCAACGGCGCGACGACGGCACGCAGCTCATGGAGCGCTTCGCCCATGCGCACGGTGCCGTTCTGGTAATCGTCGACGCGCTTGGCCAGGTCGCGGATGCGCTGGTCGCGCAGCGCATCGCCCTGGGCCTGCTCAGCGGCGATCTGCCGCTGGGCGCGGATGTACGCCACGAACATCGCCAGCGTGCCTGCCCAGAAAAGGAACAGGACAATGACTGCTACCTCAAGAATCAAATCAGATACTCTCCAGTTCCGACCACTCTTCTTCGCTCATCATCTTGTCCAGTTCAACCAGGATCAGCAACTCGTTGTTCTTGTTGCACACGCCCTGGATGAACTTGGCGGACTCTTCGTTACCCACGTTCGGCGCCGTCTCGATTTCTGACTGACGCAGGTAAACCACTTCGGCAACGCTGTCGACCATGATGCCAACCACTTGCTTGTCGGCTTCGATGATGACGATCCGGGTATTGTCGCTGATCTCGGCGTTTTGCAGGCCGAAGCGCTGACGGGTATCGATCACCGTGACCACGTTGCCACGCAGGTTGATGATCCCCAGTACATAACTTGGCGCACCTGGAACCGGGGCGATCTCGGTATAGCGCAGCACTTCCTGAACGCGCATCACGTTGATGCCGTACGTTTCGTTATCGAGCTTGAAGGTCACCCATTGCAGAATCGGATCTTCAGAACCCTTTTGAGACGACGCTTTATCATTCATACCCTGACCCCTCGAAAAACCGCCTGTGGCGGTGTGTGTTCTGTCCGGCGGCGCCCTGCGCCACCGGTTGTCTTATATTGGTTTGCGGACCGGCTTGGCGCCGTCCAGGTGTTTTGCCCCGCCGCTGGCGATCAGCTCCGCCAGTTCGGAAACGTCCAGCAAGGCGCACATGTGTTCGATCACCGTACCGGCCAGCCATGGCCGTTGCCCTCGATGGCTGCGCCATTTGATTTCGTTCGGGTCCAGGCGCAGCGAACGGCTGACCTGGTGCACCGCCAAACCCCACTCGTAACCCTGCACTGAAATCACGTACTGCAGGCCCTGGCGAAAATCATCGCGATAACGGTCCGGCATGACCCAACGCGCGGTATCCAGCACTTTCAAGTTGCCGGCCTGGCTCGGCAGGATCCCGAGGAACCACTCCGGCTGGCCGAACAACGGTGTCAATTCCTGGCCAGCCAGGGAATAAATCGATCCCAGGCAGACCAACGGCACCGCCAGGGTCAACCCGGCGACATCGAACAACAGGCACTCGAACGGCTCGGCAGCCCACGCCGGACGGTCATCGCCCGGCACCGGCGGCGGCGGACTGCTCGGCGGCAGGTGGATTTCCACCACCGGCGTCGCCAGGCCTTGCAACAACGGTGCGACGGTCGAAACCGGCGCCAGGATCGGCGCAGGCGCTTGCATCACCGCCACCTGCGGCTTGCTGGTCGGCGCCTCGAGCACTGCGGCAGCCACTGGCGGCCGTGCATCACGGGCCTGCTCTTCGAGCACCGCCGCCTGGAACTCATCCAGCACCGCTTCAGGCTCGGCTTCGACCGGCCCGGGCAACGCCTCGGCCGCAGTCGGCTGCGCCGGTAATTCTTCAGTCGCTTCCTGCAATAGCCCGTCCAGATAGGACTGCAAGGCCATTTGCGGACGCGAGGTTGTCTTGATCGGGCGGTTCATAGGAACTGTGCGCCACTTGAAAAGGTTATCGGCATGGATACGGCAGGACTTGAGCGCCCGCAAGCGAACACAACGTCAATGGAGAACCTCATCACCTCAAGCCACCTGCTGCGGAACGAGCTGCTGGGCCAGCAGGTGCTTGAGAAGCGCACGGTAGGC
The DNA here is from genome assembly GCF_014268685.1 of Pseudomonas sp. SWRI92. Classification (NCBI taxonomy): domain Bacteria; kingdom Pseudomonadati; phylum Pseudomonadota; class Gammaproteobacteria; order Pseudomonadales; family Pseudomonadaceae; genus Pseudomonas; species Pseudomonas sp. SWRI92. The sequence goes on from NZ_JABWQY010000006.1 coordinate 134,449, forward strand.
CAGTATGCCACGGCTCTTGCCGTCGAATTGCGACGGCGTGACGCCTGCGCGGCTGGCGTCGCGCAGGCGGGTATCAACCGGGATATAGCCTTGCCAGATGTCGTCCGGGTACATGTCCCGCAGCACACGCAGGGTGCCGAGGGACGCTTGGGTGCGGCGGTCGAACAAGGTCGGCACGATGCTGAAGGCCAGCGATTGCTTGCGCGAGCGGTTGACCATCGCCAGGGTGTTGACCATGCGTTCCAAGCCTTTCACGGCCAAATGTTCGGTCTGCACCGGAATCACCAACTGCTGGCTCGCCGCCAAGGCATTGACCATCAACAGCCCGAGCAACGGCGGGCTGTCGATGATTGCGTAATCGAAATCCTGCCACAGCTGCGCCAGACTCTTGGCGATCACCAGCCCCAGGCCGCTCTGACCAGGCGATTGGCGCTCCAGGGTGGCCAAGGCCGTGCTCGACGGTAACAGGGAAATCCGCTCGTCGCTGGTGGACAACAGCAACTGTCCCGGCAAGCCCTCGGGCACGCTACCCTTGTGCAGGAACAGGTCGTAGTTGCTGTGCTCCAGGCTGTCGGGATCGTAGCCAAAGTAACTGGTCATCGAGCCGTGGGGATCCAGATCGACGATGACCACGCGCTTGCCCGCCTCGGCCAGCAAACCGGCTAGAGCGATGGAAGATGTGGTTTTGCCCACACCACCTTTTTGATTGGCGACTGCCCAGACTCTCATTCGGATCGTTCCTCCCGATCGAGACGCGCTCGACCGAGAAATAGCTCGGTTATAAAGCCGGTGACGGAGAATTGACGGCGTTCTGTCTTGCCGGCGACTTGACCGGGGGCGGTGCAGTTTGTGTGCCAGCCCGCTTCAATGCCGCATCCGGTTTTGCGTTCGCCGTGCCAGTGCCGGTCAGGCTGCGACGGACATCGAGGTTGCGCGAGACCACCAGCACCACCCGCCGATTGCGCGCACGGCCTTCGGCGGTGGCGTTGTTCGCCACCGGCTGGAACTCGCCATAGCCCACCGATGCCAGCCGACCGGGATTGACGCCCTGCATGGCCAGCATGCGCACGATGCTCGCCGAACGGGCCGAGGACAGTTCCCAGTTGGTCGGGTACTGCGCAGTGCGGATCGGCTGGTCATCGGTGAAGCCTTCGACGTGGATCGGGTTGTCGAACGGTTTCAGGATTGTCGCGACCTTATCGATGATGGTGAACGCCATGTCGCTGGGCATCGCGTCGCCGCTGCCAAACAACAGGCTGGAATTGAGTTCGATCTCGACCCACAACTCATTGCCGCGCACGGTCATCTGGTTGGAACTGATCAGGTCGCCGAACGCCGCGCTGATGTCATCGGCGATGCTCTTCAGCGGGTCGCTGCCACCGGCAATGCCGGCGTCGACCTGCTCGGCGTCCCTGACCAGAGGCTTGGCCGGTGTCGTCGTCTTCGGACGCTCGTCACCGATGGGAATGGGCTTGAGGGCGCGGTCGGAGTCGGTAAAGACCCCGATCAACGCCTCGGAGATCACTTTGTACTTGCCTTCGTTGACCGACGAGATCGAATACATGACCACGAAAAAGGCGAACAGCAGCGTGATGAAGTCGGCGTAGGAAACCAGCCAGCGTTCATGGTTGACGTGTTCTTCACGATGCCTGCGACGGGCCATTTTCCATATCCTCCATCAGTCCATGAAGCCCTGGAGCTTCAACTCAATGGAGCGCGGGTTCTCGCCTTCGGCGATCGACAGGATGCCTTCCAGCAACATTTCGCGGTAGCGCGACTGGCGCAATGCAATGGACTTGAGCTTGGCGGCAATCGGCAGCAACACCAGGTTGGCACTCGCCACGCCGTAGATCGTGGCAACGAAGGCCACGGCGATACCGCTGCCCAGTTGCGACGGATCGGCCAGGTTGCCCATCACGTGGATCAGGCCCATGACCGCGCCGATGATGCCGATGGTCGGCGCGTAGCCGCCCATGCTTTCGAAGACTTTGGCCGCTTCGATGTCGCGGCTTTCCTGGGTGTAGAAATCCACTTCCAGGATGCTGCGGATCGCTTCCGGTTCGGCGCCGTCCACCAGCAATTGCAGGCCTTTGCGCGAGTAGTTGTCGGGTTCGGCATCGGCCACCCCTTCCAGACCCAGCAAGCCTTCCTTGCGAGCGGTGAGGCTCCAGTTGACGACGCGGTCGATGCCTCCGGCCAGATCGACCCGAGGCGGGAACAAAATCCAGACCAGTACCTGCATGGCGCGCTTGAACGCGCTCATCGGCGATTGCAACAACGCGGCGCCGACGGTGCCACCGATCACGATCAGTGCGGCCGGGCCGTTGGCCAGCGCGCCCAGGTGACCGCCTTCCAGATAATTACCACCAATGATGGCCACAAACGCCATGATGATGCCGATCAGGCTGAGCACATCCATTACAGGCACGCCTCGACCAGGTGTCTACCGATGTCGTCCAGGCTGTAGACCGCATCGGCCAGGTCCGCCTTGACGATCGCCATCGGCATGCCATAGATCACGCAACTGGCTTCATCCTGGGCCCAGATCGCACTGCCGCCCTGCTTGAGCAAGCGCGCGCCTTCGCGACCGTCGGCGCCCATGCCGGTGAGCACCACCGCCAGAACTTTGTCGCCGTAGGATTTCGCGGCGGAACCGAAGGTAATGTCGACGCATGGTTTGTAATTCAAACGCTCATCGCCCGGCAGGATTTTCACCGCGCCACGGCCGTCGATCATCATCTGCTTGCCACCCGGCGCCAGCAGCGCCAGCCCTGGACGCAGGATGTCGCCATCCTCGGCTTCCTTGACGCTGATGTTGCACAGCTTGTCCAGGCGCTCGGCGAAAGCCTTGGTGAACGCGGCAGGCATATGCTGGATCAGCACGATGGGGGCCGGAAAATTGGCCGGCAACTGGGTCAGGACCCGCTGCAGCGCGACCGGGCCGCCCGTGGACGTGCCGATGGCGACGAGCTTGTAGGCCTTGCGCTTGGGCGCCGGCGACGAAGCGCTGGCAGGCGCCGAACGAGCGGGAGCGGGTGCCGGAGCACTGCGAACCGGTGCCGGGTTGAAACCGCTGGACGACGCTGGCGTTGGCGCAGGCGTCGGCGCGGCCGTAGGCACAGGCGCAGGTGCGCTGTAGGCACTGACGCGTCGGTTGCTGCGGGAGATGCTATGGACTTTCTCGCACAACATCTGCCGGACCTTGTCCGGGTTGCGCGAAATGTCTTCGAAATTCTTTGGCAGGAAATCCACGGCCCCGGCGTCCAGCGCATCGAGGGTGACGCGAGCGCCTTCGTGGGTCAGGGAGGAAAACATCAATACCGGGGTCGGGCAGCGCTGCATGATATGCCGCACCGCCGTGATGCCATCCATCATCGGCATCTCGTAGTCCATGGTGATCACGTCCGGCTTGAGTGCCAGGGCTTGATCGATCGCCTCTTTACCATTGGTCGCCGTGCCGACGACCTGAATGCTCGTGTCCGCTGAAAGAATTTCCGAGACGCGGCGGCGGAAGAACCCCGAATCGTCCACCACCAGGACTTTAACTACCATAAACACTCCGTTAGACGAGGCGCGGCGCTGGGCCACGCCCCTCCAGAATCAAATACGCCGAGCGGCGTAGCGCTTGAGCATGCTAGGCACATCGAGAATCAACGCGATGCGGCCGTCGCCGGTGATGGTGGCGCCGGACATGCCCGGGGTGCCCTGGAGCATCTTGCCCAATGGCTTGATGACCACTTCTTCCTGGCCAACTAATTGATCGACAACGAAGCCGATCCGCTGGGTGCCCACCGAAAGGATCACCACATGGCCTTCGCCCTGCTCGACATGAGCGGCGGAGCTGACCAGCCAGCGCTTGAGGTAGAACAGCGGCAGCGCCTTGTCCCGGACGATGACCACTTCCTGGCCGTCCACCACGTTGGTGCGCGACAGGTCGAGGTGGAAAATCTCGTTGACGTTGACCAGCGGGAAGGCGAAGGCCTGGTTGCCCAGCATCACCATCAGGGTCGGCATGATCGCCAGGGTCAACGGGACCTTGATGACAATCTTGGAGCCCTGGCCCTTGGTCGAGTAGATGTTGATCGAGCCGTTGAGCTGGGAAATCTTGGTTTTCACCACGTCCATGCCCACGCCACGACCCGACACGTCGGAAATCTCGGTCTTGGTCGAGAAGCCCGGGGCGAAGATCAGGTTGTAGCACTCGGATTCGCTCAGGCGATCGGCCGCATCCTTGTCCATCACGCCGCGTTTCACCGCGATGGCGCGCAGCACGTTCGGGTCCATGCCCTTGCCGTCGTCGGAGATCGACAACAGGATGTGGTCACCCTCCTGCTCGGCAGCCAGGATCACCTTGCCGCCGCGAACCTTGCCGGAGGCCTCGCGCTCTTCCGGCGACTCGATGCCGTGGTCGACCGCGTTGCGCACCAAGTGGACCAGCGGGTCGGCCAGGGCCTCGACAAGGTTCTTGTCGAGGTCGGTCTCTTCACCCACCAGTTCCAGAATGATTTCTTTCTTGAGCTGGCGAGCCAGGTCACGAACCAGGCGCGGGAAGCGCCCGAAGACTTTCTTGATCGGCTGCATCCGGGTCTTCATGACCGCGGTCTGCAAGTCGGCCGTGACCACGTCGAGGTTGGACACGGCCTTGGACATGGCTTCGTCCTGGCTGTTGAGGCCCAGGCGCACCAGGCGGTTACGCACCAGCACCAGTTCGCCGACCATGTTCATGATCTCGTCCAGGCGCGCGGTGTCGACCCGAACGGTAGTCTCGGCTTCGCTGGCTGGTTTTTCGGCGGGCGGGGCAGCCGGCGCACGGGCAGGCGCCGGTGCAGCAGCGGCGGGCTTGGGTGTCTCGGCCTTGGGCTCGGGTGCCTTGGCGGCCGGTTTTGGCGCGGCCTTGGCGACAGGCGCAGCGGTAGCCGTCGGCGCGGCAGAGGCCGTACCGACTTCGCTGAACTTGCCCTTGCCGTGCAACTCGTCGAGCAGTGATTCAAATTCGTGATCGCTGATCAGGTCGCTGCCAGCTGCCGCGGCGGCTGGCTTGGCCGGGGTCGGCGCGGAAGCGATGGCCGAATCCAGCGCATCGACGGCAAAGGTTCCCTTGCCATGCAGCTGATCGAGCAACGCCTCGAACTCATCATCGGTAATGTCGGAATTATCGCCAGCCGCCTTTGGCGCGGCCGGGGCCGGGGCCGCTGGGGCTGCGACGGCATCGGCAGCAAACTGACCCTTGCCGTGAAGCTGGTCGAGCAGCGACTCGAACTCAGCGTCGGTAATTTCGTCGCTGGCAGCTGCGCCGGTGGCTGGCGCAGCAGGCGCGGCCGGAGCCTCAGCCTGGGCCTTGACGGCGTTCAGCGAGTCCAGCAGCGATTCGAATTCATGATCGGTGATGTCACCCGATGCCTCGGCAACCGGCTCTTCAGCCACAGGTTCGGCAGGCGCGGCTTCGTCAGCCGATTGCGGCTCGGCCAGGCGTGCCAGCGCGGCGAGCAACTCAGGGGTGGCAGCGGTGACCGGCGAGCGCTCGCGCACTTCGCTGAACATGCTGTTGACCGCATCCAGCGCTTCGAGCACCACGTCCATCAGTTCCGAATCAACGCGACGCTCACCCTTGCGCAGGATGTCGAACACGTTCTCGGCAATGTGGCAGCACTCCACCAGCTCGTTGAGCTGGAGGAAGCCGGCGCCTCCTTTTACAGTGTGGAAACCGCGAAAAATTGCATTGAGCAGGTCCGCATCATCAGGTCGGCTTTCCAGCTCGACCAGTTGTTCGGAAAGTTGCTCTAGAATCTCGCCGGCCTCAACCAGGAAATCCTGAAGGATCTCTTCATCGGCGCCGAAGCTCATTAATGGCTGCTCCTAAAATAGGGCTAAAACTCAAAATCCAAGGCTGGACAGCAAATCGTCCACATCGTCCTGACCGGACACAACGTCTTCTCTTTTATCGGCATGAATCTGCGGACCTTCACCCTGAGAGAGATGTTTTTGTGGATCTTTTTCAGCAAGCATCGCTTCACGGTCGTGCTCGATGCCGGCAAAGCGGTCGACTTGGCTGGCCATCAACACCAGCTTGAGCAAATTGCTTTCCACTTCGGTGACCAGTTGGGTCACGCGCTTGATCACCTGACCGGTCAGGTCCTGGTAATCCTGGGCCAGCAGAATGTCGTTGAGGTTGCTCGCCACGGCACGGTTCTCGGTGCTGCTTCGCGTCAGGAAACCGTCGACCCGACGGGCCAGCTCCCGAAACTCCTCGGCGCCGACTTCGCGACGCATGAACCGACCCCAATCGGTGCTCAACGCCTGGGCTTCATCGCTCAGGCCGTTGACCAGGGGTGTTGCGCTTTCCACCAGGTCCATGGTGCGGTTGGCGGCGGCTTCGGTCAGCTTGACCACATAACCCAAGCGCTCGGTGGCGTCGGTGATCTGCGAGACTTCCTCGGCCTGTGGCATGTTCGGGTCGATCTGGAAATTGACGATCGCACTGTGCAGTTCACGGGTGAGCTTGCCGACTTCCTGGTACAGACCTCGGTCACGGGTCTGGTTGAGCTCATGAATCATTTGAACCGCATCACCGAAGCGGCCCTTTTCAAGGCTGTCGACCAGTTCGCGGGCATGTTTTTTCAGGGTCGATTCGAAATCACCCATTGAAGATTCGTTGTCCATAGCTCCCCCGTGGCGCCGTTAACCGATGCGTTCGAAGATTTTTTCGATCTTCTCTTTCAACGCCTGGGCCGTGAAGGGTTTGACCACATAGCCGTTTACACCGGCCTGGGCCGCTTCGATGATCTGCTCGCGCTTGGCTTCGGCAGTCACCATCAGCACCGGAAGGTGCTTGAGTTTTTCGTCGGCGCGCACGTGGCGCAGCAAGTCGATACCGGTCATGCCAGGCATGTTCCAGTCAGTCACCAGAAAGTCGATGCTCCCGCTGTTGAGGACGGGAATGGCAGTGATGCCATCGTCGGCCTCGACCGTGTTGGTGAACCCGAGGTCACGCAACAGGTTTTTTATGATCCGCCGCATCGTTGAGAAGTCATCAACGATGAGGATTTTCATGTTCTTGTCCAATTCGACCTCCAAGCAGTCTTAAACGCGCCCAGCACCTGGACGCGCCATTTCAATCAATTCCGGCATAACACTCGACAACGGTCTGGAGCACAACGGATGAGACTGGCCCGGCACACACATGCCGTGCCAGCCCCGCTCGCAGCGTCCCCACACTGCCCGTCAGCGCGCTCGCCACTCCCCCAAACGCCCCCGCAAGCGGGCCGCGCACTGGCTGTGTAACTGGCTGACCCGCGATTCGCTGACCCCCAGGACCTCACCGATTTCCTTGAGGTTCAGCTCTTCGTCGTAGTACAGCGCCAAGACCAGTCGCTCACGTTCCGGCAGATTGGCAATCGCATCCGCCAGCGCGCTCTGGAAACGTTCATCTTCCAGGTCACGCGACGGCTCCATGTGAGCACTCGCGTTATCCTCGTGCAGCCCTTCGTGTTCGCCGTCCTGCAAAAGGTCGTCGAAACTGAACAGGCGACTGCCCAAGGTATCGTTCAAAATCCCGTAATAATCATCGAGACTCAACTGGAGTTCGGCCGCAACCTCGTGATCTTTAGCGTCACGTCCGGTTTTAGCTTCGATAGCGCGAATCGCGTCACTGACCATACGCGTATTGCGATGCACCGAACGCGGCGCCCAGTCGCCCTTGCGGACTTCATCGAGCATCGCCCCGCGAATGCGGATACCGGCATAGGTCTCGAAACTGGCGCCCTTGCTCGCGTCGTATTTGTTCGACACTTCGAGCAAGCCGATCATGCCCGCCTGGATCAAGTCTTCGACCTGGACGCTGGCCGGCAGGCGCGCCAGCAAGTGATAGGCGATGCGCTTGACCAGGGGCGCGTAACGCTCGATCAATTCGTACTGGGCGTCCCGTGCCGATTTTTTGTAGAGATGGTTGTAACCGCTGGCTGTCATAACACGGGCCCTGCTGTTTGTTGCACGAGACGCTCGACGAAAAATTCCAGATGCCCGCGTGGGTTGGCCGGCAGTGGCCAGGTATCGACCTTCTGGGCGATCGCCTTGAACGCCAGCGCGCATTTGGAACGTGGAAAGGCTTCATAAACGGCACGTTGCTTCTGGACAGCCTTGCGTACGCTTTCGTCGTAAGGCACTGCGCCGACGTATTGTAGGGCGACGTCCAGGAAGCGATCCGTGACCTTTGTCAACTTGGCGAACAGGTTCCGGCCTTCCTGCGGGCTCTGGGCCATGTTGGCCAGGACGCGGAAGCGGTTCATGCCATAGTCGCGGTTAAGCAATTTGATCAGGGCGTAGGCATCGGTGATGGACGTCGGCTCGTCGCACACCACCAGCAGGACCTCCTGGGCGGCGCGCACGAAACTGACAACCGAGTCGCCGATGCCGGCGGCCGTGTCGATCACCAGCACATCGAGGTTGTCACCGATGTCGCTGAAAGCCTGGATCAGGCCCGCGTGCTGGGCTGGGGTCAGGTGAACCATGCTCTGGGTGCCGGAGGCAGCCGGCACGATGCGAATCCCGCCCGGCCCCTGCAGGAGCACGTCACGCAGTTCACAGCGACCTTCGATCACGTCCGCCAGCGTGCGCTTGGGGGTAAGCCCCAGTAACACGTCGACGTTTGCCAGGCCCAGGTCGGCGTCCAGCAGCATGACCCGTCGGCCAAGCTCTGCCAGAGCCAGGGACAAGTTCACTGACACGTTAGTCTTCCCGACGCCACCTTTGCCGCCGGTCACCGCGATCACCTGTACGGGATGCATGCTGCCCATGTTCGTTCTTTACCTTGTCTTACTTAGACGGAGGCCACATTACTGGCTGCGCGTTCACTCGGAACAATGCATGGCAGACCATCGATGTAGGTACAAAAAATATTCATGATTACCTCAGCCAACCTGCTTGGTCGGGCTGTGGTAGATATCAGCGAACATGTCAGCCATGGCTTCTTCGCTGGGTTCTTCCTGCATTTGCACACTCACGGCACGACTGACCAGTTGATGACGGCGCGGCAGATGCAAATCATCCGGGATCCGCGGCCCGTCGGTCAGGTAGGCCACCGGTAGTTCATGACCGATTGCCAGGCTCAACACCTCGCCCAGGCTTGCCGTTTCGTCCAGTTTAGTCAGGATGCAGCCGGCCAGCCCGCAGCGTTTGTAGCTGTGGTATGCGGCGGTTAGAACCTGTTTCTGGCTGGTGGTTGCCAACACGAGATAATTTTTTGACTTGATGCCACGCCCGGCCAGGCTTTCGAGCTGCATGCGCAGGGCCGGATCGCTGGCTTGCAGGCCGGCGGTGTCGATCAGCACGACACGCTTGCGCATCAAAGGCTCCAGCGCCTGGGCCAGGGATTGGCCCGGATCCACATGGGTCACCGACACATTGAGGATCCGACCCAGGGTCTTGAGTTGTTCCTGGGCGCCGATGCGGAAACTGTCCATGCTCACCAGCGCGATGCTCTGAGCGCCGTACTTGAGTACATAACGAGCCGCAAGCTTGGCCAGGGTGGTGGTCTTGCCCATGCCGGCAGGGCCGACCATGGCGATGACGCCGCCCTCCTCCAATGGCTCGACTTCCGGCGTGGCGATCATCCGCGCCAGGTGTGCAAGCAACATGCGCCAGGCCTGGCGAGGCTCTTCGATGCCGTTGATCAGCGCCAGCAGGTCGCGCGACAACGGGCCGGACAGGCCAATGCGTTGCAGGCGACGCCACAGGTTGGCCTGGGCCGGACGGCTGCCTTGCAGTTGGTTCCAGGCCAGCGAGCCAAGCTGGACTTCCATCAGCTCGCGCAAACTGTTGAGTTCGAAACGCATCGAGTCCAGGGCACGTGGGTCAACACCCGCCGCTGGCGCTGCCTGCACCGGTGCCGGACGACGCGGCTCGGCCAGGGCTGGCTCGATCAGCGGTTCGGCAGCGGTCAGCGGCAGGCCGGCCGTCAATGGCTGACCGGCGAACAATTGGCGATTGGTGCCCGCGCTGCCCTCGCCTTCGCTGCTGCGCAGGCTCAGCTCGGCCTGGGCGCTGGCGATGCGCGACTGGGTCTTGCGCAGCTCGTCCTCGAGTTCCATGTTCGGAACCCGCGGGGCCAGCGCCGACAATTTGTAATCCAGAGCCGCCGTCAGCTCGACACCGCCGGCGATACGACGGTTGCCGATGATGGCTGCTTCAGCGCCCAGCTCGTCACGAACCAGTTTCATGGCCTGACGCATATCGGCGGCGAAAAAACGCTTCACTTGCATAAACCACTACCTCAGCCGTTGGGCCCTACTGTCGCAACGATGGTCACTTGCTTGTTGTCCGGTATTTCCTGGTACGCCAGCACATGCAGCCCCGGGACCGCGAGGCGCCCGAATCGCGAGAGCATCGCGCGAATCGGACCGGCCACCAGCAGGATCACCGGTTGGCCTTGCATCTCTTGCCGTTGGGCCGCATCGATCAACGAACGTTGCAGCTTCTCGGCCATGCTTGGCTCCAGCAGAACACCCTCTTCCGAGCCTTGTCCTGCCTTCTGCAGACTATTGAGCAATATCTGTTCCAACCTTGGCTCCAGAGTGATCACAGGCAGCTCAGACTCAGTGCCTACAATGCTTTGGACGATTGCACGGGATACGCCGACCCGCACCGCAGCGACCAAGGCGGCGGTATCTTGACTCTTCGAAGCGTTGTTGGCGATCGCTTCGGCGATGCTGCGAATGTCGCGCACCGGGACTTGTTCGGCCAACAGCGCTTGCAATACCTTGAGCAATTGCGACAGCGAAACCACGCCCGGCACCAATTCTTCCGCCAACTTCGGTGAGCCTTTGGCCAGTACTTGCAGCAGTTGCTGGACTTCCTCGTGGCCGATCAGCTCGCTGGAGTGCTTGTACAAAATCTGGTTCAAGTGAGTCGCGACCACGGTGCTGGCGTCCACCACGGTATAACCGAGGGACTGGGCCTGGGCTCGCTGGCTGATTTCGATCCACACCGCTTCCAGGCCGAAAGCCGGATCCTTGGCGGTAATGCCGTTGAGCGAACCGTAGACCTGCCCCGGGTTGATCGCCAGCTCGCGGTCCGGGTAGATCTCGGCTTCGGCCAGGATCACGCCCATGAGCGTCAGGCGATAGGCGCTCGGCGCCAGGTCGAGGTTGTCGCGGATGTGCACGGTGGGCATCAGGAAGCCCAGGTCCTGGGACAGCTTCTTGCGCACGCCCTTGATCCGCGCCAGCAACTGACCACCCTGGTTGCGGTCGACCAATGGAATCAGGCGATAGCCGACTTCCAGGCCGATCATGTCGATCGGCGTCACGTCGTCCCAGCCCAGTTCCTTGGTTTCCATGGCGCGGGCCGGCGACGGCAGCAGTTCCTGCTGGCGCTTGACCTCTTCCAACGCCTGGACCTTTTGCACATTCTGCTTCTTCCAGAACAGGTAGGCGCCACCCGCCGCCATCGCAGCCATGGACAGGAAGGAGAAGTGCGGCATGCCCGGCACGATCCCCATGACTGCCATCAGGCCCGCGGCCACGGCCAGGGCCTTGGGCGAAGCGAACATCTGGCGGCCGATCTGCTTGCCCATGTCTTCGGAGCCCGAAGCACGGGTCACCATGATCGCGGCGGCTGTGGATAACAACAGTGATGGCAATTGCGCCACCAAACCGTCACCGATGGTCAGCAAGGCGTAAACCTTGCCGGCGTCACCGAAGGTCATGCCATGTTGGAAAATACCCACGGCCATGCCGCCGATCAGATTGATGAACAGAATCAACAGACCGGCAATGGCGTCGCCGCGCACAAATTTACTGGCACCGTCCATGGAACCGTAGAACTCGGCTTCCTGAGCCACGTCAAGACGACGGGCCTTGGCCTGGTTCTGGTCGATCAGGCCGGCGTTGAGGTCGGCGTCGATCGCCATTTGCTTGCCGGGCATCGCATCGAGGGTAAAACGCGCACTCACCTCGGAAATCCGCCCGGCACCCTTGGTCACCACGACGAAGTTGATGATCATCAGGATCGCGAAAACCACGATACCGACCACGTAGTTACCGCCGATTACCACCTCGCCAAAAGCCTGGATCACCTTACCAGCGGCTTCGTGACCTTCGTGGCCGTGGATCATGACAACCCGCGTCGACGCTACGTTCAGCGCCAGCCGCATCAGCGTGGCCACCAGCAGAATGGTCGGGAAGACGGCGAAATCCAGCGGCCGCAAAGCGTATACGCACACCAGCAGCACGACGATTGACAAAGCGATGTTGAACGTAAAGAACACGTCCAGCAGGAACGGCGGGACCGGCAGCATCATCATGGCGAGCATGACCAGCAGCAACAGCGGCACGCCCAGATTACCCCGGCTGAGGTCTGCTACGTTGCTGCGCGCATTGCTGAGTAACTGAGAGCGATCCACCAAAATTCCCCGTTCCTGTGAAGCAAACTTTTGACGCCCGGAAGGGGCGCAGGCGGGGTATTGCAAGAAGCCTTCCAACTTTTGCCGGAGGTTGAAATAGATAGGTTTGGAGGGGTGCCGACCGCCTCAGGAATCACGCCGCAGATCCGGCGGAATCGGCAGGTCCTTGAGCGGTTCGGGGCGCTTTCCCTTGCCCGCACGGTGCTGGCGAATCTGGTAGACGTAGGCCAGCACCTGGGCCACCGCCAGATACAGGCCACCCGGGATTTCCTGCTCGAGCTCAGTGGAGTAGTAGATCGACCGCGCCAACGCCGGAGATTCGAGCAGCATCACTTCGTTGGCCACGGCGATCTCACGGATCTTCAGCGCCAGGAAATCGCTGCCCTTGGCCAGCAACACCGGTGCGTTGCCTTTTTCGGGGTCGTACTTGAGCGCCACCGCAAAATGGGTCGGGTTGGTGATGACCACGTCGGCGTCGGGGATGGCCGCCATCATTCGCCGCTGGGACACTTCGCGCTGCAACTGACGGATCCGTTGCTTGACCTCGGGCTTGCCTTCCTGCTCCTTGTACTCGTCGCGAATTTCCTGCTTGGTCATCATCAGCTTTTGCTTGCTTTGGTAAAGCTGGATCGGCACGTCGATGGCGGCAATCAGAATCAGGCCGCAGGCCATCCACAAGGTGCTCCAGCCAACCAGCTGAACGCTGTGGATAATGGCTTGTTCCAGCGGCTCATGGGCGATACGCAGCAGGTCGTCGATGTCGGCCTGCAATACCGTCAGCGCGACGAACAGGATCAGCAGAAACTTCCCAAGCGCCTTCAGCAGCTCCATCACAGCCGTGGTGGAGAACATGCGTTTGAGGCCCGCCGCAGGGTTCATCCGGCTGAATTTCGGGGCCATGGTCTTGCCGGAAAACAGCCACCCCCCCAAGGAAATCGGCCCCAGAAAAGCCGCCAGCAGCAAGAAAATCAGAATCGGCTGCATCGAAATGATTGCGATCTTGCCCGAATGCAACAGGTACTGCGTCATCGCGCCAGGACTCAGTAGCACTTCTCGGGGCAGAGAGAAGTTCAGGCGCATGATTTCCAGCAAATCCAAAGCCAGCCCACCGCCATAAATCAGCAAGCCGCCAGCGCCGGCGAGCATGATCGCAAGTGTGTTGAGCTCCTTGGAACGCGCGACCTCGCCTTTGTCCCTGGACTCTTTCTTGCGTTTCTCCGTGGGGTCTTCTGTCTTGTCCTGGCCACTCTCGCTTTCAGCCATGGTTCAGCGCGCCTGTGCCATATCACGTAGCAGCTGCAAGGCCTGGGTGGCCAGCGGCTGATACTGGTTGAGAATATCCCCCAGGGTGACCCAGAAAATCACCATGCCCAGCACGAGGGTCAGCGGAAAACCGATGGAAAAGATGTTCAATTGCGGTGCCGCCCGGGTCATTACGCCAAAGGCAATGTTGACCACCAGCAGCGCGGTGATCGCCGGCAATACCAGCAGCATCGCCGCACCGAGGACCCAGCCGAGTTTGCCGGCAATGTCCCAGAAATGATTGACCAGCATCGCGCTACCCACCGGCATCGTCGTGAAGCTCTCGGTCAGCACTTCGAACACCACCAGATGTCCGTTCATGGCGAGGAACAACAGCGTCACCAGCATCGTCAGGAACTGCCCTATGACCGCGGTGTTTACGCCGTTGGTAGGATCGATCATGGAGGCGAACGCCATGCCCATCTGGATCGAGATGATTTGTCCGGCGACCACGAATGCCTGGAAGAACAGCTGCAACGAGAAGCCCATCAAGGCACCGATGAGAATCTGTTCGGCCACCAGCATCAGCGCACTGAGGTCCAGGGCGTTGACGGGCGGCATCGGCGGTAGTCCCGGGGCAATGACCACCGTGATCGCCAAGGCCAGATACAAGCGCACCCGAGTCGGGACCAGGGTCGTGCCGAAGACCGGCATGCTCATCAGCACCGCGGCGACGCGAAACAGCGGCAGGATGAACGACGCCACCCAGGTACTGATCTGGGTGTCCGTCAGCTCGAGCATCGACATCGGCTCAGCCGATCAACTGCGGAATACTGCCGTACAACTGCAGGATGTATTCCATGAAGGTTTGCACCAGCCAAGGGCCCGCGACAATCAGCGTCACCAGCATCACCAGCAGGCGCGGCAGGAAGCTCAGGGTCTGTTCGTTGATCTGCGTGGCGGCCTGGAACATCGCCACCAGCAAACCCACCAACAGGCTGGGAATCACCAGGATGGCAACCATCACCGTGGTCAGCCAGAGCGCTTCGCGGAACAGGTCTACCGCTACTTCAGGCGTCATATTGTCCTACCTGCGCAATTGGTCTAAACACCGCCGAAACTGCCCGCCAGGGTGCCGATGATCAAGGCCCAGCCATCCACCAGCACGAACAGCATGATCTTGAACGGTAGGGAAATGATCAGTGGGGACAGCATCATCATACCCATGGCCATCAGGATACTTGCGACCACCAGGTCGATGATCAGGAACGGGATGAAAATCATGAAGCCGATCTGGAACGCCGTCTTCAGTTCGGACGTGACGAACGCCGGCACCAGGATTGTGAGCGGCGCCTGGTCGGGACTGAGGATGTCGGTGCGCTTGGACAGGCGCATGAACAGCTCCAGGTCGCTGCTGCGAGTCTGGGCGAGCATGAAGTCCTTGATCGGCACTTGAGCCCTGGACACGGCGTCCTGGGCACTGAGCGTTTCCGCCAGGTAGGGTTGCAGCGCGTCCTTGTTCACCCGGTCGAACACCGGCGCCATGATGAACATGGTCAGGAACAACGCCATGCCGGTGAGGATCTGGTTCGACGGCGTCTGCTGCAGGCCCAGGGCCTGACGCAGGATCGAGAAGACAATGATGATCCGGGTGAAACTGGTCATCAGCATGACGAACGCCGGGATGAAACTCAGCGCGGTCATGATCAGCAGGATCTGCAGGCTGACCGAATATTCCTGTGCCCCTTCGGCGTTGGTGCCCAAGGTAATCGCCGGGATCGACAGCGGGTCGGCGGCAAACGCCAACGGCGCGGCCAGCATCAGGGCCAACGCCAACAGAATGCGCAACGGCATTACTTTTTATCCTTCTGGTCTTTACCCAGCAATTCCATGAGCCGCTGGGCAAATTCGGGGGTAGCCTGCTCAGTGGCGGGCACCTGCACCGGCTCCTTGAGGACATGCAAGGCGGTAATCGTGCCGGGGCTCAGGCCGAGCAGGATCTGCTCGTTGCCAACCTGCACCAGCACCAGTCGATCCCGCGGGCCGAGCGCGCGGGAGCTGATGATGTCGATCACCTGCCCTTTGCCGGCTGGCCCTGCCTGTTGCACGCGCCGCAGCATCCAGGCCAGGAAGAAAATCAATCCGAGCACCAGTAGCAGGCCCAACACCAATTGCGCCAATTGTCCGGCGATACCACTGCCACCCGCTGGCGCAGCGGCCACCGTGGCCACCGGTTCGGCCGCCAGCACGCTGAACGGCAGCATCAAGGCTGCGGCGAGAAAGCCTTTCATTCAGCGCAGCTTCTTGATGCGTTCGCTCGGGCTGATCACGTCCGTCAGGCGAATGCCAAACTTCTCGTTGACCACCACCACTTCGCCATGGGCGATGAGCGTCCCATTGACCAGCACGTCCAACGGCTCACCGGCCAGGCGGTCCAGCTCGATCACCGAGCCCTGGTTGAGCTGCAACAGGTTGCGAATGTTGATATCGGTGCTGCCCACTTCCATGGAAATCGACACCGGAATGTCGAGGATGACGTCCAGGTTCGGCCCGTCGAGGGTCACTTGCTCGTTGCTTTTTGGCACGCTGCCAAACTCTTCCATCTGCAGACGGTTGGAAGCGTTACCGGTATCGGCGGCCAGCAGCGCGTCAATATCGGCCTGCCCGGCGTCGCCGGTTTCTTCCAGGGCGGCAGCCCATTCGTCGGCCAGCGCCTGGTCATCCTGGGTATTCATATCGTCAGCCATCATGTGTCCTCGGCGGGCAAAAATCGGTTAGAAACCTGAAAAGTCGTTACAAACTTAAAGCGGTTGACACCGCTCAGCGGCGTTCGATCGGCTCGATCACCTGCAACGCGAGGTTGCCTTTGTGAGAGCCCATCTTGACCTTGAAGGCCGGTACGCCATTGGCGCGCATGATCATCTCTTCCGGCATCTCGACGGGAATGATGTCCCCCGGCTGCATGTGCAGGATGTCTCGCAGGCGCAGCTGGCGCCGGGCAACGGTCGCGCCGATTGGCACGTCGACGTCCAGCACGTCCTGGCGCAAGGCGTTGATCCAGCGCTCGTCCTGGTCATCGAGATCCGATTGGAAACCGGCATCGAGCATTTCACGCACCGGCTCGATCATCGAATACGGCATGGTCACGTGCAGGTCGCCGCCACCGCCGTCGAGTTCAATGTGGAAAGTCGAGACGACAATCGCTTCGCTTGGCCCGACGATGTTGGCCATGGCCGGGTTCACTTCCGAGTTGATGTACTCGAAGTTCACTTCCATGATCGCCTGCCAGGCTTCCTTCAAATCGATGAAGGCCTGCTCCAGGACCATGCGCACCACGCGCAACTCGGTCGGAGTGAACTCACGACCTTCGATCTTCGCGTGACGACCGTCACCGCCGAAGAAGTTATCCACCAGCTTGAACACCAGCTTGGCGTCGAGGATGAACAGCGCAGTACCGCGCAGCGGCTTGATCTTGACCAGGTTGAGGCTGGTGGGCACGTACAGCGAGTGCACGTATTCACCAAACTTCATCACCTGCACGCCCCCAACGGCCACGTCGGCCGAACGGCGCAGCATGTTGAACATGCTGATGCGGGTGTATCGGGCAAAACGCTCGTTGATCATTTCCAGGGTCGGCATGCGTCCGCGAACGATGCGATCCTGGCTGGTCAGGTCGTAGCTTTTGACGCTGCCCGGTTCAGCAGCGTTTTCGGTCTGCACCAGGCCGTCGTCGACACCATGCAACAGCGCATCGATTTCGTCCTGGGACAACAGGTCCTGCACGGCCATGTCGTGTTCCTACTGCAATACGAAGTTAGTGAAAAGCAACTGTTCGATCACCACTTTGCCGAGCTCTTTCTGAGCCACCTCCTGAACGCTGGCCGTGGCTTTCTGACGCAGCATTTCCTGGCCGACCGGAGTGGCCAGGGTGTCGAAACTCTGTCCTGAAAATAGCATGACCAGATTATTGCGAATCAGTGGCATGTGTACCCGCAACGCTTCCAGGTCAGCCTGGTTGCGTCCCAACAGGGTAATGCTCACCTGCATGTAGCGTTGGCGACCGTTCTGGGTGTAGTTGGCCACGAAGGCCGGGGCCATGGGCTCGAAAATCGCCGGCTGCTTGCCTACTGGAGCGGCTTCGACTGCCGGCGCCGGCTTGCTCTGAGCGCTGTGCATGAAATACCAGGTCGCCCCAACGGAAACACCCACCGCCAGGAGCAAGCCCACAACGATCATGATGATCATCTTGAGTTTGCCTTTGGTTGCAGGGTCTTTTACTGCTGCTGCTTCGCTCTTCGCCATGCCAATAATCCGTCACTAATCGGGGGTTTCACTGTTGCACGGCTAGGCAGGAGCAAGTGTTATGCCAGAAGTGTGCAGCTCAGGTGGTTTGCGCCGCCCACAAACAAAGCGGGAGCGGGCCTGCTCGCGATAGGGTTGATTCCCGCCAGGACAACGCTGGCTGACATCCACTATCGCGAGCAAACGCGCTCCCGCGGGTTTACTGCATTGAATCAGGCGTAGTAATCGACCGCACTGGTGCCAATCACGCTGACGGTGCTGGCCGCCACCTCGGCCACGCTGGCCGGCAAAACTTCATCCACCGAATCCACTCGACCACCGGAGGCAGTCGTGCGTCCCGCCTGGGCTTGCTGCTGCGCTTGCTGATCCTGGCCCTGCGAGCCACGCGACTGATCTGATACGTTGACGTCGACCTGCCCCATGCCTTGCTGGGCAAAACTGTCGCGCAGGCGATGCATCTGGCCTTCGAGGGCTTCGCGAACGCCTGAGTGTGCGCTCATGAACGTGATCTGGGTCTGCTGGTCCGGAACCATGTTCACCCGGATATCCAGGCGACCGAGTTCAGCCGGTTGCAATTGGATGTCGGCCGCCTTGAGATTGGCGCTCGACAAGTACATCACCCGATTGACCACTTCTTCAGTCCAGCCGCTCTGGTTCATGGCGATAGGCTGGTTGACCGGCACCGCGTTGGCGGTTTTTGGCGTGGCCGCCTGGGTCAGCGCTGCCAGGCGGTTGGCGAAATCGTCCACGCGGGTATCGCTGGACGCCGCGGTCAGGTCCTTGAGGCCTTCGCTGATCAGGCCGCTGAACGCCTTGTCGCCGCCCTGGCTACCCGCGCCGGTACTGTCCTGGTCGGCTTGCACGGTGAGCATGCTCGCCATCCCCGCCGCGAAGGTCTGGGCCGACGTCGGTTCGCCGTCTAGGGACGCCGGTGCCGCTGCCTTGGGCTGTGCCTGGCTGGAAGCGGACACATGACCGCCCTGCTCCATCGCCAGGCGCAGGGCTGGAAGCGCATCGAGTGGATCGGCCTGCGGGTCGAACTCCGGATCGATCACTGGGTCCGTTGCCTTGGTTGGCGTGGTTAAGGCAACGACGGGAGTTGCAACCACCGCACTGACTGGAGCCTCGGCCGGGGTGACGACAGGCGTAGGCTGAGCCTCGACGGCGGCCACCAGAGCAACGGCGTCCGGCAGCAAGGCCGGATCAAGCGTCGGATCGGAAGGTGCTGCATCCACTACCGGAGCTTCAGCCGTATCGGCGGGAGCATCTTGCGTTGTCTTGCCGTCGGCAGTCGCCGGCTTGTCGGCAGGCAAGGGCTTGCCGCTATCGGCAACCACCGGTTCCGGCGCGGCAGTCGTATCGCTGTCGACGTCCTTCTTGACGGTATTATCGGCGGCCTTGTCGCGCAGCGGTTTTGTCGATGGCTCAGGTACCGCCGGTGATTTGACGGGCGCCTGTTTGGCGAAGACCTGGGCGAAGCTGGAGGCTTTATTCCCGGCGTCCGGGCCTGCTGCCAGCGGATTGACAGCGGCCTGCGGCTTGGCCTGGGCAGTGGCCTGGATGAGTGTATTAGGCGTAACGGGCATAAAATGGTCTCCGCTGCACTGGAATCATAGATGCAGTCGAGACAGTGCAATGCAAGGGACGGGCCAACGTGTGAACGGCGCTGATTTCAGCAATGGAAGCCTTCGCGCTCCTCTCGGCAGAGAATACGCACTCGGGCAAATTCGCTGTCGATTTCGCTGACGAGTTTTTCGATACCGCCCAGCGACGGCTGTTTGGCACGCTGCTCCAGTTCGCCACACAGCTCGGCCAGGCGCAGGGCACCCATGTTGCTGCTGCTGCCCTTGAAACTGTGGGCCGTGGCGCTGAGCTTTTCAGCGTCCCGCGCTTCATGCAGCACGCGCAAGCGCGCTTCGGAATCATTGAGAAAGGTATCCAGCAATTCCGGGTACCCCTCCTCCATGACTTCCCGCAACGTGCTGAGCACGTCGCGATCCAGATGAATTTCGCTCACTTGTTCGCTCCTTGATCAAGAATGGCCCTGATTATGCCAGAGCCTCCCAGAAAAACTCCACGCGCGCACTACGACCATCGTCGGACCACGCGGCCTGATGGCATAGCTGGCGAACCAAGCTCACGCCACGGCCCGATAATCGATCCTTGTCCAGCGGTCGCGCCAGCACCTTGGCAACATCAAAGCCTTTGCCGCTGTCGTCGACCTCGATGACCAAGCGGCCACCGTCGCCATGGGGCGTGACATGCAAATGCACCCGCACGTGACCGTCACTCAACTCATCCAGGCGCACGCTACGCTCCTGATAATAGCGGGCAAAGCCGACCGCATCACGCTTGAGGCTCGAATCGAGCCCCAGCACGCCATGCTCAAGCGCATTGGAGTAAAGCTCCGACAATACGCTGTACAAGGCGCCGCTCTGCCCTCTCAACCCATGAACCTCCAGCAACAACTGCAACAGGTACGGCATCGGGTTGAAGCGCTTGAGCGTCTGCGCCCGGAACTCGAAGCTCACCGACCAGTCCAGCGGGCTGGACTGGCCGCTATCGGAATAGACCGGCGGCGGTGGATTGAGTTGCGTCGGCGCGACCAGACGCACTTCGACCATGCTGAAGTCGTCACGGGCTTCGCCGCGAAAATCCTGCAGGGCTTGTTGGATATCTTCGAAGAGAGAGTCGGGCTCGCGGTTGGCCGAGAACACTTGCTGCAACCGCTCCACGCCAAACGGCTGGTCATCGCGGTCACTGGTCTCGATCACACCATCGGACAACAGGAAAACCCGATCCCCCACCGACAAGGGATGAACTTCAGTTCGGTCATCGAATAGCTGCGGCGTCAGCACGCCCAGTGGCAAATGCCGGGCCGGCAACGGCGTGCGCGCGCCACTCAGGCTGTCATGCAGGTAGCCATCGGGCATGCCGCCGTTCCAGACTTCCACGGTGCAGCGCTGGAAACTCAGGCACAACAGCGTCGCGCAGCAGAACATGTCCACCGGCAGGATGCGCTTGAGCTTGGCATTCATCTCCCGCAGGATCTGCGCAAGGCCGTAGCCTTTGGCGGTCATTCCGTAGAACACCTCCGCCAACGGCATGGCGCCGACCGCCGCCGGCAAGCCATGCCCAGTGAAGTCCCCCAAGAGGATATGCATGTCGCCAGCCGGGTTGAACGCGGCCAGCAGCAAGTCACCGTTGAACAAGGCATAGGGCGACTGCAGATAACGAATGTTCGGCGCGCTGAGGCAACCCGAGTGGGCGATCTTGTCGAATACGGCCTTGGCGACCCGTTGCTCGTTGAGCAGGTAATCGTGGTGCCGGGCGATCTGGTCGCGCTGCTCCACCACCGTAGCCTGCAGCCGTCGCAAGCGGTCCATGGCCTTGATCTTCGCGGCCAGGATCACCTGGTTATAGGGTTTGGCCAGGAAGTCATCGCCCCCGGCCTCCAAGCAACGGGCCAAGGCTTCGCTTTCAGTCAATGAAGTGAGGAAGATGATCGGGACCAGCTGGTCCCCGGCCAGTTGCTTGATCCTCTGCGCAGCTTCGAAGCCGTCCATGACCGGCATCATTGCGTCCATCAGCACCAGGTGCGGACGCTGCTGCAGATAAACCTCGACCGCCTCGGCGCCATCGGCAGCCGTGAGCACGTGGTGGCCCTGGCGGCGGACAATGGTCGACAACAGCAGTCGATCAGCGGCACTGTCTTCGGCAATCAGGACCGTCAGTGGCTCCGACGACGATTGCATGGCGATCAACTGATGTCGAACAGCTTGTCGAAATTGGAGATCGCGAGGATTTTCTTGACGTCGCTGCTGCTGTTGACGACCCGGATGTCCGACTCGTCGCCACCGGCATGGTCGCGCAGCAGCAGGAGCATGCCCAAGGCAGAACTGTCGAGATAAGTGGCCTCTTTCAAATCCACCACGATGGACTCAGGCTTTTTGTCGAGCCGCTCATAAGACTCGCGAAACTCCTGATGCCGGCCAAAATCGAATCGACCTTTGATCGAGATCGTCAGCTTTTGCCCATCTGGGGATACTTCAGTTACGACAGACATATTCACTTCCTTGTCGTGGACATACGTGTACAAGGTTTAGCACTTGGTAGAGGTTCGGGCAAGGTTTCACAGCGCTTCCCGACAAAACTCTATCCACCATCAATACGGGTCTTGCCGGGGAAGGCGCTGGGACAACTCATCCAGCAGTTTCTGCTCGCGCTTGTCCTCCAATTGCCGAGCCTCGTCGATATAGCGCTGTACAAGCTTGCGCAGCCCTTCGACACGGGCAAAGGCTTCCTGCCAGCTCTGGCGGGCCTTTTCCAGGTTGTTCTGGTGCCAGACGAGGCTTTGACGCTGCTGATCGATGGCCGTACCCAGCTGTGCCAGGAACCCTTGATAACCCAACAGCCATTGCCCGGAAACCCCGTGGCTTCCACGGGCGATCCATTGTTCCTGGTATTCGAGGCGAAAATTCTCGAGGTCCGCCAGCTTGCTCTCGGCGACGGCCACTTGCCCTTGGAAATACGCCAGTCGCTGGACGGCGGTCTTCTCGGCTTTTTCCGCCATGTCCACCACTGGCGCCAGGCGTGCAGCACGACTCGTGGCCATGACCGGTTACGCGCCAGCGACGGGGGTGAAGATGGTCTGCAGGTGCGCTTCGCTGGCGCCCATGCCGATGTTGTCGTTCAGGCTCTGGCGTAGATAAACCGCCATGGCCGGATAGAGATTGATGGCCATGTCCGTCTCGCGATCACCACCCGGCACGTAGGCACCGACGCTGATAAGGTCGCGGCTCTGCTGATAGCGCGACCAGTACTGCTTGAATTGCTGGGCGCGTTTCATGTGCTCGGCACTGATGACCGACGGCATGACCCGACTGATCGAGGCTTCGATGTCGATGGCCGGGTAGTGCCCTTCTTCGGCCAAGCGCCGAGACAAGACAATGTGGCCATCGAGCACACCCCGCGCCGAGTCGGCGATCGGATCTTGCTGATCATCGCCTTCGGACAACACGGTATAAAACGCGGTGATCGAACCGCCACCCTTCTCGGCGTTACCGGCTCGCTCTACCAACTTGGGCAGCTTGGCAAATACTGAAGGCGGATAACCTTTGGTGGCCGGGGGCTCGCCGATGGCCAGGGCGATTTCCCGCTGAGCCTGAGCGAAACGAGTGAGCGAGTCCATCAGCAACAGGACATTCTTGCCCTTGTCGCGAAAATATTCGGCGATCCGCGTGCAGTACATGGCGGCGCGCAAGCGCATCAGCGGCGCATCGTCCGCTGGCGAAGCCACCACCACGGAACGCTTGAGCCCTTCTTCGCCGAGGATGTGCTCGATGAATTCCTTTACCTCGCGGCCCCGCTCACCGATCAGCCCCACGACGATGATGTCGGCTTCAGTGAAGCGGGTCATCATGCCCAGCAGCACACTCTTGCCCACGCCGGTACCGGCGAACAGGCCCAAACGCTGGCCGCGTCCCACCGTCAATAATCCGTTGATGCAGCGAATGCCCACGTCAAGCGGCACGCTGATCGGGTCACGCTTGAGGGGGTTGATTGTCGGGCCGTCCATCGGCACCCAGTCTTCGGCCTTCATGCCGCCCTTGCCGTCGAGGGCACGCCCGGCTCCGTCCAGCACTCGTCCGAGCATGCTCATGCCCATGGGCAACCGACCGGTATCGGCCAGGGGCACCACGCGGGCGCCGGGGGCGATGCCGGCGACACTGCCCACCGGCATCAAAAACACCTTGCTGCCGGAAAAGCCCATGACCTCGGCTTCGACTTGCACCGGATGATAACTGTCGTCGTTGATCACCATGCACCGGCTGCCCATGGCGGCGCGCAAGCCTTCAGCTTCGAGGGTCAGGCCGACCATGCGCAGCAGGCGGCCTTCCAGGATCGGCTGGCCGGCCAGTTCGGTGGCTTCGGCGTAGCTGCCCAGGCGCTTGCCGAAGCTGGTTCGATCAAGGCGCATCGCGACCGTCCAGTTCAGGGGCTATCAGCTCGGCACCGTCCGGATCGACGATGACGGCGGCCTTGGGTTCGTCCGGCAACTCCAGGCTCAGGTCAGCGGGAGCCGGGTGCAGGGCCTGTTCGTGCAGTTGGTCAAACAGCTTGGCCATGATCTGGCTGATGCGCGTTTCGACCGTCGCATCGATACGGCTGTGCTCGGTTTCGACCCGGCACCCGCCCGGCAGCAAGGTTTCGTCTTCGACAATCCGCCAGGTTTCTTCATGGCGCTCGCGTAGCGCCTTGACCAGCTCGAAGTCCTGCGGGTTGATGTACAACCGCACGTTGCCCACGCCCAGCGGCAACAGCTTGAGGGCTTCGCGCATGACGTGTTCGATCTGGCTCGAATCGATCGCCAGCTCGCGCTGGATTACCTGCCGGGTGATGTGTTGCACCAGCCCGACCAACGATTTTTCGATCTGAGTGTCTTGTTCGGCGATGGGCTCGAACAAATTGAGCATCAGCGATTCCAGCGCGCGCAGCTTGGCCGTCAGCGCCACGTCGGCTTCCTGGCGGACCTTGAGCGTGGTGCTGTGGAAACCTTCTTTTTCGCCGATGGCGAAGCCTTCGTTATAGGCTTCCTGGCGAATGCTCTCGACTTCTTCGAGGGTCAGCGGCTGCACTTCCTCCAGCGGTACCTCTTCCATCTCCGGCAGTTCTTCCACCGGTGCAGGCTCAGGCTCGGGCACGTGGGGATCGAAGCTGGGCAGCGACCAGACGTCGAAGCCACCGACGTCCCGGGCGCGGATCAGGTCGCTGGGTGAATCATCACTCTTGGCAGACATAACGACCTTAGATCATCTCTTCGCCGCCCTTGCCACCGAGGACGATTTCTCCGGCTTCGGCCATACGGCGGGCGATGGTGAGGATTTCCTTCTGTGCGGTTTCCACGTCGCTGACGCGCACCGGGCCCTTGGCCTCGAGGTCGTCGCGCAACAGTTCGGCCGCTCGTTTGGACATGTTCTTGAAGATTTTCTCCTTGACGCCTTCGTCCGAACCCTTGAGGGCCAGGACCAGCACATCGGAGGACACTTCGCGCAACAGTGCCTGGATGCCACGGTCGTCGACATCGGCCAGGTTGTTGAACACGAACATGAGGTCTTCGATCTGACCGGACAGGTCTTCGTCGACTTCGCGGATCGAGTCCATCAGTTGGCCTTCGATCGAGCTATCGAGGAAGTTCATGATATCCGCCGCGCGCTTGATACCGCCCAGGGTGGTGCGCGAAGCATTGGAGTTGCCCGAGAACTGCTTCTCGAGAATCTGGTTCAATTCTTTCAGGGCCGCCGGCTGCACTGTGTTCAACGACGATACCCGCAGGATGATGTCGAGACGCACTTTATGATCGAAGTTGCCCAGCACCTCACCAGCCTGGTCCGGGTCGAGATACGCCACGACGATCGCCTGGATCTGCGGGTGCTCGTAACGGATCACGTCGGCCACCGCGCGCGGTTCCATCCACTTGAGGCTGTCCAGGCCGCTGGTGTTGCCACCCAGCAGGATCCGGTCGATCAGGCCGTTGGCCTTGTCCTCGCCCAGGGCCTGGGTGAGCATCTTGCGCACGTAGTCGTCGGAACCGACGCCCAGGCTGGTCTGATCGCCGACGATGTCGACGAACTCACTCATGACCTGCTCGACCTGCTCCCGGTGCACGTTGCCCATCTGCGCCATGGCCACGCCAACGCGCTGGACTTCTTTCGGACCCATGTGGCGCAGCACTTGGGCGGCGTCGGTCGAACCCAGGGACAGCAGCAGGATCGCGGCTTTGTCGACCCGGGACAATTTGGCAACAGCGGCTCGATTATCACTCATCTGCGTTAATCCACTCTTTCACGACCTGGGCCACACGACCCGGATCCTCTGCCACCAGACTCTTGATGGCGTTCAACTGAGCGTCATAGCCTTCGCTCGGGCTCGGCAGCAGAATGCTCTGCGGTCCGCCGAGGCTGACGCGATCGTTGGCCAATTCGCCATCCAGGCCGCCCATGCCTCCCAGCTCTACATCGCCCAAGCCTGCCAGCTGCTTGTTCTTGCCACCACCGGTGATGTTGTTGAGCACCGGACGCAGCACGCCGAACACCAGTATCAGGATGAACAGCACACCCAATACTTGCTTGACCACATCCCAGAACCAGGGTTGCGAATAAAACGGAATGTCGGCAATTTCTTCACCGCGCTCCAGGGAGAACGGCACGTTGATAACGCTGACGCTGTCGCCACGGCTGGCGTCGAAACCGACGGCGTCCTGCACCAGACGAGTGAAGCGCGCCAATTCGTCGGCGGTCCATGGCGCACGGCTGGTTTCGCCGTTGGCCGCGTTGATCTTGACTTGATCGTCCACGACCACGGCAACCGACAGGCGATTCAAACGGCCCTGCTGCTGCTTGGTGTGGCTGATGGAACGGTCGAGCTCGAAGTTCTTGGTCGATTGCTGACGCTTGTCGGCCGGGTACGGCGCGAGCATCGGCTGGCCGGTGGCCGGGTCCATGATCTGCTGGCCGTTGGCGTCGATCAGGGGCTGGCCTGGCTGCACCATGCCTGCCGCAGCGGTAGCACCACCGGTGGTTTGCGGCGCGCTGGCTGCCGATGGCGGCTGGTTGCTCAGGGCACCTGGCACACCTTGCGGGCCGTTGCTGGCAGTACGCTGCTCGTTCACCGACTGCTCGCTGCGCAACGCCGGTTGATCCGGGTTGAACTGTTCGGACGTCGACTCCACGGCGCTGAAATCTACATCAGCCGAGACTTCGGCTTTATAGCGACCGTTGCCCAGTATAGGTTGCAGGATGTTGTGCACACGCTGGGTCAGCATGCCTTCCATGCGACGGCTGTAGTCGAATTGCTTGCCGGCCATGGTCAGTTCGGAATTTTCCGCCTGGTCGGACAACAGGTTGCCCTTCTGGTCGACCACGGTGATCTGCGACTTGCTCAGCTCGGGAACGCTGGTTGCCACCAGATTGATAATGGCAACGACTTGGCCTGGCTCAAGCGAGCGGCCGGAATACAGTTCGACCAGGACCGAAGCACTCGGCTTGCGCTCATCGCGCACAAATACCGAGCTTTTCGGAATCGCCAGGTGCACGCGTGCACCCTTGACGTTGTTGAGGCTGGAAATGGTCCGCGCCAGTTCGCCTTCCAGGCCGCGACGATAACGCGTCGCTTCCATGAACTGGCTGGTGCCCAGGCCCTGGTCCTTGTCGAGAATCTCGAAGCCGATGTTGCCATCGGTCGGCGTTACGCCAGCCGCGGCGAGCTTGAGGCGCGCACGCGCCACATCGTCGGCCTTGACCAACAAGGCGCCGGAATTAGGTTCAACGGTGTAAGGAATGTCGGCAGAAGCCAGGGTTTCCATGACTTGCTTGGCATCCATGCCTTCCAGGCTGCCGTACAAAGGACGGTAGTCTGGCTGCTGGGACCACAACACCACGGCGAAACCAATCGCCACGCTGGCAGCCAGGCCGACCAACAGGCCAACCTGACGCAGCATGGTCATCTCGGAGAGGTTTTCCAGGAAAGACAGACCGAACAACGGCGGCTTGCCGTCTACCGGTGTGGTCTTGGCTGGAACGTTATCAACGGCTGCTTCTGCCATGACTCAATAATTTCCTTAGACCGGCATCTGCATGATGTCTTGGTAGGCTTGAACCAGCTTGTTGCGTACCTGGGTCAACGCCTGAAACGAGACACTGGCTTTCTGCGAAGAGATCATTACGTCCGTCAGGTCGACGCCACTTTTGCCAATCTCGAAAGCACTGGCCAACTGGTTCGAAGCCTGCTGGGTATCGTTCACTTTATTGACGGCCTGACCGAGCAAGTCGGAAAAACTGCTGCCGGCCGCTTGCGGCACCGCGACCGATTTAGGCTGGGCCATGGCGTCCATCTGCATGGATCGCATGTCCAACATCAACCGATTAAATTCAATACCTTGGCTCATGATCTATTCTCTCTGGCGGCCCGCATTTTTTTGACACTTACTCAGCGGGTATACAGGTGTTAGCAACAAGGGTGCCAGCTCCATGGCCGTCAGAAACAAATGCGCACGCGAGCGCATCCGGCGCTACACGGTTCAACCGTTACATGCATGAGCGCTTCGCACTCATGCTTGGCCAGCCCCTGGCGACAGGCATCAACTGGCGAAGAGATAAGCCTCCACGTCCATCCCGGCATCGCGCATCTGCGCCAGCTTGTAGCGCAAGGTACGCGGGCTGATGCCCAGCCGTTCAGCCGCCTCCTTGCGACGGCCGCGCTCGGCGCGCAGGGTGTCGATGATCATCTGGAATTCGCGACGACGCAGGTCGTCTTCCAGGGCTCCAGCCGATTCCCCCGTCACTTCGACCGGCTGAACCTGCGTTGGCACAGGCTTGAGCGCCGGCAATGGCGCGCAGGCCACCGGGCCCGCCAGGCAAAAATCCTCGGGCTGGATCAAGCCGCCCTGCTGAAGAATCAAGGCTCGCTGAATAGCATTGTCCAGCTCGCGGACATTACCGGGCCAGGGATACGCGATCAGGCAAGCCTGCGCCTCGGCAGACAGCCGGGCCGTTGCGTGCTTCATTTTATTGACGTGTTTGGCCAGCAGGCGCTCGGCCAGCGGCAGGATATCGGCGGTGCGCTCGCGTAATGGACGCCAGGCCAGGGGGAAAACCGACAGTCGGTAATAAAGGTCTTCACGAAAGCGCCCCGCCGCCACTTCGCCGGCCAGGTCGCGGTTGGTCGTTGCCACCACGCGAATGTCCAGGCTGATGGGCTTGCGCGCGCCGACCCGCTCCACTTCCCGTTCCTGCAATACACGCAGCAACTTGGCCTGCAGGCCCAGCGGCATTTCGGAAATCTCATCGAGGAGGATCGTCCCGCCGTCGGCCTGCTCGAACTTGCCGGGCTGGGCCGCGATAGCGCCAGTAAACGAGCCCTTTTCATGCCCGAACAATGTTGCCTCGAGCATGTTGTCGGGAATCGCCGCACAATTGATGGCGATGAACGGTTCGCTGGCGCGCCGGGATTGCTGGTGGATATAGCGAGCCAACACTTCCTTGCCCGTGCCGGACTCGCCGGAAATCAACACCGTCGAATCGCTGCGGGCTACCCGCGCGGCCAATTCCAGCAATTGCGCGCTGGCCGGCTCAAGCGCCACCGGCCCCTCACCCTCGACAGCGAGGCTGCCCAAGGCATGCCGCGCGACCAGATCCAGGAGCGCCTTGGGCTCGAACGGCTTGACCAGATAATCCGCGGCGCCCTGGCGCATGGCATCCACCGCACGCTCGACGGCGCCGTGGGCGGTCATCAGCAAGACGGGCAATTGCGGCTGGCGCGCCCGCAGCAAACCAAGCAACTGATGGCCGTCCATGCCCGGCATGTTGACGTCGCTGACCACCAGGCTGAACGGTTCACGGGCCACGGCGAGCAAAGCGTCTTCTGCCGAACCGACGGCTGCATAATCATGCCCGGCCAACAACAGCGTATCGGCCAGCGCTTCGCGCAGGGCGCGGTCGTCCTCGACCAGCAGAACCTTGATCGCCATAACCCTCACTCCACCCCTGGCGTACTGGAAAACAGCGGCAAGAGCACCAGCGCGCATGTGCCGCGCCCCGGCCGCGAGCGCAACTGCAATTCTCCCTGATGGGCACGGACCACCGCCTTGACCACGGTCAGGCCGAGGCCCGTCCCGGTGGTCTTGGTGGTAAAGAATGGCTCGCCCAGACGCGTCAACACGGCCGACTCGATACCGCTGCCGCTGTCACTGACGCACAGGCGCAAGGTGTTGTCGCGCGTGTACAGATGGACCTTGAGCCGCACCTCGCCATCGCTGGCCTGGATCGCATTTTCAATAAGATTCAACACCGCCCCCACCAGCGTGTCGCGGTTGCACAGCACCTCGCCGACATGGCTGTCGCACTGCCAGCGGATCGGCAAGCCCTGCACGTGAGTCAGCGCCGCAGCCTGCAAGGATTGCAGCAGCGCCTTGGGCGTTACACGGTCGGTCAGGGGCAGCTCGCCACGGGCGAACACCAGCATGTCGCGCACCTGGTGTTCGAGTTCGTGGAGGCGCTCTTTCAGGCGACCGGCAAAGCGTTGCTGGGTCTCCATCGGCAATTGCTGCTCGGTCAAATGACTGGCGTACAGCAACGCAGCGGACAGCGGGGTACGGATCTGGTGAGCCAGCGACGCCACCATCCGCCCAAGGGAGGACAAACGTTCGTGACGGGCCAGTTGATCTTGCAGGTGACGGGTTTCAGTCAGATCGTTGAGCAGCACCAGCTGACCGGGCTCGGCGTCCAGCGACCGAGTCGAGATGGACAGGCGACGGCCGTCCTTGAGGGAGACTTCGTGACCGTCATCCTCACGCGGGGCGAAGCAACGGGCGATGACGTGTCGCCACAACTCGCCTTCCAGCGGCAAGCCCAGCAGCTCGCAGGCCGCCGGGTTGGCTTCGCGCACGAAGCCGTGGGCATCGATGACGATGACGCCGCCGGGCAAGAGGTCGAGGAGGTTTTGCAGTCGATTGGCCAGGCGTTCTTTTTCCGCCAGCTCCTGCATGCGCTGGGCGCTGACCACCGCCAGCTCACCCTTGAGCTCGGTGACCCGGGCTTCAAGCAGGCTGTAGGAGTCGGTCAGCTGGCTGGACATCTGGTTAAACAGCGAAAACGCCTGCTCAAGTCCAAGACGACTAGCCTGTTCGGCGGACGGCATGTGTCCCGACTCTGGGACAGGAGACATCAGGGCGGCTTGGGTCATCGTGCTCTCTCGCTTGGCTGACCGTCAGTTAAACGGAACGTTGCGAGAGCTTTAGCAATACCCGTGCCGAAAAAAAACCGCCTGAAAATCAGGCGGTTGCAAAACAGGCGTCAATCATCCGCCTGTTCATCTCCTTCGCGACGGCTCATGCCGTACTTGCGCATCTTTTCTACCAGGGTGGTACGACGGATGCGCAGGCGTTCTGCGGCGCGAGCCACGATGCCGTTGGCGTCGTCCAAGGCTTGCTGGATAAGGCCTTGCTCCAGGCCGCCCAAGTAGTCCTTGAGGTCCAGGCCTTCCGGCGGCAGCAAGGCGTTGCTGGTGAAATCCGGCGTATGGCCGTTGATCGCCACGCGCTCTTCCAGGTCGCTGCGCAGGCTGTCGACCATTTGCTCGTCTTCATCGTCGACGTAGCGGAATTTCTTCGGCAACTCGGCGACACCGATCACACCGTAGGGGTGCATGATCGCCATGCGCTCCACCAGGTTGGCCAATTCCCGGACGTTGCCCGGCCAGCCATGGCGGCACAGGGACATGATCGCCGCCGAGTTGAAGCGAATCGAACCGCGCTTTTCATGCTCCATGCGCGAGATCAGTTCGTTCATCAGCAACGGAATGTCTTCGACCCGCTCACGCAGCGGTGCCATTTCGATAGGGAACACATTGAGACGGTAATAGAGGTCTTCGCGGAAACTGCCGACCTCGATCATGCTCTCGAGATTCTTGTGGGTCGCGGCGATGATTCGCACGTCGACACTCTGAGTCTTGTTGCTGCCCACGCGCTCGAACGTACGCTCCTGCAGAACCCGCAGCAGCTTGACCTGCATCGGCAACGGCATGTCGCCGATTTCGTCGAGGAACAGCGTGCCGCCGTTGGCCAATTCGAAACGCCCGGCGCGACTGGTGATTGCACCGGTGAAGGCGCCCTTCTCGTGGCCGAACAATTCGCTTTCCAACAGCTCGGCGGGTATCGCCCCACAGTTGACCGGAACGAACGGCGCTTCGCGGCGTTTGGAATGGTAATGCAGGTTGCGCGCAACCACTTCCTTGCCGGTGCCGGACTCACCCAGGATCAGCACGCTGGCGTCAGTGTCGGCCACTTGCTGCATCATCTGGCGCACGTGCTGGATCGCACGGCTAGTGCCGACGAGGCTGCGGAAAAGATTGGGTTCGCGATGCCGACCGCGCTCACGAGCCTGGTCGTACATTTCACGGTAAACCTGGGCGCGGTGCAGCGAATCAAGCAATTTGCTGTAGCTGGGCGGCATTTCCAGGGTGGAAAGTACTCGGCGGCGCTGGTCTTCAGGCAAGTCGAGAGAAGAATTTTCACCCATTAACAACACTGGAAGGAACTCATCCCAGGTTGAGAGTGTCTTTAGCAAGCCCAAAAGCGACGCGGGGGCATTTACGGTCCCAATAAGGACGCAAATGACTTCACGACTGGAGGACAGAGAGCCGACAGCCTGCTGCCAATCATGGCTACCGCAGGGCAAATTTTCTTCGCCAAGAAAATTGAGGATCACCGCTAGGTCACGGCGGCGGACGCTATCGTCATCGATCAGGAGAATTTTGGTTTCACGCCACATGCAATAGCAACTTCCCTAGTCAACTCAGTGCCCGAATTTGGGGGCAAGCTAGACGCTTGCAGACTTGTCATGCCTGTAGACGCCTGAAATCTGTAAACAGCCACTAGTTAAGTCAAAAAATCGTGCACAGTCAAATTTATGGCGCACTTTGTTCGGGTTAACTGAAAATTAAATCAGCCGAACAGGTGATAAACCTTCGCCGCGTTCTGTGCCTGATGAATCTGCGACATCTCGTTCACGATTGCCTGACGCTCTCCGGTCGCCGCTTCCAGCAAGTTGCGGTAGACCCCTAGTAACTCTTCCAGATTACTACGCAACGCCGCCTCGTCCACCTCGGACTCGCTCATGACGTCTTCCATGCAGGTACGGCACGCCAGGTCCAATTGACCAATGGCTTCCCAATTTCGCTCGGCCAGGGCATCAACCAGGGCTTCACGGGTTTGTTCGATTCGCTGCAGGACAAGACTCATGGGGAGCACTCCTTAGAATTGCGGACCAGGCGTGGCAATGGCATCCCAGCCTTCCTTGACCGTGCGAAGCAGATCAGTGACTTCGTCGAGGATCTTCGGATCGGTCTTGGCGTTGGCTTCGGCCAGGCGCTTCATCATATAGGCGTAAAGGGCATCGAGCTCAGCGACCGACTCAGCCTGGTTTTCCAGGTCCAGGCCTTCGCGCAGGCCGCCAACGATGCCGATGGCCTTGCTGATCAGAACGCCTTTGTTCGGGATATCCTTGCGCTCCATCGCGCCCTTGGCCTGGGCGATACGGTCCAGCCCACCTTCCATGAGCATCTGCACAAGACGATGGGGACTTGCTTCGGAGGTTTGCGCCTGGGCACCAATCTTCTGGTATTGGCGAAGGGCTAACATCGGATTCATGTTCTACCTCATCAAAAAAACTTCGGTTCGTATAAACAGCGTATCGACGCCGCGTCAAAAAACTTTAGACCGAAAAGCCGAAAGCCCGGAGCGTTGTCAAAACGCTGCCGGGCTTTTGCATCGGTTGAGAATCAGCTATTTTTCTGTTGTGCCGTCATTGCTTCGAACATGGAAGTGATGTTGCTGGCGGTGGCTTTCAGCCTGCCGACCAGGGTATCCATGTCGTTATACTTTTTAGTCAGCACTGCGGTAAGGGTTTCGATCCGGCGATCCAAGGCCAACTGGTCTTCACTCAGTTTCGCCTTGAGAAGCTCCAGGTTCTTGGTGCGAGTGGTCAGGATGGCCTCTGAGCCCCCTAGCCCCCCCACACCAGTCTTGCCTTCGGTGTATGGCTTGATAGCATTATTCATGCGCTCAAGGAGGCCATTTTCACCAGCGAACAGTGTCTGGACTTCCCCGCCCAACTGTTTGTCATTCAACGCCGCAGTAAATTTCCCACTGTCGAAATCCAGGGTTCCGGTCGTCTGGTTGGTGGTGATTCCCAGCTGAGAAAGAACGGTCAGCTTGTCACCTGAACCGGCCTCGGACAAAGGCGTGCGAATGGCCGCCAGCAGCGAGCGGGGCAACGAGTCACCGGTCAAGGCCGCCGGAACCGAATTCCCCTCCGCGTCTGTCGATGGCTTAGTCAGGGACGTCACGGCCCTCGCAACGGCGTTATAGGCATCGACAAACTTCTGGATCGAAGCCTTCAGGCCGTCAGCGTTAGTAGCGACGGTAACGATTGTCGGGCCTGTGTCCTCAACCAGTAACGTCATGCTCAAGCCCGAGACCACGTTATCCAGCTTGTTGGTCTTGCTGCTCATCTCCAGGCCGTCAACCTTGAATATGGCGTCCTGGGCGAGCCCCAGGGACCCTGAAGAATTCGCGGTCGGTGGCGAGACCATTTTAACGGAACCGTCAGCCGTCAGGCTGGCAATACCGCTGAGGGAAATATCGTTACCCGCACCGGTTTTAGTCGAGCCGACCACCAGGCGTGAACCGAAGCTGTCTGTCACGATGTTCGCGGTCAGCCCGCTGGTGGAGTACTTGCTGTTGATGGCATCCCGCACCGACTGCAACGTCGAATCCGCCGGGATATCAAGGGCGTAATCCGTGCCCCCCTGGCTGATAGTCAGCGTACCAGCCGCTACGGCACTGGAAGTCCCACCGGCGAAAGCAGCCGTCGCTACTTTTGAAGAAGTGGCCAGTTGGCTGACTTCTACCGTGTAGGTACCACTTACCGCCGAGTTGCCCGCGGTCACCGTCAACGCACTGGTGTTGGCCGAAGTGGCGGCGACGCCGGTAAATTGCGGGGTGCTCGTGCTGCCTAAGGCTTTCAGCGTGGACTGGAAGGTAGCCAACAAGGATTTCAGGGTGCCAATCCCGGAAATATTGGAGGTATTAGTCTTGGTGGCACGGTCAATCTGACCTTGCTTGGCTGCTTTGTCAGAATCCACCAATGCCTTGACGATAGCACCGGTGTCAAGGCCAGAGCCTAAACCCAAGCCAGGTAGAATTGGACTTGCCATGTGGGACTCCCTTCAGTGTGTCGGCGACCTTTTGGCGATTGCGACGCTAAAGAACCGATCAACAAAATTCGTACCAGCTGTCAGGCTTGCGCGCTGAACAACAGGCTGTTTGCATCATTCAAGCTATTGGCCAGCTTCAGAACTTCTTCATTGGGGATCTGACGAATCACTTCGCCGGAACCACTGGCAATCACTTTGACTACTACTTTGCCTGAAGGCTCATCAATTGAGAACTCCAGGTTACGCTTGACCGACTGCACAAACTTTTCAATTTCCTGAACCGCTTGCTTGAGCTTGTCTTTTTCGGCCATTGCATCTTTAGGCTCGTCTTTCACCGATGCCAGGCTGGTGACCTCGGTTCGAGGCTTCTCCACTGGCTTGTCGGCAACTGTCGGCGCCGGCTTCGCAGCTGGATAAGACAAGTTCAGCTTCACGCTCATATCCATGTCCATCACCTCTTGAACGAAAAAAGCGAGAGAGTACGCAAGCGCACTCCCCCGCTAAAACTCATCCGGCTATTACTGAAGCAGCTTCAGTACAGCGGATGGCAGTTGGTTGGCTTGGGCCAGAACCGAAGTGGAAGCCTGTTGCAGAGTCTGCTGCTTGGTCAGCTGGGCAGTTTCAGCAGCGAAGTCGGTGTCTTGTACGCGACCCAGTGCAGCACTGGCGTTTTCGTTAATGTTTTGCAGGTTGGAGATAGTGCTCGTCAGCCGGTTTTGTGCAGCACCGAGGTCAGCACGGGCGGCGTTAATTGTGCTCAAGGCGGCGTCGATGTTGGTGATCGCCAAGGTAAAGTTGGCTTCGATGCTCGCACTGTCACCAGTGATGCTAATAGTGCCACTGTCGACAGACAAAGTTGCGGCGTCGAACGAGTCACTGAGCACCAGAGTGATCTGGTTATCACCACCGGTATTGGAGCCGACCTGGAAAGTCATGGTACCAGCGTCGCCGTCCAGCAGGGTTTTACCGTTCAGGTTGGTCGAGGTAGAGATACGAGTCAGCTCGGCGCTCATCGCCTCAAACTCTTTATTCAGGGCTACACGGTCATCTACGCTGTTGTTGTCGTTTCGCGACTGAACGGCCAGTTCACGCATACGCTGCAGAATGTTGCTCTGTTCTTGCATCGCACCTTCAGCAGTCTGAGCGACTGAAATACCGTCGTTGGCGTTTTTGATCGCAACAGTCTGACCGCGGATTTGCGAGGTCATACGGGTAGCGATCTGCAGGCCAGCGGCGTCGTCTTTGGCGCTGTTGATTTTCAGGCCGGAAGACAAGCGGGTCATCGAAGTGGACAGAGCATCGGAAGCCTTGCCCAGGTTCTTCTGAACGTTCAGCGATGTGACGTTAGTGTTTACTGTTAAAGCCATGACGAATTCCTCGTTGGTTGGGTACTGCGGCTTCCGGCCCTGGCAACCGCCGGGTGTGGCCTAGAGAACCTTCGTAATAGTTATCGTCGTAATTGGAACTTGCTTTAGCAGAATTTTCAAAATTTTTGCCATCAGGATGCCACCCCTCGTAAATCAAGGACTTGGCCGCGCCTGGAGGGTGAAAAAATGGCGCCAGGGAAACGCCGGCGACGGCGCTGGAGGCGCAGGACAGCGTTGAATGGCGCCGAGGAAGTTATTTGCGCCGACCAGCGGTCAACAATTGGGCCCATTCATACTCGAGGTAATCGGCCAACGAGACCCAGTTCTGCGCCTGCTGGTCATCCAGCATCAAGGCAAGCAGCTTGCTCCACGACGCGGGGACATCGCCTGGCATCAGCTCCACCAAAGGCTGCGCCGATTCGATCAGCGCGACCATTGCCAGCCCTGCCTCGACATCTCGCCCAAGGCGAAACAAATGCGCGCATTCACGGGCATCATTGATCACTACTTCAAGCTCGGTCATTGCGCATATTCCGGGTGGAAATCGGTGCCCACAATCAATGCCCCGTCTCGACTGCTGTTATAGAACCGCACCTGGGGATGCCTGGCGATAAAACGCTCCAGCTCGCATAGGTAGCTGCGGAAGTTGAGCTGGGTCTTGACTCGACGACCATGCCCATCAAGCACCCAATGCCTGGACGCCTCTAGCTGCGGCCCCAAGTCGCCGTCGCCCCATCCTGCATGGGTCTTGTCATTGGGAAAGGCAAAATCAGCACCAAAAAGCGTGATGTGCGCAGCGCCCATCTGCACCGCCAGATCGACCGCCGGATGAATCACGCTGCCGCCTACGTGGAGTTCGGCCCGGTGCAGTTGCTCACGCATCTGGCAATAGACTGGGCTGGAGGAGTAACCGACGTAGCGCGGCCCTCGCCACGCCTCAATCACTGAGGGGTCAGCCATCGGCAGATAGACCAGCGCAATGCCGTCGGTGTTTTTAGAGGGAAGATGACGCGCCGAGATACGCTGGTCGATGCTGACCACGATGTCGGGACGAATGCCGTGATTGATCAACGGTCGGTAGGCCGTATCGACACAAATCAACAAGGGTCGCTCGGCTTGCTCGCTCAGGTGGCGCAGTCTTTCGAAATGTTGCTCAAGGCTGGGGCCGGTAGCCACGACGAATGCCTCAGGCCCCTTGAACGCGCCGAACAGCTCGGCGACATCGCGATCTTCGCGCACCAGGCTGAAGGTGGATTGCAGGCGTTCAACAATCTCAGGGGACTGTGGATCGAACTCCCGATTAGTAAAAGCCAGATGGACTTCACTGATCAATCGATCACGAATCTTGGCGTTGTAATCGTCGGCCAGCACCAGCTCGGCGGGCAGTGCAAAAAATGGCAACTGGATTTCCGCCAGATCACCGGCATAAAGCAATACCACTCTCGGGTCGTCGAGCCATGACAACTGATCCAGCACCTGCAACACCAAGGCGAACACCGAACCATTGAGAATATGCACACACAACCTTTCGAGCCCCGCCCGCTCCAGCAAGCGGCTCTGCAGATCGCCCAGCCCGGTGCCATAGACATGCACCACGCAAGCGTCTAGCGGAAGACTGGCGGCTTGCAAGTTGGCCTCGGCAAGACGGTCATGCCGACTGGTCAGTTGAATGCCGTTGATACTCAGGGTAGACCCAAGGCCTTCCACCAGATCAGCATGCAACCCGCTGGCATCCTCCTGCAACAAGCGTTCGGCCAAGGCCGGCCAACGCTGCTGGATGATTTGGAGATTGCGCTCGAAGAACTCGCTCATGGCGTCTCGCTTTTGCATCAGGCAAAAAAATAGCGTTCAAGGTTACACCTTGGACGCTATTTTTGTGCCTGGGTTTAAACGACTCAGGGACGATAGATAATCGCCGACCCCCAAGACAACCCAACACCAAAACCACTCAACGCCACACGCTTCCAGTTGGAATCAAGCACGTGTTTCTCCAGCAGCAACGGGATGCTCGACGACACGGTATTGCCGGTCTCGACCATGTCCTTGATGAATTTCTCCGGCTCGCCTTCAAAACGACGCGCCACGGCGTCGACAATCGCGGCGCTGCCCTGGTGAATGCAGAACGCATCGATGTCACTGGGTTGCAGGTCGGAATCGGCGAGCAACTCGTGAAGATGCGCCGGCACCTTGAGCAAGGCGAAGTTGAATACCTGCCGGCCATTCATGAAGAACACGCCATCGCTGACCTTCAGGTGCGGCGCACCGGAACCGTCGGTGCCGAACTTGGCCTTGCCCAATTGCCACGGCGCGTCCTCGCCCATCCATGTAGCGGTGGCGGCGTCGCCGAACAGCATTGTAGTGTTGCGGTCTTCCGGATCGACAATCTTCGAATAAGGGTCGGCGGTCACCAGCAGACCATTCTTCAGGCCGGCGGCTTCCATGAAGCCCTTGATGGCATAGATACCGTAGACATAGCCCGAGCAGCCCAGGGAAATATCAAACGCTGCCACTGTGGTGGGCAGGCCGAGCTTGTCCTGGACGATAGCCGCTGTATGAGGCAAACCTTCTTCATCGCCGTTCTGAGTGACAACGATCAGCACGTCAACGGATTCGCGCTTCAGATCGGGATTATTGGCAAATAGCGCATTGGCCGCTTCGACGCACAGATCCGAGGTTTCCTGCCCGTCATCCTTGCGTGGCAAGAAGGCGGAACCAATCTTGCCAAGGATGAATTCTTCATCCTTTTCAAATTTTGCACCTTGTGCGTAATTGTCCACGCCGGCTACAGGAACGTAGCTCGCAATGCTTTTTATGCCAATCATCATGGCTTCCCAATAATAAACAGCTAAACGTTGACCCCTGAAACAAAATCCGGAGCGCTATCAAGAGAATTGGCTTGCGTTAGGCCAAGCGAAATCGACGAGCGATACAACTCCACAAGGCCTCCTCGCGAGACACAATACTGTAAAGATGCACTTTATGACTGAAAGGTCACTCTGTCATGGGGAAGGCGGTTGTTTTTACATAAATAAAATTGACGGGCGGAACGAGGATGAGCACGCGATATGGTCCGGGCGCACATCCCTGTTATGAAAAAATCAAGCCTTGGCGGAGATCATTTCCAGCACTTGTTTGAGCTGGGCATTCAGCGCATGCGATTCACGCAGCTCACCTTTGAGCTGAGTGATCTGGCGATCCATGTCTTGCAGCAGACCGGCTGCTTGGTCCATTTGTTCGGCGGATTGCTGCATGGAGACTTCATTTTTATGATTTTGTGCACGCATGTAATTCTGCAGTGACAATTGACGCCCTTGGGCATGAAAGTACTTGCGGGAGTGGTCCGGGAGCGCCTGCAACTGACCGAGCAGATCCAAGAAGCACTGCGGCACCGATTTACCCACGCATAACACACCGAGGCCGTGGCCGTGATGGAATTCAAACGAGTTGTATTGGGGGGAAATTTCGGCCCAGAGCTTCCATACGCCGAAATTGCGATCACGTACTACGGTGTCGTGGAAAAGGATCACACCACGCTCGCTCATTTTCGGTAGCCAAGTCTGGAAGTCATGGCTGACGGCTTCGTAGGTGTGCAGACCGTCGATGTGCAGCAAGTCGATGGAGCCGTCAACGAACTCTTCGCGAGCATCATCGAACTTCATGCGTTTCATTTCAGAGAAATGACCGTATGGCTCGTCGTGAACCGCCTTCAGTCGATCGTAAACTTCCTGGCCATAGAAACCCGCGTGCGAATCGCCCTCCCAGGTGTCAATGGCAAACGCACGCATCGGCAACTCAAGGGTTTTCGCCGCCTGGCAAAAAGCGACATACGAATCACCATGATGCGAGCCCAGCTCGACAAATACATCCGGGCGCAAGGCTTCGATTGTCAGGAAGGCGAACGGGATATGTTCAATCCATGCGCTACCTCCTGAAAGGTAGTCCGGTTTGGCGCTGAGCATAGAAAACGTCAACAGATTGCTTTTCATCGGTACTTCCTAACATTGTAAGAGCAGGGCGAGGCATCGCTCATAAGTGCGGCCAGTTTTTTGGCAGCGAACGCCCTATAAAAGCAGCTTCTGTGCCAAATTCGAATCTGGTATCGACCATAACCGTTTTTTCGGTGGTCATTGACCCACCCAGGCGTTCAACCAGCGCTGGAGGTTATCGCCCCGCAGCAGCCAGTTACTCATCACCGCCTCGTGCAGTGCGTCACCCATGCGGTAACTTTCAACCGGATCGCTCAAGTGCATACGAATAGCTGATAGCCAGTCCTCGGTACTGTTGCTGGGTACCCGCGTGCAGGGTAAATTTCCTCGGTAAGCCTTCGTATCAGAACAGATCACAGGATAAGCACAGGCGCCATACTCCAGCAGCCGAAGGTTACTTTTACAGTCGTTGAAAATATGCTGCTCCAAAGGGGCCAATGCGAGGTCAAGATTCAGGCTGGAGAGCTTGGCCGGGTAATCCTTCAGACTGACGGAGGCATGAAACTCATGTATATAAGGCAGCAGCCCTTCGGGGCACATACCGAAAAATACCCACTCCACATCGTTGGCCAACTCGCGAACTACTTGGGCGATGATTTCGAGGTCCCCGGTGTGACTGGTGCCCCCACCCCAACCAACTCTTGGCTTACTGGAGGTTGCGCGCCTGGCACGCAGCCCACCCCACAACTGTGGTACCAAGGTGTTGGGCACCACTCGAATATCCTGATGCATACTCGACAACGCATCGGCTAGCGCGTCGGTGGTCACAACCACGCGATCACACAAGCCTATCGCCTTGCGGACGATTTCTTCTATATTCGCCGCTTTGTTCCGCGCATGGCTATTTTTCTTCGGTGCGCTGATGACATAGTCATCCAGTTCAAAAATACGTCTGGCATTGGAGTAGGTCTTGATTCTCTGCAACTCATCCACAGAGCCTTGGCCATAGCGACATTGGAAAAGAATCATGTCGGGTGACATACGCTCGATATCAACCACCGAAGGCGGCTCATAGACAATACGCCCCACCACTTGCCCTGCCGCCTCTAACGCCTTGAAGGGTCCGATCACTCGGTATTGGCCAACGGCGGAGCTGTTGATAGGCAATGCCAGAATTGACGGCGCGGAACGCGTATACAGTGGATCCCAACTGCCACGGGTACCTGATTCAAGTCTGAAGTTAGAGTTGTTTATGCTCAATTGTGGGTTGTACGCAGGATCCCTTGCTACTTTAGGCAGCCAGCGCTGATAGAAAGTTTCCTGCTCTCGCAGTTGCAACTCGTGTGCAACCGATCCCAGTATTTTTTGCGCTGACGCGCCGAGCGTAACGTTGGCGTGAGGCGTCCAAACAACCAGATAGCCCGCCTGCCCTACCCTGAGGCACAGGTCCAGATCATTCAGGCCAAGCGAAAACGCCTGCTCATCAAGCTGACCAACTTCATTGAACACCTGCTTGCGCACCATAAGACAGTCGCCACTCACGGCGCTCCAATTCTGCGCGACGCACAGTCGCTGCAAGTAACCGCGCGCTTCGCAGTCCTCATTCTGGAATGCGCTGTTCGCCGGCCCCGCCATCCCAAGCACCAATCCCGCGCGCAAGACCTTGCCTTGCGGAGTCAAAACTCGCGCTCCAACTACGCCGACTTCCGGACGCTGTGCATGGTTTAGCAATTGATCCAGCCAATCGGCTGCGCAGATAACGCTATGGGCATTGAGCAAAACAAGATATTCCCCCCGCGCCTTATTCGCCGCGATGTTGTGAATCGCCGCATGGTTTTGCACGCCGGGGACGCTGATGACGCGAAGCATTGAGGTGCCAAGTTGCGTCATCGCCAATACCCACTGGGCCATGTCTGTACCGCCGATACCGTTGTCGACTAACAAAATTTCATAGTGGGCATAACGGGTGGTTGCGAACAGGCTTTCAACGCAGCGCTGCAATCCTGGCAGTTCAGCCCCGGCCTGGATGATTATCGAGACTACAGGTTTGTGGTCATGCAGATACTCGACATGGTTGAGCACCGGCAGTTGATCGGCATGCAACCGGTGCTGCACTCCCAGTCGATCGAGGTGCGCTGCGACCAGCATCGCGCTGCGCTCAATCACTTGCGGTCGCGAGAGCCACTGAGCAAAGCTCAAGGTGGACTCGACCTGAATCTCGGCGATATGCTCAATCGTTTGCGGCCCGACAGCTTCCACCAAACGCCATAATGCATCTTGGGGCGCCAACTCGGCCAAAGCACAATCAAACCCGCCCAACTCAAGAATGCTCTCACGTTTAAAAGCCAATACTCGACCGACATAGGGGTAGCTGCGCATCAAGTCGAGATTGAAGTCAGGCTTGAATACAGGCTCGCCCGACTCACCATTGAGCAACGCACCTTCATCGCTGTACACACAACGGATCCCTGGCAGATGCGCGACTCGCTCGGCTAACAACAGCAATGCTGAATCAGCCAGTTTGTCGCCAGCGTGCAACAGATAAAACCAGTCGCAGCCTTCCAAGCTGGGTAGCAGGTCATTGAGCTGATGTACCCAGTCCTGGTCAATGGACAACTGCAATACATCGCTTTTCGCTTCGTACAAGACATTAGATAACAGCACCACTTTGTGCGGCCCGTAAAGCTGATTCTGCAGACTTTGCAGCGTGGTTCGCAGCGGGCCGCGCTCGCCCGCGGTATCGATAATGATCGGCACCAGGGTTGGCTGCTGAGGCCATGCGGCGAGTTTCCGCGACATCAGCTGGCGCTCCACTTCGGTAAAACGGCGGGCAGCAAGCCACTCTTGATAAAATTCCGAGTAGCTCTCGCTTCGGGTTCCAATACGCGCTTCAAATGCGTTCTGTCGATTGCTCAAAATCAACTTCAAACATAATTCTTTCCAAGCCCTGCCACAGTCAGAGTCGGGAGTTTCGAGCTCTACATGACGCACCCAACCGGAAGCCGGGGGAGACTCTCCACTTCGAGCGCCCAGCATCGTCTTGAGCCACGCTAGCTCAATAGCCGCCGCGGCCACAATGTGCGGTTGTTTGCTCAGTTGGTGTTCGTGCAAACGCTCGGTACAGAGCACCTGAGCCAGCATCGCCGTGTTGCCACGCCGTAGAAGACAGACGAAAAGAGCGAAATCCAAGCGGGCGATGAAACCACCAGTAGGCTTGGTCAATGCCGGAATGAGCGCCAGCAGGTCACTTCTACGCATTAGTGCCGCAGTAAAATTACCAAGGACATTGCGCGGAATCTCCTCGAAAATTGCCAGCAAATCATCGCCTTTGAATATCGTATCGGTAGGTGCGAGCCCGCAGTTATCAATACGCATCGGCAGCGCGAAGCTATTTTCGTCCGTAAGCAGCCGCATACCGAACACTAGGTTGACATCAGCCTGCTCGGTCAATACCTGGGCCTGTCGGTTGATGCACTCGCTAAACAGTACATCATCATCACAAAGAACTTTGAGGAACTCGCCCTGCGCCGCTTCTATACCTAGCCGAAGGTTAGCGTCAAAGCCCAGATTTTCGGTATTGCGCAAATACCGCAGCGGAACAGGCGCCAACTCAAAAAACGAGTCGACAATCTTCTTGATCGCGTCATCAATGCAGTCATCACAAACAATGATTTCAATGTTTTCGTAAGTCTGCGCCAGCGCACTGAGCAGTGCCTGGTCAAAAAACCTGGGGTTGTAGGCGGGAATGACGATGCTGACGAGGGGAAGTGGCTTCACGGTTAAAACTCTCGAGCGGCGGGCCCCGACCTTTTCAGGTCGGGGCCCCGGAACCGCTTAAAAAAAGACGGTTGGCGGCTCGGTCGATACCGGCTCAGATCTTATTGAACAGGCCCAACTGGGCGATTTTGCTGAACGCCAGTTGCGAGGCTTGCAGCATGGTCTGTTGCAACGTCAGGCGGGTCATTACTTCGGCCGCATCGGAATCGCGGATCGACGACTGAGTCTGGCTGTTGGCCAGGATCAGGCTCTGATTGGTGTCACTTTGGGTATCGAGGGCCTGACCGCGCCCACCCACCGAACTCAAGGCACTGGACAATTGATCGGTTCCGCTCGCCAGGTTGCCGATACCGGAAGCCAGCGAAGCCTGCAGCTTCTGCAACGCGATCGGATCGTTGTTGGTAGGCGTGCTCAACGCCGCCTTCAGTTGGCTCACGGTGTCCAGGACGTTCTGGGTTTCGTGGGTGTTGACCGCGATACTGAATTGATCGTCTGCGCCAGGCGTACCGTTCAGGGTAAAGCTCACGCCCGATGCAGTGGCTACGTTGCCGGCCAAGGTACCGCTTGAAACAGGCTGGCTGTCGGCCGTCAACGGTGCAGCGTAAAGGTCGAAATCGGTGGCGCTGGTAAATTTCAACACGGCCGAGCCCGTAGGGAAACTGGCGTGATAAGCCACCGGGTCGGTGATTTCGCTGCCAGTGATCTGCACTGCGGTCGGGTTACCGGGGCTACGTGTCGGAACAAAGCTGTCCGGCTTGGCGGCCAGGGTGAAGGTATGGCCTGGCAATACAGCACCGGGGGCATCACCCGTTTGCAGATTGATGTTCAGGGTCAGCTCCACACCTCGGAACTGCACGGCCTGCCCGCTCTTGCCGTTAGGGTCGAACGCGCCGCCCCGGCTGGCTTCGGCGGTCACGTCGTTGCCGAGCGAGTCGGTGATCCGCAGTTGCGTGCCGCTGGTGAAATCCACGGTGTACGGCTCGCCACTACGGAACTTGCTGTTGTAGCTGACACTGGACGACACCTGGCCGTTGGACAACACCACGCGTCCATCGTCCACCGCTGGAGCGGTCCGGGTGACCTGGCTGCGACTGGTGTTGACGGCCTGCTGGAACACCTCCCAGCCGGTGCTGTTGGTGGCCATCGACATGGTGTCG
Source organism: Pseudomonas sp. SWRI92 (assembly GCF_014268685.1). Lineage (NCBI taxonomy): Bacteria > Pseudomonadati > Pseudomonadota > Gammaproteobacteria > Pseudomonadales > Pseudomonadaceae > Pseudomonas > Pseudomonas sp. SWRI92. Next base: position 179,390 of record NZ_JABWQY010000006.1, read on the forward strand.
CCAACCGGCAGGTCGAGGGTCACCTGGTCGCCGTTGTAGCTGTAGGACCCATCGGTATTGCGCGTGAACGGAATGGTGTCACCCTTGGAACCGGCGAAAATGTACTTGCCATTTTCATCCTTGCTGTTCATCAGGCTCAGCAACTGTTCTTCGATCTGCGCCAACTCCGAGGCGTTGGCCTGGCGGTCGGCGTCGGTATAACCGGCGTTGCCGGCACCGACAGCCAATTCCTTGGCGCGCTGCAGCACGTTGCCGATGCTGGTCATCACCGCCTCGGTGGTGCCCAGGGTGGCCTTGATCGTGTTGGCGTTGGTTTCGTACTGGGTCAACATCGAGGCCTGAGTACCCAGTTGCAATAGACGCGAAGCCCCCACCGGATCATCGGCGGCGGTGTTTATGCGCACCAGGCTACTGGCTTCTTCGCTGGTCTTGACCACATTGGCGAAGTTTTTCTGGTAGTTCGCAGCCGTGCTTTCGTAAAACTGAGAGGTAGAAATGCGCATGGGCTACGGCTCCTTAAAGACTGTTGATCAACGTGCTGAAAATTTCTTGCGCAGCCTTGATGATCTGCGAAGACGCGGTGTAGTACTGCTGGAACTTGACCAGATTGCCGGTTTCTTCATCCAGGTCCACCCCCGAGAGCGAGTCGCGGGCATTCTTGGCATTGTCCAGGATCGCGCCGGTGGCGGCGCTGTCGAGCTTGCCTTGGGCGGCCTTGGCGCCGACGCCTTCCACGAGCTTGCCGTAGGCATCGTTCAGCGAAATACCTTTGCTGGCGGTGTTGGTATCTACGGTCTTGGCGGTCTGCAAGCCGGCCAGGACAGTACCATTACGGTTGTCCAGGCTGCCGGGCTGGCTGAGGCTGATGTCGATGCCGGCACCTTGGGAAGGCGCGCCGGCGATGGACATGTCAAACGTGACGGTGCGCTGCACCGGCGGTACGGACGAATCCATGATCGGGTTGCCGCTGGCGTCCTTGAGCGGAACGCTCAGGCTCAGCGTGTTGCTCTGGCCAGGCTTGATCGTGCCACTGCTGATCGTACCGCCTTTGGCATCGAGTAACTGATAAGCCTGGCTGGTGCCGTCGGCTGAAGTTGCACCGAACACCACTTTGACCGGCATGGAGTTCTTGATGCCGTTCTGGATGATGCTGGTAGTCGCTTCGTCGTAGATGTCCAGCTTCGTCGTCATGGTCGGCTGGCCGCTGGCCGGGATGGTCAGCGTGCCGCTGCCGCCCGGCGTGATGGCGGCGCCCAACGGCGCGGCAATCGCCAGCCGTTTGGAGTCGGTCATCTCGGTCTTGATGCTGCCTGCCGCGTTGCGGGTCGGGGTGATCTTGAACGAGTCGCCGGCCACCGCGGGGTCACTGCCGAACGTCAGGGCGAAACCATCGACCACCGGTGGCGGCGTGGTCGTGGTGCTGAACGCGCCCATCGGCGTGTTATCAGGCAAGCGCTGTACGGTGTAGTTGGTGCCGCTGGTGAAGGTGATCTTGTAGTCGTTGGTCGTCAGCTTGCCGGTGTCTTCGATGGACACGTTGAAGTTGCCGGACCCGGCGCTGTTGCTCAGCGAGGCGACACTGCGCTGGCTCATCTGCGCGGCGCTGTTGATGCTGCTGAACAGGTTTGAACCGAAGGCACCGTTCTTGTCGATGCCCGAAGCCTGGATGCTGTTCATCTGGTCGGCGACGACCAGCGCCACGCGACCCAGCTCGTTCATCGCAGGATCAAGCACGGTACTGCGGTAGCGCATCAGGCCGCCGATCTCGCCGCCGGTGAGCACCTGGGTAAGGTCCATGACGCTGGAGCCGCTATTGAGCTGGATGCCAATGCGGCCCGGGTCATTCTTGTCCGGCACCGCTTCCAATTTATTGGTGATGTTGCCCATCACCAGCGGCTGGCCAGAACCCAGGTAGATGTCCAGGCTGCTGCCGTTCTCGACGACTTGAGTGCCGGTGAAGGTCGACAGTTGGCGAATGGTCTCGCTGCGGGCGTCGAGCAGGTCGTTCGGGGCACCGCCGGCGTTGGAGACTTCGGCGATTTTCTTGTTCAACTGGGCGACGGTGGTGGCCAGGCTGTTGATCTGGTCGACCATGTTCGACAGGTTGCCGTTGATGTTCTGGCTCTGCTCCGTCAACTGGCTGGCGACCGAATTGAAACGGTTGCTCAAGGCCTGGGCATCGCTGAGCAGCAACTGGCGGGATGCATCGTCACCTGGCTTGGCGTTGACGTTCTGCACCGAGGCGAAAAACTTGGTCAACGCGCCGTTGAGGCCAGTGCCGCTGTCCGACAACAGGGAATCGAGCGGAGTGATCTGCCCTTGGTAGGCCGCCGCGTCGCTGTTAAGCGAGGTGGTGGTCTTCAGTTGTGCTTCAAGGTACGAGTTATACACCCGGCGAACGTCCGCCAGGGTGGTGCCGGAGCCGATGAACACGTTGCCGTACTGGTTCGACGCCTTGGTGGTCTGCACGGTCTGCTGACGCGAATACCCGGCGGTATCGACGTTGGCGATGTTGTTACCCGTGGTCACCAGTGCGGTCTGGCTTGCGGACAGACCCGACATCCCGATATTGAGCAAACTCATGGTTCAGACCTTATAAAGTCGTGGTGGCGCCAGCCGAAGCGTAGTTTTGGTAACTCGTCATCTGCCGGGCTATGTTCGAAATCTTGCTGGCGTAGTTCGGGTCGGTGGCATAACCGGCCTTCTGCAACTCGCGTACAAACTGTTCCGGGTTATCGGCAGACTTCAGGACATCTTGATAGCGACTGTTGCTTTGCAGCAGGTTGACCAAGTCATGGAAGCTGTCGCGATAGGAGGCGTAGGAACGGAACTCGGCCGTCTCCTTGACCATCTCGCCATTGCGGAATTCGCTGGTGATGGCGCGCGCCGAATCGCCCGTCCAGTTCTTGCTGGCCTTGATGCCAAACAGGTTGTGGCTGCTGCTGCCATCGGGTTGGCGCATGACCGATTTGCCCCAACCGGTTTCCAGGGCAGCCTGGGCCACCAGATAGCGCGGATCGACACCGATGCGGTCGGCAGCTTCCTTGGCCATCGGCAGCATGGCGTCGACGAATTCATCGGCATCGCGGAAGGCCTTGCGAGCGGGTGCCAGCGGTGGCTGGGCCACGGCGCGGCCATAGACCTGCAGGTCGCCTTTGGGCTCGGCAGCCTTGAGCGCAGCCAGCCAGTCGCCATTGGCCAGCTCACCGGTGGCGGGCTTGACGGCGGTAACGGCGCGATCCGGCAGGACGTTATGGGCGACGACTTCAGCGTTGACCGCGGCTGGCGGCACCAAGCCGGCGAGCAAGCGATCAGCGAGCTTCGGCGGCAGGGCCAGGCGACGCTGGTTGATCAGCTCCATGTCGTTGCGATGAATGCCCTCGGCCCCTTGCGGCGCGCTCACGGCCCGCGAAGCCCAGAGTGGACGCTGGCCGTTGCTGCGCGACAAAGGTCCATCGGGCAACGTTCCGGCGGCCACTGGCGTAGGCACCGGTGCCTTGGCGACTTTTTCCAGCGCCTCCTGCTGCTTGGCGGCCGACAACGTGGCCGCCTCGCCGGAGGCCAGCGGCTTGTTCTTGGACATCTGGCGCAGCAGCACATCGGCCAGGCCGATGCCGCCGCCTTCGCGGGACATGGAAACGGCCAACTGCTGGTCGTACATTTCCTGGTACTGCTTGGCTTCCGGCGTGTTCATCGGGTTGTCCTTGCCCAAGGCCTCGGTGGCCGAGCGCATGGACTTGAGCATTTCGCCAAGGAACAGCGACTCGAATTCCTGCGCCACTTTGCGCAGGTTGCCTTCACTGTTCTTGTCGCCGACCTTGAGCTGGTTAAGACGGTTCAGGTCCGAATAGGAGGCTGAATCCCCGCTGATCAAAGCGCCTTTGCGCATATCCACCATGGCGCGTTTCCTTAAATCACGATCAGGTCGGCTTGCAACGCGCCGGCCTGCTTCAAGGCTTCGAGAATCGCCATCAGGTCGCCCGGCGCCGCGCCGACCTGGTTCACCGCCCGGACGATTTCATCCAGAGTAGTGCCCGGGCCGAACTTGAACATCGGCTTCATTTCCTGCTCGGCGTTGACCCGGGAACGCGGTACCACGGCGGTCTGGCCGTTGGACAGCGGTCCGGGCTGGCTGACGATCGGGTCTTCGGTAATGGTCACGGTCAGGCTGCCGTGGGTCACGGCGGCCGGGGACACCTTGACGTTCTGGCCGATCACGATGGTGCCAGTGCGCGAATTGATGATGACTTTCGCCACCGCCTGGCCTGGATCGACCTCGAGGTTTTCCAGGATCGACAGGTAGTCGACGCGCTGGCTCGGATCCAGTGGCGCGGTGACGCGGATCGAGCCGCCGTCGATGGCCTGGGCCACGCCTGGGCCGAGCATGTCGTTGATCTTGTCGACGATGCGCTTGGCCGTGGTGAAGTCGGAACGGTTGAGGTTCAAGGTCAAGCTGTTGCCCTGGTTGAAACCGCTCGGCACCGCACGTTCCACCGACGCACCACCGGGGATGCGACCGGCCGACGGAACGTTGACGGTAATCTTCGAACCGTCGCGACCTTCGGCGTCGAAACCGCCTACCACCAGGTTGCCCTGGGCGATGGCGTAGACGTTGCCGTCGATACCCTTGAGCGGCGTCATCAACAAGGTGCCGCCGCGCAAGCTCTTGGAGTTACCGATGGACGCAACGGTGATATCCACTTGCTGGCCCGGCTTGGCGAACGCCGGCAGATCGGCACTGATAGACACCGCCGCGACGTTCTTCAACTGCACGTTGCCGGAACCGGCCGGCACCTTGATGCCGAACTGCGACAACATGTTGTTGAAGGTCTGCAGGGTGAACGGAGTCTGGGTGGTCTGGTCACCGGTACCATTGAGGCCCACGACCAGGCCGTAGCCAATCAACTGGTTCGAACGCACGCCGGAAATGCTGGCGATGTCCTTCAGGCGCTCGGCTTGAGCGCTGAAGGCTGCCGTCATTGCCAGGGCGCCGATCAACAGCTGTTTGAGGTTCAACCGCTTAAGATTCAACTGGGCCACCTAGAAAGGGAACTTCGGGCTGAGGAAGAAACGGTCGAACCAACCTGGCTGACTCGCATCGGCAAAGGCACCAGTGCCCGAATAGGTGATGCGCGCATCGGCCACGCGAGTGGACGAAACGGTGTTATCGGTGGCGATGTCATCGGCGCGGACCATGCCGGCGATGCGCACCAGTTCATCACCGGTGTTGAGGGTCAGCCATTTCTCGCCCCGTACGACGATGATGCCGTTGGGCAGGACATCGGAAACGGTCACGGTGATCGAGCCGGTCAGGCTGTTGCTCTGTCCCGACTTGCTGTCGCCCTTGGTGGCACGGTCGGCGCCATAACCGGCGCTGAGGCTCAGGTCGTTGCTGCCGATCGGGTTGTTGGTGGTCAGGCTCGAGCCGAACAACGACGTCAAGCCGACGCTGGTCTCGCTGGTCTTGTCGACCTGCGAGTTAGCGTTCTTGCTGGCCTGGGTCCGCTCGTTCAGGGTGATGGTGATAAGGTCACCGACCCGGAAAGCCTTGCGGTCGCTGTACAGGTTCTGCTCGAAACCGGCCTGGTAGATTGAACCGTTATTGGCCGCCGCCGGCAACGGTGTGCGCGGCAACACCGGAGCGTAGTACGGGTCATTGGGCCGTGGCGTTGGCGCGACACAGCCCGCGAGTGCGGTGATCCCACTCAGTGCCAGAACAGATACGAAGCGATTCATGACCCTACCTCTTGGTGTTGCAGGCGGCCTCAGGCCGCCCTGTCTACGGATTTTGCGACGTAATTACAGATTCTGCGTAACGAACGAGAGCATCTGGTCGGCGGTGGAAATCACCTTGGAGTTCATCTCGTAGGCGCGCTGGGTGGTGATCATGTTGACCATCTCCTCAACGGTGCTCACGTTCGAGGTTTCCAGGGTGTTCTGCAGCGTGGTGCCGAAACCGTTCAGGCCCGGGGTGCCGACTTGCGGCGCGCCGCTGGCGGCGGTTTCCATGAACAGGTTGTTACCCACCGCTTGCAGGCCGGCCGGGTTGATGAAGTCAGCGGTCTGCAAGTTGCCGATCACTTGGGAGGCCGGGTTGCCCGCAATGGTGATGGACACGGTGCCGTCGCGGCCCACGGTGAAGGTCTGGGCATCGTTCGGAATGATGATGGCCGGCTCCAGGGCGAAACCGCTGGCGTTGACGATCTGGCCATTGGAATCGAGGTGGAACGTACCGTCACGGGTGTAGGACGTGGTGCCGTCCGGCTGCAGGATCTGGAAGAAACCGCGACCGTCGATGGCCATGTCCAGCGGCTGCTCGGTGGTTTGCAGGCTGCCGGCGTTGAAGTTTTTCTGGGTGCCGACGATGCGCACACCGGTACCCACTTGCAGGCCCGACGGCAATTCGCTGTCCTGGGTCGACTGGGCACCCGGCTGGCGTTTTACCTGGTAGAGCAAGTCCTGGAACTCGGCGCGATCACGCTTGAAACCCGTGGTCGAAACGTTCGCCAGGTTGTTGGAAATAGTGGAAAGGTTGGTGTCCTGGGCGGACAGGCCTGTTTTGGCAACCCAAAGAGCCGGAAGCATTCGATTCTCCTCGTACGCCTGTTTTTCGGCGCAACGCTGTAATTAATAGTTAGATCTGCAAGACCCGAGCCATGGCTTCATCGCCTTCTTTGGCGGTGGTCATCATCTTGACGTGGAGCTCGAACTGCTTGGCCAAGGCCAGCACCGAAGTCATCTCGTCCACGGCATTGACGTTGCTCGCCTCCTGGAACCCCGACACCAATTGCACGTTGGCATCGATGGGCGCCGCCTGGCCGTCCTTGGTACGGATCGAACCGTCCAGGCCCTTGGTCATGGTCTTGAGGTCCGGGTTGACCAGCTTGATGCGATCCACTTCAGCCATCACGCGCGGGCCTTCGCCCATGGCGCGGATGCTGATGGTGCCGTCCTGGCCGATCTCGATTTTCTGCTCCGGCGGCACGGCGATCGGACCACCGTTGCCCATCACCGGCATGCCGTTGCCGGCCCGCAGCACACCCAGCGCATCGACATTGAGGCTGCCGGTGCGCACGTAGCTTTCGCCGCCGTCGGGATTCTGCACGGCCATCCAGCCCGGGCCGCTGACCGCCACGTCGAGGTCGCGACCGGTTTCAATCAGCGCACCCGGGGTGAAGTCAGTGGCGGGACGCTCGGACATCGCAAACGCCCGCGCCGGAAAGCTGTCGCCAAACACCGGCATCGAACGTGCCTGCTCCAGGTCTTTCTGAAAACCATTGGTGGAGATGTTCGCCAGGTTGTTGGCATGGGCCCGTTGCGCCAGCGCGTTTTGGCTGGCGCCGGTCATTGCCACATAAAGGTACTTGTCCACTGTCGTTCCTCTGCATGCCGGACGTTTGCCGTCCACTGCTGTGTTGCACAGCCTCAAGCAATTTGCAGACCAACTTTTTTCTGGCGCTGATAGGCCCGGTAAACAAAGGGCTTGGGACTACCGGAAGGGATATTGCAGATGTATCGAAGACGAAAAACCGGCGGTGTCGTGCCGCTGCAAGGCAAAGGTTTACCTATCCGGCAGCGGCACCACATTTCTGTGGCAAGCTGATCTAGTACGCTCCGGGCTCCTTGCCAACTTCATATTCGCGCAACTTATTGGCAATGGTCGTATGCGAAACACCCAGACGCTTGCCCAGTTGCCGACTGCTGGGGTGCTCGGAATACAAGCGCTCCAGCACGGCTTTCTCGAACCTTCCGACGATATCGTCCAACCCACCATCAAGGGAAAAATCGCCAAGGGGTTGGCGCACACCGTAGTCCGGCAGGCGGATATGCTCGGCCTTCACCGTGCCGCCGTCACACAGGGAAACGGCCTGGAACAATACGTTTTCCAACTGCCGGACGTTGCCCGGCCAATGGTAGTGACTGAGACGGTCCATTGCCGCTGGGGCGAGCTTGGGCAGCGGGCAGCCGATCTGGCGACTGGCCTGGTCGAGGAAATGGTCCACCAGCGGCGCCAGGCCGTCGAGGCATTCGCGCAGGGGGGGAATGTGCAGGGAGAGCACATTCAAGCGGTGGTACAAATCCTGGCGAAATTCTCCCCGAGCGCAGAGCTCCGACAAATCGACCTGTGTCGCGCAGATCACCCTGACATCCAGATAAACCTCTTCGTCACTGCCTACGCGACGGAAGCATCCGTCCTGCAGGAAGCGCAGCAGTTTCACTTGCAGGCGCGGGCTCATCTCCCCTACTCCGTCGAGGAACAGCGTTCCTCCGGCGGTCAGTTCCAGCAGGCCGAGCTTGCCTTCGGCCCGGGCGCCTTCGAAAGCTCCGGGGCCGTAGCCGAACAGCTCGGTCTCGGCCATGGACTCCGGTAAACCGGCACAGTTGAGCGCCATCAGCGGCGACTGCCCACGCGGGCTCGCCAGATGACAGGCGCGGGCCAACAGCTCCTTGCCGGTGCCGGTTTCGCCTTCTATCAACAGCGGCGCGTCCAGCGGCGCCATGCGCCGGGCCTCGCGGACCACCGCCGCCATGACCTTCGAACTTTGGAAAATACTGTCGAAGCCGCGCAACTCCTGCTTGCGCACGTTATAGATCCGTTCGCCAACCCGGTCGGCGCGGTGCAGGGTCAGCACCGCGCCGGCCATGGCCTCGCTGTCGTCGTGTTCCGACTGTAGCGGGGCGATATCCGCCAGGAACACGTCGCCCTTGACCTTGACCCGCAAGCCATTGATGCGCGACTGGTTGGCGCGCACCAGCTCCGGCAAGTCAAAGTCTTCGGCATATCGGGACAGGGGAATGCCTGGCACTTCGTCGACTCGCACCCCGAGCAACTGCGCTGCGGCCCGGTTGGCCGCGACGATGGAGCCGCCCATGTCGATGGACAACACCGGAAACTCCAGGGCGCCGAGCAGCGCGTTGAGCTCCATGTGCCGACGCTCGCTGGGCATCAATCCTACGCGCTTGACACCAAATACCCCGGCGATGCCTTCGAATTTCGGACGCAACGCCTGGAACTGGATGTTGATCAGGTTCGGGCAGTGCAAATAAATCGCATTGCCATGCTCGCCACCGACCTCGCCACGGGCGACGTTGATGCCGTACTCCACCAGCAGGTTGAGAATATCCCGCAGGATGCCGATGCGATTCTGACAATGGACTTTGATACGCATGAAAAAGGCCCAGGTGTTTGAGATAAAAAAGAGCACCCTCGCACAAAGGTTTCTGCGAGGCGGCGCAAATAATCGTCAAGATTATGTGACACGTGTAGGACGTTTTACAGCTGAAAATCCCAACAGCGCCGTGACACGCCTAAATACGTAACGAAAACTTTACACATTTTAACCAAAAGGCTTGTAGGAACCTGAATCAACCTACTGCACCGCATGCTGCTTCGGGTTATCTCTAATGCATCGCTGGACATAAAAATAAACAGCCTTTCTCCCGGCTCGAAACGCCGGAGGAAAAACAGCAGGAGAGCAGCATGAAGCAGACGCAATACGTGGCCCGTGAGCCCGATGCGCAAGGTTTTATCCACTACACTGCTGAAGAACACGCTGTGTGGAACACGCTGATCACCCGCCAACTGAAAGTCATCGAAGGCCGTGCGTGCCAGGAATACCTGGACGGCATCGACAAGCTGGGCCTGCCCCACGACCGTATCCCGCAACTGAACGAAGTCAACAAAGTGCTGGGCGAAACCACGGGCTGGCAAGTCGCCCGGGTGCCGGCGCTGATCCCCTTCCAGACGTTTTTCGAATTGCTCGCCAACAAACAGTTTCCGGTCGCGACGTTTATCCGTACCCGCGAAGAACTGGATTACCTGCAAGAGCCGGACATTTTCCACGAGATCTTCGGCCATTGCCCGCTACTGACCAACCCCTGGTTCGCGGAATTTACCCACACCTACGGCAAACTTGGCCTTCAAGCGTCCAAGGAAGAACGCGTCTACCTGGCGCGCCTGTATTGGATGACCATCGAGTTCGGCCTGGTCCAGACTCCGCAAGGCCGGCGCATCTATGGCGGTGGCATCCTCTCGTCGCCGAAGGAAACTGTGTACTGCCTGTCCAACGAGCCCGAGCATCAAGCCTTCGATCCGCTGGAGGCCATGCGCACGCCGTATCGCATCGACATCCTGCAGCCCGTGTATTTCGTCCTGCCCGAGCTCAAGCGCCTGTTCGACCTCGCTCATGAAGACATCATGGGCATGGTCAAGCGCGGTCGGGAGCTGGGCCTGCACGCGCCAAAATTTCCACCGAAAGCGGCGTGAACCGCTACTTTTGATTGCAATTGAGTCTGTTGCGCCACATGCCTTTGCTTTAGCGTGGCGGCATCGACGTTTTCCATATTCGATTCGGGAACACACCATGAACACTCTGAACCAAGCCCATTGCGAAGCCTGCCGCGCCGACGCCCCGCAAGTCAGCGACGAAGAATTGCCAGTGTTGATCAAGCAGATCCCGGACTGGAATATCGAAGTGCGCGACGGCGTGATGCAGCTGGAAAAAACGTTCCTGTTCAAGAATTTCAAGCATGCCCTGGCCTTCACCAATGCCGTCGGCGAGATCTCCGAGGCCGAGGGCCATCACCCAGGCCTGCTCACCGAATGGGGCAAAGTCACCGTGACCTGGTGGAGCCACTCCATCAAGGGCTTGCACCGCAACGACTTCATCATGGCCGCCCGCACCGATGACGTAGCCAAGACCGCCGAGGGGCGCAAGTAATGCATTTCGATGCCATCGGTCGCGTGCCCGGCGACCCGATCCTCGGCCTGATGGAGGCCTACGGGGCGGACAGCAATCCCGGCAAGTTCGACCTCGGCGTCGGTGTGTACAAGGATGCCCAAGGCCTGACGCCGATTCTTCAGTCGGTGAAACAGGCTGAGCAGCACCTGGTAGACCGCCAATCCACCAAGACCTACATCGGTGGCCATGGCGACGCCGCGTTCGGCCAACTGATCAATGCACTGGTGCTGGGTGCCGACTCGCCGCTGCTCGCTGGGAAACGCGTCGGCGCCACCCAGACCCCGGGCGGCACCGGCGCCCTGCGCCTGAGCGCCGACTTCATCGCCCAATGCCTACCGGGCCGTGGCGTGTGGCTTAGCAACCCGACCTGGCCGATTCACGAAACCATCTTCGCCGCCGCGGGCGTCAAGGCCAGTCACTATCCCTACGTGGGCGCCGACAATCGCCTGGATTTCGAAGCAATGTTGGCGACCCTGAACCAGGCGCCCAAAGGGGATGTGGTGCTGCTGCATGCCTGCTGCCACAACCCCACCGGCTTCGACCTGACCCACGAGCAATGGCGCCAGGTGCTGGATGTGGTTCGCAGCCGCGGCCTGCTGCCGTTGATCGACTTCGCTTACCAGGGCTTTGGCGACGGGCTGGAACAGGACGCATGGGCCGTGCGGTTGTTTGCCGAAGCGTTGCCGGAAGTGCTGATCACCAGTTCATGCTCGAAGAACTTCGGGCTCTATCGCGACCGCACCGGCGCGCTGATTGTCTGTGCCCGCGATGCCGACAAATTGGTCGACATTCGCAGCCAACTGGCCAACATCGCCCGCAATCTGTGGTCAACGCCACCGGATCACGGCGCGGCGGTAGTGGCGACGATCCTGGGCAACCCGGACCTCAAGGGCCTGTGGGCCGACGAAGTGGAAGCCATGCGCCTGCGCATCGCTCAGTTGCGCGGTGGCCTGCTGGAGGCGCTCGAGCCCCACGGCTTGCGTGAGCGCTTCGCTCATATGGGCGTGCAACGAGGGATGTTTTCCTACACCGGCCTGTCGCCGGAGCAGGTCAAGCAATTGCGCGAGCGCCACAGCGTCTACATGGTCGGCACAGGCCGAGCCAACGTGGCCGGCATCGATGCGACGCGCCTGGATGCGCTGGCCGAGGCGATTGCGGATGTTTGCCGCTAAGTAACTTTTTAGTGGCTAGACATCCTTTGTGGCGAGGGGATTTATCCCCTCGCCACAACAAGTCCTCTTCACCACAGAAGCAGCGCCAGGATTTATACCTGTGGCCCCGTCCACTCGCGCACAAACTGCCCAAGATCTTCCTGCGGCGCGGCGCGCGCTTCTTTCTGCGGCGTGCCCAGGTAGAGGAAACCGATCACCTCTTCCCCCTCTTCAAGGCCCAATCCCCGGGCCACATGCGGCGAATACGCCAACTCACCAGTACGCCACACGCCGCCTACCCCTTGGGCATAAGCGGCCAGCAGGATGCCGTGGGCCGCGCAGCCGGCCGCCAGCAATTGTTCGGATTTCGGAATCTTGAAATGGTCCTGCAAACGCGCAATTACCACCACGACCAGCGGCGCGCGCAGCGGACCGTTGAGGGCCTTTTCCACAACGGCTTCGGGCACCAGCGGGTCATTGAAGCGAGCCGCTTCGGCCAGCAGTTCACCCATGCGATTGCGCGCTTGTCCTTCTACCGTCAGGAAACGCCATGGGCGCAACTGGCCGTGATCAGGCGCACGCATCGCGGCCGCGAACATCACCTCGCGCTGTTCGGGCGTGGGTGCCGGGTCCACCAGACGCGGGACAGAAACACGGTTGAGCAAAGCATCTAAAGCCTGCATCGGCGACCTCCTGGAAAAAATGTTCGGCTATTCTAGTGGCTTGTGCCGCCAGTTCGTTAGTTCAAATTCAGATACAAGCGACCCCGGACGCCGGTTTACATGCCGCCTGTCGCAGGTAGAATGGCGCCCCTTCCCTTTCAGCCCGAGCGGACTCCATGGCGTTGCCGACCCTGCGGATCATTGGTTTTATCATCGGCATCTTCCTGATCACCCTGGCGATCTTCATGGTCGTGCCGATGGCCACGTTGCTGTTCTACGAGCGCACCAGCGACCTGCCGTCGTTCCTCTGGTCAAGCATGATTACCTTTGTTGCCGGGCTGGCCCTGGTTCTTCCGGGACGTCCCGAACACATTCACCTGCGCCCTCGTGACATGTATTTGCTGACCGTTAGCAGTTGGCTGGTGGTGTGCGTGTTTGCGGCGCTGCCCTTTTTGCTGACCCAGCACATCAGTTACACGGATTCGTTCTTTGAGAGCATGTCGGGCATCACGGCCACTGGCGCCACGGTCTTGAGCGGCCTGGACACGATGTCGCCGGGAATCCTGATGTGGCGCTCGCTGTTGCACTGGCTCGGTGGCATCGGTTTTATCGGCATGGCGGTGGCGATCCTGCCGCTGTTGCGAATCGGTGGCATGCGGCTGTTCCAGACCGAGTCTTCCGACCGTTCGGAAAAGGTCATGCCTCGCTCGCACATGGTAGCGCGGCTGATCGTGGCGTCCTACGTGGGCATCACCATCCTCGGCACCCTGGCCCTGTGGTGGGCCGGGATGAGCCTGTTCGATGCAATCAACCACTCGATGTCGGCCATTTCCACCGGTGGTTTTTCCACTTCGGACCTGTCCCTGGCCAAATGGACCCAACCTGCCGTGCACTGGGTCATCATTGTCATCATGATCCTGGGCAGCCTGCCTTTCGCCTTGTATGTCTCGACGCTGCGCGGCAATCGCCGGGCGCTGATCAAGGACCAGCAGGTCCAGGGGCTGCTCGGCGTGTTGCTGGTCACCTGGCTGGTGCTCGGCACCTGGTATTGGATCACTACCGACCTGCATTGGCTGGAAGCACTGCGGCACGTGGCGCTGAACGTGACGTCCATCGTCACCACCACCGGTTTCGCCCTTGGGGATTACAGCCTGTGGGGCAATTTCTCATTGATGCTGTTCTTTTACCTGGGGTTCGTCGGCGGTTGCTCGGGCTCGACGGCCGGTGGGATCAAGATCTTCCGTTTCCAGGTTGCCTACATCCTGCTCCGGGCCAACCTTAACCAACTGATCCACCCGCGCGCGGTGATCAAGCAGAAGTACAACGGTCATCGCCTCGATGAAGAAATTGTGCGTTCGATCCTGACGTTTTCGTTCTTCTTCGCCATCACCATCTGCGTGATCGCCCTGCTGCTGTCGCTGTTGGGCGTGGAATGGATGACGGCGCTGACCGGCGCAGCCAGCACCGTATCCGGCGTCGGCCCGGGCCTTGGCGAAACCATCGGCCCGGCCGGCAACTTCGCGCCGCTGCCGGACGCGGCCAAATGGATTCTTTCGGGCGGCATGCTGCTGGGCCGACTGGAGATCATCACGGTGTTCGTGCTGTGTATTCCGGCGTTCTGGCGTCACTGAGCGAAGTCGCGCTGCGCGTCCGGTATTCGCCGGGCGTGGTCCCGAACCAGCGACGAAAGGCCCGGAAAAAATTGCTCGGGTCAGCGAAGCCCAGTAGATAGGCGACTTCCAGCAAGGTCATGCCCGGTTGCGCCAGGTATTGCTCGGCCAGCTCGCGACGGGTGTCGTCCAGCAGACTCTGGAAACTGGTGCCCTCTTCCTGCAGGCGCCGCTGCAAGGTGCGCTGCGACAGGTGCAACGTCTGCGCCACGACGTCACGCTTGGGCTCGCCCTGGGGCAGCAGCCGGCAAAGCACTTGCCGCGCCTGGTGTGTCACGCGGCTTTCGGAGAAACGCGCCAAGTACTCCCCGGCAAACCGATCGTGAAGCAGCGCCATCGCCTCGTTCGCCGTGGGCAGCGGCGCCTCCACGTCGCCCTGCTGGAAAATCAGCGCGTCATAGGGCGCATCGAACACCAGCGGCGCACCGAAAACCTGTTGATAAGGCGCAACGTCAACGGGCTCTGCGCCTTGGAAAAGCGCCTTCACCGGGTGCAAGGTGCGTCCGGTCAACCAAGTGCACAAGGCCAGCGCACAAGCCATGGACGCTTCGGCACTTTGGCGGGTGGGCGGAAGGTGGTCGCCGTGCACCGTCAGGATCAGCCCGTAGCCTTCCTCCAGGCGACGGAGACTCAGCTCGGCACTTTCGGCGATGATTCGCTGATAACGCACCAGGCGCTGGAAGCCTTCGACCAACGTTCGACTGGACATCAAGGCGTAACCGACCACATGGAACGATGCCGGGCGCACCACCTTGCCCATGTTCAGACCTATGGCGGGGTTACCCGACAGCGTCACCGCCAACTGCCAGAGCCGCGTCATCGAGTCCTGGGGAAAACGCGCGTCCGGATCCTCCAGCGCCGCATAATCCAACCCCAACTGCTTGAACAGCGCCCGACAGTCCAGGCCATCCATTTCCAACGCTTTGACAATCCCCATCGCCCAGCTCGAAGAGGTCGTTCGTTCGCTCATGACGTTTACTTGCATGACGAGCCGCGGGGTACGGCCGGATTTGCGAAGGATATCAGTGTCCTGTCTTACGAATACGTTCCTTTTGGACGAGTGGCTGTTGTCGTCAGGCAAGGCGCCGCGACGAGTCATAGCCAGCTATGGCGAGGAGCGGCAACGCAGCATGATGGCAACAGACGCCGTCCAGAAGGAAAGTATTTGTAAGACAGGACACTAGACTGGCGCTGATTGTCACTGGCTGTTGCAGGCGGTCGCTCTAGACTGAATGTAAGCGGTTCGAAACATCGGCCGCCAAAAACAATAACCAAAGAGCCCGCAGTCTTGGAAAACGCCAAACGATTCACTACGTTCGCCGAGTTCTACCCGTATTACCTGGGCGAACACAGCAACAGCACCTGCCGGCGCTTGCATTTCGTCGGCACCTCCCTGGTCATCCTGATTCTCGCCATGGCCCTTGTCGTCGGCGCCTGGTGGCTGTGGGCCGCCGTGCCGGTGGCGGGCTACGGCTTCGCCTGGGTCGGGCACTTCTTCTTCGAAAAAAACCGCCCCGCCACCTTCCAGCATCCGCTCTATAGCCTGCTTGGCGATTTCGTCATGTACCGCGACATGTTGCTGGGCAAGGTTGCGTTCTAGCCAAAGGATTGCCAATGAACAGCCATGCACGGCAAGCGCCTAGGCAGGCTCGGTCACTTTCAACTCTGCCTTGACCAGCGCCTCGCGCGCCTGGGCGTCCGCCAGTCGATACAGCTCGATCGTCCCGTCCCAATGCTCGATCAATGCCGTGCACGACTCGACCCAGTCGCCGCAGTTGAGGTATTCCACTTCGCCCACCTTGCGCATCTCCGCGTGGTGGATGTGCCCGCACACCACACCGTGCAACTCGCGCTTCACGCATTCATGGGCGATGGCTTCTTCAAAATCGCTGATGAAACTGACGGCGGTCTTGACCTTGTGCTTGAGGTACGCCGACAGCGACCAGTAGCCGTAGCCATAACGGGCCCGCCAATGGTTGAGCCAGCGGTTCAGCGTGAGGGTGAACTCGTAGGCCGAATCCCCGAGGAACGCCAGCCAGCGGTGGTAACGGGTGATGACGTCAAACTGATCGCCATGGATCACCAACAAGTGCCGGCCATCGGCGGTCACGTGCACCGCTTCGTCCACCAACTGGATATTGCCCAGGATCAGCTTTGAATAACGTCGCAGGAACTCGTCGTGATTGCCGGTGACGTAGATCACTTCGGTGCCGCGCTTGCTCATGGTCAACAAGCGGCGAATGACGTTGGTATGGGCTTGAGGCCAATACATGCCACCGCGCAGCTTCCAGCCGTCGATGATGTCTCCCACCAAGTAGATCTTGTCGGTGTGGTAGCCCTTGAGAAACTGCGACAGGTGCTCGGCCTGGCAGTCCCGGGTGCCCAGATGGACATCGGAAATCCACAGGGTGCGAACACGCTGCTTGCGGCTGGGTCTGGCGAGCTCGGCGCTGGTCATGGGCAACCCTCTGATCGTTTTCACCACAGTGCACGCCAGCGGTTAATGCGTCATGACAGCAATAAGTCGGTTACATGACAGCGCGGGACGCCGCGCCCCCGGTGTAGACTGGCCGTCAGCCACGGGAGACCGCGATGAGACCGATCCTCACGCTACGCCATTACAGCCACGACCTGATTGTCCACAGCCACGACCATGCGCAGCTGGTGTTCGGGTTGTCGGGCGCGCTGGACTTCGAAGTCGAAGGTTGCGGCAGCCAAGTGGTGCAGCAGAGTTTCGTGGTGGTGCCGGCGGGTGCCCATCACGCCTGCGGCAGTCCCCAGGGCAGTCGCTGCCTGGTGCTGGACGTGCCTGACGATGACTGGGTCGGGCAATGCCTGGGCAATCACGCCGATGCCAGTCGTAGATTGCTCGACAACACCGCCCGCCTGCCCTTGGATGCGGGGCAAAGCCAGTTGGTCAACTGGCTCGCGGGCAGCCCGGTGGACGATCCGCTGATCGCTCAGCAAGGCGCGGTGTTGTTGCTGGCCAGCCTCAATGGCGCCCGTCACGAAACGACCGGCGGCCGGCGCCTGCCTTATGCCGCGTTGGATGCTCACATCGACCAATATGCCGCCTATCCGCTGCAGGTCGCGGACTTGGCCCGGGTCGCCGGGCTTTCGAGCGCTCGCCTGCATGTCCGTTTCGTCGCCGAATGTGGGCAGACGCCGATGGAGTACATTCGCAGCCGTCGTTTGCACAAGGCCGTGGCGCTGTTGCGTGAGACAGGCCTGCCCATCGGGGAGATCGCCCACCGGGTCGGCTACAGCTCCCAGAGTGCCTTCGCCGCGGCGGTACTGCGCGAGTTCGGCGCCACGCCGGGCAAACTCCGACGCCAACACTAGATACGCGTTAAAAATCGCTAGGATCGCGACAGACAAAAACGCTCGGCACCGGGTTCAATACCCGCACGTCCAACCGTTCAACAAGGATTGCAATGACACCCCGTACCGCCCTCGGCGCCCTGCACATTGGCGCACTCATGTTCGGCCTGACCGGTGTGTTCGGCAAACTTGCCGCCGCCTCGCCGGCCATCATCGTGTTTGGCCGCGCGGTGTTCGCGGTGTTGGCCCTGGCGATTTTCGCCCGGTTCGCCAGCAGCACCCGCTGGCAGAAACTTCGGGCCCGGGACGCTCGCCGGTTGCTGCTTGGCGGATTGCTGCTGGCCGCGCACTGGGTGAGTTTTTTCATTTCGGTGAAAATCGCCGGCGTAGCGATCGCCACACTGGGGTTCGCCAGTTTCCCGGCGTTCACGGTGCTGCTCGAAGGGCTGATTTTCCGCGAACGGATTCGCGCCAACGAAATCCTCCTGGTGGTCCTGGTGAGCATCGGCCTGGTGTTGGTCACGCCGGACTTCGACCTGGCCAGCGGCGCCACCACCGGACTGCTGTGGGCCGTGGCGTCGGGGCTGCTGTTCTCACTGCTGTCGCTGACCAACCGCGCCGGCTCCGGGCATGTCCCTCCGGTACAGGCCGCGCTCTGCCAGAACCTGGTGGTCGGGCTGTGCCTGCTGCCGATGGCCGCGCCGCAATTGAGCGACGTTCGCCCCATCGATTGGTTGTGGATCGGCCTGCTCGGCGTGTTCTGCACAGGCCTGGCCCACAGCCTGTTCGTCGCCAGCCTGGCGGTGATCAAGGCCCGCACCGCAGCGGTGGTGTTCGCCATGGAGCCGGTCTATGGCATCACCATCGCCTGGCTGCTGTTCGATGAGAACCCGACGTTGCGCATGCTGCTGGGAGGCATGCTGATCATCGTCGCCATTGTGGTATCGAGCCAACTAAGTGGCACGAAAAAATCCAGTGTCAGCGCCCAAGCGCCGTCTCACTGAATCCGGTCGTTGTGCCCCAGGTCGCGCTCCGGATCGATCCGGTCGCGGACCCGCTGCTTGAGGACCTTGGCCTCGGGAAAGCCGCCGTCGGCCTTGCGCTCCCACAGCTGCGTGCCGTCGCAACTGATGTGAAACACCCCACCGGTGCCCGGCACCAGCGACACCTTGCCCAAGTCGTCAGCGAACGTGCTGAGCAGCTCCTGTGCCAGCCACGCGGCGCGCAGCAGCCATTGGCATTGGGTGCAATAGGTGATGACGACTTCTGGTTTTGGCTCGGTCATGGCGGATGAACTCCTGGTTTCAAAGGCGTCGTTATACTACTCGCCTTTGATTGCCTGCCTCGAGATTGACGATGCGCCGCCTGCTGCCTTGCCTGCTACTGTTACTGCTGCCCTTGTTTGCCGACGCGGTCGAACCGCCGCGCCCGAAAATCGGCCTGGTGTTGTCCGGCGGCGCGGCCCGTGGCCTCGCCCACATCGGCGTGCTCAAAGCCCTGGAAGAACAAGGCATCAAGATCGACGCCATCGCCGGCACTAGCATGGGCGCGGTGATCGGCGGGCTTTATGCCTCGGGCTACAAGATCGACGAACTGGAAAAACTTGCCCTGGGCATCGACTGGCAACAGGCCTTGTCCGATGCGCCGCCGCGCAAGGACGTGCCCTTCCGGCGCAAGCAGGATGACCGGGACTTCCTGGTAAAACAGAAACTCAGCTTTCGCGATGACGGGAGCCTGGGCCTGCCGTTGGGGGTTATCCAGGGACAGAACCTGGCCTTGCTGCTCGAAAGCCTGCTGGCCCATGCCAGCGATACCCGGGATTTCGACAAGTTGCCGATCCCTTTCCGGGCCGTGGCGACCGACATCGCCACAGGCGAAAAAGTCGTATTCCGCAAGGGTCACCTGCCCAAGGTGATCCGCGCCAGCATGTCGATCCCGGCCGTGTTCGCCCCGGTGGAACTGGACGGCCGCCTGCTGGTGGATGGCGGCATGGCCGATAACATACCGCTGGATGTGGCACGGGAAATGGGCGTGGACATGGCAATCGTCGTCGACATCGGCACTCCGCTGCGCAATCGCAAGCAATTGGTCACGGTGGTGGACGTTCTGAATCAGTCGACCACCCTGATGACCCGACGCAACTCCGAAGAACAATTGGCGACGCTGAGAAAAGACGACGTGTTGATCCAACCGGCGCTGGCGAGCTACGGCTCCACCGATTTTGGCCGGGCCCAGGAAATGATCGATGCCGGCTATCGCGCCACCCGCATACTCGAGGCGCGCCTGGCGCACCTGCGTCCCGTCAAACAAGTCGATGCCGACCTGATGGCGGCGCGCACGCCCAGCGAGCGCAACCCGGTCATTACCGGGATCCGGGTGGAGAACGATTCGAAAGTCGGCGACGACGTGATCCGCTATTACATCCGCCAGCAGATCGGCGAGCCGCTGGACCTGGGTCGCCTGCAGACCGACATGGGCACGCTGTACGGCCTGGATTATTTCGAGCAGGTGCAATACCGCGTGGTGCACAAAGGCGCTGACAATACCTTGGTGATCAGCGCCCGCGGCAGGCGCACCGGCACCGACTACCTGCGTCTGGGCTTGAGCCTGTCGGACGACATGCGCGGCGACAGCGCCTTCAACCTCGGCGCCAGCTACCGGGTCAATGGCATCAATCGCCTCGGTGCGGAATGGCTGACCCGGGCGCAGATCGGCGACAAGCAGGAGCTGTACAGCGAGTTCTATCAGCCGCTGGACGTCGGTTCGCGCTACTTCATCGCGCCCTATGGGCAATTCGAATCGCGCAACGTCGAGTCGATCCTCGATAACGATCCGGTCGCTCAGTACCGGGTCGAGCGCTATGGCTTCGGCTTGAACCTGGGCCGCCAGATTGGTAACAGCGGGGAGATCCGCTTCGGCGTCGGCCAGGCCTGGGGCAAGGCCGATGTACGCATCGGCGATCATGACCAACCCAGCGAAAACTTCAACGAAGGCTTCTACGAGCTCAAATATTCGTTCGACTCGCTCGACAGCGTGTACTTCCCTCACGAAGGCGAGGACATCGGCCTGTCGTGGCGCCAATACGAACCGGGCCTGGGTTCCGACCAGCGTTATCGTCAGTGGGAGTTCAAGCTGGACAAGGCCCTGAGCAGCGGCCCGGACACCTTCATCCTGGGCGGCCGCTACGGCCGGACCCTGGATACCGCCGAGGTGGTGACTTCAAGTTTCGTACTGGGCGGTGCGCGGCAGTTGTCGGGCTTTCGCGAGGATGGGATATCCGGACAGAACATGAGCCTGATGCGCGCGGTGTATTACCGCAGGCTCACCCCGCGCGCCTATCTGCCGCTGGACTTTCCGTTGTACGTCGGCGGGTCGCTGGAGCGCGGTCGGGCCTGGAACAACGACAACGAATTCGACAGCGGCTACATCAACGCCGCCAGTGTCTTCCTCGGGTTCGATACGCCGCTGGGGCCGCTGAATTTCAGCTATGGCTTTAACGATGACGACGAGCAGGCGGTGTATTTGAATCTTGGGCAGACGTTCTAGACCCGTTCATTGATCACGTCCGCCTCAAGAGCAACTCAACGAATCCCGGCCAACAACACCCGGGCGGTCTCTTTGAGCGGTTCATCGCCCTCTTCCAGCAACTCTTCCAGCAGGGTGATGGCGCTCTTCAAATCGCCCTCATCGATACAATTCTGGGCTTCTTCCAGTTTGAGCGAGTGTTCCGGCGGCGGCGGTTCGAAGGAGACCGGTTCGAGCGACAGCGGCTCAAGCGTCATCGGTTCCAGCTCCAGCGACTGTTCTTCATCGGCAAATCCGTCGAGGAAATCATCGTCCAGCGATTCGGTTTCCAGCGGCGCGCCCCATTGCAGGTCGGGCTCGTCGAATCCCGAGAGCGACAACGTCTCGGTCCTGGCGGACGGCGGCGTCTTTGGCCCAGGGGACATCGGTTGGGCATCGCCCAGGTCCCAGCTGTTTTCCAGGGAGAGCCCGTCGAGTTTCAATTCGAATTCGTCGCCGGCTTCGGGG
Organism: Pseudomonas sp. SWRI92; assembly: GCF_014268685.1. NCBI lineage: Bacteria > Pseudomonadati > Pseudomonadota > Gammaproteobacteria > Pseudomonadales > Pseudomonadaceae > Pseudomonas > Pseudomonas sp. SWRI92. The sequence continues at coordinate 200,968 of NZ_JABWQY010000006.1, forward strand.
GCTGGTTCGGATGTCGGTGGGGGCTCCGGTGCCTGGATCTGTGCCGGCGCCTCGATCGGCGCGTTGATCACCGCAACCTTGGGATAGCGCTTGCGGATCTCTTCCAGCGCCTCGTGATCGACACCCTGGGCCAACAGGTGATTCTCCTGCGCCTGGAAGCCGATGACATCACCTTGCTTACCCAGTACCTCCAACAACTTCAGGCCGAGGTCGGTGCGCCCAGGCTCCGCCAGCAATGCAGCGCGCAGCAGCCCAGCGGCTTCGGTGAAACGGCCATAGGTCAGGTAGATGCCCACGCCTTCGAGCACATCGCCCAACGGCGCATCGCCGTTATGGAACGACGCGGCGACCTCGGGACGCTCGGCGTCGGCGGCTTCTGCATAGGTTTCGGTGTCATGGTCTACCGTCAGGTCGGGGCGACCCTGCATGGGCTCGGGGCTGGCCAGTTCCTGCTGTTGCCGGCGCCGGAGAAACAGCAACAGCGCAAGCAACCCTAGCAGCCCCACCAGTCCCGTCATCCACAACCAGTCGATGCCCTCGCCTTGCGCGACTGGCACTGCCTCGACGAATGGCTCTGCCTCAACCGCCGGAGCGGATTCGTCGGGTTCCGGGGCTGACGATGGTGACGCATCGGCCGGCGGCGTGGCTTGGGTCAGTTGCGCTTGCAGATCGCTGATCTGCTGCCGCTGGGCAGCAATTTCCTCATCCTGGGCCTGGATCCTGGCCTGCAGTTGCTCGATGGTCTGCTGTTGCTGCTGGCTTTGCAGCACGCTGGTCGCCAATTGCTCGGCGTTGTTGTCAGGCGCGACGGGAGCCGCGGCCGGGGTGCGTTCGGCGGGCGGCAATATCGCCGAATCCGGTAACAACAAGCGCTGGCCGATTGAGAGTCGCTCGCTACCGGGATTGAGCGCCTGGATCCCCTGCATCAGCTCGTTGACCGACGCATTGCTGCCGGCATCATGCAGGCGCTTGGCGATGATCCAAGGGTTATCGCCCTGCACGACGGTGTAGCGCTTGCCTTGTGTCGCCGGCGGCGGCTTGGTGGCAGGCTTTGCCTCGGCGGGGGTGGAAGGCTCGTCGCGGATGGGCACGATACCCGGAGTTCCCGGCGGATCGATCAGCACGGTGTATTCGCGCAGCAGGCGCCCGTTGGGCTGGTTGAGCTGCACGAGGAAATTGAGGAAGGGTTCTTCGACCGGTTTGCTGGAAGTGACCCGAATGAAACTGCGCTCGCCGCGCAGCACCGGCGTGAAGCGCAGGTTATTGAGAAAGAACACCCGCTCTACGCCGGCACGACTGAAGTCGTCCGGACCCGCCAGGCTCGCGGACAAGTCACCTTCACTGAGGCCGGCCACGTCGACCAGCGCGATATCGGCGCGAAACGGCTGGTTGAGCGCGGAATGAAGCGTGATCTCACCCAGGCCCAGCGCCGACGCCAAGGCCGGAAAACCAAGGGCACCCACGACGATCGACACGTTGATCCAACTGCGCAACGTGGATTTCAAACTTTCAAGCATGGGCATCCTTTTGATTCACTAACCAGTGCGAAACGCTTCCAATACGAACGCTCACTACTGGTTATAGTTCGCTAACGGCCGAATCTCAAAAGTCTGGCGCCGGGGATATGCCTCAGGATTTTTCCAGGTTGGCCAGGATGGTGCCGTGGACGCGCATGCATACCCGCATGTCCTCCTCGTCGACGCCTTCGAACAATTCCCGGCGCAACTGGGTGGCAATGGTTTCGATTTGCTCGATCAACGGCAGCGCCGGTGCGCACAGGACGATTTTCTTGGCCCTGCGGTCCTCGGCCACCGCTTGGCGCTGCACCAGTCCCTGGGTTTCCAGGCTGTCGAGCAAACGGGCCAGGGTCGGGCCTTCTACGGCAACGCTCTGGGCCAATTCGCGCTGGGTCGGCGCCTGTTCGAACCGGGCCAGGTGCAGCAGCACCAGCCAGCGCGCCTGGGACAGGCCCAGCCCGGCCAGGCGACGGTCCAACTCGGCGCGCCAGCCGCGGGACATCTGTGCCAGCTGCATGCCAAAACGGTGTTGATCGGTCAAGGACATAAAAAACTCATAGGATCTGAAATAGAGAAAAACTAATTATTAGTCAGCTAAGCATGAGCTTTGGATTCAGGCAAGGCTGGCACTGTAGTGAATCGTTAAAGGAATGTAACTGACTGATCAGACTTCGAATTCCGATTGCAGTGCAGCCCTGACGCAATACAAGACGCCTTCCGGGACCCGACCGGTAAACAGCGCGGCCACTTCCGATACCGGGGGCAGTTCGCCTTCGCCATCGAGAAAAGCGTCCTGCACTTCGCCCATCAGTTCCTCGGGCAGGTCCAGCGCCTGCTCCAACGACAGTTGTTGTTGGCCGATGGCCTCGGCCAGCATTGTGTAGACGTTCTTTTCCGAGCATTGCAATTGCCCGGCGATCTGCATCGGGGTCATGCCGGCCCTGGCCAGCGTGATGAGTTCGTGACGTACATCGGCGACTGCCGGGGGTGCCTCGACTTCGCCGCCGAGCACTTGCAGGAAGGCCTCGCCATAACGCTCCAGCTTGCGTGCGCCGACGCCGCTGACCCGGGCCATCTCCGCCAGGGAAGTCGGTTGGCTGCGGAGCATTTCCAGCAACGTGGAATCGGGGAAAATGACATACGGCGGCACACCGTGTTCCTCGGCCAGCTTGCGGCGCAGGGCACGCAAGGCTTCCCACTGATCGCGCTCCTCGCCGCGCACCAGTTGGCTGGCCTGGCTCTTGCTGCTCTTGACCGCCGTGGCGGGCTTGAGGTCACGGCGCAACTCGAGGGTGACCTCGCCTTTGAGCAACGGCCGGCAGCTCGCGCTCAAGCGCAGGCCGCCGTAGCCTTCCAGGTCGATGTCCGCCAGGCCACGCGCAACGAGCTGTCGGAACAACGACCGCCATTCGCTCTCGCTGCGGGCCTTGCCCACGCCGAATACCGAAAGGTGCTGGTGGCCGAAGCTGCGCACTTTTTCGTTGTCCTTGCCCAGCAGCACGTCCACCAGGTGCCCCACGCCATAACGCTGGCCGGTGCGATAAATCGCCGACAGGGCCTGGCGCGCCGGTTCGGTGGCGTCCCAGGTTTCCACGCCATCGACGCAGTTGTCGCAATGCCCGCAAGGTTGCGGCATGTCTTCATCGAAATAGGCCAGCAAGGTCTGGCGACGGCAGCGGGTTTCTTCGCAGAGCGAAAGCATCGCGTCAAGCTTGTGTTGCTCCAGGCGTTTGTGGCGCTCATCGCCTTCGGAGTTCTGCAACATCTGCTTGAGCATCACCACGTCTTGCAGGCCGTAGGCCATCCAGGCATCGGCCGGCAGCCCATCGCGGCCGCCACGCCCGGTTTCCTGGTAGTACGCCTCGAGGGACTTGGGCAAGTCCAGGTGCGCGACAAACCGCACGTTGGGCTTGTCGATACCCATGCCGAACGCCACGGTGGCGACCATGATCAGGCCTTCCTCATTAAGGAAACGCTTCTGGTGATAGGCGCGCAGGTCGTTGGGCAGGCCGGCGTGGTAAGGCAATGCGGGAAAACCCTGTGCGCTCAGGAACGCCGCCACTTCCTCGACCTTCTTGCGCGACAGGCAGTAGACAATACCGGCGTCGCTGCGCCGCTCGGCAAGGAACGCCAGCAACTGCTTGCGCGGCTGCTCCTTGGGCACGATGCGGTAGAAAATGTTCGGACGGTCGAAACTTGAGAGGAACCGCTCGGCGTTCTGCAGATGCAGTCGTTCGACGATTTCTTCACGGGTACGCTTGTCGGCGGTGGCGGTCAGGGCGATGCGCGGCACATCGGGAAACAGTTCGGCCAGTTGCCCTAGCTGCAGGTACTCGCGGCGGAAATCATGACCCCACTGCGACACACAGTGTGCTTCGTCGATGGCGAACAGGGCGATTTCCAGGCTCTGCAAAAACGCCAGCATGCGCGGTTGCACCAGGCGCTCCGGCGCCAGGTAGAGCATTTTCACTTCGCCGCGCTTGATCCGCGCCGCCAGGTCCCGCTGCTGTTCGGCGCTGAGGGTGGAGTTCAGCGCTGCGGCAGCGACACCGAGTTCTTCAAGGGTGGCAACCTGGTCGTCCATCAAGGCGATCAGCGGCGAAACCACCACCGCCAGGCCATCGCGCAACAGCGCCGGGACTTGGAAACACAAGGACTTGCCGCCGCCGGTGGGCATGAGCACCAACGCATCGCCACCGCTGGCCACGCGCTCAATAATGGCACCTTGGCGGCCACGGAAACTGTCGTAGCCGAAGATGTCCTTAAGGACGCGTTGAGCCTGTTCGAGCATAGAAACTCCAAAATCACCGAAACATCCCTGCAAGGCTGGTTGAGAATCCAAAAAACGCACCGACAAATCGTAAGTGTGCGTTTCAAACCGGCCGGACACCGCAGGGCATCACAAAACGCGGCAGTATACCCGAGCCCTTCGTTGCAAAGGGCGCCGCTGACAAGAGGTGTGGAGTTCGGCCATGCCCGTGGCATCAAGCGGCTGTCCCTGCGTCGGCACGCAGCTGCAATGCCTCTACCGCCCTGATCGCGACCTGTTCGTCGACATCCGACACATCGCCGCTGATCCCAATGGCTCCCAACACCTTCCCGTCCTGATCGCGAATCAACACCCCGCCGGGTGCCGGCACGATATTGCCCTGCCCCAGCCCGTTCAGCGCTGCAAAAAATGCCGGGCGCTGCTGGGCGTCCTGGGCCAGAAGGCGTGAGCCTTTGCCCAACGCGATGGCGCCCCAGGCCTTGCCGATGGCGATTTGTGGGCGCAGCAGGCTGGCGCCGTCTTCCCGTTGCAGGGCAATCAGGTGCCCTCCGCTGTCCAGAACCGCGACGGTCAGGGGCGCGGCGCTGATTTCACGACCCGCGGCAAGGGCTTGCACCGCCAGGTTGACGGCGACTTCCAGGGTTAGAGGGTTCATGGATGCTGTCCTTCTCGGTTATGTGAGGAGCCAAATAGAACACAACAAACATATATTTTGTATACAATAATTATCGATAACTGGAGCGATATTCGAGCAAGCCGGCAAAATACCGACTTCCGACGAATAAAACAGCTGCTTGAGGAAATGCGTTGACCTGCGCCGCTCGCTCTGAATACACTCCATCCAGAAGCCACTTGTATACAATTACAAAACGTAAGAGGCACAAAACCATGAGCAAAATGAGAGCAATCGAAGCCGCCGTCCTGGTGATGCGTCGTGAAGGCGTGGACACCGCCTTCGGCATCCCGGGTGCTGCGATCAACCCGCTGTACTCTGCCCTGCAAAAGGTTGGCGGCATCGATCATGTCCTCGCTCGCCACGTTGAAGGCGCCTCGCACATGGCCGAGGGTTACACCCGGACCAAGGCTGGCAATATCGGCGTCTGCATCGGCACCTCCGGGCCGGCTGGCACCGACATGGTCACCGGGCTCTACAGCGCTTCGGCCGACTCGATCCCGATCCTGTGCATTACCGGGCAAGCACCCCGCGCCCGCATGCACAAGGAAGATTTCCAGGCTGTGGATATCACCAGCATCGTCAAGCCAGTGACCAAGTGGGCGACCACCGTCCTGGAGCCGGGCCAGGTGCCCTACGCATTCCAGAAGGCGTTTTTTGAGATGCGCTCAGGCCGTCCGGGTCCGGTGCTGATCGACTTGCCGTTCGATGTGCAGATGGCCGAGATCGAATTCGACATCGACGCCTACCAGCCGCTGCCCCTGGCCAAACCTTCGGCCAACCGCGTGCAGATCGAGAAAGCCCTGGCGATGCTGGACCAGGCCGAGCGTCCATTGCTGGTCGCCGGTGGCGGCATCATCAACGCCGATGCCAGTGACCTGCTGGTGGAATTTGCCGAACTGACCGGCATCCCAGTCATCCCCACATTGATGGGCTGGGGCACGATCCCGGACGATCACCCGCTGATGGTCGGCATGGTCGGCCTGCAAACCTCGCACCGCTACGGCAACGCAACGTTGCTCAAGTCGGACGTGGTGCTGGGCGTAGGCAACCGTTGGGCCAACCGTCATACCGGCTCGGTGGATGTCTACACCGAAGGTCGCACATTCATTCACGTGGACATCGAGCCGACCCAGATCGGCCGCGTATTCACCCCCGACCTCGGCATCGTTTCCGACGCTGCCTCGGCCCTGACCGTGTTCCTCGAAGTAGCCCGCGAGTGGCAAGCCGCCGGCAAGCTGAAGGACCGCAGCGCCTGGCTCCAGGATTGCCAGCAACGCAAGGCCAGCCTGCAGCGCAAGACCCATTTCGACAACGTGCCGGTCAAGCCGCAACGGGTCTATGAGGAAATGAACCAGGTATTCGGCAAGGACACTTGCTACGTCAGCACCATCGGTCTCTCGCAGATCGCCGGGGCGCAGTTCCTCCACGTCTACAAGCCGCGCCACTGGATCAACTGCGGCCAGGCCGGTCCCTTGGGCTGGACCATTCCGGCCGCGCTGGGGGTGGTCAAGGCCGACCCGAGCCGCAAGGTCGTGGCGCTGTCGGGCGACTATGATTTCCAGTTCATGATCGAAGAACTGGCGGTGGGCGCGCAGTTCAAGCTGCCGTACATCCATGTCGTGGTGAACAACTCTTACCTGGGCCTGATTCGCCAGGCCCAGCGCGGTTTCGACATGGATTACTGTGTGCAACTGTCGTTCGACAACCTCAACGCGCCGGAACTCAACGGTTATGGCGTGGACCACGTCGCCGTCGCCGAGGGCCTGGGCTGCAAGGCGTTGCGGGTATTCGAACCCTCTGGCATCCAGCCGGCATTGCGCAAGGCCCAGGAGATGATCGAGGAGTTCAAGGTACCGGTGATCGTCGAGATCATCCTGGAGCGGGTGACCAATATCTCCATGGGCACCGAGATCAACGCAGTCAATGAGTTTGAAGACTTGGCGCTGGTGGGCAACGATGCACCGACCGCCATTTCGCTGCTCGACTGATAGCCCCGTGTTTGATTGATCGTTCCCACGCTCTGCGTGGTAATGCAGCCCGGGACGCTCCGCGTCCCAAAGCGGAACGCGGAGCGTCCCCAGAGGCATTCCCACGCGGAGCATGGGAACGATCAGAAACAACCTTACTTTTACAGGAGACCACCATGCCGCGTTTCGCCGCCAACCTGTCCATGCTGTTCACCGAGCAGGATTTCCTCGCCCGTTTCGAAGCGGCCGCCAAGGCCGGTTTCAGTGGGGTCGAATACCTGTTTCCCTACGACTACAGCTCCGCCGAACTCAAGGCCCTGCTCGACGCCAACGGCCTGACCCAAGTGCTGTTCAATCTGCCGGCCGGCGACTGGGCCAAGGGTGAACGCGGTATCGCCTGCCTGCCGGACCGGGTCGAGGAATTTCGCGCAGGGATCGACCTGGCAATTGCCTACGCCAAAGTGCTGGGCAACACCCAGGTCAATTGCCTGTCCGGGATTCGTCCGCAGAAGTGCGACGCAGCGCTGGCGGAAAAAACCTTCGTCGCCAACCTGAAATACGCCGCCGAAAAGCTGCAAGGCGAAGGCATCAAGTTGGTGATGGAAGCCATCAACACCCGCGACATCCCCGGTTTCTACCTGAACAACACCGCCCAGGCCCTGTCGATCCGCGAACAGGTGGGCAGCGCCAACCTGTTCCTGCAATACGACATCTATCACATGCAGATCATGGAAGGCGACCTGGCCCGGACCCTGTCCGCGCACCTGGGCGAAATCAACCATGTGCAGCTGGCAGACAACCCAGGCCGCAACGAGCCGGGCACTGGCGAGATCAACTACCGCTTCCTGTTCGAACACCTGGACCGCATCGGCTACCAGGGTTGGGTCGGCTGCGAATACAAGCCACTGACCACCACCGAAGCGGGATTGGGCTGGCTGAAAACCCACAACGCGATCTGACCCAATAGTGCTTTTGCGAGACCCGGGACATTTAAATAAGAGAGGATTTTCCCATGGCTAAAATCGGATTCATCGGCACCGGCATCATGGGCCACCCCATGGCACTGAACCTGCAAAAGGCCGGTCACAGCCTGTTCCTGTCCCAGCACCACGACGCCGCCCCCGCCGACTTGGTGGCCGGTGGCGCGGTGGCGTTGGCCAACCCGAAAGAAGTCGCCCAGGAAGCCGAGTTCATCATTGTCATGGTCCCGGATACCCCGCAGGTCGAAGACGTGCTGTTGCGCGCCGACGGCGTGGCGGCCGGCGTGGGCGCGGGCAAGGTGGTGATCGACATGAGTTCGATCTCGCCCACCGCCACCAAGGCGTTTGCGGCGAAGATCAACGAGAAAGGCGCGCAGTACCTCGACGCCCCGGTGTCCGGCGGTGAAGTCGGCGCCAAGGCCGCGACACTGAGCATCATGGTCGGTGGCGACAGCGCGGCCTTCGAGCGCGCCCTGCCGCTGTTCCAGGCCATGGGCAAGAACATCACCTTGGTCGGCGGCAACGGCGATGGCCAGACCGCCAAAGTGGCGAACCAGATCATCGTTGCGCTGAACATCCAGGCCGTGGCCGAAGCCCTGCTGTTCGCCGCGAAGAACGGCGCCGATCCGGCCAAGGTCCGCGAAGCGTTGATGGGCGGTTTCGCTTCGTCGAAGATCCTCGAAGTACACGGCGAGCGCATGATCAAGGGCACCTTCGACCCGGGCTTCCGCATCAGCCTGCACCAGAAGGACCTGAACCTCGCGCTGCAAGGCGCCAAGGAACTGAACATCAACCTGCCCAACACCGCCAATGCCCAACAAGTGTTCAGCACCTGCGCGGCCATCGGCGGCAGCAACTGGGACCATTCGGCGCTGATCAAGGGCCTGGAGCACATGGCCAACTTCTCGATCCGCGACAAATAAGCCCTGCCGCTCCACCCGTGGGAACGGGTTCGCTCGCTCCCCACGGGCCTGCATCACACCCATAATAAAAATCGGGAGCCCGCCATGTCGGTCGATCCGCAACAATTGCTCCGCGAGCTGTTCGCCACAGCCATCGACGCGGCCCATCCGCAGCAAGTCCTCGAACAATACCTGCCCGCTGACCGCAGCGGCCGGGTGATCGTCATCGGTGCCGGCAAAGCCGCGGCGGCCATGGCGCAGGTGGTCGAGCGTTGCTGGCAGGGCGAAGTCACGGGCCTGGTGGTGACCCGCTATGGCCACGGCGCGCCCTGCCAGAAAATCGAAGTGGTCGAAGCCGCCCATCCGGTGCCGGACGCCGCAGGCCTGGAAGTGGCCGGGCGGGTACTCGAACGGGTAAGCAACCTGAACGAAGACGACCGGGTGATTTTCCTGCTGTCAGGGGGTGGCTCCGCGTTGCTGGCGTTGCCCGCAGCCGGCATCACCTTGGCTGACAAGCAATCGATCAACAAAGCCCTGCTCAAATCCGGCGCCACCATTGGCGAGATGAATTGCGTGCGCAAGCATCTCTCGGCGATCAAGGGTGGGCGGCTGGGCAAAGCCTGCTGGCCGGCGACGGTCTACACCTACGCAATTTCCGATGTGCCGGGCGACCTGGCCACGGTCATCGCCTCCGGCCCGACGGTGGCCGACCCCAGCACGTCAGCCGATGCGCTGGCGATCCTCAAGCGCTACGACATCGACGTACCGGCCTCGGTGCGCGCCTGGCTGCAAAGCCCCGAGTCGGAGACCGTCAAGCCCGGCGACCCGAGCCTGGCCCGCAGTCATTTCCAACTGATCGCCCGCCCGCAACAATCCCTGGAGGCCGCCGCGGTGAAAGCCCGCCAGGCCGGTTTCAGTCCGCTGATCCTGGGCGACCTGGAAGGCGAATCCCGGGAGGTGGCGAAAGTCCACGCTGGCATCGCCCGACAAATCGCCCAACACGGCCAGCCCTTGGCGGCGCCGTGCGTGATCCTGTCCGGCGGCGAAACCACGGTCACCGTTCGTGGCAATGGCCGTGGCGGACGTAACGCCGAATTTCTCCTGAGCCTCACCGACAGCCTCAAGGGCTACCCCGGCATTTATGCGCTGGCGGGCGACACCGACGGCATCGACGGGTCCGAGGACAACGCCGGCGCGCTCATGACCCCGGACAGCTATCGCCGCGCCGCCGAATTGGGCCTGAGCGCCAGCGACGAATTGGATAACAACAACGGCTACGGCTACTTCGCTGCCCTGGATGCGTTGATCGTCACCGAACCGACCCGCACCAACGTCAACGACTTCCGCGCCATCCTGATCCTTGAGAATCCAAAAAATGACGCCCGATAAGAAGGTCAAGATCCTCGCGACACTAGGCCCCGCCACCCGTGGGATCGATGACATTCGCCAACTGGTGCAGGCCGGCGTGAATATCTTTCGCCTGAACTTCAGCCATGGCGACCACGCCGACCACGCCCAGCGCTACCAGTGGATTCGCGAAGTCGAGCAGCAGCTCAACTATCCACTGGGCATCCTGATGGACTTGCAGGGCCCGAAACTGCGGGTCGGTAGATTCGCCGACGGCAAGGTGCTGCTGCAAAGGGGCCAGGCCTTGCGCCTGGACCTGGATCCGACGCCGGGGGATCAACGTCGGGTAAACCTGCCCCATCCGCAAATCATTGCGGCGCTGGAGCCTGGCATGGACCTGCTGCTGGACGACGGCAAGCTGCGCCTGCGGGTGGTCGCCCGGCACGCTGACGCCATCGACACCGAAGTGCTCAATGGCGGCGAATTGTCGGACCGCAAAGGCGTGAACGTGCCACAAGCCGTGCTGGACCTGAGCCCGCTGACCGCCAAGGACCGTCGCGACTTGAGCTTCGGCCTGGAGCTGGGCGTGGACTGGGTGGCGCTGTCGTTCGTGCAGCGCCCCGAGGATATCCGCGAAGCCCGCGCGCTGATCGGCAACAAGGCGTTCTTGATGGCCAAGATCGAGAAACCCTCGGCCGTCGCCCAGTTGCGGGAAATCGCTGAGTTGAGCGACGCAATCATGGTTGCCCGCGGTGACCTGGGTGTGGAGGTGCCGGCCGAGAGTGTGCCGCAAATCCAGAAAAACATCATCAGCACCTGCCGCGCCCTCGGCAAACCGGTGGTCGTCGCGACGCAGATGCTTGAGTCGATGCGTTTTTCCCCGGCGCCGACCCGCGCCGAGGTCACCGACGTCGCCAACGCCGTGGCCGAAGGCGCCGATGCGGTGATGCTGTCGGCGGAAACCGCCTCGGGCGACTATCCCCTCGAAGCCGTGCAGATGATGAGCAAGATCATTCGCCAGGTGGAAAGCGGCCCGGACTACCAGGCGCAGTTGGACGTCAGCCGACCGAAAGCCGAGGCCACGGTGTCGGACGCGATCAGTTGCGCGATCCGTCGGATCAGCAACGTGCTGCCGGTGGCGGTGCTGGTGAACTACAGCGAATCGGGCAGTTCCAGCTTGCGAGCGGCGCGGGAACGGCCGACGGTGCCGATCCTCAACCTGACGCCGAATCTGCAGGCGGCGCGCCGCCTGACCGTGGCGTGGGGTGTGCACTCGGTGGTCAACGATCGGTTGAAGCAAGTGGATGAGGTGTGCTCCACGGCACTGGAAATCGCCCAGGCCCAAGGCATGGCCCAGCGCGGTGACACCTTGCTGATCACCGCGGGCGTGCCGTTTGGACAGCCGGGGTCAACCAATTCGCTGCGCATTGAGACGTTGATCTGATTTCCGTGGCGAGGGGGCTTGCTTTCTCGCCACCATGTTTCCTTATCCCTGACCCATATGCCCAACCATTGCTCACCCTCCCAGTGCCCCGACTGGGCCACCGCCCTGCTCAACGGCTTCAGCCAGATTTTCCTCCAGCGTCATCCACTGTGCGGCTTGCTGTGTCTGGTGGCCATTCTGCTGACGGCGCCCGCCTTGCTCGGCGGCGCGCTGCTGGGCGGCGTGGCGGGTTTGTTGACCGCGCAACGACGCGGTTATGCCAAGGAACATCGGCAGGCCGGGCTGTTCAGCTACAACGGCATCCTATTGGGATTGCTGCTGAGCCTGATATTTCCCTGGTCGGTTTTGCTGCCACTGTTGATCATCGCCAGCGCAGGCCTCAGCGCGATGCTGACCCAGCAATGGCTCAAGCGAACCCCAGGCCCACGCTGCCTGCCGGCCTACACCGCGCCTTTCGTCGGGCTTGGCTGGCTGCTGCTGGGTTTTGTCCCGCAGGCACCCTCGCCCACATCGTTGGATATGACTTATCCCTCTTTGCTGGCCGCCCCTTTGAACGGCCTCGGACAGGTGATGTTTCTCGACCATCCGCTCGCCGGTGCGCTGATCGCCATCGGTTTGCTGATTGCCAACCGTCGCGCCGCTGCCTGGGCGCTGTCCGGTTCGGTCGCCGGCCTGGTTTTCACCGGGTTACATCAAGACACGCTGCAAGCCCTGTCCGGACTGGGCGGCTACAACCCGGCGCTGGCCGCCCTGGCGCTGGGCCAACAGCGCGGTCAGCCATGGAAGCCGCTGGCCGGCATCCTGCTGGCGGTCCTGCTCACGCCGGGTTTCGCGGCGCTGGGCCTGGCGCCGCTGACAGCGCCGTTCATCCTCGCGTGCTGGCTGGTGCAGGCGACCGAGCGGCTGTGGCATCAGGCCAGCCTCGACACTGCGCCTTGCACTCTGCGGGGCAATCACCCTAGGCTTCGCTGAATATCGATCAGGCGAAGGTTATGGACAGCAGCAACAATTGGCGTGAACGCCTCTACGTGATCATTTTCCAGACCGACACCGTGGCCGGCCGGCGCTTCGACAGCGCGCTGCTGCTGATCATCCTCGCCAGCCTGGTGATCGTGATGCTCGACAGCATCGACAGCGTGCACAAGAACTACGCCACGCTGCTGGCCGCCATCGAATGGGGCTTCACCTTCATCTTCATCGTGGAGTACGGCTTGCGCCTGTACTGCTCACCAAAGCCGCTGCGCTACGCGTTCAGTTTCTACGGGCTGGTGGATTTGCTGGCGATCGTGCCGGGCATCCTCGCGCTGTACTACAGCGACGCCCAATATCTGTTGATCGTGCGGATCATCCGCATGCTGCGGATTTTCCGGGTGCTCAAGCTCAGCCCGTACCTCAAGCAGGCCAACTACCTGTTGGCTGCGCTACGGGGCAGCAAGCAGAAAATCATCGTGTTCCTGGTCAGCGTATCGACCCTGGTTACGGTGTTCGGCACGCTGATGTATGTCATCGAAGGGCCCGAGCACGGCTTCACCAGCATTCCCAAGGGAATCTATTGGGCTATCGTGACATTGACCACGGTGGGCTTCGGCGACATCGTGCCGAAGACTCCGCTGGGCCAAGTGGTTTCCTCCTTGGTGATGATCACCGGTTACTCGATCATCGCCGTGCCCACGGGAATTTTCACCGCCGAGCTGGCCAACGCCATGCGCGGCGACCAGCTCAAGCACAACTGCCCGGTGTGCAGTAAAAACAACCATGAACATGGCGCCGCCTTCTGCTCCCGTTGTGGCAACGCGTTGTTCAAGAAATTGGAATAAGCAAAGCACTTTTAAATACTTGATGGCCTATATGCCAATCGCTAGTGTGCTGGCTTATCGCCCTACTCTTTCAAATAAAAAGGAATTCGCAGTGAAGAAATTCTTTGGCGCCACCCTTCTCGCCGCCGGCCTGACGTTCGGCAGCCTGGCTCACGCCGCCCCGACCCTGCTCAATGTTTCCTACGACGTGATGCGTGATTTCTACAAGGACTACAACGCTGCGTTCCAGAAACATTGGCAGGCCGAGCACAACGAGAACATCACCGTGCAGATGTCCTTCGGCGGTTCCAGCAAACAGGCGCGCTCGGTGATCGATGGATTGCCGGCGGATGTCATCACCATGAACATGGCCACCGACATCAATGCCCTGGCGGACAACGGCAAACTGGTCCCAGAGAACTGGGTCACCCGCCTGCCGGACAACAGCGCGCCGTTCACCTCGGCCACGGTGTTTATCGTGCGCAAGGGCAACCCGAAGGCACTGAAGGACTGGCCGGACCTGCTCAAGGACGGCGTGCAAGTGATCGTGCCCAACCCGAAAACCTCCGGCAATGGCCGCTACACCTATCTGTCGGCGTGGGGTTATGTGCTCAAGAATGGCGGCGACGAGACCAAGGCCAAGGACTTCGTCGGCAAGCTGTTCAAGCAAGCGCCCGTGCTGGACACCGGTGGACGCGCGGCCACGACGACCTTCATGACCAACCAGATCGGCGACGTGTTGGTGACCTTTGAAAACGAAGCGGAAATGATCGCCCGTGAATTTGGCCGCGACCAGTTCGAAGTGGTCTACCCAAGCGTGTCCGCCGAAGCCGAGCCACCGGTCAGTGTTGTGGATAAAGTCGTCGAGAAAAAAGGCTCCCGCGCCGCCGCCGAGGCTTACCTGAAATACTTGTGGTCGCCAGAAGGCCAGGAAATCGCTGCGGCCAATTACCTGCGCCCTCGGGACCCGGCGGTGTTGGCGAAATACACCGACCGCTTCCCGAAAGTCGACTTCCTCTCGGTGGAAAAAACCTTCGGCGACTGGCGCACCGTGCAGAAGACCCACTTCAATGACGGTGGGATTTTCGACCAGATTTATAACGGGCAGTGAGCTGAGCGCGGTCCTGTGTTGATCGTTCCCACGCTCCGCGTGGGAATGCCGCCCGGGACGCTCCGCGTCCTTTTGTGACGCAGAGCGTCATTGGATGCATTCCCACGCAGAGCGTGGGAACGATCAAGCAGCAATTACCATCAACCGCAGGCATGACTGCTATCAACCCCAAGCCCTGTTCCAGAGCCCCGCAAGTCTTTAGCCTCTCGCCATCCCTTTCAATCGATCGATGAGATTGCCATGAGTGCTCATTCACCCGCCTCGCCCGCCCCCCTGACACGGGGCATGGTCCTGTTGTTCGCCTTCTGCTGCGGCGCCATTGTTGCCAACATCTACTACGCCCAGCCCATCATCGAACTGATTGCGCCGGACGTCGGCCTGTCCAGCACCATGGCCAGCCTGATCGTCTCGCTCACCCAGATCGGTTATGCCCTGGGGCTGTTTTTCCTGGTGCCGCTGGGCGACCTGTTGGAAAACCGCCGCCTGATGATCCTCACCACCGTGGTCGCGATTGCCAGCCTGTTGGGCGCGGCGTTCACCGAGCAACCGAACGTATTCCTGCTGGTTTCGTTGCTGGTGGGGTTCAGTTCGGTCTCGGTCCAGGTGCTGATTCCGCTTGCCGCGCACTTGGCGCCGGAAGAATCGCGCGGTCGCGTCGTGGGCGGGATCATGGGCGGGCTGTTGCTCGGGATCCTGTTGGCACGGCCGGTGTCCAGCCTCGTGGCGGACCATTTCGGTTGGAGGGCGATGTTCATGATCGCCGCAGCGCTGATGGCCGCGATCAGTATCGTCCTGGCGGTCACCGTGCCCAAGCGCCAGCCCGACCACCGCGCGTCCTACGGGCAACTGCTGGGCTCGCTCGGCACGTTGCTGCGCCAGCAACCGCAGTTGCGTCAGCGCGCTTTCTACCAGGCTTGTATGTTCGCCACATTCAGCCTGTTCTGGACCGCCGTGCCCCTGGAGCTGTCGCGCAACCACGGCCTGTCCCAGACGGAGATCGCGCTGTTCGCCCTGGTGGGTGCCATCGGCGCCATCGCCGCGCCCATCGCTGGCCGCCTCGCCGATACCGGACACACGCGCATCGCCTCGCTGCTGGCCATGCTGTTCGCCGCCCTGAGTTTCCTGCCTGCATTCATTCACCCGCTGTACAGCGTCATCGGCCTGGCAGTGACCGGTGTGGTGCTGGACTTCTGCGTGCAGATGAACATGGTCTTGGGCCAACGCACTATTTATGCCCTGGATGCGAAAAGTCGCAGCCGGCTGAACGCGCTGTACATGACCAGCATTTTTGTCGGCGGCGCGTTCGGCTCGTCGATCGCCAGCGCGGTCTATGAACATGGCGGCTGGTTGTGGGTGGTGATCGTCGGCAGTGCCTTCCCGCTGCTGGCACTGCTGCGCTTCTTGAGTGCTTCGCAGAAATCCACGCTGGCACCGGCCTGAGAGCCTGCCGCGATAAAGTCAGGCCATAAAAAATGCCCGACAGGTCAGTACCTGTCGGGCATTTTTGCTGGAGCGGTCAGATCCGCACGTTGCCACGCGGCCCGGCAATCGCCCAGATAATCAGGCCCAACACCGGCAGCAGGAGGATCAGCAGCACCCACAGGACCTTCGCCCCGGTGCCCGCGCCGCTCTTGAGCACATTGATGATGGCCCAGATATCGAGCGCCAGGATGATCAGGCCAATCAGGCCGTTGAAAGTGGAACCCATGGTGTCGCTCCCAAATGGTGATATGCACACTTAGGATAGCGGCGCCAGGGCAAGGGTTCCGTATTATTGTTTCAGACGTGAACCGCGACCTTGAGCGCTTCCAGGGCGGGCGCAGCGGCGATGCCGACTTCGGCGCACAGCGCCAGCACGCGCGGCAGGTCATTGCCGTACACCAGTACCATTTGCAATTCATCGTCGAGCAACTGACTGAAGTTCATCAGCACGTAGCCGCCGTTTTCCTTGTTCAGGCTGCTCATCTGGATCTGGATGCGGTTGAGTGCGGTCAGCGCTTCGGTCTTGGCCAGTTGCTTGGGCTTGAGGTTGAAGGCGACACCGGGGCCGAACGAGGCGACGATCTGCTCGAACAACTCGACGTAGGCGTCAGCTTGGAACAACACCGTGTCCGGCAGGCTGCCCACCACCACCCATTCGCCCAACGGGATGGGGAAGGTGTCGTCGTAGTTGATGTCCGGATTGGCCGCCAGGAAAGCCACCGGATCAGCGTAGGCCTGGGCCGCTTCGTCGGCGATTTTCTCAATGTCCGCATCACCGAGGCAGCCGGAGCTGATTTTACTGATGAGTTCGGCGAGTGCGGCTTTCATTGGGCGAATCCTGTGGCTGAATTTTCAGGCGCGCAGGATAGCGCATCACATCGGCTGATGTCAGGGCACATCCTCTGGCGGAGGAGCTGGCTCTCAGCCCAACAGTTTCTCCAACTGCGCCGTGGTATCCACCGCGCCCATGGTCTTGGCCGCATCCAGTGCCGAGACGCCGTTGGCGTCCTTGGCCTTGGGATCGGCGCCTTTGCTGATCAGGTAATCGACGATTTCCACCCGGTTGAACATCGCCGCCATCATCAAGGCCGTGCGGCCATCAAATGAGCAACCTTCCACTTGCGCGCCGCCATCTACCAAGGCCGAGACCACCGCCAGGTCGCCCTTGAACGCCGCGCCGGCAATCGGACTCTGGCCGTTGTCATTGCGAATTTCCGGATCGGCCTGGTTTTCCAGCAACACTTTCACGGTTTCCACATGCCCGTGGTAAGCGGCGAGCATCAGCAAGGTGTCGCCCTTGTGGTTACGCAGGTTCGGCGGCAGGCCTTTGCTCAGCAGCGCAGCCATCATCGCGGCATCGCCCTGGCGCGCGACGTTGAACACCTGCTCGGCAAATTCCGCAGCCTCTTCCGGGGTCATCTGGCGGCTTGTATCGGACATGGGAAAACTCCAGTTGGCTCTTCGCAAAGCCGCTAGTTTCCCGAGGGACTCCGGCGTTGTCATCCCTTTTTTCTCTGCCACTGCCATAGCCAGAATCAATAGCGGTACTGCCCGCCCTGGATCTGCGTCGCCAGTTGCCGGTCTACTCGCACGTAGGTCGCGGTATCGGGCAGCCACGCGTAGATCGGTTCATCGCCCGCAAGGCAAGGGTCGAAGCCTTCGGCCTTGAGCCGGGTCTTCTGGTATTTGAAGGTGCCCGTGGTCTCCATCTTCACTTTGATGCGCAGGAACAGCGGCACCGCGTAGCCAGGCAACTTGCACCGGAGAAACTGCAACAGTTCACTGAAGTCCAGCGTCGCGAGGGATTCGGACGGCGTGATCGCGGCCATGCCGGCACGGCCATTGGTGCCGCTGACTGCTACGCCATAGGCCACCGCCTCGCAAATCTGCGAGTGTTGCAGCAGCACGTTCTCGACTTCCGTGGTCGAGACGTTCTCGCCCTTCCAGCGATAGGTGTCGCCGAGGCGATCGACGAACTGGCCGTGGCCGAACCCGATGTTGCGCAGCAAGTCGCCGGTGTTGAAATAACGATCGCCGGGAGCAAAGACGTCCCGGCAGACGGTCTTTTCGGTCTTCGCCGCATCGGTGTAGCCGTCCAGCGGCGCCTTGTCGTCGATGCGCGCCAAGAGCAAGCCCGGCTCGCCCTTGGGAACCTTCTGCATGCGTCCTTGCAGATTTCGCAAAGGCGCGCCGCTGTCATGGTCGTACTGCACCAGCTCCCAGCCCATCAGGGAAAACCCCACCGTGTTATCGAAATTCAGAATATTGGTGAAGCCGATATTGCCGTCGCTGGCCGCATACAACTCGCAGATGTGGCCGACGCCGAAGCGGGTCTTGAAGGCCGCCCAGGCACCTGGGCGCAGGCCATTGCCAATCATTTTGGTCACGGCGTGCTGCCGGTCCGTGCCGCTCTCGGGCTGGTCGACCAGATAGCGGCACAGCTCGCCGACATAACCCAAGGTGGTCGCCCGATAGCGGCGCACGTCGTTCCAGAACTGACTGGCGCTGAACTTGCGGCGGATCACAAATCCCGACGCACCACAAACCGCCGCGCCCCAGCACACACACAGACCCGTGGCGTGATACAGCGGCAGCGTGCAATAGACGATGTCCTCGGGCTGCATGTCCAGGGCGATCAGGCCGAAACTGGTGGCGGTGCGCATCCAACGGCCATGGCGGAAAACGCCGGCCTTGGGCAGTCCGGTAGTCCCTGAGGTGTAGAGGTAGAAGCACGGGTCGTTGAGGAAGACCTGCTGGCTGCTGGCCGGATTATCGCCCGGGTATTGCTCGCTGTTGCTTATCAGGTCAACGAATCCGCACGGAGCCGCGGCGCTTTCCTGATCTTCCACCCACCAGGTACGGGCATCCGACAGCGCGGTCCGACCGCGCACGTCGTTGAACACTGCGACTCGTTCGTCCCCGACCACCACGGCAACGGGCGCGACCAGCGCCAGGCTATGGACCAGGGCATCGCCAGTTTGCGACGTATTGATCATCGCGCTGACGGCGCCGACCTTTGCCACCGCCAGCACGGTTATCAACAGCTGGGGACGGTTTTCCAGGAAAACCGCCACGCAGTCGCCCTTGCCGATGCCTTGCGCCTGGAGGTAATGAGCGATGCGGTTGGCCTGCGCGTTGACCTGTGCATAACTCAACACCGTGTCGCCGTACAGCAACGCCGGGCCTTGGGGATTACGTTGCGTGGCCTGCTCGAAGCACCAGCCCAAGCCACAGGGCTGGCTGGGGTCCTGGACGTTGGCGAGCTTCATGCCTTTGACAATGCGGGGAACAGCCCTGGCGATGGCCGGCAGTTTGCGCAGCATCATGCCCCAGGTAATAGCGTCGCTGGGTGTACGACTCATGGGTGATCCTTCCCCGTCCGGCCTTATGGACCGCGGTTCTTGTTATAGGTTGTGCGAAATCTGGATTCGAAAGTACGCCAGCGATTCAGCGGCTGTACACGCGGTTTTTGCAATGTTTTGTATCCGCAGCCCGGGGCCAGGCGAAGCGTGAGCGTGCGGGCGTCGGTTTGGTTCCAAAAATCTGCTCCAACCACGCAAAATGCAGGATGCACGATGGCCGTTCATGCAAGATGCACGAAAGCAAAAAACCGATAAAAATATAACTTGTTGTTTTAGAAGGAATTTTCTACGCATCAAATGCTGGCACAGACACTGCAACTACCCCTCCACGGTTTGCCACACCATGGAGCAGTCAACTATGAACATGATTCAAGAGAAGTTTGCATCGCTGTTTTCCAACTACGAAGTCACTACCCAGCCTCGCCCGGATGGCGGCATCCTGCTGACCTTGCGCAACAGCGACGGCAAACTGTTCAAACGCACGATTTCCTACGCTCAGTTGCACGCTGGGGACCAGTTGTCCTGGGCAATCAGCGCCATTCGCCGTGACCTGGCTGAACAGGCCAGCGAGCTGCCGCCGGTCGCCATGCTGCAGAGCCAGCATCGCTTCGCGCTGCCGACTTATCACAGCGCCTGATAGCAACGTTCCTGTAACAATGTCCCTGATCGGGCCATGAAGCTTTGCGGCTCCATGGCCCGATTTCGTTTGAGCAGCAGTGCTGCGACTCAGAAACCAGCCGGATCGATCCTTGCAAAGCTTTCCACGGTTTCGTGGCCCACCAGCTCACCGCCTTCACGGGCCAGGCCACAGGTCGCCATGCCGGCACCGCGAGCCGCGTCCAGCTCCTCGACGATATCCGACAGGAACAGGATTTCCCCCGGCGCAACGCCCACCGCCACGCTGATCCGCTGGTAGGACTGCACGTCCCGCTTGGGCCCCGACGTGGTGTCGAAATAGCCGCTGAACAGTGGCGACAAGTCGCCCGCTTCGCAACAGCCGAAAATCAGTTTCTGCGCCTGGATCGAACCCGAGGAATAGACAAACAGGCGATAGCCTTGCTGGTGCCAGTCTTTGAGCGCCTGTACCGCGTCCGGATAAACATGACCTTTCAACTGTCCGGCCTGGTAGCCCTGTTCCCAGACCATGCCCTGCAACGCCTTGAGCGGCGTGGCCTTGCGGTCCTCGGCGATCCAGCCCAAGAGAATCGCGATGACCCGCTCGGTATCGGCGTGGCCTTCACCACTGTCGCGGCGCACAGCGTCCAACTGCTCGGCTACATCAACGCGCGCGGCGTTCTGCCGGACAAAATCGGGCAGGTGTTCAGCGGCGTAGGGAAACAGCACGTCGAATACAAAACTCACCGCGCTGGTGGTGCCTTCGATGTCAGTGAGGATGGCTTTGATCGTCATGAGTTCAGTCCTCCAGGCGTGGGAAACGGCTGGCGATGTCGTCGCCGGTAAACTTCGCGACCCAACCTTCGGGATTGTTGAACAGGCGAATGGCAACGAAATGCGGGTGTTCGCCCATGTCGAACCAATGCGGCGTACCGGCGGGCACCGAGATCAGGTCGTTCTTTTCGCACAGCACCGCGTAGACATAATCGTCGATGTGCAAGGTAAACAAGCCACGACCGGCGACGAAAAATCGCACCTCGTCCTCTCCATGGCGGTGTTCGTCGAGGAACTTGGCGCGCAGTTCGGCTTTTTGCGGGTGATCGCTGTTGAGGCTGATGACATCGACCGTGACGTAGCCGCGCTCGGTCATCAGCTTGTCGATCTGGGTCCGGTAGGCGGCGATCACTTCCTCTTGGCTGGCGCCAGGCTGGATCCTGGCCGCGGCTTCCCAACGGTCGAAGCGCACGCCCTTCTCGGCCAGGGTCGAGGCAATGTCTTCAAAGTGGGTCAGCACCTTGTTCGGAATCTCGGGACTCGATACGTGGTAGACGGACAGGCTGCTCATGGCAATGGCTCCAGCAAATTAACGGTTCAGGAGTGCGCGGGTCTTGAGTTCGCACTCGAACAGGAATTCGAACGCTTCGATCTGCCGCAGTGCATCGTTCATGCGCGGCCCCCAGGTGTACAGGCCGTGGCCACGAATCAGGTAGCCAACGCAATCGGGGTGCGCCTCCAGCCATGGCTGCACCTTGGCGGCCAGGCGCGCGATGTCCTGGTCGTTGTCGAAAATCGGCACGCGGACCTGGGATTCGTGCGTGGTGATCCCACTGAAGGCTTTTTGCAGTTCGTAGTCTTCAAAGTCAATGAAGGTTTCGCTCGTCAGGCGCGACAGTACCGTGGCGTTCACTGAATGGGTGTGCAGTACGGCGCCGATTTGCGGGCGCCAGCGATACAACTGAGTGTGCAGCAGGGTTTCGGCGGACGGTTTCTTGCCCGGTTCCAGGCTGTTGCCGTCGAGGTCGGTGGCGAGCACGTCGTCGATGCCCAACTGACCCTTGTGTTTTCCCGACACGGTGAGCAAGGCCTGGTCGGGCGATAGCCGCGCCGAATAGTTGCTGCTGGTGGCCGGGGACCAGCCGCGACCATACAAAAAACGCCCGGCGTCGATGATTTCCTGGGCGAGCTGTTCACGGGTAAGGCTCATGGCCTGTCCTCTTGCATGCGTGTGGCAATGATAACGGCTGCAGCCAAGGCTGCGAGGCTGGCGATGTTGAACGTCCATCCGGCGCCCAACGCATTCCAGCTGTAGCCGGAATACAACGCGCCCAGCGCCCCGCCGGTGCCAGCCAGCGCGGCGTACAGCGCCTGGCCCTGGCCTTGTTGGCGAGGGCCGAAGCTACGTTGCACGAAATGAATGGCGGCGGCGTGAAAGCTGCCGAATGTCGCCGCGTGCAACACCTGGGCAAACAACAGCACCCAGAGAAACTCCGCCAGCGACCCGAGCAGCAACCAGCGCAGCGCCGCCAGCAGGAAGCTGGCCATCAGCACCCGGCGCACGGAAAATCGTGCCAGGATCCGGCTCATCAGCAGGAACACCAGCACCTCGGCGACCACGCCAACGGCCCAGAGCACGCCGATCAATCCACGGCTGTAACCCAGGCGCTCCAGGTGCAAGGTCAGAAATGTGTAGTACGGCCCATGGCTCAGTTGCATCAAACCGACGCAGGCATAAAACGCCAGCACCCCCGGGTTGCGCAATTGCCGCAGGAAACCGTCCCCGGCCACTCGCGGCCCCTGCGCCGGCTGGGCGTTGGGCACCCAGAAACTGCTGAGCACAATGCCGGCCATGATCAGGGCCAGGGCAACGGGATAGACGTCCAGGCTCAGCCACTGGAACAACCGCCCCAGCACGACCACGGTGATGATGAAACCGATGGAGCCCCACAGGCGGACCTGGCTGTAGCGCGACGCCTGCCCGCTCAGGTGGGCCAGGGTGATGACCTCGAATTGCGGCAGCACCGCATGCCAGAAGAAGGCATGCAGCGCCATGACCATCGCCAGCCAGGCGTAGCTTTTATCAATGAAAATCAGCGAGAAGCTCAGCAGCGTACAGATCGCGCCGAAGCGCACGATCGCCAGGCGCCGGCCGGTGTAGTCCCCCAGCCAGCCCCAGAGATTCGGCGCCACGCAGCGCATCAGCATGGGAATCGCCACCAGCTCGCCGATACGCGCCGCGTTGAAACCCAGGTGATCGAAGTACAGCGCCAGGAACGGCGCGGTCGAACCGAGCAACGCAAAGTAAAACAGATAAAAACTGGAAAGCCGCCAGTACGGCAACGCCGCCATGGTCGTCAGGCCACGGCGGTCGGCAGGCCAGCCATCAAAGCTGACCCAACACCGGCGTGCCGACCCGAACGTCGGCGTTCTGGCCGCGATGACGCAGCAGATGATCCATCAACACAATCGCCATCATCGCTTCGGCGATCGGCGTCGCGCGGATGCCCACGCAAGGGTCGTGGCGGCCCTTGGTGATGACGTCAACCGGATTGCCGTGAACGTTGATGGAACGGCCGGGCGTGGTGATGCTGGACGTCGGCTTCAGGGCCAGGTGCGCGACAATTGGCTGGCCCGAGGAAATGCCGCCAAGGATGCCGCCGGCGTTGTTGCTGAGGAAACCTTGCGGGGTCAGTTCGTCGCGGTGCTCGGTACCACGCTGGGCGACACAGGCGAAACCGGCGCCGATCTCCACGCCCTTCACCGCGTTGATGCTCATCAGCGCGTGGGCCAGTTCGGCGTCGAGGCGGTCGAAGATCGGCTCGCCCAGGCCAGGCATCACGCCCTCGGCAACCACGGTGATCTTCGCGCCGACCGAATCCTGGTCCCGGCGCAGCTGGTCCATGTAGGCCTCCAGTTCCGGCACCTTGTCCGGGTCGGGACAGAAGAAAGCGTTCTGTTCCACCGAATCCCAGGTCTTGAACGGGATTTCGATCGGGCCCAATTGGCTCATGTAGCCTCGGATGACGATGCCCTGGCTGGCCAGGTACTTCTTGGCAATCGCCCCGGCCGCCACGCGCATGGCGGTTTCCCGCGCCGAGCTGCGGCCGCCGCCACGGTAGTCGCGCTCGCCGTATTTGTGATGATAGGTGTAGTCGGCATGGGCCGGGCGGAACAGGTCCTTGATGGCCGAGTAGTCCTTGGACTTCTGGTCGGTATTGCGGATCAGCAGGCCAATCGCGCAACCGGTGGTGCGCCCCTCGAACACCCCGGAAAGGATTTCGACTTCATCGGCTTCCTGGCGCTGGGTGGTGTGGCGGCTGGTGCCGGGCTTGCGGCGGTCCAGGTCACGCTGCAGGTCCTCCAGGGAAATTTCCAGGCCCGGCGGGCAGCCGTCGACAATGGCGACCAACGCCGGGCCATGGCTTTCGCCCGCGGTGGTGACGGTGAACAGCTTGCCGTAGGTATTGCCGGACATGCAGGGTGCTCCGTGAAATCGCTGAGAGACTCAACCTTGGATTCGTAGTGGGCGCCAGTATACGCAGGCTCCTCAAGTAGTTCATCCTCGAACCTTATCGGTGCCCGCCAGTCCAACCGGCACCTTCGCAACTAATGGCGTCATGATGTTAAGAGCGTTTGCCTTGAGTCTTACCCTGTTGACCGGCCTGCTTCCTGGCTTCGCCCAAGCCACCGTGCTGCAACGTCCCATCAGCCTCGACACCGGTAGCGGTGAGCTTTTCGGCTCGATGCTGCTGCCCAAGTCCGACACGCCGGTGCCGGTTGTCCTGATCATTTCAGGGTCAGGTCCTACGGATCGTGACGGAAACAACCCCGAGGGCGGGCGCAACGACAGCCTCAAGCGACTGGCCTGGGTGTTGGCCAGGCACAACATCGCCAGCGTGCGCTACGACAAGCGCGGCGTGGCGGCCAGCCTCGCGGCCACGCCCGACGAACGCAACCTGAGCGTCGAAGCCTATGTCGCCGATGCCGTGGCCTGGAGCCACAAACTGGCCGCTGATCCTCGGCTGGGCCCGTTGATTCTGCTCGGTCACAGCGAAGGCGCGCTGATCGCCAGCCTCGCCGCGCCCCAGGCCAACGCGGCGGCTGTCATCTCGGTGTCCGGCAGCGCTCGTCCGATTGACCAAGTGCTGCGCCAACAGCTCGGCAGCCGCCTGCCACCGGCGCTGATGTTGCGCAGCAACGAATTGCTCGACAGCCTCAAGGCCGGCCGCCCCGACACTGACGTGCCGCCCCAACTGCATGTCATCTTCCGCCCCAGCGTGCAGCCGTACCTCATTTCCTTGTTCCGCCAGGACCCGGCCCACGCCTTCGCCGCGCTGAAGATGCCGGCATTGATTATCCAGGGCAGCAACGATATCCAGGTCAGCGTCGACGACGCCAAGCGGTTGAAGGCCGCCAAGCCCGATGCGCAGTTGGCGTTGATCGAGGGCATGAACCATGTGATGCGCATCGTGCCCAACGACGTAAAACGGCAACTGGCTTCCTACAAGGATCCCAACCTGCCCCTGGCCGCCGAGCTCGGCGCGCACATCCTGGACTTTATTGGCGCGTTGGCCGCCCGTTGAGCGGGATTAGTGGCCTATAGCCCTCCAGTCTTGGCAAAAACGGCCGATAAACCGGTGTCGGACAGCGCATTGGCTGCCGAGGAGCCGGCCTGGACAGGATTTTGCCGTTATGACTGAGACTGAAACTTCACCCGACGCCGTCGCCGAAACGGCCGCCCCGCCTGCGGCAGACCTGCCTTGGGCGGACGTGCATGCCGAGCATCACAAAATGCTCCGGCTGGCCCCGCTCAAGACCGATCGCGCCACCGGCGTGCGACCGCTGCGGTTTGTCGAATTCAGCTATGCCGAGCGCCATAGCAAGGAGCGCAGCTTGCTGCGCATGAGCGTCCAGCTGCCGGGCCAGCGGGTGCGCAAGGAACAGAACCATCTGGATGTCTGGGCCGACCACGTCGAAAAACGCCTGTACTTCTCTCCCGACAGTTTGCAAGTCGAGCCGTTGAACCGAGGTATTGGTCGCTTCCTCGCCGCCCAAGGCATTACCTGGGCAAAGAAGCGCTGGTCGGGCTACCGGGTCGACGGTAGCGATCTGAATAACAAGGACGCGCTGAACGAAGACACGCGTCTGCGCCGCGACCACTTCCTCAAGGCCCACGGTTTTGAAGTGGTCTACGCCGACGCCCAACACCTCAAGGGCAGCGTCAAGCCGGCCCAGGTCGGCGATCTGCTGGGTGACTGGAACACCGAGAAGCTGCAATTCGTCGAGATCCTCGAAGCCGCGCAAATGCTGCAACAAGCCGAGCAGAACCTGGCGGAACAGGAAGTCAAACTCAAGAAGCAGGAAGAAAAGGTCAACAAGTTCAAACGCGAAGACACCGGTCTACGCTTCACCATCACCTGCCTGGTGGCGTTTGCGATGTTCCAGGCCGGACTGCTGATCTGGATTGCGACGCGGCATTGAGCACCGTTGAAGGGAGCCGCATCTGATCCTGTGGCGAGGGAGCTTGCTCCCTCGCCACAAAGGCAGTCCGCCGTAGCCAGAATCAAACCCGCGAGACAAACAACGCCTGGTGCTGACGGCACTGTTCGGCGCTGAGCATGAACACGCCATGGCCACCGCGCTCGAAATCCAGCCAGGCGAAGTCGACTTCCGGGTACAGCGCTTCGACGTGCACCTGGCTGTTGCCCACTTCGACAATCAGCAATCCTTTGTCGGTCAGATGATCGGCCGCCTCGGCCAGCATCCGGCGAACCAGGTTCAAGCCGTCGTCGCCGCAGGCCAGGCCCAGTTCAGGCTCATGCTGATACTCCTGGGGCATGTCGGCGAAATCCTCCGCATCGACATAGGGCGGGTTCGACACGATCAGATCGAAACGTTGCCCAGGCAATCCATCGAAGCCATCGCCCTGGACAGTAAACACTCGCTCATCGACACCGTGGCGCTCGATGTTCTGGTTGGCCACCTCCAGCGCTTCGAACGACAGGTCGGCCAGCACCACTTCGGCCTCGGGAAATTCATAAGCACACGCGATACCGATGCAGCCGGAACCGGTGCAGAGGTCGAGGATCCGTGCCGGCTCCTGTCCCAACCAGGGCTCGAAGCGTTTTTCAATCAGCTCGCCGATGGGTGAGCGTGGGATAAGCACGCGCTCGTCAACGATGAAAGACATACCGCAAAACCAGGCCTCACCCAGCAAGTAGGCAGTGGGGATGCGCTCGTCAATGCGTCGGCGCAGCAAGCGCTGGACGTGCACCAACTCTTCGTCTTCGAGGCGGCAATCCAGGTAGCTGTCGGCAATTTCCCAAGGCAGGTGCAGCGCGCCAAGGACCAACTGGCGAGCTTCATCCCAGGCGTTATCGGTGCCGTGGCCGAAAAACAGATCCTCCCCATGGAAACGGCTGACGGCCCAACGGATGTGGTCGCGCAGGGTACGAAGGCGGGAAGTGATCACGGCGGCAAACTCCAGGAAAATCGACGGGCGAGTCTAACAGCCAAACGCATGCCCACCCAAACACGCGCCAAGGACGAACGAAAAGTGCCGGCTTAGCTGTAAGAACCTTCCCTTTTTTGCACCTCCTATTGAACAAGATGCCGATCTTGACAAGGCTGTAGGCCAGCAACGGCGGCCCTTGCGATGGAAGCGATTCACAGAACCGCTCAGCCGGAGGACAATGTCGCAAAAGCCCCACCCGAAGGAGCCCCAGAATGTCCGTTCCAAAAACGATGTTTCAACTCAGCGGCCGTGGTTATGCGGCGGCCAACCTGAGTCAAGCGACCCTGATCATCATCGACGCCCAGAAAGAATACCTCGCCGGCCCCTTGGCCCTGAGCGGCATGGACGCGGCGGTCGCGAACATCAAGCAGTTGCTCGGCGCGGCCCGAGCCGCCGGTCGCCCGATCGTGCACGTGCGCCATCTCGGCACCCATGGCGGGCTGTTCGATCCGCAAGGCGAACGCGGCGAGTTCATTCCGGGCCTCGAACCCCAGGGCGACGAAACCGTGATCGAAAAATTGCTGCCCAGCGCATTCCACGGCACAGAGCTGAAGAAGCGCCTCGAAGACTTCGGCCCCCTGGACCTGATCGTCTGCGGCTTCATGAGCCATTCCAGCGTCAGCACCACCGTGCGCGCCGCCAAGAACCTGGGGTTCCGTTGCACCCTCGTCGAAGACGCCTGCACCACGCGCGACCTGCCGCACAAAGGCGGCGTGCTGAGCGCCGAACAGGTGCACCAGACCGAAATGGCAATCATGGCGGACAACTTCGCCACCTTGGCCCTGACCCGCGACTTCACCTGATGCCCTCGATGAGCGGCCCGTTCCGCCGCTCATCCGCAAAAGACTCTCATTTCCTTCAAATACCCTAGCCTCAGGAACAACCCGAACATCTTCCGGTCGAAGGGCCGATACCCATTGAGGAAGGTCGGAATGAAGATATCCGATGGTTTTGACGCACGTCGCTTGCGGCCCAAGGGCCCGAGCAACTGGCGATTTCGTTTCGGCGCGGCGATTGCCGCGCTGCTGGCAACGCTCGGTGTCCTGCTGGCGATGGCCGGTGCCGCCAGCCTGCTCGGCCGCCCACCCGCACTGGGTGAATTGAATGCCACCCCGCTCGGCTCGGCGATGATCCTGGCGATCGGCTTGCTGGTATTGCTGTTGGGCGTCTGGCTTTGGCGCCGTTGCCGCCGTCGCGCCCGCCAATCCCTGGAGCTGGCCATGTCTCCGCACCTGATGAAAAAGCACGACTGACCCGCCATCCGACGTTTTCTTGCGCCTGATCCCGTAGGAGTTCGGTAAACTGGCCGGCCTTCGCGGAGGCTGACATGCAAGACGACGACTTTTCCCTGTTCAAAAGTGCCATCCAAGGCGTAAAACCGATCAAGCACGATCGCGCTGAAACCGGCAAACCCAAAGCCGATCGCGCGCAGATCGCCAAGTTGCGCCAAGCCGCCACCGTGCGTACCGATGCCACCACCGTGGACGGTTTGTCCGATCAGTTTGTGATCGATGTCGGCCCTGAAGATGAGCTGATGTGGGCTCGCGACGGCGTGCAGGAAAGCCAGATGCGCAAGCTCAAGGTCGGCCAGATCCCCTTCGAAGGCAGCCTCGACCTGCACGGCATGACCGTCGAAAAAGCCCGGGAAACCCTCTGGGCCTTCCTGGCCGAGGCCACCAAATTCGAAATCCGCTGCGTGCGCGTCACCCACGGCAAAGCCGTGCGACTGGACGGCAAGCGGCCGATGATCAAGAGTCACGTCAACACTTGGCTGCGCCAGCATTCGCAAGTGCTGGGCTTCACTTCCTGCCAGGCCAGACACGGCGGCGCCGGGGCGGTGTACGTGATGCTCAAGCGCACCATGATGGAAGGTCGCGACGAGTAGCCCTCGATTGCCGAGCTTGCAGCGCCGTGTCCGCCACCGTACCCTTGCCCTTTGCGTAAAATCCCCACAGGTAGTTTCATGTCTCTGGAACAGAATTACACCGCGATTCTCGGCCAATTGGGCGAGGACGTTTCCCGCGAGGGCCTGCTCGACACGCCCAAGCGCGCTGCCAAGGCCATGCAGTACCTTTGCCGCGGTTATGAACAGACCCTGGAAGAAGTCACCAACGGTGCCTTGTTCAGCTCCGACAACAGCGAGATGGTGCTGGTCAAGGACATCGAGTTGTACTCGCTGTGCGAGCATCACCTGCTCCCGTTTATCGGCAAGGCTCATGTCGCCTATATCCCGAGCGGCAAGGTCTTGGGCCTGTCGAAGGTTGCACGCATCGTCGACATGTACGCGCGTCGTTTGCAGATCCAGGAAAACCTCAGCCGCCAGATCGCCGATGCGGTCCAGCAAGTGACCGGCGCACTCGGCGTGGCGGTCGTCATCGAGGCCAAGCACATGTGCATGATGATGCGCGGTGTGGAAAAGCAGAACTCCTCGATGATCACTTCGGTGATGCTTGGCGAATTCCGCGAAAATGCGGCGACGCGCATGGAATTCCTCAGCCTCATCAAGTAATCCGTCGCTTAAAAAAACCGGCATTGATCGCCGGTTTTTTTTCGCCCGCGAAAAATCAGGTAAGCTGCGCGCCCTGTTCTTCCCGCGAGGCTTGTACCGTGATCGTCAAAGCGCTTCGAGTTGGCCTGGGCCAGCTCATCATCTTCCTCGATTTCATCACCCGGCCCGCCAAGAAACAGCGCACGGCCGACGCCCAGGCGCAAGTTGACCAGGCAGCCAGCGGCCTGACGCTGTATCAATTCCACGCCTGTCCTTTTTGCGTGAAGACCCGCCGCGCCCTGCGTCGCCTCAACGTGCCGGTGGCCTTGCGCGACGCGAAGAACAACGAGCAGGATCGCCAAACGCTGCTGGAGCAAGGCGGCAGGATCAAAGTTCCGTGCCTGCGAATTGAAGAAAACGGCGAGACCACTTGGTTGTATGAGTCGAAAGCGATCATCGATTATCTGGATAAGCGCTTTTCGGCGGCCTGAGGATTTTCAAGGCAGTGGATGGCCTTATCGCGCGCAAGCGTCGAAGCCGCCCGCCTGAAGACTTCACGCCGCTTCTGCGGCCAGCGCCTCACGCACCACGCCTGCCAAGCGCTTGAGTCCTTCATCCAGCCGTGCCGGATCGATGTGGCTGAAATTCAAGCGCAGATGCCCTGGGTGTTTGTCCGGGTCCGGAAAGAATGGCTCCCCCGGCATGAACGCGACGTCCGCGGCCAGCGCCGCGGCCAGCAGGGTGCGGGTGTCCAGCGGTTGCTTGAGGGTCAGCCAGAAAAACAGCCCGCCCTGAGGCACGTTCCAGTCCGCCAGGTCGGAAAAATGCCGTTGCAGCGCGGCTTGGAACCGGTCGCGACGCTCCCGGTAGAAATCCCTCAACTCGCTCAGATGGCTGCGGTACTGCTCGGTGCCGATCCATTGCAACGCCTGCCACTGGCCGATGCGGTTGGTGTGCAAATCCGCCGATTGCTTGAGCCGCAGCAGGTGCGGGAACAAGTCCGGGCTGACAATCAAATAACCCACCCGCAGCCCCGGTAACAGGGTCTTCGACACGGTGCCGGTGTATATCCAACTGGCTTTTTTCAAGCGACTGACGATTGGCGTGGCACTGGCGCCGTCGAACGTCAGCTCACGGTAGGGTTCGTCCTCTACCAGGGTCACGCCGAACTCATCCAGCAGCGCCGCCACCGCATCGCGCTTGGCCTCGCTGTAGCGCACCGCCGAAGGATTCTGGAAGGTCGGGATCAGGTAGATGAACGCTGGCCGATGCCGCTCCAGCCGAGCTCGCAGCTGCTCCAGGTCCGGGCCATCCGCCTCCAGCGGCACGGTGATGCAGTCGGCGCCGAACAACTGGAAAATCTGCAGTGCCGCCAAGTACGTCGGTGCTTCGAGCATGACCTCGGTGCCGACGTCGATGTGCAACTTCGCCGCCAGGTCGAGGGTTTGCTGGGAACCGCTGACCACCAGTACCTGGCTTGCCGCACATGGCAGACCCAAGGATCGCGCCTGCGCTGCCAACGCTTCACGCAGGGCCGGCTCACCTTCGCTCATGCCGTATTGGCCCATGGATCGCGGCATCTCCTGCCATTCCACCTTCGGCAGCATGGCTTCGGCGGGCAGGCCACCGGCGAACGACATCACCTCCGGGCGCTGCGCCGCGGCGAGGATTTCTCGAATCAAAGAACTCTTGAGACGCGAGACACGTTCGGAAAATGCCATGGGGTCACCTGTAGCGAGGGTATAGATAGATGAGTCAAACTGGTTGACTGAAATTACTCCGCCTTCTCCGGAAACGTCAATATGCTTGACCTTAAAAACCCAACCTCTCAACAAATGGCCATGGAAGCTTTTTTCTTCGGCTACCAGGCGTTCACCGCCAAGGCCGATGAAATGCTCGAGCGTCGCGGGCTGAGCCGCGTGCATCAACGCATCGTTTTTTTCATCGCTCGTTATCCGTCCCTGAGCGTGAAGGAATTGCTGGCGCTGCTCGGCGTAAGTAAACAGGCGCTGAACATGCCGTTACGCCAGCTGATGGAAATGCATTTGGTCAACAGCGTTGCGTCCGAGACCGACAAGCGCAAGCGGCTGCTGGAGCTGACCGCCGAAGGCGAGCGGTTTGAGCAAGCGCTGCGGCGCGAGCAAGTGAAATTGCTCGAACGGGTGTTTGCTGAGGCAGGCGAAGCAGCTGTCGATGGCTGGTTGGCGGTGAATCTCGGATTAGGCAAGGCTGGCGACTGACGGCTTGCGCGTCCGATCCCAAGGCATCCTCATGGCGATATATCCCTATCGCCATAAATTTCGTCGACAAAACAGAAAACATTATTTGCTTTATTTGTATACAAAAGCATAATTCGCTTCGTGCGAGTTCCTGACCAAGCGGTCAACAACATCGCCAGCCTTACCTGCCTCAATGCCTCGCAGCCTTCCTCAGGGAACACGCGGTGCTGGAAATAACAATAAAACTCTTGAGGAGTACTCGCTGTGGAAAGCCGCAAACCCGAAGCCCAGACGCTGGATCTCTCGCCGCCATTACGCAGTGGCTGGCTGGAACGCCTCTTCAAACTCAGCTTGCATGGCACCACGGTGAAGACCGAGCTTATCGCTGGTGTGACGACCTTTATCACCATGGCCTACATCATCTTCGTCAACCCCAACATCATGGCCGACGCCGGTATCGATCACGGCGCCGCGTTCGTCGCCACCTGCATCGCCGCAGCCCTCGGCTGCCTGTTGATGGGCCTGTACGCCAACTGGCCGGTAGGCCTGGCACCCGGCATGGGCCTGAACGCTTTTTTTACCTACACCGTAGTCGGCACGATGGGCTACAACTGGGAAACCGCGCTGGGCGCAGTGTTTGTTTCCGGCGTGTTGTTCATGTTCCTGACCCTGTCGCGGGTCCGTGAGTGGTTGCTCAACAGCATCCCGGTCAGCCTCCGCTATGCGATGGGCGCGGGCGTCGGGCTGTTCCTTGGGCTGATCGGCCTGAAAACCGCCGGCATCGTCGTCGACAGCCCCGCCACGCTGATCAAGCTGGGCTCCCTGCACGAGCCCGGACCGCTGCTGGCCGCGGTGTGCTTTCTGATGATCGCTGTGCTCAGCTACCACCGCGTGTTCGGCGCGATCCTGATCAGCATCATTGCCGTGACCCTGGCCGGATGGGGCCTTGGGCTGGTGCACTACAACGGTGTGATGTCCACGCCGCCAAGCCTCGCACCGACCTGGATGGCGATGGATGTGGCCGGCGTGTTCAATGTCAGCATGATCAGCGTGGTGTTGGCCTTCCTCTTCGTCCACATGTTCGACACCGCCGGCACCTTGATGGGCGTGGCCCAGCGCGCCGGCCTGGTGAAGCCCGATGGCAAGATCGAAAACCTGTCCAAGGCGCTGAAGGCTGACAGCGCTTCCAGCGTATTTGGCGCCATGGTCGGTGTGCCACCCGTCACCAGTTATGTGGAAAGCGCCGCCGGTGTCGCCGCCGGTGGCCGCACCGGGCTTACCGCCGTGACAGTCGGCGTGTTATTTATTGCCGCCATGTTCTTCGCACCGTTGGCGGGAATGATCCCCGCCTACGCCACGGCCGGTGCCCTGATCTATGTCGCCATGCTGATGATGGGCGGCATGGCCCACATCGAATGGGACGAAGCGACTGACAGCATCCCGGCAATCGTTACAGCCATCATGATGCCGCTGACCTTTTCGGTCGCCGATGGCATTGCGCTGGGTTTCATCACCTACGTAGTGCTAAAGGCTGGCACCGGTAAATACAAGGAAATATCCGTCAGCTTGTGGGCGCTCTGCGCGATCTTTATCGCCAAGTTCATCTTCTTGTAGACGGTACACATCTTCATCCGCCTCACCCCATTGGTGGGGCTTTTGTGCATCAGGAGCAAAGCAATGAATCTGGAAACCTGGTTATTGTTCAGCGGCGCCGCGTTAGTGGTGATCCTTATCCCCGGCCCGCTGTCGCTGCTGATGATCAGTAACAGCCTCAACTACGGCCTGCGCCGCTCTTATCCAGCGTTTCTCGGCGGGGTCATGGCCTCGATCTGCCTGTTGAGCGCTTCGGCGCTGGGGCTCGGGGCGCTGCTGCTGGCCTCGGAGCAATTGTTCAGCGCCCTGAAGATCGTCGGCGCGCTGTACCTGTTTTACCTCGCCTGGCAGAGCTGGCAGCAATCGCGCCAGCCTGCCCAGGCTGCCGAGGTGCCGCAGGCGGCCGCCGTTCCGCGCTTTCGCGCCTTGTTCGGTCGAGCGTTCGTACTGGGCGCGAGCAACCCCAAGGACATCCTCTTCTTCGCCGCCTTCCTGCCACAGTTCCTCAGCGCGCAACAACCGTTCCTCCCGCAGTTGCTGGTCATGATCGCCACCTGGACCGTGCTGGATCTTTTATGCAAGTTGGCCTATGGCCTTGGCGCCCACGGCGCGGCGCGGTACCTGCGCACAGGCAAGGGCCAGAGCTGGTTCAACCGGGTCAGTGCGGGATTGTTCAGCGGGGCGGGGGCGGCTTCATTGTTGAGCCGCTAGACAGCAGGAGCTTCGCGAGCTTGCTCGCGAAGGCGCGCTCCCAGATAGCACTTTTCCACAGGTCAAAAAAAGCCCGCAGTGTGAGCGGGCTAAAAACCAAAGAAGCCATGCGCAATCGCTTCCAGGGCAAGGCAGCTGCTTGGGGGCTCAGCTGCCTCGATACGTTGAATAGGCGTAAGGCGAAATCAACAAGGGCACATGGTAATGCTCTTGCTCCTGGGAAATACCAAAGCGCAGCACCACCACATCCAGGAACGCCGGTTCGGACAGCTGGACGCCACGGGCACGATAGTAATCGCCGGCATGGAATTGAATCTGATAGACGCCGCTGCGGTAGTCATCCCCTTGCAACAGCGGTGTATCGCAACGGCCGTCGCTATTGGTCAATGCACTGGCAACCCAGTGCAATTGCGAACCTTCTACGCGGTACAGCTCGACCTTGATCGAGCTGCCCGGGCAGCCGTGTGCGGCATCCAAAACGTGTGTAGTCAGACGTCCCATTGATTGTGCGTGCCTAGCTGCTGAGCAGCCCGGCACGGCGCCTCCTGAGTCAGTTGAAAAGACAGGCTGCACCGTTTCGAAGCATGAAACGATGCAGCAGTGAGCGAATTAAGACACTTCAATCTCAAATTGTACACAATTAAAAACAGAAATCTGCGTGATGTGGCTGATGATGCGCGCGGCACCTCGATCCGTGCCCGATCCAGCGCACCCGCCGGCTGCCAGGGTATAAATTGACCAAGTGGGCAGATTTCTTGCAGTGTAGACAAACCGTCGCCTGCGGTAAAAAATGCCAAAAACGGGCTTACAAGTCGCTCGATAAGTTGTATACAATCACTCCATCGTCGTGACGCCAGCCAGATATTCAAGCCTGGGCGCCACCCACATGGTTCGAACAAGAAGGAAGACTGCAGTGAGCGCTGACTACCCACGCGACCTGATCGGTTACGGCAGTAACCCTCCCCATCCTCATTGGCCGGGCAATGCCCGCATCGCCCTGTCCTTCGTGCTCAACTACGAAGAAGGCGGCGAGCGCAACATCCTGCATGGCGACCGTGAGTCCGAAGCGTTCCTCTCGGAAATGGTGTCGGCGCAACCGCTGTTGGGCGAGCGCAACATGAGCATGGAGTCGCTATATGAGTATGGCAGCCGTGCCGGCGTCTGGCGCATCCTCAAGCTGTTCAAGGAATTCGACATTCCGCTGACCATATTCGCCGTCGCCATGGCGGCGCAGCGCCACCCCGACGTGATCCGCGCCATGGTCGCCGCCGGTCATGAAATCTGCAGCCACGGATATCGCTGGATCGACTACCAGTACATGGATGAAGCCCAGGAGCGCGAGCACATGCTCGAAGCGATCCGCATCCTCACCGAAATCACCGGCGAGCGCCCGCTGGGTTGGTACACCGGCCGCACCGGTCCCAACACCCGCCGGCTGGTGATGGAAGAAGGCGGTTTCCTCTATGACAGCGACACCTATGACGACGACCTGCCCTACTGGGAACCGAACAACCCCACCGGCAAGCCGCACCTGGTGATCCCGTACACCCTGGACACCAACGACATGCGCTTTACCCAAGTGCAGGGTTTCAACAAGGGCGACGACTTCTTTCAATACCTCAAGGACGCCTTCGACGTGTTGTATGCCGAAGGGGCCGAGGCACCGAAGATGCTCTCCATCGGCCTGCATTGCCGGCTGATAGGCCGTCCTGCGCGCCTGGCCTCCCTCAAGCGGTTTCTCGAATACGTCAAAGGCCATGAACACGTCTGGTTCAGCCGCCGTGTCGACATCGCGCGCCACTGGCAGCAAACCCATCCGTATCAGGGAGCGTCCAAATGACCGCTTTCCAGACTTTCAAGCCTTCCACCTTGAGCCGCGAAGCCTTCGTCAAAGCCTTCGCTGATATCTACGAACATTCGCCATGGGTCGCCGAAAAGGCTTTCGATCTGGGCCAGGATCCGTCGATCGACCAGATCGAAACCCTGCACCAGCGCATGAGCGACATCCTGTTGAGCGCCGATCACGCCAGCCAACTGGCGCTGATCAACGCTCACCCGGACCTGGCCGGCAAAGCCGCCGTCCAGGGCCAACTGACCGAAGCCAGCACGAACGAACAGGCTGGTGCCGGTATTCACCAATGCACGGCCGAAGAGTTCCAGCGCTTCACCGAGCTGAACGAGGCCTACAAAGCCAAGTTCAAGTTTCCCTTCATCATGGCGGTAAAAGGCAGCAACCGGCACCAGATCCTCGCCGCGTTCGAAACGCGCATCCATAACTCGACAGACGTCGAATTCAAATGCGCGCTGGCCGAGATCAACAAGATCGCGTTGTTCCGATTACTGACCCTTTAGCGAGCAGCACCTCAAGACCAGGTCCTGCAAGCATCCCCAGCCAACTTATCAAAGGCAGACAAGAAGAATGAAAGCTTACGCCGTACCGTTCGAGAAGTTCGTCAACCTGGCCGACGCCCGCCTGGGCACCAAAATCATTTCGGTCACCGATGACTGGTTCGCCGACGCCAACCGGCTGTTCCAGCCGACCCCGGCCGTGTGGAAGGAGGGCGTGTTCGATGACAACGGCAAATGGATGGACGGCTGGGAGTCGCGCCGCAAGCGCTTCGAAGGCTACGACAGCGCGGTGATTCGCCTCGGTGTACCCGGCTCGATCAAGGGCGTGGACATCGACACCTCATTCTTCACCGGCAACTACCCACCGTCGGCCTCCCTGGAAGCCTGCTTCCTGGCGCAAGGCGAGCCGGACGAAAACACCCAGTGGACCGAAGTGCTGTCGGCCGTCGAGTTGAAAGGCGACAGCCACCACTACCACGAAATCGGCAACGACCAGGCGTTCAGCCACCTGCGCTTCAACATTTACCCGGATGGCGGCGTAGCCCGGTTGCGGGTTTACGGCATTCCGTACCGCGACTGGTCCGCCGTGGGCGACAACGAACAGATCGACCTGGCCGCTGCCCTCAACGGTGGCCGCGCCCTGGCCTGCTCCGATGAACACTTCGGCCGCATGAGCAACATCCTCAACCCGGGCCGTGGCATCAACATGGGCGACGGCTGGGAAACCGCCCGTCGTCGCACCCCGGGCAACGACTGGGTGATCGTCGCCCTGGGCCACGCCGGCATCGTTGAAAAAGTCGTCGTCGACACGCTGCACTTCAAGGGCAACTACCCCGACAGTTGCTCGATCCAGGGCGCGTTCGTCAAAGGCGGCACCGACAGCCAGATCGAAACGCAGTCGTTGTTCTGGCGCGAACTGCTGCCGAGCCAGAAACTGGAAATGCATGCCGAACACGCCTTTGCCGAACAGATCAAGGCGCTTGGACCGATCACCCACATTCGCCTGAACGTGTTCCCGGATGGTGGCGTGAGTCGCCTGCGGGTGTTGGGCAAGGTCGCAAAATAAGATTGCGATGATCGTTCCCAAGCTCTGCGTGGGAATGCATACCGTGACGCTGCGCGTCACAGTGGACGCGGAGCGTCCATGGCGGCGTTCCCACGCAGAGCGTGGGAACGATCAAACTCAAAAGATTAAGAAGACCAGCATGCGCACACTCAAGATCGAACCGCTGACCAAAGAAGCCTTCGCCCCGTTCGGTGACGTGATCGAAACCGACGGCAGCGATCACTTCATGATCAACAACGGTTCGACCATGCGCTTCCATCGCCTGGCGACGGTTGAAACCGCTACGCCGGACGATCAGGCGATCATCAGCATTTTCCGCGCCGACGCGCAGGACATGCCGCTGACCGTGCGCATGCTGGAGCGTCATCCGCTGGGCAGCCAGGCCTTCATCCCGCTGCTCGGCAACCCCTTTCTGATCGTGGTCGCGCCACTTGGCGATGCACCTGTATCAGGCTTGGTCCGCGCCTTCGTCACCAACGGCAGGCAGGGCATCAATTACCATCGCGGCGTCTGGCACCACCCGGTGCTGACGATCGAAAAGCGGGATGACTTCCTGGTGGTTGATCGCAGTGGCACAGGCAATAACTGCGATGAGCATTTTTTCAAAGAGGATGAGTTATTGATCCTCGCCCCCCACCAATAAGAGAAGGTCCGATCACCCGAAACAAGGGTGACGGGCGAGAGGTAAAGACTGTGGAAGCACATATGCTGGAATGGCTGAACCTGAGCGTTCGCTGGGTTCATATGATCACTGGCGTGGCCTGGATCGGCGCGTCGTTCTACTTCGTCTGGCTGGAAAACAACCTCAATCGCGTCAACCCCAGGAGCGGCTTGGCTGGCGACCTGTGGGCCATCCACGGTGGCGGTATCTATCACCTGGAAAAATACAAGCTCGCGCCACCGTCCATGCCGGACAACCTGCACTGGTTCAAATGGGAAGCCTATTTCACCTGGATGTCGGGCATCGCCCTGCTGTGCGTGGTGTTCTATTGGAACCCGACCGTTTACCTGCTGGCTCCCGGCAGCAGCTTGAGTGGCGCCGAGGGCGTGGCCCTGGGCATCGGTTCTTTGTTCGTCGGCTGGTTCGTCTACTCCTTTCTTTGCGATTCCGCCCTGGGCAAGCGCCCTGCCCTGCTCGGCCTGATCCTGTTCGTGCTGTTGATCGCCGCGGCATATGGGTTCAGCAAGGTGTTCAGCGGTCGTGGTGCTTACCTGCACGTGGGCGCCGTCATCGGCACGATCATGGTCGGTAACGTGTTCCGCATCATCATGCCGGCACAACGGGCCTTGGTCGCGGCCATTGCCGAGAACCGCACCCCCGATCCAGCGCTGCCAGCCAAGGGTTTGTTGCGTTCGCGCCACAACAACTACTTCACCCTGCCGGTGCTGTTCATCATGATCAGCAACCACTTCCCGAGCACCTACGGCAGCCAATACAACTGGCTGATCCTGGCCGGGATCGCCGTGGCGGCGGTGTTGGTGCGGCACTACTTCAACACGCGGCATGACAGCAACCGATTTGCCTGGACGCTGCCAGTCGGCGCCCTGGCGATGATTTGCCTGGCTTATGTCACCGGTCCCAAGCCCATGCCCACCGCGCCGGAAGTGGCCAAGGCACCCGGCGTGATCGAGTACCAACCGTTGCCGGAAACGGCGGTGGGCGGTGGCGCCAAACCGGCGACGGCGGCGACCGCCCCGGCAGCGGCGCCCGCCCAGGCTTCCAACGCCCAGGGCCCTTCGTTCGACAAAGTCCATAGCGTGATCCAGGAGCGCTGCTCGGTCTGCCATTCGGCCAAACCCACCAGCCCGCTGTTCAGCGCAGCGCCGGGCGGGGTGATGTTCGACACGCCGCAGCAGATCCAGCAAGAGGCCGCGCGCATCCAGGCCCAGGCGGTGACCACCCAGATCATGCCGCTGGGCAACATCACGCAGATGACCCAGCAGGAACGCGATCTGATCGGCGCCTGGATCACCCAAGGCGCGCGCACCCACTAGTCCCGTTACACACGCAATACCGCAGACAGGCAGACCGGCACCCGACCGGTCGCCCGTCAGCGGCTGCCTGCGCCTCAACAATAAGAACAAGAGGAAAGCACCCATGCAGACGCCCGACCGTTACTCACAACTCGTCGCAAATGCGCCGTTGCCGCGTACTTGAGCCTCTACGGGCAAGTCCGTATCCTGCGCGGCCGTTCGAACCCGGACACCTCATAACAACAATCAGAACCTGAGCGACTCACCGACTTTCAGCCCTAGCCACAAACAAAAAGCTGACCGAACGGATGTTTTGTCCGTGGAAAAAGGCGCCACACCAGAGCGCTGACGACAAGAAACGCGGTACCACCTACCTTTGGGAGCAAACCGAATGAAACGTACGAGCA
This sequence comes from Pseudomonas sp. SWRI92, assembly GCF_014268685.1. Classification (NCBI taxonomy): domain Bacteria; kingdom Pseudomonadati; phylum Pseudomonadota; class Gammaproteobacteria; order Pseudomonadales; family Pseudomonadaceae; genus Pseudomonas; species Pseudomonas sp. SWRI92. Next base: position 241,035 of record NZ_JABWQY010000006.1, read on the forward strand.
CCAACCTGATACTCGCGGGATCGTTGTTGGCCGGGGGCCAGGCGATGGCAGGCGATCTCCTCCAGTGGCAAAACAACAGCCTGAGCTACCTCTATGGCAAGGATTTCCAGATCAACCCGCGCATCCAGCAAACCGTGACGTTCGAGCACGCCGATGCCTGGAAATACGGCGACAACTTCTTCTTCCTCGACCGGATCTTCTACAACGGCCAGGACGACAGCAATTCCGGCCCGAACACTTATTACGGCGAATTCAGCCCACGCCTGTCGTTCGGCAAGATCTTCGACCAGAAGCTCGCACTGGGTCCGGTCAAGGACGTCCTGCTGGCCATGACCTACGAGTTCGGCGAAGGCGACAACGAGTCGTACCTGATCGGCCCGGGTTTTGACCTGGCGATTCCCGGTTTCGATTACTTCCAACTGAATTTCTACAATCGCCAGACCGAAGGCCCGCGTGCCGGCGACAACGTCTGGCAGATCACCCCAGTCTGGGCCATTACCGTGCCCGTGGGTTCATCCGACATCCTGTTCGACGGGTTCATCGATTGGGTCGTGGACAATGACACCAATTCCAAGGGCACGTATCACGCCAACCTGCACATCGTCCCGCAGATCAAATATGACTTGGGCAAAGCCCTGAAGTTGGGCGCAAAACAGTTGTATGTGGGGGTGGAATATGACTACTGGAAGAACAAATACGCGATTGAAGACAGCGACGGGTTCAAGACCAACCAGAGCAATACCAGCTTCTTGCTGAAGTACCATTTCTGATCGAGACGAGCGTTCCCAGCAGGTCCATTTGTCGGCGCGAGCCGGCTCACGGTAACGGTGGACCTGCTTGCAACCCTAGAAACCGGCATAACGCGTCACGCTGCGCCAACGCATCCTGGCGCCCCAACTCGATCAACTCGCCGCAATACCCCGCCTCGAACAGCAGATAACTCAGCACCCCGGCGCCACTGGTCTTGGTCGCACCCGGTCCGCGCAAGAACACCCGCAGTGCACGGGGCAGTTCCTGGCGATGACGGGCAGCGATCTCGTCGATTGGCTGGCTCGGCGAAATTACCAGCACCTCCACCGGAGCTGCGCCGAGGGCGTGGGCCGGTACGTCGTCGGGCAGCATGTGACTGAACTGGTTCAGGCGCTCGAGCAGCTCGATGTCGCTTTCCAGGCTGTCGATGAACGTGCTGTTGAGCATATGGCCGCCGATCTGCGCGAGGCTCGGTTGCTGCCCGGTGTAGGTGCGCTCCATCGGAGTTAGCCCACCCGCGCCACGGGGGTTGCCGCTCACACCGATGACCAGCACTCGATTCGCCCCCAGGTGCAGGGCCGGGCTGATCGGCGCCGATTGGCGCACCGCGCCGTCGCCGAAATACTGTGGGCCGATCTTGACCGGCGCAAACAGCAAGGGGATCGCCGAGCTGGCCAGCAGGTGCTCCACCGTCAGCTGCGTGGGCACACCGATGCGCCGATGCCGCAGCCAGGCGCCAATGGTGCCGCGACCTTGATAGAACGTCACCGCCTGTCCGGATTCGTAGCCGAACGCGGTCACCGCCACTGCGCGCAATTGATGCTCGGCGATCGCCTGTTCGATACCCGACGCGTGGAACTGTGCCTGGAGCAGTTCGCGCAAGGGCGAACTGTCGATCAGCGCCACCGGCAGCTTGGCGCCCAGGCCGAGCAGGCCATGAATGAAAAAACGCGTCGCCTGGCCCATCACGCCACGCCAGTCGCTGCGCATGACCTGATGGCTGCGCACCGCCTGCCAGAAGGCCGTCAGGCGTTCAATGGCGCTCTTGAAGTCCATCGCCCCGCTCGCCAGGCTGACCGCGTTGATCGCACCGGCCGACGTGCCGACGATCACCGGGAAAGGATTTCGCGCCCCGTCCGGCAACAACTCGGCGATGGCCGCCAGTACGCCTACCTGATACGCCGCTCGAGCCCCGCCGCCGGAAAGAATCAAACCTGTTACCGGTTCAGCTGGGGTCATCGCAATACTCCGTCGTCAGTCAATTAAGGCTACACGCTCAACCGCGCTTTTCGTACAGCTTCGGCTCGCCCGGTGGACGGGTCTTGAACCGCCGGTGGGCCCAGAGGTATTGCTCGGGGCACTGGCTTACCGAACGCTCTACCCATTGGTTGATCCGCAGGCAATCGGCCTCTTCGGTCTCGCCCGGAAAATCTTCCAGCGGCGCCTGGATCACCAGCCGATAGCCGCTGCCATCGGCCAGGCGTTCCTGGACGAACGGCACGACCAGCGCCTTGCCCAAGCGGGCGAATTTGCTGGTTGCGGTCACTGTCGCCGCCTGGATACCGAACAGCGGCACGAACACACTTTGCTTGGCGCCGTAGTCCTGGTCCGGCGCATACCAGATCGCCCGGCCGGCGCGCAGCAACTTGAGCATGCCGCGCACATCATCGCGCTCCACCGCCAGGGAATCGAGGTTGTGGCGTTCACGACCCCGGCGCTGGATGTAGTCGAATAGCGGGTTCTTGTGCTCACGATACATGCCATCGATGGTGTGCTGCTGCCCCAGCAACGCCGCGCCGATTTCCAGCGTGGTGAAATGCAGCGCCATCAGGATCACGCCCTTGCCGTCGCGCTGGGCCTGCTTGAGATGCTCGAGCCCTTCGACATGGGCGAGCTTCGCCAGGCGCGAACGTGACCACCACCAGCTCATGGCCATTTCGAAGAAGGCGATACCGGTGGAGGCAAAGTTTTCCTTGAGCAAGCGCTTGCGTTCGGCAGCGGACTTCTCGGGGAAACACAGCTCCAGGTTGCGACTGGCGATGCGCCGCCGGTCGCCGGCCACCCGGAACATCAGCGCGCCCAACGCACGGCCGACCCGCAGTAACAGCGGATAAGGCAACTGGACAATCAGCCACAACAATCCCAGGCCACACCACAGCAGCCAGAAACGCGGATGAAAAAACGCAGCTCGAAAACGCGGGCGATCCATTACAGCTTCCATCAAGACCTGGGCCGCGCATTCTACATTGTTCGACTCGGCTTGCGGCTCGCGGGCGATCTCGTTATAAGTCTCGGCACTTTTAGTGACAAGTCGTTGTACGCCGACCATGAGCCAAACCGAACCGCTAGACCAAGATCCCGTGTTCCAGCTGAAGGGCAGCATGCTCGCCATTACGGTGCTGGAACTGGCCCGTAACGACCTGGAAGGTCTTGACCGGCAGTTGGCGGCGAAAGTCGCCCAGGCCCCGAATTTTTTCAGCAACGCCCCGCTGGTGCTGGCGTTGGACAAGCTGCCGGCCAGCGAAGGCTCGGTGGATTTGCCAGGCCTGATGCGCGTTTGCCGCCAGCATGGCCTGCGCACCCTGGCGATCCGCGCCAGCCGCATCGAAGACATCGCCGCCGCCATCGCCGTGGACATTCCGGTGCTGCCGCCCTCCGGTGCCCGCGAACGCGTGCTGGAGCTGAGCCCGGCCGAACCGAAAAAGCCGGAAAAACCGCCAGAGCCCACCGTCAAGCCCACTCGAATCATCACCTCACCGGTGCGCGGCGGACAGCAGATCTATGCCCAGGGTGGCGATCTGGTCATCATCTCTTCGGTCAGCCCGGGCGCGGAACTTCTGGCCGATGGCAACATCCATGTATACGGCCCGATGCGCGGCCGAGCGCTGGCCGGTGTCAAGGGCGACACCAAGGCGAGGATTTTTTGTCAGCAGTTGAGCGCGGAACTGGTCTCCATCGCTGGGCATTACAAGGTTTCCGAGGATTTGCGGCGCGACCCGTTGTGGGGGGCCGGCGTCCAGATCAGCCTTTCGGGCGACGTGTTGAACATCATTCGGCTTTAACGGATACTGCCGCATTTTCCAAGCATCTCTAAAACGTAGCGAAAACGGCTTAAACGACGCAGGAAAAAGATCAGGCAGTGTTTACCGGAGGTAGACCCCGCCGCACATCCGATTCCAGCCAAGCCTGTCCAATTGCAGCAGTTTTCCAGAGATGTTTTTCAGGGGCTGACAAAGTCCTTTTTCCTTAGGGGTGAAACACCTTGGCCAAGATTCTCGTGGTTACATCCGGCAAGGGTGGTGTGGGTAAGACCACCACCAGCGCCGCTATCGGTACCGGCCTCGCCTTGCGCGGCCATAAAACAGTCATCGTCGACTTCGACGTCGGCCTGCGTAACCTCGACCTGATCATGGGTTGCGAGCGTCGCGTGGTCTATGACTTCGTCAACGTGGTCAACGGTGAAGCGAACCTGCAGCAGGCCCTGATCAAGGACAAGCGCCTTGAAAACCTCTACGTCCTGGCCGCCAGCCAGACCCGCGACAAAGACGCGCTGACCCAGGAAGGCGTGGAAAAAGTCCTGATGCAACTCAAGGAAGACTTCGAGTTCGTGGTCTGCGACTCCCCGGCCGGTATCGAGAAGGGTGCCCACCTGGCCATGTACTTCGCGGACGAAGCGATTGTCGTGACCAACCCGGAAGTGTCGTCGGTACGTGACTCCGACCGCATGCTGGGCCTGTTGGCGAGCAAATCCCGCCGTGCCGAGAAAGGCGAAGAGCCGATCAAGGAACACTTGCTGCTGACCCGCTACAATCCGCAACGCGTCAGCGACGGCGAAATGCTCGGCGTCGAAGACGTCAAGGAAATCCTCGCAGTGACCCTGCTGGGCGTGATTCCAGAATCCCAAGCCGTACTCAAGGCCTCGAACTCCGGCGTGCCGGTCATTCTTGACGACCAGAGCGACGCCGGCCAGGCGTATAGCGATGCGGTCGATCGTCTGCTGGGCAAAACCGTCGAACATCGATTCCTCGACGTCACGAAGAAAGGTTTCTTCGAGCGCCTGTTTGGAGGTAGGTAATGAACCTTTTTGACTTCTTTCGTGCCAACAAAAAGCCAAGTACCGCCTCGGTAGCGAAAGAGCGTCTACAGATCATCGTGGCGCACGAACGCGGCCAACGCAGCACCCCGGACTACCTGCCTGCGTTGCAGAAGGAACTGGTGGAAGTGATCCGCAAGTACGTCAATATCGGCAACGATGACGTGCATGTCGCGCTGGAAAGCCAGGGCAGCTGCTCGATCCTGGAACTCAATATCACCCTGCCGGATCGCTGATCGCACCGGCGGGAGCCACGGCGGCTCGGGCTCTTCTGCTCTTCCTTCGGGAATTGAGAAAGGCCCGAGCCGCCGTTGGCGTTTGTAACGAGACTGTTTAATGCCCCTGTCCAACATCCGCATCATCCACCAGGACGCCGCCGTGCTCGTGGTCGACAAGCCGACCCTGCTGCTCTCCGTGCCTGGCCGGGCGGACGACAACAAAGACTGCCTGATCACCCGCCTGCAGGAAAACGGCTATCCGGAAGCACGAATCGTGCACCGGCTGGACTGGGAAACGTCCGGCATCATCCTGTTGGCCCGCGACCCGGATACGCATCGCGAACTGTCTCGGCAGTTTCATGACCGTGAAACCGAAAAAGCCTACACGGCATTGTGCTGGGGCCAACCGGAGCTGGACAGCGGCAGCATCGACCTGCCCTTGCGCTACGACCCGCCGACCAAACCTCGTCACGTGGTGGACCATGAGCAAGGCAAACACGCCCTGACGTTCTGGCGCGTGCTGGAACGCTGCGACGACTGGTGTCGGGTCGAGCTGACGCCGATCACCGGGCGCTCCCACCAGCTGCGGGTGCACATGCTTTCCATTGGCCATCCGTTGCTAGGTGACGGACTCTACGCCCACCCGCAGGCCTTGGCCGCCTGGCCACGCTTGTGTCTGCACGCCAGCATGCTCAGCTTCACCCACCCGCAAAGCGGCGAGCGCCTGCGCTTCGAGTGCCCGGCGCCTTTCTAGACGTTGGTGTTTACATAAGTCGGGCCATGCAGTCCCCGGCTTACAGGCTTCGGCGACCGTCCTGTTTGTAAAAAAATATTCACATTAAACGAAATGTGTCTAAGATAATCGCCTTTCGCCAAGGCAGGACGCCCGTGCCAGACACCTCGCCGCTCCATCGGGACTATCCCTACACCTTCCGTTTCTTGAACACCGATCTGCATTTGCGGGACGAACCTTGTCATCACACTGAGCACGCGCTGCGACAGTTGATCGTCAATCGCCGCAAGCGCACGGTGACGCGCGCGACAGCCATTATTCCCGGTAGCAAACAGTCACTGTTCGCCAAGGTCCAGCGTCTGGACAGCTTTCAAAGCAAAGTCCGCGTGACCTTCTGCACGCCCAGACGCAACGGGCGCTTCGATTGGCCATTGGAAGAACTGCAGAACACGCTGCAGGCCCAGCATCGAGGCGTTCAGATGCCGGCGCTCCAGGGGTTCGGCTACACCCGTGGCGGATTAGGCCTGGCCCAGGATTATTTCCTTATCACCCAGTTGCTGGAGGGTTACACCGACGGCGCGAAATGGTTGGCGGAGCATCCCGGGCAAATCGAAACATTCATCCGAAAAGCGTTCGATCTGTTGGATTCCCTCACCCGTAGAAACATCAGCCACATGGATTTCTGGGCGGGCAATCTCATGCAACCTGCTGATGTGCAATGCCCGCTCATGGCGATCGATTTCGAGAACTGTTTCTCCCGGCCAACGCTGTATCCCAGCGAAACACTCGGCTTTCAGCTCGGCTTCTTCTATCACCGGGAGATTTACCGGTTCATCACCGAAGCTCGGTACGACATGCTGGTGGAGGACTACCTCAAACAGAAACCGCCAGTATCAATGGCGGATTTCGACAAGGTTTACCAAGTCAGCAAGCACACCCACCTGGGTCGCAAGGAACGCCGCGAGGTGTTTTTGCAAGGCCGGGTGATGTTCGGCTGACCCGCCTGGGTCGCGGCATTGGCCCTGCAATGTCGCGACCCGATGGGGTAAACTCCCGCCCATTGCTGTCTGGAGTTATTTATGCGCGCAGAGTTGAACCAGGGCCTCATCGACTTTCTCAAGGCCTCCCCCACCCCGTTCCACGCCACCGCCAGCCTTGTCCAGCGCCTGGAGGCGGCGGGTTACCAGCGTCTTGACGAACGCGAAACCTGGGCCACCGAGGCCAACGGTCGTTATTACGTCACGCGCAACGACTCCTCGATCATCGCCTTCAAGCTCGGCCGCAACTCACCGCTGCACGACGGCATCCGCCTGGTCGGCGCCCATACCGACAGCCCTTGCCTGCGGGTCAAGCCGCAGCCGGAACTGCAACGCCACGGGTTCTGGCAGCTGGGCGTGGAAGTCTACGGCGGCGCGCTGCTGGCGCCATGGTTCGACCGTGACCTGTCCTTGGCCGGTCGCGTGACCTTCCGCCGCGATGGCAAGGTCGAAAGCCAGTTGATCGACTTCAAGGCGCCGATCGCCACGATCCCGAACCTGGCCATTCATCTCAATCGCGAAGCCAACCAGGGCTGGGCCATCAACCCACAGAACGAGCTGCCGCCGATCCTCGCCCAGTTCGCCGGCGACGAACGCGTTGATTTTCGCGCCGTGCTCACCGACCAACTCGCCCGCGAACACGGCCTGAACGCCGACGTGGTGCTCGATTACGAGTTGAGTTTCTACGACACCCAAAGCGCCGCGGTCATCGGCCTGCACGGCGATTTCATTGCCGGCGCGCGCCTGGACAACCTGCTGTCGTGCTACGCCAGCCTGCAAGCCTTGCTGAACGCGGACACCGAAGAAACCTGCGTGCTGGTGTGCAACGATCACGAGGAGGTCGGCTCATGCTCGGCCTGTGGCGCCGACGGGCCGATGCTGGAACAGACCTTGCGACGCCTGCTGCCCGAAGGTGAAGAGTTCGTCCGGACCATTCAGAAATCCCTGCTGGTTTCGGCGGACAACGCCCACGGCGTGCACCCCAACTATGCCGACAAGCACGACGCCAACCACGGCCCCAAGCTCAACGCCGGCCCAGTGATCAAGGTCAACAGCAACCAGCGCTACGCCACCAACAGCGAAACCGCCGGATTCTTCCGCCATCTGTGCATGGCCGAAGAGGTGCCGGTGCAGAGCTTCGTGGTGCGCAGCGACATGGGCTGCGGCTCGACCATCGGCCCAATCACCGCCAGCCAACTGGGCGTACGCACCGTGGACATCGGCCTGCCGACGTTCGCCATGCATTCGATCCGCGAGCTGTGTGGCAGCCATGACCTGGCGCATCTGGTGAAAGTACTGAGCGCGTTCTACGCCTGTCGCGAGTTGCCGTAAGCCTTTGTGGCGAGGGAGCTTGCTCCCGCTGGGTGGCGCAGCCGCCCCAAAATTTGCAACTGAATGCAGATAGGCCAGTGCTGCGCACTGGAGCGGGAGCAAGCTCCCTCGCCGCAAGAGCGTCCGCTTCGAAATGTGCGGATGCTAATGATCTGCCCGCCAAACCGCGACTAGACTGACCTTATCCCTCCCGACAAGGCTGTCGCCATGATTTCCATGTCTTCGTTCAACGCCATGCTGGTGCCCATCATCGCCGGCATGATCCTGCTCGCCATCGGCTTCAATTTCCGCGACAAGAACGTCGGGGTGTTCTCCATGTGGATTGGCATGTTGCTTATCCTCTTGACCGTGCTTTTCAGGATCATGGCCAAGCTCAACGAGTCTTCCTGAGCCCGCTTCAAACTGGCTGTGCCGGGACGTCGACGCCGACATGAATCGCGTCGTGCCGCCAGAACTCCAGGTCGCAATCGATCAAGCGCTGGTGCTGGTCATAATTGACCCGCGCAATCCGCAACCCAGGGCTACCGACCGAGACTTTCAGCGCCGACGCCGCTTCGGGCTGTAGCGACGTCGGCACGATCTCGAACCTCACCCGGCCGTAGTGCAGGTCGTAATGGCTCGCGTACAACTCGGTCATCGACTGGTTGAGGTCGAACTCCAGGATGTCCGGAAAATACAGCGGGTTCAGGTAATGCTCGACGTATAGCACCAGGCGCTCATCTATTCGCCGGGTACGGCAGATCTGGATGACGCTGGACAGCGCCGGCAATTGGAGCCAGGCGCACACCGCCGCCGAGGCAGGTTGCAGGCGCGCCGAGATCACTTCGGTGGACGGCACTCGCCCCTGGGCAGCGACCATGGCGTGGAAATGACTGCGCTGCATCAAGTTGTAGGCCAGCCGTGGCGGCGAGACAAACCAGCCGCGGCGCTCCTCCCGGTAGATCTGTCCCTGGGCTTCGAGCTGCAACAGCGCCTCGCGAACGGTGATCCGGGTGGTGCCGAACAATTCGCTGAGCTTGCGCTCGGCCGGCAACTTGCACCCGGGCGCCAGCAAGCCGTGGTCGATCTGCTCTTGCAGGACCTGCCCGATGGTTGTCACCGCTTTGGTTGCCTCAACGCGCATCAACGTTACCTATCTGGACTAGACCAGCACTGTTTCGGGGCAGGATCGTCACCGTGTCGATCCGCAATTCACGCCTGCAAGCCTAGGCGTTAAGCATGACTGATAGATGACACAACCGCTGAACGGTCTACACATCGGCTTGCAATTAAGCGGCCAAGCCCTTGCAGATCAGTTGTTTACTCATGGTCTACGCTTATGACGCAGCGACCCTCAATGAGCCTGACGATTGCTGGCGAACTTGCCATCGACATCAAAATGTCATGGGACGCGCCTACATTGGCTCAGGTATTGCTGACCTAGACCAACACAACCGCAATCGCAGCGTTGAAAACGCCCATAGGAGCTTCGGATGAAACGGCTTTTCCTGGCATCACTGTTAGGCTCGACCATTGCCATGTGCACCGCCGCCATGGCCGCTGATACCGATCTGAAAACACTGGAAGCCGCTGCGAAAGCGGAAGGCGCCGTTAACAGCGTCGGCATGCCCGACGACTGGGCGAACTGGAAAGGCACCTGGGACGACCTGGCCAAGCTCTACGGTTTGAAACACATCGATACCGACATGAGCTCGGCCCAGGAAATTGCCAAGTTCGCCGCCGAAAAAGACAACGCCAGCGCCGATATCGGTGACGTCGGCGCGGCCTTCGGCCCGATCGCAGTCAAGCAAGGCGTGGTGCAACCCTACAAGCCAAGCACCTGGGAACAGATCCCTGACTGGGCCAAGGACAAGGACGGCAACTGGGCACTCGCCTACACCGGCACCATCGCCTTTATCGTCAATAAGAAATTGCTGCACGGCTCCGATGTACCGACCAAATGGGCCGATCTGAAAACCGGTAAATACAAGGTCTCGATTGGCGACGTGAGCACCGCCGCCCAGGCCGCCAACGGCGTTCTGGCAGCGGCCCTGGCCAACGGCGGCAACGAGAAAAATGTTCAACCGGCTTTGTTGATGTTCGCCGAGATCGCCAAGCAGGGACGCCTTTCCATGGCCAACCCGACCATCGCCACGATGGAGAAAGGTGAAGTCGAAGTCGGTGTGGTCTGGGATTTCAACGGCCTGAGCTACAAAGCCAAGATGGCCAACCCGGATGACTACGTCGTGCTGATTCCGTCCGACGGCTCGGTCATCTCCGGCTACACCACCATCATCAACAAATACGCCAAGCACCCGAACGCCGCCAAGCTGACCCGCGAATACATCTTCAGCGACGCAGGGCAGATCAACCTGGCCAAAGGCAACGCCCGCCCCATCCGCGCCGAGCACTTGAAACTGCCGGAAGAGGTCCAGGCCAAGCTGCTGCCGAACGAGCAGTACAAAGGCGTGACCCCGATCAAGGATGCGGACGCGTGGGAGAAGACTTCCAAGGCACTGCCGCAGGCGTGGAATGAACAAGTCATCGTCGAGATGAAGTGAGGCGCTAGCCCCCCCTCGGATATCCGCTGGGAATTCTCGTGGGAGCGGGCTTGCTCGCTTCCACCTGGACCCTTGGTCGTTCGAGTTTCCTGGTTCTTGTCCCGGAGTCGCGGTATCCATGAAGCACAACGTCATCCTGGTAGTGCTCGACGGCCTCAACTATGAAGTCGCCCGGCATGCCATGGGACATTTGCAGGCGTATGTTGGCGCAGGACGCGCGGCGCTCTACAAGTTGGAATGTGAACTACCCGCCCTGTCCCGCCCACACTACGAATTCATCCTCACCGGCGTCGTGCCCATCGACAGCGGAATCGTGCACAACAATGTCTCGCGCCTGTCCAATCAGCGAAGCATTTTTCATTACGCCACCGACGCCGGCTTGAGCACCGCAGCCGCTGCGTATCATTGGGTCAGTGAGCTCTACAACGCGTCACCGTTCATAGCCGGCCGGGACCGTCATACGGAAAACCCCGACCTGCCGATTCAATACGGGCATTTCTACTGGAATGACCACTACCCCGATTCCCATCTGTTCGCCGACGCCGAACACTTGCGCCAACGCTACCTGCCGGACTTCTTGCTGGTGCACCCGATGAACATCGACGATGCCGGCCACAAGCACGGCCTCGACACCCCGCAATACCGCAACAGTGCCCGCTCGGCCGACATCAACCTGGCGGTCTACCTGCAAGCCTGGCTCGACGCCGATTACCAGGTGTTGGTGACCTCGGACCATGGCATGAACAACGATCGCTCCCACAACGGCCTGCTGGCTGAGGAACGGGAGGTGCCCTTGTTCGTGCTCGGCGACGGCTTCAGCCTTGACCCCGATGCAGCGCCCCGGCAGACCGAGCTGTGCGGCACCATTTGCCAGTTGCTCGGCGTCAATCACGACAAACCTTATTGCCAGGAGTTGCTCAAGTGAACGCCATGACGCGCGGCAAATGGCTGGCAGCGTTGTGCCTGGTGCCCTTCGCGATTTTCTTCATCGTGTTCCAGATCGCCCCGCTGCTTTGGGTGCTGGTCAACAGCCTGCAATCGGAAGAGTTCGGCTGGGGCCTGGCCAATTTCAGCAAGATCTTCAGCTCAAAGTTTTACCGGCAGGCGATCCAGCACAGCCTGGAGATCAGCTTCTGGTCCAGCGTCTTCGGCATCATCATCGCCGTTCTCGGCAGCTACTCCCTGCGCCGTGTCGATTCGCGGCTACGCAACTTCGTCAACGCGTTCGCCAACATGACCAGCAACTTCGCCGGCGTGCCCCTGGCCTTCGCCTTCATCATTTTGCTGGGGTTCAACGGCAGCATCACGATCATGCTCAAGCAGGCGGGGATCATCGAGGATTTCAACCTGTACTCGAAAACCGGGCTGATCATTCTCTACACGTACTTCCAGATTCCCCTCGGCGTGCTGCTGCTCTACCCAGCCTTTGATGCGTTGCGCGAAGACTGGCGTGAATCCGCCGCCCTGCTCGGCGCCAACGGCTGGCAATTCTGGCGGCACATCGGCTTGCCGGTCCTGACCCCGGCGCTGCTGGGCACTTTCGTGATCCTGCTGGCCAACGCCCTCGGCGCCTACGCGACGGTCTATGCGCTGACCACTGGCAATTTCAACGTCCTGCCGATTCGCATCGCAGCCATGGTTTCCGGCGATATTTCCCTCGACCCGAACATGGCCAGCGCCTTGGCCGTAGTGTTGGTGGCGTTGATGACCCTGGTAACCATCGTCCATCAATTGCTGCTCAAGAGGAGCTACCATGTCTCGCGCTGAATCGAGCTCCGTCGGGCTCTATCATCGGGTGGTGGTGTACCTGCTGTTCGCCATCCTGCTGCTGCCCTTGGTCGGCACGCTGGTCTACTCCATCGCCAGCAGTTGGTCGGCCACTGTGTTGCCCAGCGGCTTCACCGTCAAATGGTACGTGCAGCTGTGGAGCGATCCGCGCTTTCTCAACGCGTTCGGCCAATCGCTGATCGTCTGCGTCGGCGCGCTGGTGCTCTCGGTGGTGCTGATCCTGCCGCTGCTGTTCGTGGTGCATTACCACTTTCCCAAGCTCGACGCGCTGATGAACATCCTCATCCTGCTGCCCTTCGCGGTGCCACCGGTGGTGTCCTCGGTGGGGTTGCTGCAACTCTATGGCTCCGGGCCACTGGCGATGGTCGGCACGCCGTGGATCCTGATCGGCTGCTACTTCACCGTTGCCCTGCCGTTCATGTACCGGGCAATCACCAACAACCTGCAAGCCATCAACCTGCGGGACTTGATGGACGCCGCCCAACTGCTCGGCGCCAGCACTTTCCAGGCGGCGTTGCTGGTGGTGCTGCCGAACCTGCGCAAGGGCTTGATGGTTGCGCTGTTGCTGTCCTTCTCGTTCCTGTTCGGCGAGTTCGTGTTCGCCAACATCCTCGTCGGCACCCGCTATGAAACCCTGCAGGTGTACCTGAACAACATGCGCAACAGCAGCGGCCACTTCACCAGTGCGCTGGTGATTTCCTACTTCTTCTTCGTACTGGTCCTGACCTGGGCGGCCAACATCTTGAACAAGGACAAAAGCCAATGAGCTACGTCAGCGTCCAACACCTGCAAAAAAGCTACGCGGGCACACCGGTGTTCAGCGACATCAATTGCGAAATCCACAAGGGCGAGTTCGTTACTCTCCTCGGACCTTCGGGCTGCGGCAAATCCACGCTGCTGCGCTGCATCGCCGGCCTGACCGCAGTGGACGCGGGCCAGATCCTGCTGGACGGCCAGGACATCGTGCCGCTGAGTCCGCAGAAGCGCGGGATAGGCATGGTCTTCCAGAGCTACGCCTTGTTCCCCAACATGACCGTGGAGCAGAACGTCGCTTTCGGCCTGCGCATGCAAAAGGTCGCCGCCGACGACAGTCGCCAGCGCGTGCTTGAGATTCTGCGCCTGGTGGAGCTGCATGATTTTGCCGCGCGCTACCCTCATCAACTGTCAGGCGGCCAATGCCAGCGCGTGGCCCTGGCCCGCTCGCTGGTCACCCGGCCACGGCTGTTGCTGCTGGATGAGCCGCTGTCGGCACTGGATGCGCGGATTCGCAAGCATCTGCGCGAACAGATCCGCCAGATCCAGCGCGAGTTGGGCCTGACGACGATTTTCGTCACACACGATCAGGAGGAAGCCCTGACCATGTCTGACCGGATATTCCTGATGAACCAGGGAAAGATCGTCCAAAGCGGCGATGCTGAAACCCTTTACACTGCGCCCGTCGATGCCTTTGCCGCCGGCTTCATCGGCAACTACAACCTGCTCGACGCCGACACCGCCACCCGCCTGCTGCAACGCCCGGTGAACAGCCGCATCGCGATTCGCCCGGAAGCCATCGAGCTGAGTCGCAACGGCCAGGCCGATGCACTGATCCGCAGCCACAGCCTGCTGGGCAACGTGATCCGTTACCGGGTCGAGGCCCGTGGCGTGGAATTGGTGGTGGATGTGCTCAACCGCTCGGCGGCGGACCTGCATCCCGACGGTGCACGGCTGGCACTTACCATCGATCCCTCGGCGCTGTGTGAGGTAGCCTGACGGCTCTATTGATTTTGAAGATGATTCTGAAAAGGGAAACGCGCTGATGGCCCTGGCAATATTTGATCTGGACGAAACCCTGATCCACGGCGACTGCGCCACCCTCTGGAGCGAACAGATGGGGCGCCTGGGCTGGGTCGACCCTGAGTCGTTCATGCGCCGCAACAACGAGCTTATGGACGCCTACAGCCACGGCAAGCTGCGCATGGAAGAGTACATGGACTTCAGCCTGGAACCGATGATCGGCCGCACGCCGGAAGAAATCGAGCATCTGGTGGCGCCGTGGGTTGAAGACTTCATCGAACCGATCATCTTCAGCGACGCCACCAAGGCCATCGCTGAACACCGCAAGGCCGGTGACCGAATCCTGGTGATCTCGGCCTCGGGCACGCACCTGGTCAAGCCGATTGCCGAACGCCTGGGCATCGACGAGATCCTGGCCATCGAGCTTGAAGTGGCCCACGGGGTGTACAGCGGAAAGACCGTAGGCACCCTGACCTACCGCGAAGGCAAGATCGCCCGACTGCTGGACTGGCTGGATGCCGAGGAAGAGAACCTGGAAGGCGCGAGTTTCTATTCCGATTCGCGCAATGACCTGCCGTTGTTGCTCAAGGTCGATTACCCGCACGTCGTGAACCCGGACCCGGTACTGAAGACCCATGCCGAATCGGCTGGGTGGCCGATTCATACTTGGAAATAGACAGGCGGGAAGAACACCCTGGCCACGGGGGCGATCCATACCGCTCCCACAGGTCTACGCAAAAATCAGCTCAGGCTCTCATCTATCACCAGCACCAATTTCCCAGACACCTGATTGGTCGCCAGCTCCGCGAACGCCGCTTCGGCATCCTTGATCGCAAACGTCCTGGCCAATTGCGGGCTCAGGCGTTTGTCGGCGAACAATGGCCATACGTTCTGGCCCAGGTCGCTGATCAGGTCGGCCTTGAATTGGTCGTTGCGACTGCGCAGGGTCGAGCCGAGCAATTGGATGCGCTTGCCCAGCACTTGGGCCAGGTCGAATTCGGTCGTGCGCCCGCCCATGAGCCCGATCAGCACCCAGCGCCCGTCAACTGACAAAAGTTTCACGTTGAGCGAGGCGTAGTTGGCGCCGACTGGATCGAGGATCACGTCGAACGGCCCGAAGTCGTTCAGGCTGTTGATGTCGTCGGTGCGCACCACGCCGCCCTGGGCGCCCAGCGCTACGCAATAGGCCAGCCGATCCGCCGAACCGACGCTGACCCAGCATGGGTTGCCGAAGGCTTTGCACAGCTGGATCGCGGCCGAACCGACACCACTGGCCCCGGCGTGCAACAGCACTTTCTCGCCCGGCGTGAGGCCGGCGAGCTGGAACAGATTCAACCAAGCGGTGCTGTAAACCTCCGGCAGTGCGGCGGCTTCGGCCATCGACAAGCCTTCGGGCACCGGCAGGACATGGCGGCCATCGACCACCACTTCCTCGGCCATTGCACCGCCGGCGAGCAATGCGCAAACCCGGTCGCCGACCTGCCAGGAAGAGCCTGGTCCGACCTCGCTGATCACCCCGGAACATTCCAGCCCCAGCACCTGGCTCGCGCCGGGTGGCGGGGGATAATGCCCGGCCTTTTGCAACAAATCCGCCCGATTCAGGCCAGCGGCCGCCACGCGGATGCGAACTTGCCCCGCATCACAGGCCGGACTCGGCTCATCTGCCCATACCACTTGGCCTTCAACGCCTTGCAATGCTTTCACGGTGCCTCCATAGTGAGTCTCGACTGGGCCCGCTGCTGTAACAACGCCGGGCTTTCTTGCATTATGCGCCCGGGCCACATGGAACCGGCGACTTCAAAGACGGCCTAATATGCGTGATCAATTGTCCCTGCGTCGAATCAGCATGAAGCACTTTTTTCCCAGCACTGCACTTGCCCTCCTCATTGGCCTTGGCGCTTCAACGCTTTCGAACCCTGTGTTCGCGGCCAACAGCTGGGACAAGCTTCAGCCCGATCGCGACGAGGTGATTGCCAGCCTTAACGTGGTTGAATTGCTCAAGCGGCATCACTACAGCAAGCCGCCACTTGATGACGCACGCTCCGTCATCATCTACGACAGCTATTTGAAGCTGCTTGATCCGTCGCGCAGTTATTTCCTGGCCAGCGACATCGCCGAATTCGACAAATGGAAAACCCAGTTCGACGACTTCCTCAAGAGCGGCGACCTGAACGCCGGGTTCACCATCTACAAGCGCTACCTGGACCGCGTGAAGGCGCGTCTGGACTACGCCTTGGCCGAGTTGAACAAAGGCGTCGACAAGATCGATTTCAATGCCAAGGAAACCTTGCTGGTCGACCGCAAGGACGCCCCTTGGCTCAAAAGCACAGCCGAACTCGATGATCTGTGGCGCAAGCGCGTCAAAGACGAGGTGCTGCGCATGAAGATCGCCGGCAAGGATCCCAAGCAGATCCAGGAAACCCTGACCAAGCGCTACAAGAACCAATTGGCTCGCCTGGACCAGACCCGTGCCGAAGATATCTTCCAGGCCTACATCAACACCTTCGCCATGTCCTACGACCCGCACACCAATTATCTGTCGCCGGATAACGCGGAGAACTTCGATATCAACATGAGCTTGTCCCTTGAAGGCATCGGCGCGGTGCTGCAGAGCGACAACGACCAGGTCAAGATCGTGCGCCTGGTGCCGGCGGGACCTGCCGACAAGACCAAGCAAGTCAGCCCGGCGGACAAGATCATTGGCGTCGCCCAGGGCAACAAGGAAATGGTCGATGTCGTCGGCTGGCGCCTGGACGAAGTGGTCAAGCTGATCCGCGGTCCGAAAGGCTCGGTGGTGCGCCTGGAAGTCATTCCGGCCAGCAATGCGCCGAACGACCAGACCAGCAAAGTCGTGTCCATCACCCGCGAAGCGGTGAAGCTGGAAGAACAGGCAGCGAAGAAGTCAGTCCTCAAACTGAAACAGGATGGCAAGGACTACAAGCTCGGCATCATCGAGATTCCCGCGTTCTACCTGGACTTCAAGGCTTTCCGCGCCGGAGATCCGGACTACAAGAGCACCACGCGCGACGTGAAGAAACTGCTGACCGAATTGCAGAAGGAAAAGGTCGACGGCGTGGTCATCGACTTGCGCAACAACGGCGGCGGCTCGCTGCAGGAAGCCACCGAGCTGACCAGCCTGTTCATTGACAAGGGCCCGACCGTGCTCGTGCGCAATGCCGATGGCCGGGTCGATGTCCTCGAAGATGAAAATCCTGGCGCGTTCTACAAGGGCCCGATGGCGTTGCTGGTCAATCGCCTCTCGGCCTCGGCCTCGGAGATTTTCGCCGGCGCCATGCAGGACTATCACCGGGCGCTGATCATCGGCGGCCAGACCTTCGGCAAAGGCACCGTGCAGACTATCCAGCCGCTGAACCATGGCGAACTGAAACTGACCCTGGCGAAGTTCTACCGCGTCTCCGGCCAGAGCACCCAGCACCAGGGCGTACTGCCTGACATCGATTACCCGTCGATCATCGACACCAAGGAAATCGGTGAAAGCGCCCTGCCCGAAGCCATGCCGTGGGACACCATCCGCCCTGCGATCAAGCCGGCCGTGGACCCGTTCAAACCGTTCCTGGCCCAGCTCAAATCCGAGCATGACGCCCGTTCGGCCCAGGACGCAGAGTTTGTATTCATTCGCGACAAGCTGGCCTTGGCACAAAAGCTGATGACCGAGAAAACCGTCACCCTCAACGAAACCGACCGCCGCGCACAGCACGCCGATATCGAAGCCAAGCAATTGGCGATGGAGAACCTACGCCGCAAGGCCAAGGGCGAAGAGCCGCTCAAAGAGCTGAAGAAAGAAGACGAAGACTTGATCACCGAACCGGAGAAGACCAAGCCGGAAGACGACGCCTACCTGAGCGAAACCGGGCGGATCCTGCTGGACTACCTGAAACTCAATACGGCGGTCGCCAAGCATTGAGATGATGGCCATTTAATGGTGATGCTCGTCGGAGTGTCATCAAACTGACATCAGTCTGTCGTGAAATACAGGACCGGGCGCACCCCAGCAGGGGTTGCGCCCAGTCCTTTTTTTATCGCCAGAGATCGCCATGACCACGACAGAACAGCTGGGTGCCTTGAACTCAATCCTGAGTCAAAGCGGATTGCACAGCCTGTTCCAACCGATCATTTGCCTCTCCGAACGACGTATCCTGGGCTACGAAGCCTTGACTCGTGGCCCGTCCAACAGCCCGTTGCATTCCCCCATCGCGTTATTGTCCGTGGCCCGCCAGGCCGGACGGCTGAGCGAGCTGGAGCTGGCCTGCCGACGCAGCGCCTGCCAACGCTTCAACGAGCAAAAGCTGCCCGGCAAACTATTCCTCAACGTTTCGCCCGAATCGCTGCTGGAATCGGCGCACCAGACCGGCCGCACGTTGCAGCTATTACAAGACTTCGGCATCCCGCCCAGCCAAGTCGTCATCGAATTGACCGAACAAACTCCCATCGATGATTTCCAGCTCTTGCAGACCGCCCTTCACCACTACCGCGCCATGGGCTTTTCCATCGCCCTGGATGACCTCGGCGCTGGGTATTCAAGCCTGCGTCTCTGGTCTGAACTGCGGCCGGATTATGTGAAGATCGACCGGCATTTCATCGACGGCATCCACCAGGACGCGCTCAAGCGCGAGTTCGTCGGCTCCATCCTTAAAATCGCCCAGGCGTCACGGGCCCAGGTGATTGCCGAGGGCATAGAACTGCCAGAAGAATTGGCGGTGTTGATTGAGATGGGGGTCGATCTGGTCCAAGGGTATCTGCTTGCCCGCCCCCAGGAACATCCCTCCCAGGACGCCAGGGCACTGATGCCCCGACAGGACAGCGGCGTGGCGCCACTGACCGAGGAAGTGAACGACCTCGGCGCCCTGCTCAACGAACAACCGGCCGTGGCGCACCGCACGCCGACGGCCACCGTACTGGAAGCGTTCCGGCGCCAGGCCAACCTCAACTCCCTGGCGGTGCTGGACGATCAGGGCCAACCCTGCGGCATCGTGCATCGTCATTCGCTCTCGGACGCCCTGCTCAAGCCCTTCGCCACCGACCTGTTCGCGCGTAAACCGATCAGTCGCCTGATGAGCGACGATTTCCTCGCGGTGGAATTGAGCCAGTCGCTGCAACAAGTCAGTCGCCTCATCACCAGCCGCGCCCGGCAGCGCATCGAAGAAGACTTCATCATCACCCTCAACGGCAGCTACATGGGATTGGGCCGGGTCATCGATGTGCTCAAGCTCATCACTGAACTGAAAATCCAACAGGCCCGCTACGCCAACCCGCTGACCTTGCTGCCGGGCAACGTACCAATCCAACAATGCCTCACGCGCCTGTTGCAGCAACGCCAGGAGTCGGTGATCTGCTACGTCGACATCGACAGCTTCAAACCTTTTAACGATATCTATGGCTATGGCCGCGGCGACGAGGTCCTGCTGTGCCTGGCCCAATGCCTGAACGAACGCATCGACCCCAGCCGCGACTTCGTCGGCCACATCGGCGGCGACGACTTCCTGCTGGTCCTCGGCCCGGACGACTGGCGCAAACGCCTGAACCTGCTGCTGAACGACTTCCAGACCCACTGCCGCCGCTTCTACCGGCCCGAGCATCTGGAGGCTGGGTGTTTTACCGCATTGAATCGGCAAGGGGTGCGGCAGGAGTTTGCGTTGCTGTCACTGTCGATTGGGGTGGTGCATTTGCGCGCCGAGGCCTGTGCTGGGTTGGATGCCAGTCAGCTGGCGGAACTGGCTTCCCAGGCGAAGCATCATGCGAAGGAGATTGCGGGGGGGAGTTTGTACTTGATTGATGGGGGGGTTGGGCGGGTGCCTGTCTTGGAACTGGGTTTGTCGGTGTGAAGGTGGATTAGCCGCCCGTTGATTCCCCGTGGCGAGGGAGCTTGCTCCCGCTGGGCTGCGTAGCGGCCCCTCTTTTGGACAACGTGGTGTGTCTGGTTAATTGCATAGGCTGTTTTTAGATTTAATAATCCACCCTAACTTAGTCAGCTTGCCTCGGCTCTATACTTCGTTAAAGAAGCCAGTAAAACCCGCATAAATCTGCGCTGATCTTCAACCTTCTGATCGAAGTATGTATCCAAGTTTAAAAAAACCCTATCAAAGCTGTCATCGCACCCTAAGAAATAAGCAAGAGTATCAATCAGCAAAATCTGCTCTTCTGAAGAGTGATACAAAAAATCCGGACGAATCAACAAGTCAAATAGCTGGCTCAATTCCTCGTCATCATTTACATTTTTTGAAGTTATTATTTCCTCACGCGCCAAATCATTAGTATTCTCAATACTAAAAACAAAAAGCAACCCCCAAATATAGTGCAAATTATACGGCTTTTTCATGTGCTCGGTCCTGTATAAGCTGTTTTAGGTAGGCCATTTGTATTAAGAATAACAATCGCCTTAGTTTGCTGGGTATACTCCAAACCGTCTCTTTTATAACCCTCGCCAATTACCCGCCCCATTTCAATTGGTTCTTTAGATTCGGCAATTCCTGCTCGCCTGAAAATCAATTGAGCTCGATAAATAGCATTGAGCTGATCACGATGACTAAGGAAACGAGTTGCGGCAGACGGAATAGCAGGTAGCCCTGCATTACTTCCGCTGTGATATACATCGATTTGCCCAGTGCCAGGATTTCGCCCTGTCGTAACGCGCTCCAACTGACCCTCCGTTGTAGTTTGGGCTCCATGTTTCTGTAGGAAATGCGCGCCTGGGATCGAGCGCTCCATCTCATCCAAACGCCGATAGGCATTCGCCTCCCCCAACTCATCAATCCGCGCCCGCCGCTGCTCCGCCGTCATCGGCAGCGCAGGCTCCCCCTCATCCACCCCAACCTTAGCCGCCGGATCCTGCTCTCCAACGGCAGGCTTTTTACACCCATCGCCCGGGCAAGTTTCCAACCCCAACGGATCCACCCACCCCGTCGGGTTCAGGGTGTACCGATACCCGTTGAGCCCTCCCCTGAGCTTGCTCGGATCCGCCGTCAGGTACCGCCCCGTCTCCGGATTGTAGTACCGGTGCCGGTTGTAATGCAGGCCGCTTTCCCGGTCGTGGTATTGCCCTTGGAAACGTAGGGGTTGATGTAGTCGGGGGCCGTCGCCGTGGCGCAGTTCGGTGAGTTTGCCGTAGCCGTTGTAGCGCGCCGCCCAAACCACTTCGCCTCGGTGGCTGGTCAGTTCCTGGGGCGTGCCGAGATGGTCGAGGTGGTAGTAGAACGGCGTGGCTTTTTCTGGGCCTTCGCCTTCGAGCAGGGCGAGGGGGCGGAAGGTGCCGGGTTCGTAGATGTAGCTTTGGTAGTGCTGGTCGCTGCTTTCGGCGATGACTTGGTCGCCTTGCCAGATAAATTCGCTGGTCTGGTCGTCCACGGTCTTGCTGATGCGTCGGCCGAAGGCGTCGTAGCGGTAGGACGTTTCGCTGCCGTCCGGGCTGGTGACGCTGATGAGGCGGTGTTGGCTGTCGTAGCGGTATTCGGTGACCAGGCATTGGGCCGTGCCGCGGCGTTCGCGGACGAGGTTGCCGTAGGCGTCGTAGTCGTAGTGGCGGTCGCCTTCCATCAATAGGCGGTTGCCCTTGAGGGTGGTCGGGCCGGGGCGATCCTGCATCAGCAGGTTGCCGGCCGGGTCGTGGGCGAAGCGTTCCGGGGCTTGGTTGTGGGCGTAGTCGATGCGCAGCAGGCGATCTTGCTTGTCGTATTGGTAGCTGCGGCGGTTTCGTGAGTCGGACAGCGCGGCGAGGTTGCCGCCCGCGTCGTAGGAATAGTCGCGCCAGAACAGCTGTTGCTGTTGGGTCTGCCACACGGTCTGGGCCTTGAGGCGGCCCTGTTCGTCGTAGCGGTAGTCGCTGAGCAGCCGGCCCTGCTGGCGTTGGGTTTCGCGTCCGCCTTTGAAACGGTGCTCGGTCAGGCACGTGTCGTTGAGGTCGATGGCGATCAGCGCGCCACCCGGGAGGTGGCGGTAGTCGAGGGTGCTGCGATCGGGCAGGCGGCAATGGATCAGCCGGCCCGCGCTGTCGTAGCGATAACGCAGGGTGGCCCAGCCCTGGTGTTCGGCGACGAGGCGGTCCTGGGCGTCGTATTCGTAGGCCAGCGGCCAGTGGCCGTCGTCGACGCTGACCAGGCGCCCGAGGGCGTCGTAGCGGTAATCGACGGTCGTGCCGTCGGGCAAGGTCTTGCGCAGCAGGCGTCCTGCAGAATCCCTTTGGTAAGCGGTGACCCGCTGGCTACCGTCGGCGCCGAATT
>NZ_JABWQY010000060.1:0-235 GCF_014268685.1 Pseudomonas sp. SWRI92
AGCCGACCTGGTTTGGGTGGGATTGCGTTTTTCCTGTGCGGGCCTGCTTGCTGCGGCATTCAAGAAAAACGATACCCGTGGCGAGGGAGCTTGCTCCCGCTCGGCTGCGCAGCGGCCGTAAAACGCAACCCTGCGATTATCCAGATACACCTTGCTGAATGGTTTTGGGTCTGCTGCGCAGCCCAGCGGGAGCAAGCTCCCTCGCCACAGGTTTATCGTTTGCTTTCGAAAGCGG
>NZ_JABWQY010000061.1:0-231 GCF_014268685.1 Pseudomonas sp. SWRI92
CTACGACGTTGATAGGCAGGGTGTGTAAGCGCTGTGAGGCGTTGAGCTAACCTGTACTAATTGCCCGTGAGGCTTGACCATATAACACCCAAGCAATTTGCTGATCCTGCACGCAGGGCACCAGATTGCGGTGTGTGAAGACGAAACGAACCGAAAGTTCGAATCTCACAAAAACACCGAAGCTATCACATACCCAATTTGCTGAAGCGAGGCCAGCCGGCCACGACTCGG
>NZ_JABWQY010000062.1:0-231 GCF_014268685.1 Pseudomonas sp. SWRI92
CTACGACGTTGATAGGCAGGGTGTGTAAGCGCTGTGAGGCGTTGAGCTAACCTGTACTAATTGCCCGTGAGGCTTGACCATATAACACCCAAGCAATTTGCTGATCCTGCATGCAGGGCACCAGATTGCGGTGTGTGAAGACGAAACGAACCGAAAGTTCGAATCTCACAAAAACACCGAAGCTATCACATACCCAATTTGCTGAAGCGAGGCCAACTGGCCACGATTCGG
>NZ_JABWQY010000063.1:0-218 GCF_014268685.1 Pseudomonas sp. SWRI92
CCAGATTGCGGTGTGTGAAGACGAAACGAACCGAAAGTTCGAATCTCACAAAAACACCGAAGCTATCACATACCCAATTTGCTGAAGCGAGGCCAACTGGCCACGATTCGGTACCCGAATTTCTTGACGACCATAGAGCATTGGAACCACCTGATCCCATCCCGAACTCAGCAGTGAAACGATGCATCGCCGATGGTAGTGTGGGGTTTCCCCATGTG
>NZ_JABWQY010000064.1:0-218 GCF_014268685.1 Pseudomonas sp. SWRI92
TGAACGAAGGCATTGCTCCGTGGGCCCGCCGCGAAGGGCCATCCATGGCCCAGCGCGGCTAACCCGGCATCCATGCCGGGTTGCCCACTGCGCAACACCTTCGTTCAGCCATCGTGGTTAACGGGGCGCCTGAGATCAACGTCCGTCGCGAGGCGGCCTGATAGCCGACCTGATTTTGGGTGGGATTGCGTTTCTCCTGTGCGAGCCTGCTCGCTGCG
>NZ_JABWQY010000065.1:0-209 GCF_014268685.1 Pseudomonas sp. SWRI92
TGCGCAGCCGAGCGGGAGCAAGCTCCCTCGCCACGGGTATCGTTTTTCTTGAATGCCGCAGCAAGCAGGCCCGCACAGGAAAAACGCAATCCCACCCAAACCAGGTCGGCTTTCAGGCCGCCTCGCGGCGGACGTTGATCTCGGCGCCCCGTTAACCACGCTGGCTGAACGAAGGTATTGTGGAGGGGGCACCTCGGCATGGATGCCGA
>NZ_JABWQY010000066.1:0-209 GCF_014268685.1 Pseudomonas sp. SWRI92
CGGTCAGGGTTGCGGTGTAGGTGATGGTGCCGTTTTCGTTCACGGTCGGTGTAGCGGTCAACGTCACGGTAGTGGTGTCGTCGACATCGCTGACGATGGTGCTGACCGGAGTCGTGTTCGGAGCGATAGCCTCGAGGTTGCCACCAGTGGCGGTACTGATGCTTTCGGTGACGGTGGTTGGGCCTTGGTACACATCGTTGCCGACCGCG
>NZ_JABWQY010000067.1:0-208 GCF_014268685.1 Pseudomonas sp. SWRI92
GTACCAAGGCCCAACCACCGTCACCGAAAGCATCAGTACCGCCACTGGTGGCAACCTCGAGGCTATCGCTCCGAACACGACTCCGGTCAGCACTATCGTCAGCGATGTCGATGACACCACCACGGTGACGTTGACCGCCACTCCGACCGTGAACGAAAACGGCACCATCACTTACACCGCCACCCTGACCGGTGCCGACGGCAAACCG
>NZ_JABWQY010000068.1:0-202 GCF_014268685.1 Pseudomonas sp. SWRI92
CTCAGGTCTAAACTTCTGAGGTTCTCCCTTTTCCTGAGGAGGCTTTCTCATGAACAGCGTGACGCTTCTAGGCATCGACATTGGCAAAAATAGCTTCCACTTGCATGGCCAAGATGCACAAGGCCACATGGTTCTGCGCAAGAAGCTTAATCGCAGCCAGTTGCTACCGTGGCTAGCACAAATACCACCCTGCAAAGTCGCC